>JAFAWQ010000039.1 GCA_019241645.1 Alphaproteobacteria bacterium
CAGAATGCCTCGGCAAGCTCGTTGTCGCGCAGGGTAATTTCGAACGTCTCTGCCTGCGCGAAGCATCCGATCATCAATGAAGAGGGAAAGGGCCAGGGCTGTGTCGCGAAATAACTGACGTTCCCCACGCGAACGCCCGCTTCCTCATAGATTTCCCTTACCACGGCCTCTTCGATTGTCTCGCCAGGTTCGATGAAACCAGCCAACGCCGAAAACGTGCCCTTGGGAAAACGGGGCGAGCGGCCCACAAGACAACGCTCACCATGAACAGCAAGCATGATGACAACCGGATCGGTACGCGGAAAATGATCGGCGCCGCAGGTGTTGCAGTGACGGCGGTAGCCGGCATCCGCCAATACCGTCGCCGCACCGCAATTCGGGCAGAAACCGTGGCGCTGGTGCCAATCGATCAGCGCCTTGGCCTGGCCCAGCACGGCCGCATCTTCCATCCGCAACAACTGCGCGGCCGCCCGCGCGTCCTGAAAGCGGCCGTGCACGCCAAGCCTGGCCTCCGGCTCCGGCAACGCCGATACATCGAGCGCGAAGACAGCGCGGCCATCCCGCAGGCCCAAAAAAACGCAGATCGCGGAAGGATCCGACAACGGCGCCGCGAAAGCTGGCTTAAGATAACCAGCCGCAAGCGAATTCGCAGAGCCGGAACCCACGTCCATCACAAACGGTTGAAGCTGGAAGAATGGCCAAATGAGCGATTGCTTGTTCAATCGCGCCGAAGCCAGCCAGGCGGCGTCCGTTCTTCTATGGCTGGCGCGGTCGAGATCATTTCCGCCAAATGGAATCGCCATCATCGGACGCCTTGGCACGAAAACATCCGGCGGAAGAAACATTGCAAATCATGGTCGTCGTTCATCTGGCAAAAAGACTTTCTCTAACATGGGTTTGGCGCTGGCCTGCCTGTACCGGCCTTGCTATGATACGGAGCATCCAACCAGTGGGGATCAAACACATGCGAAAGTATCTATTGGCATCGGCCGGTCTGACCGGCATCATGGTTGCGGCTTGCTGCGGTGCGCAAGCGGCGAGCTATATTCCCGTTCCGCTTGCGCCGGGCGCCGCGACTCAAACCGCCTTCGCGATCAACAACAGCAATATCATCGCGGGCGCCTTCAAGGATTCAGTGGGCGTGGAGCATGGCTTCGTCGGTCCTCTGGACGGAAGCAACTACACCGTCTTCGATTCTCCGGTCGACCGGCACACCGGAACCGAGCCGCGCTATCTCGGTGACAAGGGCACCATCAACGGCTTCGCGGCCAAAAGCGGATATCAGATCGGCGTGGAATTCTTCCGTCACCCGAATGGCAATTTCATAAACTTCAAGACCGCCCCGCACACACCGATGGACGGCGTGGTGCAGGGCATCAACAACAGCAATTACAGCGTCGGAGACTATTTCAATTCCGATGGCATTCGGATGGGCTTTGTTGGCAGGCACGGAGTTTACAAGCACGATTTCGACCTGAACGTGCAGAACTACACGCGCAACAGCCCGCGCGGCATCAAGGATGACAACACGACCGTGGCCGGTCTCTATGACGATCAGGATGGCGTCGAGCACGGGTTTGTTCAGGTCGGCAGCAATCTCTCCGTCGTCGACTATCCGAGCGACGCCGCGTTTGGGACCGTGCTCGAAGATATCAACAACTCCGGCTTGGCAACCGGTCAATGGACCGACTCGGGCGGCAATCCTCATGGCTTTATCATCGATACGACCAGCGGTGATGTTACCGATCTGGATCCGGGCGATGGCAGCACGTTCCAGCAAGCGTGGGGCATCAACGAGCAAGGCCTGGCGGCTCTGAGCACCAGCGCAGGCCAGTCTTATATCTATTGCCCGCTGCCGGATTCGGAATGTCCGTCAGGCGGTGTCCATGCCATCGTGCACAAGAAGCATGTTCCTTCGGGCGCGATGCTTCATTACGACCGCTTCGGCAGGACCGGACATGGTCATCCGCTGAAAGTCGCCAAAAAAGGCGCGGTCCAGTAGGCTTGGTTCGAGAGTACCGATCGGCTGCGGCTTAACGGCCGCAGCCGATTTTCTTTTGTCTGCGATGAACCGAAAACTTCATTCGTACGGAAGCGGTCGTTCCACTAGCCCGGAAGGCGTCCTTGCCAGATGGGCCAGCAGGTTGCCTTCCCGCGCGCCTTGTTGGAGTTGTAAAGCCGGAGTTGCGCGTCTTCCGCGTCCCTTCCGCTTTGCGTGGCGAGGTAACCGGGAGAGGCTGCGCACCAGACGTAAAATCGATGGTTTCCGGCCGCAAAAAAACCGCTTGTCGGTGTGGGGGCAAAGTTCGATGCCACGGCCGCGCCGGCAATGCCGGCAAGAAGGCCCGCCAATAGCCCCGCCCCGAGATGTGCAGCTGTCATTGTCGACCTTCGCTCACCAGCCGCTCCAGACTTGGCCGCAGTCAGGGCGCCGGTCCAGCCGGACCACCGATCTAGAAGAAAAAATCCTTTCCAGCCGGACACATTTTTACCCTAATCGCCCTGCATTCGCCGGTTTATCCTGATGCAACAGCAGCAACCTGCGCATCCGCCGGTTGTTGTGGTTGAGAACGCACGGCGCAGGTTCTAAATCACTCGGATGTCAGACGCTCCCGACCAGGTATTCGAAGCTGCAATACGCGGAAATATCGGCGTCGCCTTGCACGATGCCGCCGCATTCGAGGGGATGCGACGGGCCGGCCGGCTGGCCGCCGAAGTCCTGGACCTGATGGTGCCGTTGGTACAGCCAGGCCGCACCACCTCAGAGCTCGACCAGGTTGCGTACACCTACATCACCGATCATGGGGCCGTGCCTGCCTGCCTAGGCTATCGCGGCTATCGGCATACGCTCTGTACCTCTTTGAACCATGTGGTCTGCCACGGCATTCCCAACGACAAGCCCCTGCGTGACGGCGAGATTCTCAATATCGACGTCACCGTCATCTTGGACGGATGGCACGGCGATACCAGCCGGATGTACCTGGTGGGCGATGTCAAGCTGAAGCCGCGCCGCCTGGTCGAAGTAACCTACGAGGCGTTGATGCGCGGGATCGCCAGCGTAAGGCCGGGCGCCACAACCGGAGACATCGGCCACGCGATCCAGTCCTATGCGGAGGGCGAAGAGCGATGTTCCGTGGTGCGCGATTTCTGCGGTCACGGCGTGGGGCGGGTGTTTCACGCGCTTCCCAACATCGTGCACTACGGCCGGCCCGGATATGGCCTGGCGCTGAAGCCCGGCATGTTTTTCACCATCGAGCCGATGATCAATCTGGGCGGCTATGGCGTAAAAATTCTCAACGATGGCTGGACAGCGGTGACGCGGGACCGTTCACTGTCGGCGCAATTCGAACACACGGTCGGCGTGACGGAAGATGGGGTCGAAATCTTCACGCGCTCTCCCAAGGGCTACGACAAGCCGCCCTACGGTTGACGGCGTTTCCGACGTTTCCGGGTCTTTCGAAACTGCGCTTCTTTCTCCCGCCCCGCACTATCTCGGCCATCGCGAGCGGCTGCGCGATCGTTTCCTCGCCGGAGCGGAAACGCTCCCCGATTATGAATTGCTGGAGCTGGTTCTCTATGCAGCACTGCCGCGGCGGGATGTAAAGCCGCTCGCCAAGGAACTCCTCGCCATCTTCGGAAGCTTCGCCGATGTCATTGCCGCATCGCGCGAGCGCTTGCGGGAGATCAAGGGCGTTGGCGAAAGCGTTGTCGTCCAGCTCAAGATCGTGGAGGCGGCGGCGGTGCGGCTCTCACGGACGAAGGTGCTCGGCCGTCCGGCACTGAGTACCTGGCAGGCCCTGCTCGATTATTGCACGGCGGCCATGGCCCGCAATCCGCACGAGCAGTTCCGTATCCTGTTTCTGGACAGGAAGAACGCTCTCATTGCCGACGAAGTACAAGGCAAGGGCACGGTGGATCACACGCCGGTCTATCCCCGGGAGATCGTCAAGCGGGCCTTGGAGCTATCGTCATCCGCCATCATACTCGTTCACAACCACCCCAGCGGAGATCCGACACCTTCCCGCGCGGATATTGAACTGACGCGCGAGATCATCTCCGCCGCCAAGGCCCTGCGCATCACCGTTCACGACCACCTCATCGTCAGCCGCGGCGGCACAACCAGCTTCCGGTCGCTGGGATTGATTTGATCGTCACATCAGGGGCGGCGGAACTTCAGGATGAACTGATCTGTCTTGAAGTGCAGGTCGAACACCGGCTTGCTGTGATCGTCCGACGCGTTGCGCAAAAGGTCGCTCGTGCCGGCCAGCTTGAATCCGGCCGCGCTGACTTCGCGCACCACCGCGTCCTTCTCGATCCGGTGCAAAGTCGCCGAATCGTTCGACCCGGTTCCGGCCTTCGCCTGATGATCGATGATGAAGTAGATGCCGCCGGGCTTCAGCGAATCGAACACGTGCCGGTTGAACGCGCCCATATCGACGTTCGCATATTTCGCCACATGCAGATCGTGATAGTTCAGCGAGGTCCAGAAAACGTCGACCTTCTCAGGCAGATTGAAGTTGCCCAGGGGAGCGAGATCCAGTGTGACGTTGCCGCGCCCCGGCTCCTTCAGAACGGCCTGGGTCGCCGCAATATTGTCCTTGCCCCACCGTGTCGTCTCCAATGCGAAGACCTTGCCCTTCGGGCCCACGATGTCGCTCAGCATGCGCGTGTAGTAACCGCCGCCCGGCAGATATTCGGCAACGATCTGGCCCGGCTTGATGCCGGCAAAGCTGAGCACCTCCGACGGCTTTCGCACCGCGTCCAGATCCCTCTGTTCCTTCGGCCGCGTGCTGTCTTGCACCGCTTTGGCGATCGAGACTGGAACGGCCGCTTCGGCAGTCGACGCCAATCCTGGCACGGCTATGACAAGCGCAAGAAAAGCGGACGCGAATTTCATGGCAGATCCCCAGCTGTCGCGCGCACCTTACAATGCGCGAAGCGGAGCGCGCATACACAATCGCGTCAGCCGGGCGAGGCCCCGGACAGCACGTCCTTCACCTTCAGGGCCAATTGCTTGAGACCGAACGGCTTCGGCAGGAAGTGCAGATTTTCGGGCCTTTCCTCATTGCGGCGGAACGTCTCCTCCGCATAGCCCGACATGAAGATCACCCGGATTTCCGGCTTTAGCTGCCTGACGGCCCGTACGAGAGTCGGACCATCCATTCCAGGCATGACGACATCGGTGACCAGAAGATGGATGTGCCTTTCGCCACGCTTCACGATCTCCAGCGCCTGCTCCCCGCCGGTCGCTTCAAGCACCTGGTAACCGCGCTGCTTCAGGGCGCGGGCGGCAAAGCCGCGCACCGCATCTTCGTCTTCGACAAGCAGAATGGTTTCATGGCCGGTCACATCTCGGGCCGGTGAAAACTCGCCTCGGATGTCCACCTCCCCATGGCGGCGCGGCAGGAAGATGCTGAATGTCGCGCCCCGGCCGACTTCGCTTTCGACGGAAATGAAACCGCCCATCTGCTTCACGATCCCATACACCGTGGCGAGTCCCAGTCCGGTTCCTTCGCCCACGGGTTTGGTGGTGAAGAAGGGATCGAAGATCTTGCCGATATTCTCCTTGGCGATACCAACGCCGGTGTCGCACACATCGACCCGCACATAATCGCCGCCAGGCATCCGCGCATTTCCGAGCGCCGAGGTTTCCGTCAGCGCCTGGTTCTGCGTCCGGATGGTGATCGCGCCCCCTTTTGGCATTGCGTCCCGCGCATTGACGACCAGATTGATGATTGCCGTGTTGAGCTGCGCTTCATCGGCATGCACCGGCCACAATTCGCTGCCATGCTCGATTTTGAGCGCGAGGCCTTCCGGCAGCAGCCGCCGCAGCAGGTCGGCAAGTTCTCGAAAACTGACGCTGAGATCGATAACCCGCGGCTGCATGGTTTGCTGCCGGGAAAATGCGAGCAGCTGACGCACGAGATTTGCCGCGCGTACCGCCGTCTGGTGGATTTCGTTGAGATCGCGAAACGACGGATCGCCGGCCTGGTGGCGCATCAGGAGCAGTTCGGAATTGCCGATGATGACGGTCAGAAGATTGTTGAAATCGTGAGCGACGCCGCCCGCAAGCTGTCCAACCGCCTGCAGCTTTTGCGACTGCGCGAACTTGTTCTCCAGCGATTTCTGCGCCGAGACATCGACCAGATAGATCGTATGGTTTCCGCTCCCGGCGGGATGGGCATAAAGCTCGGCCACGCATTCGCGATTGGCCGCGGAGCGCACCTCAAGCGGCATGTGCACGGCATCGCCTGTGGCCCCGGCGAACAATCCCTCGATGTGCGCCCGATTGGACACCTCGACCAGATCGGTCAGCCGGCGGCCGGAAATATCGCTCGCGCCAAAGAAAGCAGCGAAGACCTTGTTGCCCAGCGAAATGGCCCCATCGCTGTCGACCTCGGCCACTCCAATGGGAGCATCTTCAAGGCTGGCCGCCGCTGGCCGCGGCGCCGTTGGCATGGGCGAAACCGGCCGGCCCTGCGGCTCTGGCAAGGGGGCCAGAATGGGAGTCAGCCACCACGCGGTCGCGCCACCCTTCAATGGCTGGACGGACACAGCCAGTTTTTGGCCGCCAGAGAACTCAAGGGTCTCATCGTGCCGCTGTCTGTTTCTCGCCTTCAGGGCCAGGCGATAGAGCGAAGGAGCCGTCGAGTCGGCAGCCAGGGCAAACACGGGCGCCAGGATGCTTCCCGACGGCCGCTGTCCGAGGCGCGCATAGGCATCGTTGCAGTTCACGACGGTTCCATCGGCACCGGTAATAACCCAGGGGATGTGGCTGCGCGCCGCCGCTTCGGCGACCGCGCCGCTGCTGGTCTGGCGAGTGTCCCGCGGCCGAAGGCCGGCCAGACAGATCAGGCCTACGATCCCGATCCCGACAATGAGAACCAGCCCGTTCCACCCGGCCGCCTGAGGCAGAAGAACCGCCACCGTCGCCGCCGCGCAGGCCAACAAGGCAAGACCGCCTCCGGCCCAGCGCCACAGCCCGCCCGGCGGCAATCGATACGGTTCCGCGCGGAAAGCAGGCGCTGCATCCATCCCTGCAACAATAGCCGAGTCGGTAAACGAAGTGTTGATTTTCACCCGCATATCCAACGGAAATCTGCACGGCGAGCAGCTTTCCGTTGTCTGGTAACCTCTTCGTGGCCGTTTATCGTGTACGAACGAATCTGGTAGCGTCTTCTCCGGCTCCGGCGGCGGTGAATTTCTTGAATGCCATGGTCCACGAGACGCAGCTTGGCGCGCGCGCAGAACCGCGCGCGATCGAATATTCCAGGCAAAAGTCCTTGCGCCTCCTGATCGTGACGGATGCGTGGGCGCCGCAAGTCAATGGCGTCGTGCGCACGCTCGAAACGCTCGGCCATGATCTCGTGTCCATGGGGCACGAGGTTCGCTATGCGACCCCGGAAGGCCGCGCGACGATGGCCCTGCCCACCTATCCCGAGATACGGCTGGCCGTTTTTCCGCGCCGCGGTCTGGAGCGGCTGATCGACGATTTCCGGCCCACGGCAATACATATCGCGACCGAGGGCCCATTGGGCTGGAGCGCGCGAGCCATCTGCCGGAAACGCGACCTTGCCTTCACAACATCCTTTCACACGCGCTTCCCGGAATACGTCAGCGCGCGATTCCCGGTTGTATCCGAGAAGCTGGTCTATCGGGCGCTGCGCCGCTTTCATGGGCCCGCACGAGCGGTGATGGTTGCGACGCCCACGCTCGAGCGGGAGCTGCAGTCGCACGGCTTCGGCAATGTGCGCATCTGGTCGCGCGGCGTGGATGTTGAGATCTTCCGTCCCATCGCCGATGCGCGGTTGCCGTTCGAGGGACCGATCTGGCTCTATGTGGGGCGCGTTGCCGTGGAAAAGAATATCGAGGCCTTTCTTGCTCTCGATCTGCCGGGCACAAAGGTTGTTGTCGGGGACGGACCGGCGCGTTCGGCGCTTGAGCGCAAATATCCCACGACGAAATTTCTCGGCTCGAAAAAGGGTGAGGATTTGGTGCGGTGCTACGCCGCCAGCGATGTATTCGTGTTCCCCAGCAAGACGGACACATTTGGGCTCGTGGTGCTGGAAGCGCTCGCCTGCGGCACGCCGGTCGCCGCCTTCCCCGTTCCGGGCCCGGCGGATGTTATCGGCACCTCGACCGTCGGGGTCTTGGACAATGATCTGGCTGCGGCATGCCGGCGGGCCCTCGCTATCCCGCGCGAGAGCTGTCGCGCGTTCGCGCTGACGCGTTCCTGGCGCGCCTGTACGGAGCAATTTCTCTCCAATCTGCCCGCCTGACCTGCCGTACTGGCGGGCAGCACCCGGCGTGCTAGAGTCTGCAGGCTTCCCGGGCCGAAACTGCCAGCATGTCCGCCACTCCTGCAGCCATCCGCAGCCGCTGGCTCGCGCCGCTCGAATACACATTCCTGGGCGTTGTCATTTTCAGCTGGGCAGTTTTCGTCGTCGCGCTCGGCAAGGACATGTCATGGGATTTCCGGAACTACCATTGGTACATTCCCTACGCCTTCCTTCACGGGCGGATGAATTTCGACGTCGCGGTCTCGCATCAGGCGACCTACTACAATCCGATTCTCGACATCCCCTTCTACCTTCTCGCGAGACACGCACCGTCGTGGTTTGCCCTTGGTGCGCTCGGCGCCGTGCAGGGGGCCAACATCGTGCCGCTCTACTTTCTTGCTCGAACATTGCTGCGTGTCCGCCATCGCGAGATCGCGGCCGGGGCGCTGGCGCTCTTTTGCGCTACAGGCAGCCTCACCGTGTCGCTCGCCGGGCAAACCTATTACGACAACATACTGAGCCTGCTGATTCTTGGCGCGCTCGCCATTATCGTCTGCAATCGCGAAGTGCTTCGGGATGGCCCGGTTGCTCACGCGCTCTGGACAAGCGGTGTTGCCGGGTTGGCGGTGGGGGCGGCGATCGGACTGAAACTGCCGGAAGGCCTGTACGCCTTCGGATTTGCGGCAGCGCTCGCGGTTCTGCCGGGAACATTTGCCCGGCGCCTCGCACGCCTCGCGGCCGGTGCTGCCGGTGGCCTCGCCGGCATAGGCCTGTTTGCCGGTTACTGGTTTTTCAAGATGTTCCACGAAACCGGCAATCCGCTTTTTCCCTATTACAATCAGTATTTCCGCTCGCCGCTGGCGCTCGAAACGTCGTATCGGGATACCCGCTTCGTGCCCCATCGCTGGCCCAAGCGGCTGCTGTTTCCCATCCTGTTCTCGATGCACTGGCAGGTGGCGAACGACCTGCCCTTCCACGATATCCGGGTGGGAGGGGCCTATGTCGTCGGCATTCTGACAGCGCCGCTGGCGTTTTTCCGGCGGCGCGATTCTTTTGTCGATCCTGTCGTTGCCGGCGCCCTGTTCGCTTTTGCCGGTGTTTCATACGCCATCTGGATATTTGCCTTCGGCATCTACCGCTACATTGTCGCCCTCGAGATGCTGGCGCCAATCCTGATCGTCGGCGCCATCGGCTTGTGGCCTGTCGGCAAATATTTTCAGGCGGTTGCGACGGGAATGGCCTTGGCTGGCATTCTGCTCACCACGCATTACGAGATTCTCGAACGCGCGCCGCTGGGCGATCCCTACGTGCAGGTTGCCCTCCCGCCGATCCGCGATCCGCAACACAGCCTGATCCTGATGACGGGAGAGGCGCCCATGGGCTACCTGCTCCCTGAGCTTCCTCCGGCAATACCGGTATTGCGAATCGATGGATGGATGATTCAACCTCACGACGGTTCGAAAATGACCGCCGCCACGCGTGCACGGGTGGACGCGTACAAAGGCGATCTGTACGTGATTGCCAACGAATACGAAGTCGGCCGGGCCGGAGACGCCCTCGCCGAATACGGCTTGGGGATGCGATGGACGGAGTGCAACCTGTTCACGACAAACCTCGGGGGGCCATATCGGTTCTGCCCGCTGAAGCATCTGCCAGCGAAACGCGCATGAACGGAACCACGGCGCGCATCGCCGTTCTTATCCCCTGCTACAACGAAGAAGCGACCATCGGAAAAGTGGTGGGGGATTTTCGTCTCGCCCTGCCTTCGGCACAGGTGTTCGTTTACGACAACAATTCCGCGGACCGCACGCTTGAGATGGCTAGCGCCGCCGGAGCCGTGGTCCGCGGCGAGTTGCGCCAGGGCAAGGGCAACGTTGTGCGCCGGATGTTCGCTGATATCGAGGCGGATATCTATATTCTCGCGGATGGCGATGACACCTACGACGCCGAAGCCGCGCCGTTGCTGGTGGAAACGCTGGTCCGGGACGGATTGGATGTCGTCTCCGGCAGGAGGATCGCGGTGGCCCAGGCGGCCTACCGGACAGGACATGTGTTCGGGAATCATTTGCTCACCGGACTGACGGCAATGATGTTCCAGGTAAAGATCGCCGACTTGCTCACTGGCTATCGTGTAATGTCGCGGCGTTTCGTGAAATCGTTTCCCTTCACCGCGCAAGGCTTCGGCATTGAAACGGAGCTGACGGTCCATGCCGTGCGCCTCCTCATGCCTGTCGTTGAGATCGACACACGTTACAAGGAGCGGCCGGAAGGCTCCATCAGCAAGCTGAACACCTGGCGCGATGGATTGCGCATTCTGTCCACCATTGCGTTGCTCGTGCGCGAGGAGCGTCCGCTGATATTCTTCAGCGCGATCTTTCTGCTGCTCGCGCTCGTGTCGCTCGCTGTCGGCGCGCCGGTGGTCTACGAATATGCCCGGACCGGACTGGTGCCGCGCCTGCCCAGCGCAATCCTCGCAACGGGCCTGATGGGCATTGCGCTGCTGTCGCTCGCAAGTGGAATGATTCTCGACACGGTGACGCGAGGCCGCTGGGAATCCAAGCGCATGGCCTATCTCGCCATTCCCGGTCCGCAGGAACTGAAACTTCCGTGAATCTGGCGGCGCCAGACGGAAGAACAAGTAACGTCTCGCGTTTCCTTCGCTTCCTGTTGGTCGGCGCCGCGGGCTTTGTGGTGAACGAAGCCGCGCTTTGGTTTGCACTGCGCATGCTTCGCCTGAATGCCTACGCCGCAGGCCTGTTCTCGTTTTTCGTCGCCGTGACGTTCACTTGGTGGGGCAACCGCAGCCTGACCTTTCGCGAACATGCGGCGACGCAGCGCTTGTCGATCGCCAAAGAATGGCTCGCCTTCGTGCTCTCCAACGTGATCGGCTTTCTCGTCAACTATGCGGTTTACGCCACGCTCCTTGCGACCGGGCCGGCACCGTTGAACAACCCTTTCATCGCGCTCGCCTGCGGAACCATCGCCGGCCTGATGTTCAACTTCGTGCTGTCGAGCCGGCTGGTGTTTCGCCAGCCATCATAGTCAACTCGCGCGGCTGCGCAGGTCTGCCTGTATCTGGCCGAGCATTTGGCGAGTCGGATAGCCGTCCGCCGGCAGATGATGATCCTTCTGATACCGGCGCAGCGCCGCGCGCGCTTTTCGGCCAAGGATGCCATCGGCGGGCCCTGAATCGTAACCGAGCGCATTGAGCGCGCTTTGCATCCGCAGGCGCTCGTCCGGTCCGAGCGGCCGTTCGCCGGCCGGCCAAGCCGCCGTGATCTCTCCGCCGCCGCGCAGCCGGTCAGCGAGGTTGCACACCGAAAGCGCGTAACTCGCCGCGTTGTTGTAGGTCAGCACCGCCTTGAAGTTCGGGTAGACGAAGAAGGCCGGTCCCCGCCAGCCCGCCGGCAGGTAAATCGCGGCGTCGCCGCTCTGTGCCGCGATGTCGCCGCCGCGCGCCGGCTTCACGCCGAGTCCCGCCCAATAATCGAGCGGTCTCAGCGTTTCCGCATCGGCCTGCTCATAAGGAAAACTCGCTGGCACGACCGCCTCGCGATAGCAGAACGCGCCCATCCGCCAGCCTGCGCCATGCAGCAGCACCGCGGCGGAGGCCAGCGCATCGGCCGGCGAGCGCCACAGATCGATGCGGCCGTCGCCGTCGCCATCGACAGCGTGCGCGAGGAATGAGGACGGCACGAATTGCGTCTGCCCGAAGGCGCCAGCCCAGGAGGATGTCATCCGCCGTGGATCGAGATGCTGTTGCTCCTCCATGCGCATGGCCGCGAGAAGCTCGCGCCGGGCGAACTCCTGCCGCGGGCCGTCATAGGCCAGGGTGGCGAGCGCCTCGAACAGGTTGAAGCTGCCCATATCCGCGCCATAGCCGCTCTCCAGACCCCACACTGCGACCAGGATTTCCGCCGGTACGCCATAGCGCGCTTCCAGAACGCGCAAGGTTGCGCCGTACCGCTCCAGCATGGTGCGGCCGCCGGCCACACGAGCCTGCGAAACCGTCGAAGCCAGGTATTCCCCAACCGGTTTCACGAATTCGGGCTGCTTGCGGTTGAGCTCCTCGACGCGGGGGTTGCGGCGGAGCCCGGCCATGGAGGCATCGTAGGTGGCCGGCCGGATACCGGCAGCGAGTGCGGTGGCGCGAAAATCCCGGATGAAGGCGGCGAACTTGTCGTCCTGCGAAGCACCAAGGGGCCGCATCGGGATTGCTGGCGCCCGCGGAAGGCTCACACGCGGCTGCGGCGGTGCCGTAGCCGGAGGGGCGCAGGCAATCGCGGCCAGAAACACCAGCGGCACCGCCAACATCTTGTCGTTATGCTGCCCCATCCGTGCCCTCTTACCCGAAAACCGGCCATTGACAGCGCGTGAGGCGCCGAATAGTTTCCGCGCCTCTTTCACGGGGCCGCTTCGGCCCTGTTTTCGTTGAAGGCGTGTCATGAAGGTTCGCAATTCCCTGCGCTCGCTCAAGAAGCGCGACAAGGACTGCCGCATCATCCGGCGGAAGGGACGCACCTACGTCATCAACAAGAAGAACCCCCGGTTCAAGGCCCGCCAGGGCTGATACTCGCATGCGCTGGCCTGCATTGACCCGGCGCCCTTGCTATCGCGAAATGGACTAGAAAACGGATGCGGCCGGGTGCCGCGTCGCGCCAGGAACGCTCATGATCGCGGTGAACGACGTCACGGCACTCTCGCGCGAGGGCGAGGTCGCGGTCATCACGATCAACTCTCCCCCCGTAAATGCACTCTCGGCAAAGGTGCGCGACGGTCTCGCTGAAGCATTTCGCCGGGCCATTGAAGATCCCGATGTCAACGCCATCGTGCTCACCTGCGAAGGCAGGACGTTTATTGCGGGCGCCGACATCGCCGAGTTCGGCAAGCCGCCACAGGGCATCAGCCTGCCCGATCTCGGCAACCTCATCGAGAGTTCGCCAAAGCCGGTGGTGGCAGCCATCCACGGCACCGCACTTGGCGGCGGGCTGGAGGTTGCGCTGTGCGCGCACTACCGGGTTGCCGTCCAGAGCGCGAAATGCGGATTTCCCGAGGTGAACCTCGGACTGCTCCCCGGCGCCGGCGGCACCCAGCGCGGCACGCGCCTCCTCGGCGTCGAAGCCGCGCTCGATATGATCACCAGCGGCCGTCCGCTGCCGGCCGCGAAATGCCGCGAGCTGGGGTTGATTGACCCGCTGGCGCCAGAAGGCGAATTGCGCGAAGCGGCCATCGCCTTTGCACGCGATCTGATCGCGCAGAACAAACCGCTGCGCAAAGTACGCGACAGCGACGAAAAGATTGCGCCCGCGCGCGCGCACCCGGAAATCTTCGAGAATTTCCGCAAGGAGAACGCGCGCAAATTCCGTGGCCTGCTGGCACCGGAATATTGCATCCGCGCTGTCGAAGCGGCGGTGAACATGCCATTCGACGAAGGCATGAAGGTGGAGCGCCGCCTGTTCGAGGAGCTGCGCGACGGACCGCAATCGAAAGCGCTGCGCTACGTCTTCTTCGCCGAGCGCGAAGTGTGGAAGATTCCCGACCTGCCGCCGGGCACGCCGACAATTCCCGTGAACACGGTCGGCATCATCGGCGCCGGCACCATGGGCGGCGGCATCGCCATGAATTTCCTCAATGCCGGCATGCCCGTGACCATCGTGGAAACCAAACAGGATGGGCTGGACCGCGGCCTCTCCACTATCCGCCGCAACTATGAGAGCGCGGCGAAGAAAGGCCGCATGACGGCGGCGGAGGTTGAGACGCGCATGGCGCTTCTCACCGGCACGCTGTCGCTGGATGATCTCGCGAACTGCGACCTCGTCGTCGAGGCCGTGTTCGAGAACATGGACGTGAAGAAGGACGTGTTTCGCAAGCTGGATGCGATCGCGAAGCCCGGCGCAATCCTAGCCACCAACACATCCTATCTGAACATCGATGAAATGGCGGCCGTCACCACGCGGCCGGACTGCGTGATCGGGCTTCACTTCTTCTCGCCGGCCAACATCATGAAGCTGCTGGAAGTGGTGCGCGCGAAAGAGACGTCGAAGGCGGTCATCGCCACCGCCATGCAATTGGCCAAGCGCATCGGCAAGATCGGTGTGCTAGTGCAGGTCGGCTACGGCTTCGTCGGCAACCGCATGCTGGCGCAGCGCCAGCGCGAGGCGGACGCGCTGGTATTGGAGGGTGCTGCACCGTGGGACGTGGATCGCGTGCTGGTCGAATTCGGCTTTCCCATGGGACCGTTTCAGATGCGTGATTTGGCGGGCCTGGATCTCGGCTGGAGCCGTGAAACATCGAAGAGTGCAACCATTCGCGAAGTGCTGTGCGAGATGGATCGCCGCGGCCAGAAAACGAACGCCGGCTATTACGATTACGACGAGAACCGCAAGGCGAAACCGTCCGCAACCGTGGAGCGGCTGGTCGAAGACTTCCGCGCCAAAAGCGGCGTGCAGACGCGGCGCATTTCCGACGACGAAATTCTCGAACGCTGCCTTTATCCCATGATCAACGAAGGCGCCAAGATTCTGGAGGAAGGCATTGCCATTGGCGCCTCCGACATCGACGTGGTCTGGATCAACGGTTATGGCTGGCCACGTTACCGCGGCGGCCCGATGTATTACGCCGGCGAGATCGGGCTGGAGAAGGTGCTCGACAACATGCGCGCATGGCAGGCCGAACGCGGCGACGCATTCAAGCCAGCGGCCCTGCTGGAGAAACTGGTGGCCGACGGCAAAACCTTCCGCGACGTGAAATAGTCGCCCAGCGTCTCTACGTCCGTCTTGGCCGGGCTTGTCCCTGCCACCCATGCACACCGTTGCAGATCGCGTTCATGGTGGCCGACACAAGGAAGGCCCATGACGTATTGAATAAACGGCGGTAGAATGGGGCGAAAGCAGGGATGCCATGCTCAAGAGCCTCATTTTCGGGACAATCTCGGCAGTGACGCTCGGCGGTGCAGCCGACGCCGACGTGTCCATCTCCAACAAGCCCACGCAGAACATGAATTGCACCGCCGGTGTGTGCACGGCCACGGCGAAGAAAGCGGTGCTGAACGTCAACGACCTTCAAACCATGCTTGCGGCCGGAGATGCGACAGTTGCCACCGGCAGCCTCGCGAAAGATATCGAGATCGATCAGCCGCTCACCTGGAGCAGCATCAGCCGCCTGACGCTGGACGCTCGACGATCCGTTGTCGTGAAGAAGCCGGTGATCGTCGCGGGTACCGGCGCGCTTACCGTCGATTGGCGCGGCCAGGGCGAACTCGCCATTGAGCCCAAGGGGAGTATCCAGTTCTGGGACCTGGGCAGCAGCCTGATCATCCACGGGCACAGCTATACACTGGTGGGCGATCTCATGACACTCGCCGCGGACGTCGCCGACAAACCCAAAGGCTTGTACGCACTTGCGAAGCCATACGATGCGGGCTCTGACGGTACTTATTCCAGCGCGGTGGTGCGTACCGATTTTGCGGGCACGTTCGAAGGATTGGGAAACGCAATCTCCAATCTGACGATCAGGCTTGCAGGCCAGCACTCTGACGCGGGGCTTTTCAAGGAGATCGTTTCCGGCAGCTCTATTCGGGATCTGGCGCTCTTGGATGTGAATTTCGGCATCCAGACATGCGTTTCGAGGGTTGGCGCCGTCGCGGCTAACAACAATGGCGGTGTTCTTTTGCGATTGCACGCAACGGGAACCATCGCCACGGAATGCACGGCCGTTGTCGGCGGTTTGGTCGGCGCGAACCAGGGACCGCTCTCCAAGTCATCCACTAACATGCAGATCAAGATCAAGATGGCCGGGGACGCAGGTGGTGAACAGGTGGGAGGCCTGGCGGCTGAAAACTGGGGAACAATAGACCAATCATACTCAAGCACACGCGTTTTCGGTTCCCACAGCTGGGAGGTGGGCGGGTTGGTGGGCTATAATGGCGGCGGCGAGGTGACCAACGCGTATGCCGTCAGTCCTGTCCAGGCAGGTGGCGGCTATAGTGTCGGCGGTCTGATTGGAATGCACCAATACGGTTCGGTCAGTGCCTCCTATTCCACCGGCCCTGTCGTCGCGCGAAAAAAGACAGCGTGCGGGGGCCTCATCGGATACGCTTACAGTACTGTTTCGCAGTCCTACTGGGACTCTGACACGTCAAAGTGCGGCGGGGTTGGGCAGCCCCTCACCGACCAACAGCTGAAATCTGGTCTGCCGGACGGGTTCGATCCGAACATCTGGGGCCAATCGCCCAACATCAACAACGGCTATCCGTATCTGCTCGCCAACCCGCCGAAATAAGGGTGTGAAATGAATCGAACGTTATTGCTGCTTCCGGCCCTTGTGCTGGCGTGCAGCAGCACTTCGCAGGCTGACGTTTCGATCTCCAACAGGCCGACGCGGAACATGAGCTGCGACGCTGGTGTCTGCACGGCGACGGCATCGAAAGCGGTGCTGAACGTCGGCGACCTTCAGACGATGCTGGCCAGCGGCGACGTGGCAGCGAAAACCGGCAGCGTTGCGAACGACATCGCCATCGTCCGGCTGCTCAGCTGGAACAGCACCAGCCGCCTCACACTCGACGCCAACACCAATCTCAACGTTCAGGCGCCCGTCACGGTGACTGGCAGCGGCGCGATCACGCTCACTTACAATAACAGCGGCTCGAAAGGCGATCTCATCTTCTCCAACGGCGGAAACGCGACATTTGCGAACCTGAGCAGCAGCCTCGTCATCAACGGCAACAGCTACACGCTTATTGGAGACATAAAATCCTTGGCAAGCGCGACAGGCGTTAATCCATACGGGTTTTACGCACTAGCGCGGGACTATGATGCCTCCACCGATGGGACGTATAGGCACTCGCCCATCACGCAGTTTACGGGGACCCTTGAGGGGCTAGGCCATTCAATTTTCCATTTAGCTATAAGGGCTGGTGAAGATTCGGATGTCGGCCTCTTCGCCAGGTTCTTTGTTCAAAAACACAAGCCTGCCGGAGCGTTGCGGAACCTGGCATTGAATGACGTTATCATAAAGGGTGCGAACGTGGTTGGCGCTCTGGTCGGCATTAGCAACTCCAATATACATCGCTGCTTCGTGACCGGGACGGTACGTGCCTCTGGAACAGTTGGTGGTCTGGTAGGCGCCACGGGTGGTGAGGGTGTTGTTTCCAATTCCGGCGCTGACGTTACTGTCGAAGGAGGTCGCTCTGAAACAGGTGGACTGGTAGGATCAGCTGCGGCAAATATTTCGGATTCATTTGCGAGGGGAAGCGTGTCTGGCCGTTTTGCCGGAGGCCTGGCCGGGGGTGCCGCAGCAATTATCCAGCGTTCCTATTCAGTCGCCAAAGTCACGGGACAGGGTAATGGTAGTCGTAATCATTTTGTAGGCGGGCTTGTCGGGGGCGGAGGTATCGGCAGCGTCATCGTTGATTCCTACGCAACAGGTTCAGTGACCGGAGCTACTAAAGGATTAGCCGGGGGGCTGGCTGGTTTCATGTATAAATTTGGAGGCAAGCAAACTGCATCATTTATGGCGACAAGCTACTCGACTGGGTTGGTGCAGTGCGGCGCGGAGGCTAGGTGCGGCGGATTTTCGGGGCTGGTCGATGGCGTAAGGAGTAATTTTTGGGACGTGACGACTAGCGGTACATCTCAAGGCGTCGGCAAGGGATGCGGTAGCCGCTCCTGCCAAGCGAACGTGACCGGGCTAACTGATGATCAACTGAAATCCGCATTGCCGGATGGGTTTAATCCAGCGATTTGGGGCCAGTCGCCGGACATCAACAACGGCTATCCGTATCTGCTCGCCAATCCGCCGCAATAGTTCCCGTCCCGTATACCGCTTTTCGCTGTCCGCGAACCGGAAGGTCACTGGCTGGCAGCGGGAAAATTTATTTCGTTACAATTCATCTACCACCGGACTTTCGGCCTTATATTGTCGCGCATGAAGCACAGCGAACGCACTCACTTTCTCGTCATGGCCGGGCCTGTCCCGGCCACCCATACACGCTGTCTCCAAAGGTGTTCATGGAATGCGCGAAGTGGTGATTTCAAATGCGTGTGCGGTGCGTCAACCGCTACATATGGTGTGATGGTAGATGGCCTGGCGATCCCCCACCGATTTTTCGCCAAACAAAACGAACAATTCGGTCGTCGGCGAACGCGCTCGTGCGCGCTTCGCGTTGCTCCGTTGCGAATACGCTCTCGGGGGGAGGGGGTCCACCGCCTTCGTGAAAACGACTCTCAACATGTGGTAGAATTGCCCTTAGAGCTTACAAGATTTGGAAACTGTGGCCGCCAAGGCGACCAATCGAAAAGTGAGTGAGAATGAGAGAAGCCGTTATTGTTTCCGTCGCGCGCACCCCCATCGGCCGGGCGTACAAAGGCGCCTTCAACAACACCTCCGGTGCCGAGCTCGGCGGCCATGTGATTGCCGCTGCCGTAAAGCGCGCCGGCGTGGCGCGCGAGGAGATCGAAGACGTGGTGATGGGCTGCGCGCTGCAACAGGGCTCGACCGGCACCAATGTGGCGCGGCACGCGGCACTACGCGCGGGCCTGCCAACTTCGGTCGCCGGCATGACCATCGACCGGCGCTGCGCCGGCGGCCTTATGGGCATCGCCACCGCGGCCAAGCAGATCATCTCCGACAACATGACGGTGGCGATCGGCGGCGGACTGGAATCCGTTTCGCTGGTGCAGAACGAGAAGCTGGATCGCTACGGCGCCGGCGACAAATGGCTGAAGGAGCACGTGCCGTCCATCTACATGGCAATGCTTGAGACGGCGGAGATCGTGGCCGAGCGCTATCACATCTCGCGCGAGGCACAGGACGAATATGCGCTGCAATCGCAGCAGCGCACCGCAGCCGCGCAACGCGAGGGGCGCTTCGCCGACGAGATCGTCCCCCTTCCCTCCACCATGCTGGTGAAGAACAAGGAGACCGGCGAAACGCGCGAGAAATTCATCGTGCTGGAGCAGGACGAAGGCAATCGCCCGCAAACCACCTTGGCCGATCTGCAGAAGCTGCAGCCTGTGTTCAAGGACGGGCAGGTGGTAAAGCAGGGAAAATTCGTCACCGCCGGCAACGCTTCGCAATTGTCCGATGGCGCGGCGGCGGCGGTGCTGATGGAAGCGAAGGACGCGCAGCGCCGCGGGCTTCAACCCCTCGGCGCTTATCGCGGCATGGCGGTGGCCGGCACCGACCCCGACGAAATGGGCATCGGTCCGGTGTTTGCCGTGCCACGATTGCTGCAACGCGCGGGACTCAAGATGGACGACATCGGCCTGTGGGAGTTGAACGAGGCTTTCGCCTGTCAGACGCTCTATTGCCGTGACAAGCTCGGCCTGCCGAACGAGTTGCTCAACGTCGACGGCGGCGCGATTTCCATCGGGCATCCGTATGGCATGTCCGGCGCGCGGCTGACGGCGCATCTGCTGATCGAAGGCAAACGGCGCGGCGCGAAATACGGCGTTGCCACCATGTGCATCGGCGGCGGCATGGGCGCTGCCGGACTGTTCGAGATTTTCTAGGGCGGCGCGATGTTTCACGTTTTCGCCAGCGCATTCACCACCCTGTTCGTCGCCATCGGACCGGTGGAACTGGCCGCTATGTTCCTCGCGCTCACACCGGGGCTCGATGCGCGGACGAAACGCCGGCTGGCGATCGTGGCGGCCGGCGTTGCCGCGGCCGTGCTGCTCGCCTTCGGCTTGGGCGGCATCGAATTGCTCTCGCTGATCGGCGTGGGGCTGCCGGCCTTCCGCACGGCAGGCGGGGTGCTGCTGCTGATGACCTCGGCGGAAATGCTGCTGCGGCGCCACTCCGGCCTCACCTCGATCACGCCACCGGAGGAGATGGAAGCGAAACAGCAGCACGATATCGCCATTTTCCCGTTGGCTATCCCGCTGACAGCCGGCCCAGGCAGCATGACGGCCATCGTTCTTTTGATGGGCCGCGCGCATACGCACCTCACCCAAGGCATCGTGCTAAGCGCGCTGCTTCTCAATATCCTGCTGGCGTTTGTGATGATGCTGGCGTCCCAGGCGCTGATGCGCGTGCTGGGAACGACGGGCGTGAACGTGGTGGCGCGGGTATCCGGAATCCTGCTGGCAGCGCTCGCCATGCAGTTCATCTTCGACGGGCTGACAGCCAGCAGATTGTTCGGCTGATGGCGCCTCAGCTTGCTTTCTCCTGTCGAGTCGGTGACAAGGACTTCAGCAATCCCGACAAAAGCAGGCAGATGGCGCACGCAGCCGAGCTCACGCATACGCGCAGCGCCAAACGCTTTCGCATCATCCTGATCAAGCCGTCGCACTACGACGACGACGGTTATGTGATCCGCTGGTGGCGCTCGATGATGCCATCCAATTCGCTGGCCAGTGTCTACGGACTGGCGATGGATTCGATCGCGCGCGGCGTGTTGGCGAGCGATGGCTCAGTGGATGTCACCGCCATCGACGAAACAAACACCCGCGTCCGGATAGAAAAGATCATCGCCGAGTTCAGCGAGCCTGGTGTGCGAGGCTTTGTCGGCCTCGTTGGCGTCCAGTCGAACCAATACCCCCGCGCGCTCGACATCGCGCGGCCTTTGCGCGCGGCCGGAATCCAGGTTGTGCTCGGCGGCTTCCATGTCTCCGGGCTGCTGTCGATGTTCGACACGCTGATGCCGGATTTGCAGGCCGCTCTCGACATGGGTGTGTCTCTCTTCGCCGGCGAGGCCGAAGGCCGCATGGACGATATCCTGCGCGACGCCGCGCGAGGCCAGCTGAAGCCGATTTACAACTTCATCCAGGATTTGCCGGGCCTCGAAGGCACTGTCACGCCGTTCCTGCCGCACAGCCACGTCACCCGCACGATGGGCAACATGACGAGCTTCGACGCTGGGCGCGGCTGCCCGTTCCAGTGCTCGTTCTGCACCATCATCAATGTTCAGGGCCGTCAGTCCCGCCGGCGCAATCCCGACGACGTCGAGCGCATCCTGCGCGAAAACTGGGCGCAGGGCGTCAATCGATTCTTCATCACCGACGATAATTTCGCGCGCAACAAGGACTGGGAGATCATCTTCGACCGCATCATCCAGCTTCGTGAGAACGAAGGCATGGATGTGCGCTTCATGATTCAGGTGGATACGCTGTGTCACAAGATTCCGCGCTTCATCGAGAAGTCGAAACGCGCCGGTGTCACGCGCATTTTCATCGGGCTCGAGAACATCAACCCCGACAATCTCATGGCCGCGAAAAAGCGGCAGAACAAGATCACCGAGTACCGCAAGATGCTGCTCGCCTGGAAGGCGGCCGGCATCTGGACATACGCCGGGTACATCCTGGGCTTCCCGGGCGACACCTATGAATCGATTGCGGCGGACATCGAGATCATCAAGGAAGAGTTGCCGCTCGACATCCTGGAATTCTTTTTCCTCACGCCGCTGCCGGGTTCAGAAGATCATAAGGTCTTATGGACCAGAGGCGTCGCCATGGATCCCGATCTCAACAAATACGATCTCGAGCATGCGCTGACGGCGCATCCGAAGATGAGCAAAGCGGAATGGGAGAAGATCTACTGGGACGCCTGGCAGCTCTACTATACGCCCGCGCATATCGAGACGATCTTCCGCCGTGCCAAGGCCAGCGGCATCGACATCTCGCGCCTGATGGTGATGGTGCTATGGTTCGCTGCATCGCTGCGGGTCGAGCGCGTGCACCCGCTGCAGGGCGGCATTCTGCGGTTCAAGAACCGGCGGGAGCGACGGCCTGAGCTGCCGTCGGAATCTGCTTTCCAATTCTATCCCAAGCTGGCGGCGGAGTTTCTGCGCAAGCATGGCCTGATCGCCCGCGAGGCGTGGCGCATCCGCCGCATTTGCGCCCGCGTGGAGAGGGATCCCGGGCACCTCACCTATACGGACCTCGCTATGACCCCGGTCAATGACGACGAGGTCGAGAACCTCGCCATGTTCACCCACAACGCCGGGGCCAAGGCCGCGGTGGTTCATGCCCGCAAGATTCGGGAATTGACCCATGCCGCGGAATAGCGGCCGAAAAGGCCGATTCTGGCGTCACATGGACCATTCTTCACCCTGGAATGTAGCAGTGACGCCACAGTTTGACCCCGCTCCGCGTTGATAAGGCCGGGCTGGGAAGACTATTATCTGTTCTTTGGAATTTGGGCTGTGAGGAACTCGGGGGAATAGGGCTTTGCCTTCTCGGGCGCTGATATTGGCTTTCGCGCTTGCGAGCGCGGCGAGCGGAGCGCTGGCGGACGCCACCGCGCCGGCCGGCCTGACTTTGCCCACACCGATCGAGGCCAAGGTTTCAGTTCCGCGGATAGCCGCCCTATTGCCGCTGTCGGATGAAAAACGAACCATCCAGCTTTCAGACTCCCTGCGCCTGCAGTTTGAGCAGGACGGCTTGACGAACAGTTTGCCGCTTTCGCCGCTGCGGACGGATCTCGGCGGCAGCGCGGAACTCCAGGATTTGCTGCAAATACGAGCAACAGCTGCCGGCCTCGACTGGGACCTCGACAGCTGGGGCGGCCTTGGCTTTGTGATCGCGCGCGGAAATGGTGTGTCCAGCCTTCTTGGCGATTTCGTGCCCACAGCGCTTTCTCTCGCCCAAAATACCACGACGACGACCGCGGGATTGTCCGCGCATCTCGATCTCGGGGATGGCTGGATCACGAGCGTTTCCTACACCGTGGATACCACGCAGCTCGATCTTAAAGTGGGAGCCTCCCCGACGCTTGCGACGAGTTCGGTTCATGGCCAGTCATATGGCGTCGCGATTGCCAAGCACGGTCTTTTCGGGGATTCGGACTCGCTGGGGATTTCATTCAGCCGGCCGTCCGATGCTTATTTTGGTAATGTCAGCCTGGCGGATGCCGGCCTCGAGGGGCGCGTCAATCTGCTCGGCCGCTATCGTGGAATCCGTTTGGCCAACAGCGCGCAGGAAACAGACATCGCATTCGGCTACGTTACGAGCTTCTTCGATGGCGCGCTCGCTCTCCAGGCTAATGCCGGATACCAGATGAACGCCGACGGCCAGAACGGCGTCAATGGCGTAACGGTCGTCAGTCGCGCCAAGATCAATTTCTGATTCCATCCGCATCGCATAAGGCCGGCTGCTTTTTTCTTGTCGCGGCGCGATACACGCCTTAGAAGGCCCGCGATTCCGCACAATTCAAGGTGCAGGCGATGGCCGGGCCGCAATACGTCTATGTCATGAAAGGTCTTTCGAAGACCTATCCCGGCGGTCGCCAGGTTTTGAAGGACATCTGGCTCAGTTTCTATCCCGGCGCAAAGATCGGCATTGTCGGGGTGAACGGCTCCGGCAAGTCGACGCTCATGCGCATCATGGCCGGGCAGGACAAGGAATTCAGCGGCGAAGCGTGGGCGGCCGATGGCATCCGCACCGGCTACCTGCCGCAGGAACCCGAACTCGACCCATCCAAGGATGTGCGAGGCAATGTGATGGAGGGCGTGGCGGCCAAAAAGGTGTTGGTCGACCGCTACAATGAGATCGCCGCCAACTATTCCGATGAAACCGCCGATGAAATGGCGCAGCTTCAGGACAAGATCGATGCGGCCGGGTTGTGGGACCTCGATAGCCAAGTCGAGCAGGCCATGGATGCGCTGCGTTGTCCCGACCCTGATGCCGACGTCGCGAAACTTTCCGGCGGCGAAAAGCGCCGCGTGGCGCTGTGCAAACTACTGCTTGATGCTCCCGATATTCTGCTGCTCGACGAGCCGACCAACCACCTGGACGCGGAATCGGTCGAGTGGCTGGAACACACGCTACGCGAATACAAGGGCTGCGTGATCCTCGTCACGCACGACCGCTATTTCCTCGACAATGTCACGCGATGGATTCTGGAACTGGACCGCGGCCGTGGCATTCCGCACGAAGGCAATTACACAACCTTCCTAGAAGTGCAGGATAAACGGCTGCTTCAGGAGGGCAAAGAGGAAGAGGCCCGGGAACGGACCATTGCCCGCGAACGCGACTGGATTTCGAAATCGCCAAAGGCTCGTCAGGCCAAATCCAAGGCGCGCATTCAGTCCTATGAGGAACTGCTGGCGAGATCGCAGGAACAGCGGCAGGGGCCGGCTCAAATCCTCATCCCGATCTCCGAGCGGTTGGGTAGCGTTGTTGTCGAGGCCGACAATGTTGAAAAAGCCTATGGCGACCGCCTTCTGTTCGAGAATCTCGAATTCAAGCTTCCCCCCGGCGGGATCGTCGGCGTCATCGGACCAAACGGCGCCGGCAAGACAACGTTGTTTCGCATTCTGACCGGCCAGGAAAAACCGGACGGCGGATCTCTGCGCATCGGCGACACGGTGCAGATCGGTTACGTAGATCAGTCACGCGAGGCATTGGACCCGAACAAAACGGTCTGGCAGGAAATCTCCGGGGGTACCGACATTCTCGAGTTCGGGAAGACCAAGATGAATTCGCGTGCCTATGTCGGCGCGTTCAACTTCCGCGGTGGCGATCAGCAGAAGAAGGTCGGACTGCTGTCGGGTGGTGAGCGCAATCGTGTTCATCTCGCGAAACTCCTTCGTGGCGGTGCCAATCTGCTGCTGCTCGACGAACCCACCAATGATCTCGATGTCGAAACCCTGCGCGCTCTGGAAGCGGCGCTGGAAGATTTCGCCGGCTGCGCCATGATCATCAGCCATGACCGCTGGTTCCTCGACCGTATCGCCACCCACATGCTGGCCTTCGAAGGCGACAGCCACGTAGAATGGTTCGAAGGCAACTACGCCGATTACGAGGCCGACAAAAAGCGCCGCCTTGGCATCGAAGCCGATCAGCCGCACCGCATCAAATACAAGCGGTTTGCTAGGACCTGAACCAGAGGCGCCTATAACTGACCGGTAGCCCGGACCCGTTCGGCCCGCTGCCGCAGGTTCGCTGTCAAGGCGCGAACATCGTTGTTGTGCTGGGCAAGGAACGCCCCGAAATCTTCCTGTTCGGTAATTGCAAGATCCAGCCCCGCCACAACGATATCCACGACGCTGAAATGTCCGCCGCTGGCATAAACGCGGAAATCGACACCGATGGGCTCCTGCCCCTTCGAGGCCTGTGGGTCAACAAGCACCGTACGCACCAACTCATCACCAGGTCCGTGCGGCACCGAGCCTGTGACGCGCAGGGTTTGTCCACCATATTTCGTGAACTCAGCCTCATAAACCGCGAAAGCGTAATTGCGGAATGCTTCCACGAAAGCATCTTGGTCTGCAGGAGTGGCGGTACGACGGGCGGGACCAAGCGTATATAACGCAATACGCCGAAGATCCGTGAGACCCAGCAAGAAGCCTCGGAACTGCTCCTGCCGCTGCTGCTTCGACAAGGATTTGTTGTTTAGTATCTGCAGGCCGCGGTTTACGTTGGTCTGGACGAAATTCTCGGCCGCAGCACTTGCGTACGCTGCCGACACGCCAGCCACGCCCGTTGAGGCGAGCAGTGTGAAGGCGATAAGCATTTTGCGCAGACTGTTTCCGAAACCGAGCATCATTTCATCCTTGCTTGCGCTGACGGCTGTGTTCGCAAATCAGTCACGACCTGCGGAGCAGCCGGTCAAAGATTGGGTAGATTGGTGACATCCGGCTGTCCGTTCCGGATTTCGTTGTTGCGGTTCTGCCGATATAGGCTTCGCACCGATGCATAAAAATCGATCGATTGCCGCTCGATGGATTCGAGAGTCTCCAAATTGCGCGCCCGCAAATCGACTCCTTCGAGCACGCTTCGTCCCGCCGACCACAGGAACTGTTCGCGAATGTCAATGTAGGTCATCGGATCGAAGGCGATGTCCACCACATGGCCGACCGCATCCCGCGGCGGATTCGGACCGACGATTGGGAATACGAGATAGGGCCCCTCCTCGACGCCCCACACTGCAAGCGTCTGTCCGAAATCCTCGGTATGGAAAGGAAGCTTGAAGTTTGTCGTCGCCACATCGAACAGACCCCCGACGCCGAGCGTGGAGTTCAGCGTGAAGCGCAATGCCGTTTCCCCGCTACGCTCGACTTCGCCCTGCAAGACATCGTTGGCAAAGGTGATAGGGAGGTCGAGATTGACGAAGAAATTGTGAACACTGTCCCGCGCGACATCGGGCACTGCGTCAACATAAGCCTCGGCCACGGGCTTGATCACCGCCCGGTCAACGCGGCGGTTGAAATTGAACATGTCACGGTTGAACGACTCGTACGGGTCGTTAGCTCCCGAAGGATCGGGCGCCGTCGCGCACCCCGCCAACAACAACGCCGCGCCCGCGCCGAACGCCTTAGCAATTGCCCGCATGCACCACCATTCCCATGCCGCTCTCACAACGCGCGACCGGGCTGTTGGTCCACGCTTTGGAGGCGACGTTTCCAGTCATTGAAAGCAGAATGGCGGTCAAATCAAGATTGCCACCCATTCTTAAGCTTAACGTTCGGCGTTCGGGCCGATTGAGGCTCAGTCGTCCAACTGGGTTGCATACGGATATAAAGATGTGTTTATATCATTGTCGTGCTACAATTGCTTTCCATGCTCCAGGGCGTTGCCGATCCCACGCGCCTGCGTTTGCTGTTCCTTCTGGCAGAAGCTGAACTGACGGTTAGCGAGCTGACGGCAATTCTCGGGCAGAGCCAACCCAGGGTCTCGAGGCATCTGAAGCTTCTCTGCGAGGCCGGGCTCCTGGAGAGGATCAAGGAGGGCAGCTGGGTTTTTCATCGGCTGAACGATGCCAGACTCAGCACGCTGTTCACCAAATCGCTTGTTGACCTGCCGCTGGAAGAACGCACCGTCTTCGAAGAGGATCATGCGCGACTCGCAAAGATACGAGCGGCGCGCGCCAGTGCCGCCGCCGAGTTTTTCCGGGCTAATGCTGCGGATTGGGGCCGGCTCCGGTCTTTACATGCCTCGGAAAATGACGTCGAAAATGCCATCCTCCGCATGCTCGGGCCAGACAAAATCGATTCGCTGCTCGATGCCGGCACCGGGACCGGCCGCATGCTGGAACTTCTCGCGCCCCGCATCCGCCGCGGCATCGGTGTTGACAACAGTCCGGAAATGCTGGCGATTGCGCGCGACCGGCTGGAGCGTGCCAGCGCGCAACATTGCCAGGTGCGTCTCGCCGATCTCTATCGCCTGCCATTCCGCGCGGCGACGCCGGAAAATGGCTTCGACGTCGCCGTGGTCCATCAGGTCCTGCATTATTTGGACGACCCGCAAAGTGCCATGGTCGAAGTGGCAAGGGTGCTGAAACCCGGCGGTCGACTGTTGGTAGTGGATTTTGCTCCACATGAGCTGGAGTTTCTGCGCACCGAGCTTTCTCACCGGCGCCTGGGATTTGCCGATCGGGATGTGGAGAGCTGGTTCACCGCCGCACAACTCGAACTGGCGAGGGTCGAAACGGTTGCGCCTGAGCAAAGCGGAACGAGTGAGGCAAAGCTAACCGTGAAGGTCTGGATGGCGCAGGCGCCAGGCGCACGAACACAGGCGGAAGCAGCATGAGCTTGCAACGCCTTGCTTCCCATAATCGCCCGTTAAAGGTCTCGTTTGAGTTCTTCCCCCCGCGAACCGCGGAAATGGAAGAGCAACTATGGCATGCCATCCGGCGGCTTGAGCCGCTGGCCCCTGCATTCGTTTCGGTGACGTACGGCGCGGGCGGCTCCACGCGCGAGCGCACGCACGCAACGGTCGAGCGGATCGTAAAGGAAACGGCGCTAACACCAGCCGCGCATCTCACCTGCGTCGGCGCCTCTCGCGACGAGATAGACGATATCGCCCAAAGTTACTGGAACATCGGCGTTCGCCACATGGTGCTGTTGCGGGGTGACATGCCGGACGAATCCTCCTATGCGCCGCATACCGCGGGCCACGCCTCCACGCCGGAAATGATTGCCGGAATTCGCCGCATCGCGCCGTTCGAGATCTCCGTATCCGCGTATCCGGATTGTCATCCGGATTCGCCATCGCTCGACCATGACATGGAATTGTTACGCGCCAAGGTGGAAGCCGGCGCAACCCGCGCCATTACCCAGTTCGGATTCGACAGCGGTGTGATCGCACGCTTTCGCGATCTGGTGCGCCGCCGTGGTATCGGCGTGCCGATCATTCCCGGCATCATGCCCAGCACGAACATCAAGGGCGTGCGCCGCATGGCGGCGAAGGCTGGCGTTCGGATACCCGAATGGCTGGGGCGGGTTTACGAAGGCCTGGAGGACGATCCCGAAAGCCGCAAGCTGATAGCTGCCGCCGTGCTCGCCGAGCAAGTCGAAGAGCTGCTCGCTGAAGGTTTTGACCAGTTCCATTTCTACACCCTCAACCAGGCCGACCTGACCTATGCGGCGTGTCGGCTGTTGGGCATTCACCCGGTTGCCCTTTCTGCAGAGGCAGCCGCGTGAGTTGGACGCGACAATCCCGCTTCGCCTGGCTTCAGGCGGAAGCGCGGCGGCGCATCCTGTTGCTCGATGGCTCCTGGGGGGTGATGATCCAGGGGTATGGCTTGAGCGAGGCGGATTTTCGCGGGGACCGATTCGCCGACCACAGCCATGACCTCAAAGGCAACATCGATGTCCTGACGCTGACGCGGCCCGATCTCATCCGAGAGATCGGTCACGCCTATTTGGCAGCCGGCGCAGACATCATTGAAACAAACACTTTCACCTCTGCGGAATCCTCTCAGGGCGATTATGGCCTTTCGCACATCGTCGGCGAGTTGTGCGAGACCGGCGCGAGGCTGGCGCGAGAGGTTTGCGACGAGGCGTCGACATCCGAACGGCCTCGCCTCGTGGCCGGCGTGCTCAGTCCCACCAACCGCACCGCCACGATCTCGCCGGACGTCAACGATCCCGCCTTCCGCAATGTCACTTTTGACGAGCTGACGAGCACGTATCGGGATGCCACGCGCGGGCTCATCCAGGGCGGCGCTGATCTCATCATGATCGAAACTATCTTCGACACCTTGAATGCGAAGGCGGCGATCTACGCGGCGGAAGAAGTGTTCGACGAACTGGGCGAGCGCTTGCCGTTCTGGATTTCCGGCACCATCACCGATCTTTCTGGCCGCACGCTCACCGGACAAACCGCCGAAGCCTTCTGGCATTCGGTTCGGCACGCGAGGCCGTTCGCCGTGGGCCTGAACTGTGCGCTCGGCGCCAAGGAACTGCGCGCCTACGTGGACGAACTTAGCCAGGTTGCCGACACGCTGGTCAGCGCGCACCCCAATGCGGGATTGCCGAACGAGTTCGGCGGCTATGACGACACGCCCGGATCCATGGCGGCACGCATCGGTGAATTTGCGCGCTCGCGTATCGTCAACATCGTCGGCGGCTGCTGTGGCACCACCCCGGACCACATCAGAGCGTTTGCCGAAGCGATAGAGGGCGTTCCTCCCCGGCAAATTCCCAAGAGGCCGCGATACCTGCGCCTTTCCGGGCTTGAGCCGTTCACGCTGACGCCTGAGACAAATTTCGTGAATGTCGGCGAGCGCACCAACATCACCGGCTCGGCCAAGTTTCGTAAGCTGATTGCTGCCAACGATTACGAAGCGGCCGTCGAAGTGGCGCGCAGCCAGGTCGAGAATGGCGCACAGGTACTCGACATCAACATGGACGAAGGCCTGCTCGATTCCGAAGCCGCCATGCGCCGGTTCATTAATCTCATCAATGCCGAGCCCGATATCGCGCGCGTGCCACTGATGATCGATTCCTCCAAATGGAGCGTGATCGAGGCAGGGCTGAAGGTTTGCCAGGGCAAGCCCATCGTCAATTCCATCAGCCTGAAGGAAGGCGAAGAACCGTTCATCGCGCATGCCAAAGAGGTGATGCGCTTCGGCGCCGCGGTTGTCGTGATGGCGTTCGACGAGCAGGGCCAGGCCGACACCATCGAGCGCAAGGTGGCGATCTGCCGACGCGCCTACGATATTCTCGTCAACAAAGTCGGCTTCCCCCCGGAAGACATCATCTTCGACGCCAATATCTTCGCGGTGGCCACCGGCATCGAGGAGCACAACGATTACGGCCGCTCCTTCATCGAGGCGGCGAAGCAGATCCGGTCCGAACTGCCGTTTGTGCACGTCTCCGGCGGCGTCTCGAACTTCTCCTTCTCCTTTCGCGGCAACGAGCGCGTGCGCGAGGCGATGCATTCGGTGTTCCTCTACCATGCCATCAAGACCAGCATGGACATGGGCATCGTCAACGCCGGGGCGCTGCCGGTGTACGAGGACGTTCCGCTCGAGTTGCGCGACGCCATCGAGGACGTTCTGTTCAACCGGCGCACTGACGCAACAGACCGGTTGCTCGACCTGGCGCAGCGCTTCAAGAACGATGCCTCCAATGTGCATGCGGAAACCACGCTTGCCTGGCGCAGCACCGCAGTCGTGGAGCGAATTAAGTATGCGCTGGTGCACGGCATTGCCGATTTCGTGACCGAGGACACAGAAGAAGCACGACAGAAAGCAAGCCGCCCGCTCGACGTCATTGAAGGTCCACTCATGGCCGGAATGAATGTGGTGGGCGACTTGTTCGGCTCTGGCAAGATGTTCCTGCCGCAGGTGGTGAAGAGCGCGCGGGTGATGAAGAAGGCGGTCGCGCACCTGCTGCCCTTCATGGAAGCGGAGCAGGCGAAGAATGCGGCCAAGGCACCGGCCGGACGCATCGTCATGGCCACCGTGAAGGGCGACGTGCACGACATCGGCAAGAACATCGTGGGTGTGGTGCTGCAGTGCAACGGCTACGAGGTGATCGATCTCGGCGTGATGACGCCGGCGCAGAAGATTCTCGATACCGCGCGCGAGGCCAACGCCAGCATCATCGGATTGTCCGGCCTGATCACGCCGTCGCTTGACGAAATGGTGCATGTGGCGAGCGAGATGGAGCGGCAGGGCTTCGAAATTCCGCTCTTGATCGGCGGCGCCACCACCAGCCGCGTGCACACGGCAGTGAAAATCAGCCCGAGCTACAACCGCGGCGCGGTCGTGCACGTGACGGACGCCTCGCGCGCGGTCGGGGTTGCCTCCAACCTGTTGAGCAAGAACGCCAGCGCCGGTTTCGCGATGACGACGCGCAGCGAGTATGAGGACATCGCGTCCCGCCATCGCAAGGCACATGCGCCGGGGCGGCGGTTGTCGCTTCGGGAAGCGCGCGCCAACAAACTGAAATTCGACTGGGCGAATTACGCGCCGCCGAAACCTACAGTTCTCGGATTACGCGATTTCGGGCCATACGACCTCGCCGAACTCGCCCGCTATATCGACTGGGGACCGTTCTTCCAGACCTGGGAATTGACGGGACCGTTCCCGCAGATACTGGAAGACGCGCAACAGGGCGAAGCGGCGCGCGCACTCTATGGCGATGCGGAAGGGATGCTGAAGCGCATCGTCGAAGGCAATTGGCTGACGGCGCGCGCCGTCATCGGCTTCTGGCCGGCCAATGCGGACGGCGATGATATTGCGCTATTCGAAGACGACAATCGCGCGAACCCAATCGCTATTCTGCACACCATCCGTCAGCAGATGAAGCGTGAAAGCGACAGGCCCAATCTGGCGTTGGCCGATTTCATCGCACCACGCGGCGTTCCCGATTACGTCGGCGGCTTCGCGGTGACTGCTGGCCTGGGTGAAGAAAAGCACATCAGGCGGTTCGAAGCGGCTAAGGACGACTACAGTGCCATACTGTTGCGCGCGCTGGCGGACCGCCTTGCGGAAGGCTTCGCCGAACGCCTCCACGAACGCGTGCGCCGCGAGCTCTGGGCCTATGCGCCGGAGGAGAACTTCACGCCGGAAGATTTGATCCGCGAGCGGTATCGCGGCATTCGTCCAGCGCCCGGCTATCCCGCACAGCCCGACCATACGGAAAAAGGGACGCTATTCGCGTTGCTCGATGCACAGAAGCGCGCCGGCATCCGCCTCACCGAAAGTTTCGCCATGTGGCCGGGCTCATCGGTCAGTGGACTATACTTCTCTCATCCGCAGGCACGCTATTTCGGCACCGGCAAGATCGAGCGCGATCAAGCGGAAGACTACGCCCGCCGCAAAGGTTGGAACATTGCCGAAGCCGAACGGTGGCTCTCACCCATTTTGAACTACGATCCTCGTGCGGTTGCCGCATAGCTCAACACAGCATTTAGCTCGCCGTTCCAAATCCGCCGCCGCCGGGTGTGGCAATGATAACTTGATCGCCCGGTTCCAGCGCCACCTCATCGCGGCCCTTGAGCGTCACTTGCTCGCCATTCGCCCGGACGACCGCGTTGACGCCACGCTGGGCATCTTCGCCGCCGTTCAAACCGAACGGCGCGGTTTCGCGGCGGGTGGAGAGAACGGCGGCGCTCATCGCTTCGCGAAAACGGATGCGGCGGATCACACCATCCCCGCCCTTGTGTTTGCCCTGCCCGCCCGAGTTCTCGCGAATGGCGAATTCCTCCAACAGCACGGGATAACGCGCCTCCAGCACTTCGGGATCGGTGAGCCGCGAGTTCGTCATGTGCGTTTGCACTGCGGATTGTCCGTCGAAATCCGCGCCGGCACCGGCGCCGCCGCAGATGGTTTCGTAATACTGATGCCGTTCATTGCCGAAGGTGAGATTGTTCATGGTGCCCTGCGCCGCCGCCATCACGCCGAGCGCGCCAAACAGCGCATCCACAACGGCCTGGCTCGTTTCCACATTGCCGCCGGCCACTGCCGCGGGCGGGCGCGGGTTGAGCAGCGAGCCTTCCGGCACCACAATCTCCAGTGGCTTCAGGCATCCCGCATTCATCGGAATGTCGCTGTCCACCAGGCAGCGGAAAACATAGAGCACCGCCGCCTTGGTGACGGAACGCGGCGCATTGAGATTGTTGGGCTGTTGCGCGCTTGTGCCTGTGAAATCCACTTTAGCACTACCGCGCTCGCGATCCACCGTGATCCTGACGCGGATCTCCGCACCGCCGTCGGTCCGCATGGCGAACTCGCCGTCCTTCAGCGCGCCGATGACCTTGCGCACGGACTCTTCCGCGTTGTCCTGGACGTGGCGCATGTAGGCGGTGACGACATCGGCGCCGTACAACGCGCAGATGCGCTTCAACTCCTCGATGCCGCGCGCGCAAGAGGCGGCTTGCGCCTTCAGGTCTGCGATGTTCTGCACCGGGTTTCGCGCGGGATACTGACCACCTTCCAACAGCAGGCGAATAGCCCCTTCGTCGAAATGCCCCGCGTGCACCAGCGGCACGCCATCGAACAGCACGCCTTCTTCGGAGATATCCTTCGAGAAGGCCGGCATCGATCCCGGTGTGATGCCGCCGATGTCGGCGTGATGACCGCGACTTGCGACAAAGAAGCGACGTTTGCCACCAACGAATACCGGCGCCACAACCGTCACATCGGGGATATGCGTGCCGCCGTCATAGGGCGCGTTGGTGACGAACATGTCGCCTTCTCGCATTGCGGGATGCTTGCGCGTAACGGCCGTAACGCAGTCGCCCATTGACCCCAGATGCACGGGCATGTGAGGAGCGTTGGCCACCAGGCCGCCGTCGCCGTCGAAGATGGCGCAGGAGAAATCCAGCCGCTCCTTGATGTTCACCGACGATGCCGTGTTCTGCAGGGTGGCGCCCATCTCTTCCGCGATCGCCATGAACAGATTGGCGAACACCTCCAGCAGAACAGGATCAACCCCTGCGCTTAACCTCCCCCTTGTGGGGAGGTCACGCGTGTCAGCGCGCGGGTGGGGGGAACGTGTCAGCACAACTCCGCGGTGCTCCATGATCTCTGCGCGCCAGCCGGTCTCGACAACCATTGTCTGGTGCGGCTCGATCAGGAGCGCTGGACCAATGATGCGCGCGCCGCTGCCCAATTCTTCCGTGCGATACACCTGCGCGTCATGCCAAGCGCCGCCTGAAAAGGTGCGACTGTGTTCTTGTCCTCCCCCGCTTGCGGGGGAGGTGTCTGCCGAATGCGAAGCGTGAGGCAGACGGAAGGGGGATGCGCCGGCTCGCCCCCCTTCCGCCTCGCTTTGCTTGCGCTCGCTCGGCACCTCCCCCGCAAGCGGGGGAGGATAGCTTGAGCTTTCACTTTCAACTTCTACGGACTCCACAATCAGCCGCTTGCCTTCGAAGCCGAAACCGAACCAGCGCGAATGCGCTTCGACGAAGGCTTGCGTCATTTCCTCATTCGAGCTGAGGGGGACCGGGAGCGTGGTGTCGCTGCCCTCATAGCGAATATGCGCTCGGGCAGATGAATGCACAGCCTCCGCCCCTTGCGCCACGAGTTCGGCTTCGGCTTCACGTGTCAGTTCGGCCGCCGCACTCTTCAGCACCGGCATCGTGGCCGATAAAAGAACCTCTCCAATTGCACGCTGACGAATGGCACGCAGGCGAGCGAGCTTCATGCCGTAGGCGGACAGCACACCGGAAAACGGATGGATGAAGATGCGCGACATGCCCAGCGCTTCCGCGACGAGGCAGGCGTGCTGGCCGCCGGCGCCACCAAAACAGTTGAGCGTGTAGTCGCGAACGTCGTAGCCTTTCGCGACGGAAATGCGCTTGATGGCATTTGCCATGTTCGCCACCGCTATCCGGATGAAACCGTCCGCTACTTCTTCCGAAGAGCGGCCGTTGCCAATCTCACCAGCAAGAGCCGCAAAGGCATCGCGCACACCGTCGTCGTCGAGCGGCTGATCGGCGTTTGGACCGAAGATGCGCGGAAAATATTGAGGTCTCAGCTTCCCTACCATCACGTTGGCATCCGTGACGGTAAGTGGTCCGCCGCGGCGATAGCATCTTGGTCCCGGATCGGCGCCGGCTGAATCGGGTCCAACGCGAAAGTGGGCACCATCGTAGTGCAGAATGGAGCCGCCCCCGGCCGCCACCGTATTCAGCGCCAGCATCGGCACCCGCAGCCGAACGCCGGCGACCTCGGTTTCGTAGGTGCGCTCGTAGGTGCCATCAAAGCGGGCGACATCGGTCGATGTTCCACCCATATCGAAGCCGATGACACGCTCGAACCCCGCTTCGCGCGCGGTCTCCGCCATCGCGATGACGCCGCCGGCCGGCCCGGAGGCAACGGCATCCTTGCCGCGGAAGAATTCCGGTGCCGCCAGGCCACCATTCGATGTCATGAAATAGAGGCGCGTTCCGCTCAACGCGCTCGATACTCGCTCCGCATAACGCGACAGAACGGGCGACAGATACGCGTCTGCAACGGTCGTATCGCCACGCGAGACGAATTTCACCAGCGGCACAGTGTCGTGACTGGTTGAAACTTGCCTGAAGCCAAGCTCGCGTGCGATGTCCGCCGCCCGTCGCTCATGCACCGGGTAGCGATAGCCATGCATGAAAAGAATCGCGCAAGATGACAGCCCGGCGCCGCTGGCGCCCGCCAATTGTTCCCTCAAGGCTGTTTCGTCGAGCGCGCACAGGACTTCGCCATCGGCCGTGACGCGCTCATCCGCTTCGATCACCCGGGCATAAAGCATGTCGGGCAATTCGATCTTCAACACGAACAGTTTGGGGCGATTCTGATACCCAATGCGCAGTTGATCGCGGAAGCCGCGCGTGGTCACGAGCACAACAGGCTCACCGCTGCGTGTAAGCAGCGCGTTGGTGGCGACGGTTGTGCCCATGCGCACTTCGGCAATGCGCTCGGACGGGAGATGCGCGCCGGAAGCAAGCCCGAGACAGCGGCGGATGCCTTCCAATGCGGCGTCATCGTAGTCAGTGTGCTCGGAAAGCAGCTTGAGGCTACGCAACGCCCCGTCAGGCCCTTCGGCAACGACATCGGTGAAAGTCCCACCGCGATCGATGTAGAAACGCCATTTCGCCGAGGCTGACATCGCCGCAAGATTGTCCTATTGCTTCGCCCAATGTCTATCTGGGGAAAGATCAGCGGCGCAGCCGCCGGGTTGGTGGCGGGCGGACCGCTGGGCGCAGCGCTCGGCGCGCTTGCCGGTCATTTTCTGGTCGATCGCCCTGCCAGTCCAGATGGAGGAGCCGACCCCGGCATTGCCTTCACCATAGCGATCATCGCTCTCGGCGCGAAGATGGCGAAGTCGGATGGCGTGGCCACGGGCGACGAAGAAGAGGTCTTTCGCCAGTATTTTCGCGTGCCGCCGTCGGAAGAATCAAATGTGCGCCGGATCTTCCGCCTGGCGCGCCAGGATACGGCCGGTTTCGAGAGTTATGCGCGGCAGATCGCGAGCATCTACCGGGGCAACCCGGCCGTACTCGAGGACATTCTCGACGGCCTGTTCGAAATCGCCAAGGCGGATGGCAGACTCCACGCTGGGGAACTCGCGTTCCTGGAGCGTGTTGCGGACATTTTCGGCTTCGCGCCGAGTGAATTCCGCCGCATTCGCGCATCGCATTTCCCGGACCGCGAAGATCCTTATGCAATTCTCGGCGTGGCCCACGATGCCAGCGACGACGAAATCAAACGCACCTATCGGCTTCTGGTGCGCGAGAACCATCCCGACAGCCTTATCGCACGCGGAGTTCCGGAGGAATTTGTCAAGCTCGCCAACGAGAAGCTCGCGGCGATAAACAGTGCCTATGACAAATTACAGGCGGAGCGGCGGATAACGGCATGAGGGCCGTTGCAGAAGCGGATACGCGAGCGACGTCATGCCGCTGAATATCGTCGAGCGGCCGTCTCCGAACCACGATCCACGGGCGGAAGGGCCGGTTGATATTCTTGTGATGCACTACACGGGGATGCGGACCGCCGAAGAAGCCCTGCTGCGCCTTTGCGATCCGGCAGCAAAGGTCTCTTCCCATTACACTGTGGATTGCGATGGCACGATCTATCAGCATGTCGCCGAAAACCGCCGCGCCCGGCACGCAGGCGTGTCCTATTGGGCCGGCGTCCGGGATGTGAACTCCCGCTCGATCGGAATCGAGATCGTGAATCCCGGGCACGAATTCGGCTACACGGCATTTCCCGACGGGCAGATCGCGGCCGTCATTGCTTTATCGCGCGGAATTCTTTCGCGTCACTCCATTCCGGCTGCGCGTGTGGTGGGACATTCGGACGTGGCCCCCGATCGCAAACAGGATCCAGGCGAACTGTTTCCCTGGCTGCAGCTTGCCGAAAGCGGCATCGGCAAATGGCCGAATGCCAACGCGCCACGCCAAGGCAACTCCACAAAAGCCTTTGCGGACGACCTGCGTCGCTACGGCTACGGTGTGCCGCCGGATGTCGATTGGCCGTTGACCGATGTCATCGCCGCCTTTCAGCGGCACTTCCGCCCTCAGCGGATCGACGGGAGGGCAGACGCCGAATGCGCCGCCATTCTGCAAGCCCTGTCGTCTTAACGCCGCCCTAGTGTGCGTGCCGGTGATGCTGAATTTCGGCAACCCGTAACCCGGAAAGGCCATATTGGTGAATTGCACTTTCCCAGGAGAGAAATTCCTCCACCGTCAGCGCGTAACGATGACAGGCATCCTCGAGGCTCAGCATCCCGCCTCGCACCGCCGTGACAACCTCTGCTTTGCGCCGGGCCGACCATCGCTTCAGGTTTGCCGGTGGCGGCTGCACCATTCTCACGGGGCGGCCATCCGGGCCGGTGATGACATCAACGAAATTGCGACCATCGCGGCCCATATGCGGTCTCCGATTTTGTTACAGGAGCGAAATCGCGAGCGCCGTCCCCTTGTTCCTCAGGTTCCCGGGCCATTGCCTAAAGCGGTTAGCTTCCTGCAAACGCCTAGCATCGCAATCGATAAAACTTTTGCTCTTTATTGAACGGTGCGCGGCGGTTATGATCTTCGCGTCAGATGGCCGGATGGCCGCTGGCCCAGCCACCAAATCGAGAATGTCTAGGAGCGACTGACGTTTCCCTCTCAATTTGGTGGCTGGGCTGGAGGAAAGTCCGGGCTCCACGGAAACACGGTGACGGATAACCTCCGCCCAGGGCGACCTGAGGGACAGCGCCACAGAAAGCACACCGCCTACCCGCGCAAGCGGCGGCAAGGTTGAAATGGTGCGGTAAGAGCGCACCGCGTCTCCGGCGACGGAGATGGCATGGCAAGCCCCACCGGGAGCAAGACCAAATAGGGATGGCATGACGATCCGTTTCCGGATTGCCATCCGGGTGGGTCGCACGAGGCGCGCGGCAATGCGCGTCCCAGAGGAATGGCCATCCCTTCAGCGATGAAGGACAGAACCCGGCTTACAGGCCATCTGACGCTAATATTCCACGGGCCGGCCCTCGGTGCGCCAGCGCATCATTCCGCCGGATAAATTGGCAACCTTCTCAAAGCCGGCGCTGCGCAGGAACGCGGCCGCCTGGGCGGAGCGAACGCCCGAACGGCAGACAACAACGGTCGGCTTTTCGTGCGGAAGCTCCGCAAAACGATCTGGCAACGCACCAAGAGGAATCAGGATGGATCCGGTGATATGGCCGAGCGGGCCGTTAAATTCAGGAAGCTCGCGCACATCAAGCACCTGCACCGCCTCCCGGTTCGATTCCAGCCAAGCAGGATCGATTTCGGGAACGCCGGCGGGGGAATACGAAAGCGGGGCCCAATCGGGATTGGTCATGGCGCGGTCTCTCCTTCGCGGCCGCATCGGAGGTTGGCCGGCACCGCGACATCGATCCTTTTCGGATAGGCGAGTTTCAAATTCGCCATGCATGCGTTGAAGTCATCTTCGCTTTTCGCCAAGCCCAGCCGTGGATTATGCGCTTTTTCCTCGGCAACTGTGGTGACGGTCAGCCCGCGATAGTCATGACCCGGATAAAGGCGGCAATCATCCTGAAGATTGAAGACTCTCTCGCGCACGGAGCGATATAGCTGTGCCGGACTTCCTTCCTGGAAATCGGTGCGGCCGCAGCCCCGGATGAGCAAACAATCGCCGGTGAATGCCATGCTTTCGTCATCCAGTACGTAGGTCAGGCAGCTTGCCGTGTGCCCCGGTGTTGCTCGCACCATCAGGAAGCGGGAGCCAAAGCCAATCCTGTCACCATCGTTCAGGTTGCAGTCTGCTCCTTCTGCGCGAGCTGCGGTGGCCAGCGCGATCCGACTGTGCAGGCGATCCCTCAGCCTGGCCGCGCCGGTCACATGGTCGGCATGGACATGGGTTTCCAGGGTCCAGAGAAGCGTCAACGACAATTCAGAAATGAGTGTGGCATCGCGCTCCGCTTGTTCCAGCACGGGGTCAATCAGGACCGCTTCACCTGAATCCGCAAGCAGATAGCTGTAGGTCGATGAACCAGAATCGAACAATTGTCGGAAAATCATCGCTCTTCGCCTGGCCTTTGCCGGATGAAACGACGCGACTATATCCGGAAGCAATGGAAAACAGCACCCTGGCGTCGCCTGCGACGGGCCCCGGCCGAATCGCGGCCTATCTGAAAACGCTGCCCGACGCGCCGGGCGTCTACCGCATGCTCGATGCCAAAGGCGACGTGCTCTATGTCGGCAAGGCGAAAAGTCTCAGGAAGCGCGTCGCATCCTACGCGAAGGCCGGCGGCGGCCACACGGAACGCATCGCGCGAATGGTGGCGCAAACCGCGGAGATGCTGTTTGTCAGCACAGCCTCGGAAGTCGAAGCGCTACTCCTCGAATCCAATCTCATCAAACGGCTGAAGCCGCGCTTCAATGTTTCCTACCGCGATGACAAATCGTTTCCCAACATCCTGTTGCGTCAGGACCATGAATTTCCCCAGCTCCTGAAGCATCGCGGCGCGAAAAGCGCCCGGGGCATCTATTTCGGTCCGTTTGCCAGCGCAGGTGCCGTCAACCGGACGCTCAACACGCTTCAGCGGGCCTTCCTGCTGCGTTCCTGTTCGGATTCGGTGTTTGAGTCACGCACGCGCCCCTGCCTCCTGCATCAGATCAAGCGCTGCAGCGCACCGTGCACCGGACGCATCGACCAACAGGCCTATGCCGAGCTGGTGCGTGAAGCAGAGCTGTTTCTCGCCGGCAAGAGCCGGGCTGTGCAAACCTTGCTGTCGAAGGAGATGGCGCAAGCTTCGGAGACGCTCGATTTCGAGCGCGCCGCGCGCTACCGCGATCGTATCCGCGCAATGAGCCACATCCAGCTGCATCAGGGGATAAATCCATCGACGTTTGCCGAAGCAGACCTGTTCGCGGCCTTCAACCAGGGCGGCGACACCTGCGTTCAGGTGTTCTTTTTCCGCGCGGGCCAGAACTGGGGGAACAGACCCTACTTTCCGCGGCATGACCGCGATCTGTCGGTGGAAGAGGTGCTGGAGTCCTTTGTTGGACAGTTCTACGACGACCGGGAGGCACCCCGGCTCATTTTGCTGTCGCACGACATCCCCAACTGCCAGCTGCTCGCCGATGCGCTTTCCATCCGGCAGGATTACCGCGTCCAGATCGCAACGCCGCAGCGTGGCGAGAAGAGGGACATCATGCAGATGGCCTTGCAGAACGCGCGCGAGCAGCTGGGGCGCCGCCTCGCCGAGAATTCCGCTCAACGCGAATTGCTGGAGGCCGTGGCGGAAATTTTTGGACTGGAGGCGCCGCCGCGCCGCATCGAGGTGTACGACAACTCGCACATCCAGGGCACAAGCGCGCTGGGCGCGATGATCGTGGCCGGGGCAAACGGTTTCGAGAAAGGCGAGTACCGCAAATTCAACATCCGCTCCACGGAACTCGCGCCCGGCGACGACTATGCGATGATGCGCGAAGTGCTGACACGCCGATTTTCCCGTCTGATCAAGGAAAATGAAGCGGACGAGGCGCGCGCGAAATGGCCGAATCTCGTGCTGATCGACGGTGGGCCGGGGCAGCTGGCGGTCGCCTGCCAGGTGTTTGCCGATCTCGGTGTTGAAGACGTGACGGTGGTGGGCATTTCGAAGGGGCTCGACCGCGACGCCGGCCGCGAGCATTTCTACCTGCCCGGCCGCGAGCCTTTTCGTCTCGATCCTAAGAGTCCTGTGTTGTATTTTCTCCAACGGCTGCGCGATGAGGCGCACCGGTTTGCCATCGGCGGTCATCGCAAGCGACGATCAAAGGCGATCGGCGCCAACCCGCTGGATGAGATCGGTGGGGTCGGCGCCTCGCGAAAGCGCGCGCTCCTGCAGCATTTCGGCTCGGCGAAAGCGGTATCCGCTGCCAGCCTCGTCGATCTTCAGGCTGTGAGCGGCATCAGCCAGGCCCTGGCGAAAAAAATTCACGATTTCTTTCATCCCAAGGGCTGAATTTCGTCATACGGATTCCTGTATGATACGGCCACGCAGAGCAGCCGCCGATCTTTTCTTCAAACTGCCGCCGGTGCAACCGCGCTCTCTGCGCTTCCGCCCAATCTGCCGTGTGCGCTGGCTGATCCTCTGCCATCGGGTAGCGGCACCATCATGCATGTCGAGCACGTCGTCATTCTGATGCAGGAAAACCGGTCTTTCGACCACTATTTCGGCACGCTCGATGGTGTGCGCGGGTCGCCGACAATTTGGATCGCAATGGGCCATGGTTCTTCACGGTCGAGAGCAAAAAATCCTCGTCGTATATCCTGCCCCGAAAAGACCTGTACGACTTCAGCCTGCTAGGTCCGAATGGATTTTTCCGGCGTTTTGCCGGCAAGGGCCGCGAGCAAATCAATGCGGTTCTACAATTTCCCGCCCTCACCATCCGGAATGACGGAAGCCGGCCGTTGACGGTGCGGGAAGGAAATACCGCGGGATGGTCCGAGACCGGTCCCGTCCGGAGCCACCCGAGCATTCATGATCCATGGGAGGCGGAGCGCCAATTGGTACGATTTCACAGTCGAAGGGCAGGAAGGCTTTCTGCGGCAGTTCGTCGGCCAGATGGGGATGGCCGCCTTCCCTTACCGATCCGTTGCTCGGCTGACAGAGCTCACAAATGCCGGCCGGCGAAAAATTTCGCCGGTGTTGCAACCAAATGTGAACCGGCGGTGCTAAGGTAGCACGATGCTCAGCCTACCCAATGCCATCACAGTCTCGCGGATATTGCTGGTGCCGGTGTTCGCGCTGCTGTTTGCCGTGCCAGGCGCGCCGGCGCGAATTTCAGCTTTTGTTATCTTTTGCATTGCGGGGGCGAGCGATGCGCTCGATGGCTTCGCAGCGCGCAGGCTGAATGCCGGGTCGGATTTCGGCCGCATGCTCGATCCAATCGCGGACAAGATCCTCGTTGCGGTCGCGCTGATGATGCTGATCTCGGAAGGCAATTTCGAGCAGTTGTCGCTTGATCCTTCACATGGGCTCCGCAGTCTTCTCAAGCTTGTGCCTGCTTTGGTGATCCTGTCGCGCGAGATTCTTGTGTCAGGCTTGCGGGAGTTTCTTGCCGGCGCCGCCGTCAGCGTGCCGGTGACGCGCATCGCCAAGACAAAGACGACGATCCAGATGATTGCCATCGGCGCGATGATTCTCGATCCGCTCGCCTGGCGCTGGCTGCCGGAAAATGTCGCGACGACTTATAGTTGGGTGGCCTATGGTGGCCTGTGGCTCGCTGCGGCGCTGACGGTTGCGACCGGCTACGCCTACTTCCGCGCCGGCCTCGCCCATTTGCATCCGCGACGGAAGGCAGCTCACCGTGCTTCGGCGCATGCCGCTTCGGCCCGCGGACACGCCGGAGAGCCAGCGTGACCCAACCTATCCGACGGCGCCAAGATTGACCGACGAAACCTCCTTGTGCACGTCTTCCAGATAGTCGTTCATCAGCGTTTCGGTGATGCGGCCCGGCATAAAGTTATACTGACCTATCTGACTGACAGGCGTGACTTCGGCGGCCGTGCCGGTCAGGAAGCATTCGGAAAATTTTTCCAGCTCTTCAGGCCGGACGTGACGCTCGATAACCGGGATCTGCCGCGCGCGCGCCAAAGCCATCACCGAGCGCCGCGTGATGCCGTCCAGGAAACAGTCCGGCGTCGGCGTAACCAGCTTCCCGTCATCAACGAAAAACACATTCGCGCCCGTGGCTTCCGCAACGAGTCCGCGATAGTCGTACATCAGCGCGTCGTTGAAACCCTCTGCTTCGGCCTTGTGCTTTGACAGAGTGCAAATCATGTAGAGACCGGCCGCCTTCGATTTGTAGGGCGCGGTTTCCGGCGACGGACGCTTCCAGTCCGAAATCGTAAGCCGTATTCCCTTCATCTTCTGGACGGGATCGAAATACGACGGCCACTGCCAGACGGCTATCGCCACGCGTGTTTTCGACAGCGGCGCCGCCACGCTCATTTGCTCGCTGCCGCGGAACACCACCGGTCTCACATAGGCATCGGCAAAGCCCTGCCTCTCGACCACAAGCTTGCAAGCATCGCTGATTTCTTGCGGGCTGAAAGGAATTTTCATCCCGAGAATTTCCGCCGACTCGAACAGCCGCTGGGTGTGTTCTTCCAGCTTGTAGATTCGGCCCGAATAAGCGCGCTCGCCCTCAAAGCAGCTCGATGCATAGTGGAGCCCGTGCGTCAGCACATGGATGTTCGCCGCCCTCCACGGCACAAGCTGACCATCTATCCAGATCAAGCCGTCGCGTTTGTCGAACGGGATGATATCGGCCATAGGTTTTTCCTTACGCGCGCGGGGCGGTTATCGGCAGGCTTGTCCAGGCCGATTCCCACCGGTACATGTGCGATCATGGCTGACCGGACGCAGGCGGGGCGACCCCAGACCGGCTCCCTATATAGACGAGACGGGGAGAAGCAAGTCGGCTCTCCATTCGCTGGCGCATACCGGTGCCGCTCCCGGCGAAGACATTCTTGCGAGGGAAGTGTCGTAGGGATGGCGCGATATTTTTGGACGCAGCCATGACCAGCGCCGGGCTCGATGATCCCCACATTCTCGTGGTTGACGACGACGAACGCCTTCGCGCATTGCTGCAGCGGTACCTGTCCCAAAACGGCTTCCGGGTCACGAGCGCTCCCGGTGCGGATGAGGCGCGTGCCCTGATGAAAAGCATGGCCTTCGATCTGCTGATCGTAGACGTCATGATGCCCGGCGAAAGCGGTCTCGATTTTACCCGCACGGTTCGGGACCAGTCGCAGATGCCGATACTCATGCTGACCGCGCAAGGAGATGCCGAACACCGCATCGCCGGGTTGGAGCACGGGGCCGACGACTACCTGCCAAAACCGTTTGAGCCGCGCGAACTGGTGTTGCGCTGCCTTGCGCTTCTGCGCCGCGCCGCTCCGCCTGTTCAACCGCATCGCGAAATCCTGATGGGCAAGGCGGTATTCGATCCGGCCCGCGGCGAACTTCGAAGAAAGGGCAAGCCGGTTCGCCTGACGAGTTCTGAAGCCGCGCTGCTGAAATTGTTCGCGGCCAATGCCGGCCGCCCATTCTCACGAACCGATCTTTGTGCGCGGCTCGGCGTGAGTCTTGAGCGGTCGATTGACGTGCAGGTGACACGCTTGCGGCGCAAGATCGAGGAAGATCCCAAGCTGCCCCTTTATCTGCAGACGGTTCGCGGCGTCGGCTACATGCTGGTGCCGGATCGCGTTGTCTGAGCATGCAGCGCCCACATCCATTTCGCGCGATGAAGCGGGTTCTGCCGCGCGGCCTGTTCGGCCGCTCGTTGATTATCATCGTCGCGCCGGTGGTGATCCTGCAGGGAATAGTGACCTATATTTTCTTTGAGCGGCACTACGACGTGATGCTTGCCCGGATGGGACGGGGCGCCGCCGCCGACGTCGTGTTCCTCACCAACCTCGAAGAACGATATCCGGCAGGACCGGAACGCCGGTCATTGCTCGATATGGCAGCCCGCAATTTGGGATTTCGGATTTCGATGATGCCAGGTGCCCGGTTGGGCCGGCCGTATCGGCACGCCAGTCCAAATCTGAAGGACGCGCTGACAACGATGTTCGCCGGACAACTCGGGCAGCACCGTCCGTTCACCTCCCGCTATGCCGGCTCATTCGTGGAAGTCGAAGTGCAGGTGAAGGATGGTCTGCTGAGAATCCTGATCCCGCGGCAAAGGCTCGTGGCCTCGAATGTGGATGTTTTTATCCTGTGGATGGTCGGTGCGTCTCTCGTTCTTCTCGGCGTCGCCATTCTTTTCCTGCGAAACCAGGTACGGCCGATCGAACAGCTGGCGATTGCCGCCGAGAGTTTTGGCAAGGGCCGCGCCGTGCCTGACTTCAAGCCCTATGGCGCCAACGAAGTTCGTCGCGCCGCGCGGGCCTTCATCGAAATGCGCGAGCGCATCGAACGCTATGTCGCACAGCGGACGGAAATGTTGGCCGGTGTCAGCCACGATCTCAAAACGCCGCTTACGCGCCTGAAGCTGGAGCTCGCGATGATGGGGGATGGCACGGAAGTGCGCTCATTGCGCGAGGACATCGCCGAAATGGAGCATATGCTGAATGAGTACCTGGATTTTGCGCGTGGCGAAGGCGGGGAGGAGGCGCAGGACACGGATCTGGGGGAAATCATCAACGAAGCAGGCATTGCCGCTGCGAAAGCAAGACGTGCCGATGCAGCTCGGCTGCATATCGAAATGACGACTGAAGTGCGTTTGCTGGTGCGACGGCATGCGTTGAAGCGGTGCGTGACCAATCTCATTGAGAATGCCCTGAAATATGGGCGGCGACATGTGAATGTGGCAGTGCGGCACGGCGACCAGATTATCGAAATCGTTGTCGAAGATGACGGTCCGGGAATTCCCGAATCGCGCCGGGAGGAGGCCTTTCGGCCCTTTCACAGGCTCGACGAAGGTCGCAACCTGCAAACCGGCGGGTCTGGTCTTGGGCTCGCGATTGCGCGTGACATCGCCCGAGCCCACGGTGGAGATTTGGTTCTCGATTCAAGCGCCATGGGCGGCCTCAAAGCCGCCATCCGCCTGCCGGTTTGATCAACCGCTCAGTTGTTTGGCACGAAGGTGTGCGGCCCGAACGGCGCGCGCGAGCAGCGGCTTTAGGCCGTCTTGTGCGAGCAGCACCTCCAGTGCGGCCTCGGTCGTGCCACCGCGGCTGGTCACGTCCTGTCGAAGTGCGGATGCCGGTCGGCGGTCGGCTTCCAGCAGCGCACCCGCACCTGACACCGTAGCCCGCGCCAATCTCTCCGCCTGTTCCGGGGGAAGGCCTTCCGCGCGCGCGGCCTCTGCGAGCGCTTCCGTGAGCAAGAATACATATGCGGGGCCGGAGCCGGAAACCGCCGTTACGGAATCGATCAGCGCTTCGCGTTTGACCCAGACAGTGCTCCCCAATGCGGAGAGCAACTGTTCCGTCACTCTTCGATCGGCCCCGGTGGTATTGCGGCTTGCATACAAGGCTGTGATGCCGCGACCGATAGCGCCAGGCATGTTCGGCATCGCACGTATGATCCGCGCGCCTTTGCCCCAAGCATGGGCGAACGTAGAGATACTGACGCCTGCTGCAACTGAGATTATCAGTGCGCCGGATTGCGCGGCCGGCGCGAGAAGCGCCGTCTCGATTTTCAGAATTTGAGGCTTGAGCGCAATCACGCAGGCCTTGGGCCGCATGGATATTTCGCGAGCATCACGATGCAGATCGAATTTTCCCAGGCGGGAAAGCCGGCGCAATTCAGCGGAAGGGTTGGGTTCTGCGACAACCAACGGTCCGATGCCGTTGCGAAGCCAGCCCTTCAGCAGCGCGCCGCCCATGCGCCCGCCGCCGATGAGAACGATGGGCCGCTTCACGCCTGCCCGGCGCACTCCAGAAGCGCGGCTCCAATAGCCTCCTCGGCAGTTTTGCCGCCCCACAGCACGAACTGGAAGGCGGGATAGTAGTGTTCGCACGCCTCTACCGCGAAGTGCAGCAGCGATTCGCACTGTGCGGCGCTGGCATTCGCTTCCGGGAAAATCATGGCGTGGCGGAACACCAGAGTTCCGTCTTCAGGCCACAAATCGAAATGGCCGAGCCACAGCTTCGCGTTCACATACATAAGGAGACTGGCGACTTCGCTACGCAGCTTGCCATCCACCCGCATGTCGAAGGCGGAAGACAGATGCAGTGACTGAAGCTCGTCGCGCCACGTGAAGCAGAAGTGATGATCGCACCAGCGGCCCGTGACGGACAGGTTCAGTTCGTCCTTGCCGCTACGCTCGAAAGCCCAGCCATTTTCTTCCACGGCCCGCTCCAGCATGTCGAGCGGATGGGGGGCAGAGGTTGTTTCATCGATATGGGCTAAGGACATCCAGTCTCCCTGGCGCGAACCTGTGCGCACGCAAAACGAAGCACCTGTGCATCTAACTGGCACAAGATTTTGTGGTCTTACAAGAGTCCTCGTGAACAGGCCTTTGGACGACTCCGGGAACCCACAGTTTTCAAACCGGTGACGCAGCCTGTGTCGAGGAAGGGTTTGCGTTAACCTTTTTTTCCAGCTCCGCAATGCGAGCGGCCAGCTCTTCGTTCTCTGTGCGAGCCTTGGCCGCCATCGCTTTCACCGCCTCGAACTCCTCGCGCGGAACGAAATCCATGTCCGTCACCAGCTTTTCCAGCCGCTGGCGCATGAATGTGTCGATTTCGTTACGAATACTGTTCGCGGCGCCTGCGGCGTCGGTGAAAAACTTGGCAACGCCGTCAAGGAAAGGATTTTCGGTCTGCATGATGGCACTCTATCAGGCGCCGCGATGGTTGGCTAATCGGGAGATCGAATGGCAAACGGAAGATCTCTCCGCTAATCATTGGAATGCATGATGGTCGTTCCATATCCCAATATCGATCCTGTTCTGGTTCACGTGGGGCCGTTGGCGATCCGATGGTACGCCATCTCATACATCGTCGGAATTCTGCTCAGCTGGTGGATCATCGGGCGGGCACTGCGCAATCATGGGCTGTGGACGAATCCTCCTTTCAGGGGCAAGGCTCCTGCGACCGCTGACGACATCGGCGACTTGGTGGTGTGGGCGACCTTGGGGATCATCCTTGGCGGACGCCTCGGCTGGGATCTTTTTTATGGAACGCTCCTTTGCAGCGCTTCGCCAGGCGCAAGCTTTTGCCATGGGCTCCCGGCAGACTTCCTGATCAACCCGGTCAAGCTCATCGCGGTGTGGGAAGGCGGCATGTCCTTTCATGGCGGCGTGGCAGGTCTTGCCATCGCGATTTGGCTGTTCTGCCGGCGCCGCAAGCTCAACCTGTTGAGCATCGCCGATTTGGTCACCAGTGTGGCGCCGCTCGGAATTGCCCTGGTGCGCATTGCCAATTTCGTCAACGGCGAATTGTGGGGCCGACCGACCGATGTGCCCTGGGCGATGATCTTTCCACGAACGCCCGATCAACTCCCGCGTCACCCAAGCCAGCTTTACGAGTGCTTTCTGGAGGGAGTTGTGCTCCTTGCAATTCTGCAATTCTGCTTCCGGGTGCTGCGCTGGCACGAACGGCCGGGCTTGATCACGGCGACATTCTTCACCGGCTATGGGTTGTTCCGCTTCTTTGTCGAGTTCTTCCGTGAACCAGATGCGCCATTTCTCGGCTGGTTTACCATGGGGATGGCGCTCTGCGTGCCGCTGATTGCGGCCGGGCTGCTGCTTTATGCGATGGCGTTAACCCGGCAGCCTGCGCGCGCCGGAGCATGAACCCGCTTGCAGTGCGCATCGCGCGCCTGATCGAGGTTCAGGGGCCAATTTCCGTCGCGCAATTCATGAGCATGGCGCTTCATGATCCGGTTGACGGGTACTACGCCACGCGCGAAGTAATCGGCGCTGGGGGCGATTTCATTACCGCTCCGGAAATCAGTCAGATGTTTAGCGAATTACTGGGTGCCTGGATCGTGCAAGCCTGGCGCGATCAGGGTTCGCCCTCGCCGGCCCGCCTCGTGGAGCTAGGGCCAGGTCGCGGCACTTTGATGGCGGATGCGCTGCGGGCGGCGAGGCTCGATCCACAGTTCCAGAAGAGCGTTGAGGTGGTGTTGATTGAAACCAGCGCCGGATTGCGCGCGGCGCAGGCAGAGGTGCTGAAAGATGCGCCTGTGCCTGTGCGCTGGTTGGAACGCTTCGCTGACTCGCTCGCAGACCGGCCGGTATTTGTGTTGGCCAACGAGTTCTTCGACGCGCTGCCGATCCGGCAATTCGTGTTCGGTGAGCGCGGCTGGTGCGAGCGCATGGTGGGAGTGGATCGCGGCGGCGCGCTGACCTTCGCGCTCTCGCCCACGCCCTCGCCGCTCGCTGTTCCGTCAGAACGCGGAATCCCGGAAGCGGGCGCTGTGTACGAAACCTGCCCATCCGGCGAGGCGCTTATCGAGCAGATCGCGCACATGATCGCGCGCAAAGGCGGCGCGGCGCTGATCGTGGACTATGGCTACGAGGGGCAATCCGGTTTCGGTGAAACTTTGCAGGCGGTTGCGCATCACGGTTACGCAAACGTGCTGGAGAACCCCGGAGAAGCCGATCTCTCGGCCCATGTGGATTTCGCCGCGCTCGCCCGCGCCGCGCAGAGCGCCGGAGCCAAAGCATATGGTCCAATGCCGCAAGGCGAGTTTCTTCTGTCGCTCGGCATCGTGCGGCGTGCCGAGGCGCTCTCGCGCAATCACCTGGGCGAGTCCGGGATTGCCAAGCAGTTGAAACGCCTGGTCGAGCCGGATCAAATGGGAACGTTGTTCAAGGCGCTGGCGATTCTGCCCCAGAATGCGCCCCGGCCACCGGGATTTATCCCCTGATCGTCATCGCCCGCTCGGGCGGGCGATCCAATTTCAAAAAAAGTTGCTCCGACAAGCCGGGTAATGACGTAGTTGGAAAGCCATGGTGATTCTTCGGTCCGACAATCTTTCTGGTGCCGGGCTGGCGCACGGGTTCTTTGGGAGGACCGGCGGCGTTTCGACGGGCATTTTTGCCTCGCTCAATTGCGGTCCCGGCTCGGGCGACGATCGTTCGCACGTCATCGAAAATCGACGGCGTGCACTGTCGAAACTGACCCCCGATTCAGATGCGCGCCTGCTTACGCTCTATCAAATCCACAGCGCCGCAGCGGCGGTCGTCACGGCGCCATGGGAGATGGGCGAAGGCCCGAAGGCCGACGCAATGGCGACCAACGTCCCCAGGTTGGCGCTTGGAGTCCTTACCGCCGACTGCGCGCCGGTGCTTCTGGCGGATGCCGGGGCAAGAGTGATCGGCGCCGCGCATGCCGGCTGGAAAGGTGCATTCTCGGGTGTGATCGAATCGGTTCTGCAATCGATGGAGCAACTCGGCGCCTCGCGCGTAAGAATCGCCGCAGCCATTGGACCGTGCATCAGCCAGGAAAATTACGAAGTCGGGCCTGAGTTTGTAGACAGGTTTCGGGATGCCGATGAGGGAAATTCGCGCTGGTTCGCCATGAGCGACCGGCCCGATCATTTCCGGTTCGACTTGCCCGGATATGTCCGGCACCGGCTCGAAGAGGCGGGCATTGTGTCCGTCGAACGCGTAGCCGCCTGCACTTATGACCAGGAGCAACGCTTCTTCAGCTTCCGCCGCGCCACCCATCGCGGCGAAACGGACTACGGCCGTCAGCTTTCGGCGCTTCTGTTGACGCGCTGAACTCCCCCTTCACCCGCAGCCGCCCGCTTGATAGAAACCTCGCGGGGTTCACCAAAACGTCACAAGGGCGGCGCATGAGCGAGAACAATGGCACGCGCGGCATGAAGCTGCTCGCCGGCAATTCCAATCGCGAGCTCGCCGAGAAGATTGCCGCCTATGTGAAGTCACCGTTCACCAAGGCGGTGGTGCGCCGTTTTGCCGACATGGAAGTTTTTGTCGAGGTGCAGGAGAATGTCCGCGGCGAGGACATGTTCGTCATCCAGTCGACGAGCTTTCCCGCCAACGACAATTTGATGGAATTGCTGATCGCGATCGACGCTCTTCGTCGGGCGTCCGCCCGCCGCATCACGGCCGTCATTCCTTATTTTGGTTACGCGCGGCAGGACCGCAAAGTGGGCCCCCGTACGCCGATCTCCGCCAAGCTCGTCGCCAATCTGATTACCGGAGCGGGTGCAAATCGCGTTCTGACGGTCGACCTGCACGCCGGACAAATCCAGGGCTTCTTCGATATTCCAACGGACAACCTTTACGCCATGCCCGTGATGGTGCGCGACATCAATGACTATCTCGGCGGCGACAATCTGATGGTGGTCTCGCCGGATGTCGGCGGCGTGGTGCGCGCGCGCGCGCTGGCCCGCAGACTCGGCGCCGATCTCGCCATCGTCGACAAGCGACGCGAGCGGGCCGGCGAATCGGAAGTGATGAATATCATCGGCGACGTGGAAGGCCGCTCCTGCATTCTGGTGGACGATATCGTGGATTCAGGCGGCACCATCTGCAACGCCGCCGAAGCTCTGCTCGCGCAGGGGGCCAAGGACGTGTGCGCCTACGCCACGCACGGCGTGCTTTCCGGCGGCGCAGTGGCGCGCATCCAGAATTCAAAGCTCAAGTCGATGGTGGTGACAGACTCGATTGACCACGGCGAAGAGACGCGCCGCAGCGGCAAGATCCGGCGGATCTCCATTGCGCCGCTGATCGGCGAAGCCATCCGCCGCATCAACAACGAGGAAAGCGTCTCCAGCCTGTTCGACTAACGGCCTTCACGCGACTTTCGTCGTGGACAGCGGTTCGCCGGTTTCCAGCAGCGATTTGAGGTTGGAAAGAATGCGCGGCCAGCCGCCCGATACAGCTTCGATAGTTTTTGAATCCGGTATGTCGATTTCGTGCACAATGCTCAGCTTCGTTATGTCTCCCTCCTGCGCGATCTCCATGGTGCAGCGGGTATAGCCTTCCGCTTTCAGCTGAGGCCGGAACTCATTTCGCCATTTGATCACCAGCCGCTTCGGCTGCTCGGCTTCCAGAATTTCGCCTGTGTCGGCGGTGCGGCCGTCGGGCAGAATCAGTTTCCACGGCGAGGCGGGCTTCCAGTCGCTTTCTGCCACGACACCATACCAGTATCGTTTCATGAACGTCGGCGTGGTCAGCGCCTCCCACAATTTCTCCGGCGTGGTGCGGATATAGGTGACGTAAACGAACCTACTGCTCATCGTTGTGTCCTTCCAGTTGCCGCTTGAGTTCCCTGAGGACTTCCAGCCGTCCGCGCTCGAACTTGCCGATCCAGCGTTCGGCGATGTCGTTGATGGGAACGGGATTGAGGAAATGCAGCTTGCTGCGCCCAACCTTCCGTGTACTGACGATGTTCGCGGCTTCCAGAATCGCGAGGTGCTTGCTCACCGCCTGCCGCGTCATCCGTAAGCCGTCGCATAGTTCCCCCAAGTTTTGTCCATTCCGTTCGAAGAGCCTGTCCAGCAGCGCCCGACGGCTTTCATCCGCTAAGGCCCGGAACACCACGTCCATGCTCATGAGGTCTAATATGCAACCATTTAGTTGCATGTCAAGTGACTTGCGATATGCCGTCCGTACCCGGCAAGGGGGCATAAGCCCTGCATTTCGGATCGGCGCCGGGGGAGGATTGCCAGTGACGGCAGACGACATTCGAGCGATCGCGCTGTCATTCGAAGGCGTGCGAGAGGTCGATCATTGGAACCGGCCTGCGTTCCGCACTGCGCGCCGCATCTTCGCGGTGATCCGGCCAGATGGGCTGTGGCTCCACCTGCCGGAGGAGCGAAAGGAGTTTCTCTTCGCCGCCGACGCGGCAACTTTCGTCAAATACATGTGGGGCCGGCACCCGGAAATCCTGGTGCAGCCGGAGCGTGTCTCGAAGAAGGAGCTAACGGCGCTGCTGCGCGAAGCCTACGAGCACGCCCTTCCTCCGCCGAAAAGGCATCGGCAACGATCCAGCGGGTCGGCTTGACAACCGGTTGCGGCCAATACCGGCTTCCGCTAAAAGCCTCCGCTTTCCGGGCCATCAACCGTCGCCCGCCGGCCAAAATGGCCGGAAACCGAGGATTTATGCCATGCGCGAGACGCAGCAACTGGATGTGGAAGCTCGTTCGGGAACCGGCAAGGGAGCCGCCTTCCGCGCGCGCCAGAAGGGCATGATACCCGGAGTCGTATATGGCGGGGGCGGCGACCCCGAATCGATTGCCGTGCCACGGCGCGAGCTCGAACGCCATGTCGGTACCGGCACCTTCCTTACCACGCCCTTCAAGCTTGCCGTCGATGGGAAGGCGACCCGGGTGATCCCGCGCGACGTGCAGCTCGATCCGGTGACCGATCGCCCCGTGCATGTCGATTTCATGCGCTTGCAGGAAGGAACCAAGATCGTCCTCGCGATTCCCGTGCGCTTCCGAGGCCAGGAAGCCTCGCCGGGCATCAAGCGCGGCGGCGTGGTCAACATCGTGCGGCACGAAATCGAGGTGCTCTGCCCGGTTGAGAACATTCCCGAATTCATCGAGGTGGATCTCTCCGGCCTCGAAATTCACGGCACGGTGCACATCTCCGCCATCAAGCTGCCCGAAGGGGTGGTTCCGATGGTGAAGGAACGCGATTTCACCATTGCCTCAATCGTGGCGCCGACCAGCGTAATCGAAGAGGCGCGGGCCGCTGCGGCGGCCGCGGCTGCTGCAGCCGCTGGTGGCGCACCGGCCGAAGGGGCTGCGGCTGCGCCCGCCGAAGGAGGCGCTGCTGCCGCGCCGGCCGCGGGTGCTGCGCCGGCCAAGGCCGCCGAGAAGAAGTGATTCAGAAATCAGAAATTGGAAATCGGAAATCAGGGGCCCTCGGACTCGCGGTGTCCGTTCTAAATTCGGGCTTCCGATTTCTGACTTCCGCCGGCTGAGCAAAGCCGATGACGGCTTTGCTTATAGCCGGCTTGGGCAATCCCGGCGCCGATTATGCGCGCAACCGCCACAACGCCGGTTTCATGGCGGTGGACGTCATTCACGACAGCTACGATTTCGGTCCGTGGCGCAGCCGCTTTTCGGGATTGATTTCCGAAGGCACGCTGGCGCGGCGCAGGACCTGGCTGCTCAAGCCCATGACATACATGAACGAGAGCGGCGGGAGCGTCGGCGCAGCGGCACGCTACTTCAAGCTGCCGCTATCCGCCGTTTTAGTCATGCATGACGAGATCGATCTCGCAGCCGCTAAAATACGCGCCAAGACCGGTGGCGGCGATGCCGGTCACAACGGTTTACGCTCGATAACTGCCACGCTGGGGCCCGATTACCGCCGCGTGCGAATCGGTGTCGGCCATCCCGGCGATAAGTCGCGTGTGCATGGACACGTGCTGAACAATTTCTCAAAAGCCGACGAGGATTGGCTGGTGCCGATGCTATCGGCCATTGCCGAGTCCGCGCCGTTGCTGGCGAAGGACGATCTCGCCGGCTTCATGAACAAGGTCGCGCTGCTGCTGGCGCCTGAGAAGAAAGAACGACCGGACGTCCCCAAGAAAGACGGTGAATGAACAAACGTCTAAGCGTTCCTTATCCTCCCCCGCGAGCGGGGGAGGATATATCGCGCGGAGTTTTCGCTAATGGGATTTAAGTGCGGCATTGTCGGATTGCCGAATGTCGGCAAGTCCACGCTCTTCAATGCACTGACGCAGACCGCGGCGGCGCAAGCGGCGAACTACCCCTTCTGCACCATCGAGCCGAATGTCGGCGATGTCGCAGTGCCGGATGCGCGACTGGACAAGTTGGCGGCCATCGCCAAATCGGCGCAGATCGTGCCGACCCGCATCACCTTCGTCGATATCGCGGGGCTGGTGCGCGGCGCCTCCAAGGGCGAAGGGCTCGGCAATCAGTTCCTCGCCAACATTCGCGAGGTGGATGCCATCGCGCATGTGCTGCGCTGTTTCGAGGACGACGACATCACCCATGTCGAAGGCCGCATCGACCCGGCGGGCGACGCCGAAACGGTCGAAACCGAATTGATGATCGCCGATCTCGAAAGCCTCGAGCGCCGCGTCGTGCCGCTCGAAAAGCGCGCGAAGGGCGGCGACAAGGAAGCGAAAGAGCAGCACACCCTGATGGCGAAAGCCATCGCCCTCCTGCGCGAGGGCAAGCCTGCTCGGCTGGCGGAATTGTCGGCCGAAGAGAGCGAGCCGTTCCGGCAACTGGGCCTGCTCACCTCCAAGCCGGTTCTCTATGTGTGCAATGTGGACGAAGGCGCCGCTGCAAACGGCAACCAGTATTCCATTGCGGTCGAAGAGATGGCGAAGCGGCAGGGTGCCGGCTGCGTGGTGATCTCCGCGCGCATCGAAGAGGAAGTGGCGCAGCTGCCGGAAAGCGAGCGCCCTGAATTCCTCGCGCATCTCGGCCTCGAAGAGCCGGGGCTCAACCGGCTCATCCGCGCCGGATACGCGCTGCTCGGCCTCCTTACCTTCTTCACCGCCGGCCCGAAGGAAACGCGGGCCTGGACGGTGACAAAGGGCTCGCGCGCGCCCCAGGCCGCCGGCGCCATCCACACAGATTTCGAACATGGATTCATCCGCGCCGAAACCATCGCCTATGACGACTACGTGTCGCTGAAAGGCGAAGCCGGCGCGCGCGATGCCGGCAAGTTCCGGCTGGAAGGCAAGGAATACACCGTGCAGGATGGCGACGTGATGCACTTCCGGTTCAACACGTGAGTAGTACTCCCCTCCCCCAACGCGGGGAGGGGAGTCGTAGCGAAATGATGGATAGTCCGGTCCACTTCGAAGACTTTTATGTCGGGCAGAGATTTACCTTCGGCCATTATGAACTGACGCAGGAAGAAGTGTTCGAGTTTGCCCGCGAATTCGATCCGCAAGCCCATCATCTTGACGAGCAAGCGGCGGACGACTCGATGCTGCGAGGGCTTTCTGCCTCCGGCTGGCAGGTTGGCGCCATCGCCATGCGGCTTTGTGCCGAGCATTTGCTGAACAAGACGAAAGCTGCCGGCGGTGCGGGTGTGGAGGAATGCCGCTGGCTGAAACCGGTACGGCCTGGCGACATCCTGCGCATGGAGGTTGAAATCCTCGAGGTGACGCCGCATCCGCGCCGGCCGGTGGGCTTCGTGAAGATGGCATGGAACCTGTTCAACCAACATGAACAGGTAACGCGCATCGTCACCACGCCGGTGATCGCCACGCGTGACGCGGCATGACCATGTTCTGGGATGACGTCGCCGTGGGCCCGCGGGTGGAACTCGGCAGTTATCTGTTCACCCAGGACGACATCATCCGCTTCGCGCGGAAATACGACCCGCAGCCGTTTCATGTCGATCCACAAGCCGCGGGCGGCTCGCCGTTCGGCGGCATCATCGCCAGCGGCTGGCACACCACGGCGATCTGGATGAAGCTGGCGACGGCGCATCGCGTCAAAGTTTCGGACGGCGAACCGGACGCGATGATCTCACCGGGCTTCGAGGATTTGCGCTGGCTGAAGCCGGTGCGGCCGGGGATGACTTTGCACTATTCGACCGAAGTGACCGGCAAGCGCGCGCTGGCCAGCCGGCCAGATCGCGGCCTCATCATCACCACCAATGAAGCGCGCGATTACGATGGCGAGCTGGTGATGCGCTTCACCGGCAAAGTGTTCGCACCGCGCCGCCAGCATGGAGACTGACATGGCGCGCGGCAGCATGATCAGAATGACGATGCGCGATAGCGCCGCGATCGGCGTCTATCATGTCGAACCCAGCGGCGCGCGGCGTGGTGGGCTGGTGGTCATCCAGGAGATCTTCGGCATCACCGAGCACATTAAGGCGGTCTGCGACGGTTTCGCCGATGACGGCTACGAAGTATTGGCGCCATCGCTGTTCGACCGCGAAGAGCCGGGCTTCCTAGCCGGGTATTCGCCGGAGGAGATGCAGCGCGGCGTTCGCATGTCGCGCGACATTCATTCGTTCGAACTGTCGGTTGCCGATGCCTGCCATTGCGTGGCGGCGCAGAGGAACAAAGGGCCGGTGTTTATGGTCGGATATTGCTACGGTGGCTCGGTGGTGTGGGCGGCCGCGTGCGAATGCGATGGCCTCGCTGCCGCGTCATCCTATTACGGCAGGCTGGTGCCGGAGATGGCCGACAGGCAAGCGAAATGCCCGGTCATCTGCCACTTCGGCGCACACGATTCCGGTATTCCGCTCGATGGCGTGAAGCGGTTTGCGGCCGCGCATCCGGAAGTGCCGGTTTGCATCTACGACGCCGGCCACGGCTTCAACTCCGACCGCCCCGATTACCACAACGCAGCCGCCGCCACCCTCGCCCGCCAACGCACGTTGAACCTTTTCACGAAGAACGAAGGTTCACGCCACCTTGGTTAGCGTCTCGCGCGCCAGAAGTTCGATGAAGGCGGAGCGGGTAAGCTTGCGGCGTTGTGCTTCCGCATCGAGCGCGGCAAGCACGCCGGAATCGATCGAGAGATTGGCTTTCACCGGTTTCCCCGTCTCGCGGACCAGTGGCACGGCTGCCAGCCCTGCGCCTTCCGCCAAAGCGCGCTTCAGCTCCGGATCGCGGCGCAGGACTTCAAGCGAACGCGGCCGCGGAACCTTGCCTCCCGCCTCTTCCATGACCGCGGCCCAATCGCGCAAGGCTTCGGCGGCGTGCGCTAGCGCATCGTCCATTGTTTTGCCCATTGCGGTGCACCCCGGAAGATCGGGAAACACGACGCCATACGCTCCGGCCTTGCCGTCGATCAGTGCGACGTAACGAGCCATGCCCGTCTCCTTCGCTGCTCAAAGCCATCCCGCGGCTTTGGCCAAGCTGCGTGCCACACCAGGTGACAGTACACGGTGTCGTGGCACGGCCACGACGCCTTTTTGCGGATGGCGGTACACATCATGCGCACCGCCGTGACGGGCCAGGTCCCAACCTTCCCGGAGAAGCCGGGATACAATTTTATTTCGATCGGTCTCGACGGCCATCGTCACCCGCCAATGCGCCATATAGGCTCGTGGAAAGCGTCCGTCAAGTTATGCGCCCATATGGGCGCACACTATCGCAGGCTTGCTTCGATATTTCCGCCGTCGACGGTGATCACGGCGGCGGTGGTTTTTTCGGCATGGGCCAAATAGACGAAGGCTTCCGCCACCTCGCTCGCATACACCTCGCGGCCCAGCAGATTTCCCGCCATGTAGTTTGCTTCCGAAACGCCGCGGGCCTTGGCGCGCGCCGCCACCATGTCGTCAGTCAGCAGTCCTGAACGGATACGGTCCGCGTTCACCGCGTTCGAGCGGATGCCAGCCTTGCCGTAATCCAGCGCATACTGCTTCATCAGGAACAGGGTCGCGGCCTTCGGCAAACCATACGGCCCGAAATCCTTGCCGGGATTGATCGCCTGCTTGGAGGTGTTGAACAGGAGGCAGCCGCCGGTGCCCTGCGCCAGCATGATGCGCACCGCGTTCTGCGCCACACTCTGGTGGGCGAAGAAATTGAGCTCGAAGCTTCGGCGCAGGGTTTCGTCGTCCACTTCGCCGATGCGGCCGGCCCACGCCGCGCCGGCATTCGACACCATGATGTCCACGCCGCCGAACGCTTTCGCAACTTCGCCGAAGGCGCGCTTCACCTCGTCAGGCTTGGTCACATCGCAGGCAATGGCTAGTGCGCTCTTCCCGATTTTTTTTGCCACTTCGCTCGCCGCGGCATGATCGCGATCCAGCACCGCCACTTCCGCGCCATCCGCGGCAAACGCGCGCGCGGTCGCCGCGCCGATGCCGGAGCCGCCGCCGGTGACGACGCAGACCTGCCGCGCCAGAGTTTTCTCCGCCGCCTTGCCGAGCTTCGCCTGCTCCAGCGACCAGTATTCGACATCGAACTGGTCGGCTTCCGGAATCGGCTCGTAGCGGCCGATGGCTTCCGCATCCGTGATCACCTCGACGGTGTTCTCGGCGATGTCGGCAGCAATGGCCGCATCTTTTGCCGACGCACCAAGACCGAACAATCCAACGCCGGGGACGAGTATTACACGTGGTAGCGGATCGAGTTCCTTCTTCTTTGGCTCCGCGCGTTCGTTGTTGCGCGCGAAATAATCGTGATAGCGCGCCACGAAACCGTTCACTGCCTTTTCGACGTCGGCCTTCCAGGCATCGAGCTTGCCCACTTCTGGGGCCGGAACGATCAGCGGCCAGTTCTTGGTGCGGATGGTGTGGTCCGGTGTCGCGACGCCCTGTTGGGAATAGCGCGCCAGTTCCGCACCGTTCACGTAGTCGAGGACCGCCGGATTGCTGCGGAAGTTCAGGATCTGCCGCTTGACGGTTCCCGCCATATCGTCGCGCGAAATCGCGCAGGCGCCGCGCAGGATCGGCGCGATCTCTGCGACAGTGGCCAGTTGTGCAGGGAGTTCTGTCTGGACAATGCTTTTGCGGCCGCGCTGAAGCCTATCTTCGGCCATTGATACAAATTCAATCATCCGCTCGTACGCCGTCTTCGCATCGTCGGCGAATGCAAAGATGCCGTGCTTGAGCAGGATGGCGCCTTCGACCGTGGGATCGCGGTCAAACACCGCCACCACGCTCTTCGCCAGTGCGAAGCCGGGAATGGTGTACGGCACGTACGCCACGCGCTTGCCGAACACGTCGCGCGCCAAGGCTTTACCATCGGGCTGATCGGTGAGCGCCAGCACCGCAGTCGAATGCGTATGGTCGATGAATTTGTGCGGCAGGAACGCGTGCAGCAGTGTTTCGACACTTGGGTTCGGCGCCGAGGAATCCAGAAGGTTGATGCGCTGGAAGTTCACCATGTCCTCGTCGGACAATCTGTCGAGGCCGCGCAGCCGGCGCAGGGGCGCAAGACGCACCGCTGGCAGTCCGGCCGGCTCGATGTTGCCCATGTCCCAGCCCGAGCCCTTGACGCAGATGACTTCCACTTCATCGCCAAGCTGGTCGCGCATCCGCGTCTTGACCGAGGTGTTGCCACCGCCATGCAGCACCAGCCTGGGATCGTTGCCCAGCAGCCGCGTGGTGTAGACGCGCAGGGCCAGATCCTCGCTGACGCCTTGGGCGGCGTAGCGGCTCACATATTCCCTGGCTTCGGCATCGGACCAGCGGGAATGCATCGGCGGGCTCGCTCTCAGGATTCGGGAACCGGTGACCTATTCGCTTACGCCGCACGGATCAACGGCGCCATTTCCCGGTACTTGCCGACGCACTTGTGCGCACCCCGCCAGTGGCGGAAGCTGGGAACGGCAGCTTTGCAGGGCGCGTCGATGACAGTACCAACCATCCGCGGCGTGATCCGTCGCAATCTCCTGATCGTGTTCCTCATCGCGCTGCTCGCCGGCGGCGGTGGCTTCTACATGCTGCTGCGCAACGACGCCATGAACAACGCGGAAGGCGAGGCGCGGATGCTGCTCTCTTCCGCCATGGCGATCCGCAGCTACACCACGCAGCATATCCTGCCGAACTTCACCAAAATGAACGATGCCGTGTTCCATGAGGAAACGGTTCCGGCCTTTGCGGCACAGACCGTGTTCCGCAGCGTGAGCGCGGGCGATCACGCCTACATGTATCGGGAAGCGGCCCTCAATCCGACATCCGTTTCGGATCGTGCGGGCCCGTTCGAGGTCGATCTGATCCGCCAGTTCCGCAACGATGGCAGCCTCAAGGAAATGCGCGGCATTCTCGACCAGGGCGGGCAACGCCTTTTCTATCTTGCCCGGCCGATCCAGATCAAAGATCCGAAGTGCATCATATGCCATGACACGCCACAGCGCGCGCCGAAATTGATGGTGGCGAAATATGGTCCCAACAACGGCTTTGGCTGGAAACTTGGCGATATCGTCGGCGTGCAATTGCTGACGGTGCCTGTCACGCAGCAATTTCGGAGCACGCTCGAGCTGGTCAGCATCCTGATCGGAGGTCTCGCCCTGATCTTCGCCATCGCATATTTTGCTCTTACCGCGGCCATGGAGGCGACGGTTGCCGGGCCGCTCGACAAGCTCACGCAGGCGGCCGACCGGGCCAGCCGTTCAAGCGCAAGCACACCCGCGCTGCCCACCACCGGCGCTCATGAAATTCGCACCTTGGCCGAAGCGATTCAGCGGCTGCGGGTGAGCCTCGGGAAGGCCCTGACGCAGTTGGGGGAAAGGCAATGAACAGCCCGCCGCGTTCGTGGCTTGTCCCGGCGTTTGTCATTGCCGCGCTGCTCTGGGGAATTTCGATCCTTACCGAGAACGACCCCGTCCTTGGGCTGGGCCTTGCCCATCAGGCTCTGCGGTCGGCAGCCGTTGTTGCAACCGCCATCTTCGCTGTTCTCACCGCCGGAAAGCTAATCCTGAGTGTTGCCGCAAGCTTCACCGGCAGCGAGGTGACCGGGTTTCTGCGTGTCATTGTGTATGGATTGCTCACGTTCGGCGCCAGCTTCGCCACCCTGCGGTATTTCGGCTTCGACCTCACCGCCGTGCTCACGACGTCGGCGATCGTCACCGCGGCAGTCGGTTTTGCCATGCAGCCGACGCTCTCCAGCATGATCGCCGGGCTGGCGCTGCACGCCGACCGTAATGTGCGGATAGGCGACTGCGTGCTGATCGACAGCGAGGCCGTGCGGATCGAGTCCATGAACTGGCGTGCCGCGCTGGGGCGCCGTCCGGATGGCCGGCTCATTGTCATTCCCAACGGCAAGCTGACGGAAGCTTCGACCGAGGTGTTGCGCCTGGACGAGCCGCATCGTGCGGAGTTTACCTTCCTCGGGCCGATCGATCATCCGCCCCAGGAGATCTGCGACCTCACCGGCGAACTCGTCACCGATCTGGCGCTCGTCGACAAGGTGCATCCCGTTGCCGTCGCGCCGGTGGGTTTCGAGCCGGAACAGGAATCGGTCCGCTTTCGCGTCCTCTACTGGACCCGCAGCTATGGCGAACGAACCCTGATCGAGGGCGAAATCGTGCGCCGCATCTGGTATGCGTTCCAGCGCAATCGGATTGCCTTTCCGCATCCCACGGCCTGCGCGATATCGGCCTCATCCCAACCATCTCTTGAACGGCGTCTGGAGGATTCTCGGCCGCTCGCGGGTGACATTGTCCGTTTGGTTCCGGAAATTTCGTCCGGCGAACGCGCGGACCTCGTCGCCAGGGAAAGCCGGCTTCTGCTTTATGCGCCGGACGAACGCCTGATCATGCCGGAGTGGAGCGATGGTTGGCAGTACCTTCTGCTCCGCGGCGAGGCCTACGAGGTACCGGAATTCGATCTGACCCCCGAGATCGGCAGCACGCAATCGCCGCTTTCGGTGGAACGGCTGGGGCCAACGGCAGCCATTACCAGGCTGGCGGACGAGCTTTCGCTGATCATCGGCCCCTACGCAAAGCTTGCCGTTACGCGCGCCGGTGACCGGACGCAAAGCTATGATCAGCTTTGCCGGGAAGTGGCGCTGGAGATCGAAGACGGGCAGCGCCGGCAAGTCTTTCTCGAGCGCATGATGCAAGTTCATCTGCGTGTTTGGCGCCCGGGCACGATGGTCGCAGCGCGCCGAAACGCCAGCGGGCAATTGGCGTCGGAGCCATCCTTGCGCGCCAGCGGCGAGGTGACCCTGCTTGCTTTCCCCGCAGGGCTTTTGGACCGCTCCTCGATACGCGCCGCCGCGGAGTAGACGGCGTCAGTGCGGCGCGCGATGAAGGATCTGTTCGCGCAGGCCGGTTTCGTAGCCAAGTCCGAGGGCCGTCAGAACAATGCGATGCGGCCAATCTCCGCGCGCCAACCCTTTGCGCTCGAGGGCGTGCCAGACCTTCTCGTTGTAAAGCCCTGTCATGTCTCTTGCGGAGACGACTGCATCGCCCAGATGCAAATGGTCGCCGTGCGCCTGTGGAAATCGCTCGACCGTGATTTCACCGGGTGCGGGACCGTTGGCTGCGCATTCGCGAAGCTGGGCAAGCGCCTGAAGAATTGCCAGGGAGCGTAGTTGAAGCGGGTTGAGCTTCAACGGATTTTGCTTTGGCGGCATGCGTCATTCCCGAGACAAATTTACGCGGCTCCGCGCGTGCTTTCGCATCGAGTGGAATAAGAAGCAATCCGGAGGATCAGGCCGCCAGGGTCTGGGCCGCGGCAGCCCCCCTTCGCTGGCGCAACGCTTCGCTCTCGTCGAGGCTGAAAAGGATGGTGGTCAGCTCTGTCGCGATGGCGGCGTACTGCTCGGCGTTCTGGCGCTGGTCGTCGTCCGCATAGCGCAACTCACGCACGATGGCTTCGTTGTAACGGCGAAGCGCGGCCGCGATTTCCTGATCGGCGCGCAGGAGCGACGCCGCGAAGGAGCCGGCACTTGCCAGGCTGCGCGAGCCGGCCAGAAGGCGCGCATAGCAAAGCGCGCGATCGCACTTCTCGAGGTCGGGCGCATTGAACATTTCCGGCACGTCGGACTGATCCACCTGCATCGGCAGGGCCGAGAGAATTTGCGATGGCGCGTCTTCCATGAAACGGTCCATGGCTTCGGCCACGGCGGCGCAATCCTTCATCAGCCGTTCGCTCCAGAGCCCGTCGCGCCGCATTTCGACTTCCTTGACGACACCCTTGCAAAGCGTTGTGAAGCCGTGGAGATGGCCGACCAGAACGTCGGCATTGAAGTGTTCGGGGGCCGCCTCGAGAAGCGCGGCGACATGCGCTTCCAGCGCGCCGAACAGGATTTCGCCAACCAGGCCAAGGTCGTCGCCGTGATCGGCGGACTCGTCTGGAGACTGCGTCGCGCCGAGCGGGAGGCGCAAAGCCTCCCAGGGAAATTCCAGACGCTTCATCACCACCAGTGGCAGGTATGGCGCTGCCTCGGGCAGCCGTTTCAGCAGCGATTCGTAACTCTCCCGGAATGCATGAATCACATCGTCCGTGAGCGCGGGAATGCGGTTCGGCAATTGATCCTGCAAGGTGCAGAAATCGGCCGCGGCATAGAGCAATAGCCCCATTTCGCGCGCGTCTTCCATGACTTCGTCGCCGCCAAGCGCCTGCCGCGCCTGCCTGCGCCCGCCCTCGCTGCCCAGCTTGTTGCGCAGAGCCTCGGCCGTAAGCCGCCAGAAATCGGCAACCTGCTGATCGACATCCTCATCGCCCAGGCCGAGCGCCGCGGTTTTTACCGCGAGCGCGAACGCCATCGATTGCTCGGGGACAACATCGCGCGCCAGCCAGTTCCAGACAGGATTGATCGAGGACCGTGCGATCCGCCCTTTCTGCTTGCGCGCCCGGACATGGTTGGTGAGCAAATCCTCGAAAGGTCGGGCGAACACGCGCATCGGCGTGTTGGTGCGCCTGGCCTGATCGGCCTCGCGCAAGGCCGGACGGAGGCTGTCCAGGATAAGTTCGTGCGGCAGCACCTTGCCGTTGTTCATGCGGTCCACTTCCACGGCCTGGGCCACCCGGCCGGCGAGGCCTGAGGGTAGCGAACCGAGAAAGGCCTTCAGCAAATCTGTCTTGTCCCGTGACGCCATGGAAACCCTCGCGCACGCGGCCGCACAGCCGCTCCGGCCCGGAGATTAGGGGAGGCGTGGTTAAGGCAGTGTTTCCGTGATTTGAATCGGGACGCTCACCGCCGGATCGCTTGGCGGTCATGCCGCGCGGGGCAGGCGCAGGATCGCGCGGAGGCCGCCGCTTGAGCTTTCGGCCAGTTCCAGCGAGCCGCCGTAAAGCCCGGCGATATCGCGCACGATGGCGAGGCCGAAGCCGGAGCCGGGCACGCTTTCATCCAGCCGCTCGCCCCGTGCGCCGACGCGAGCGCGTTCTTCCGGCTCGAGGCCGGGTCCGTCGTCATCCACGCAGAGCGAAAGCTCGCCATCGGGCAGGCGCACCGCCGTCGCCTGCACCGTCGTTTCCGCCCACTTGCAGGCGTTGTCCATCAGATTGCCGGCCATTTCCTCGAGGTCCTGGCGGTCGCCGCGAAAGAACAAATCCGCCGGGCATGTCACCGCAATCGAAAGGCCGCGCCCCGAATGGATGCGGGCAAGCGTGCGGGAAAGATCGTCCAGCACCGGCTTCACGGCGGCGCGGCTGCCCAGCAGATCGGCGGCGCCGGCCGCTCGGGCGCGCGCCAGATAATGATCGATCTGCCGGCGCATAGTGCCGACGCGCGCCGAAACGATGCCGGCCAGCGGCCCTTGCTGCGCCGAGGCTTCGCTCGCCAGCACCGACAGCGGCGTTTTCAGCGAATGCGCGAGATTGGATACCTGGGTGCGTGCGCGATCCACCACTTCAGCGTTGTGCGCGATCAGGCTGTTCAGCTCCCGCACCAGCGGCGCGATCTCGGCCGGGAAGCGTCCTTCGAGCCGCGAAGCTTCGCCGTCGCGCACGCGCGCAAGTCCGCTGCTTAATCGCCGCAGCGGCAGCAAGCCAATGCGCACCTGCAGAAAGATGGCCGCGATCAATCCCAGGCCGAAAATCGCGAACGACCAGAACAGCATGGTGTTGAAGCCCGCCACTTCGTCCTGCACTTCCTGCATCTTGCCCGCGACCAGGAAGGTGTAGCTGCGCGTGTCGTCGCGCTGCGGCGTGGCGGTGATGGGAAACTCGATGCGCCGCGCAGCTACACGAAGTGGCGTGTCTTCCGGGCCGACGCCGTGACCCCAGGCGATGCCGTTGCGCATGCGAAAGTCGGTGAGACGGATCGCCTTGTCCCACAGCGAGCGCGAGATGCGAATGTCGCCTTTGGGCTGCTCCGGCACGATCTGCCAGTACCAGCCGGAATAGACGCGTTCGAAACGCGGATCGGAAAACCGCTCGCGCAGCGAGACGCGGCCGTTCGAATCCGGCTCCGCTGCGGCGATCAACCCGTCAAGATCGAACTGAAGGCGCGAGTCGAAATCGCTCTCCACCGAGGCGCGAAAGATCCCGGAAAGCAGGAGGCCGCCCGCGACCAGCGCCAGCAGAGTCCAAACGGCGGCCGCCGCGATCAGGCGGCCGGAGAGGGAATCAAGCCTTGGCCACAGATTCGGCGCGAAGCGCGTCCGGAGATTCGAGAGAATAGCCAAGGCCGCGCACCGTCTGGATCAGGTTGGGATCGAGCTTCTTCCGCAGGCGTCCGACAAACACCTCTATCGTATTCGAGTCGCGGTCGAAATCCTGGTCGTAAAGATGCTCGACCAGTTCGGTGCGCGACACCACGCGGCCGCGATGATGCGCAAGATAGGCGAGCAGCCGGTATTCCAGCGAGGTGAGCTTGACCGGATTGCCGTCGAAGGTGACGCGCGAGGAGCGCGTGTCGATACGCAAGGCGCCAATCTCGATCTCCGAGGTGGCGAGCCCCGCGGCGCGGCGCAGAAGCGCGCGAACCCGCGCCAGCAGCTCTTCGGTATAGAACGGCTTGGCGAGGTAATCGTCCGCGCCTGCATCGAAGCCGGCAACCTTGTCGCTCCAGCGGTCGCGCGCGGTAAGAATGAGCACGGGCATCTTGCGGCCAGCCTTGCGCCATTGCTCGAGCACACGCACGCCATCCATTTTAGGAAGGCCGAGATCGAGGATCACGACATCGTATGGCTCGGTATCGCCGAGGAAATGGCCTTCCTCGCCATCGGCCGCGGCATCGACCACATAGCCCGCATCGCTCAGCGCCTGCTTCAGCAGACGTTGAAGATCCTTGTCGTCCTCGACCAGCAAGACTCGCATCTATCTGCCCCTCGGCCTGTGGTGGCCTCCCCGGCCCAACCCGAAATGTCCGCCACGCCATTCACGCCACGGACGGTACGGATGAAAGTAACGCGGCGGCGGCCCGTCCGGCATTCCGACCACGGGCGGATAGAACCCGCGCGGGTAAGGACCATAGCCGCCCCAGCCGTGATTGACGCCAAGAATCCTGCCGGTGCGGGCATCGGCATCGAGCCAGACCACCCGGCCATCCGGCGTCAGCCATTTGATCCGATAGTGCAGTCGCCCGGTAGGATCGGCAAATGGGCCATCCACGTCCGAGAAAACGCCCGGATGCGTGCTGCGAATGTGCGGCAGGATGCGATCGAGCGGCATGGCGCCGCGCGCACCCTGAGGGTGCACGTAACGCCCTTGCGCCGCTGCCGGAGAAACTGCCAGCAGGAGCGCCGAGATTGCGCAAATCAAAAGCCGCCAGCACATGGCAATTACCTAAGCTCCCGGCGATGAACCCGCGATGAATGCTGCTTCCAGAGACGGTTCAGCAGCCGCACAACAATTTAGGGACGAATTTGCGGGATCAAGACGAGACGCATCGATTTTACGGTTGGATCGTTCTTGAGGCGGACGCGCGTTTCGCGGCAAGCCCCTCCACGCGGGGCGCGCGCACCGTCGTCAAGCGAGAGCCCGCGGGACCGGAAGGTCTCGCGGGTTTCTCTCTTGCCGTGAGAGCCGCGACCTCGCGCTATGGCGACCGAATGAAGCCGTGAAATATGTTGGCCCCATCCTTGTAGTATCCCACGACGTGTTTTTCCCCGTTGATGCCCGCCGCGAAAGTACCCTGACCCGAACCGAAACCGGCCCCGGGTGCTTCGAAAGTGGTGATCTTTCCCTGACCCGAGCGCAGAAATCCTATCGTATGGAAACGCGAGTCTTGCGCGATCCCGATGACAGTGGAGGTGCCATTATTTTGTGCGGTTAGATCCTGACCAAACGTATCGGCTCTCTCAGATGTCTTGAATGTTGTCACGTTTCCACCACTCTCGCGCAAAAATGCTCCGGTAGACACTCGCCTTTCATCGTATCCTGTGATCCGCCCGGCATTGTCGATGGACTTCGGATAAGTGGCGGTAGATTTCGGCGCGTCGAAAACCTCGAAAGTGCCGTCTGGATTCCGTAGGAAACCATGAGATGTGAAGCCGTCGTACCAGCTTCCCGTGACAACGCCAAACTTGTTGATGCCCGTCGGTTGGGTGAAAACCGCACTTGGAACATCGAAGGTAGTTATGGAACCATCCGGCTGCCGCACAAAGCCGTGAGTTTCTGAATTGCTATACTGTCCCAGGATCGCTCCGTTTATGTTGATGCCGATCAGATTGGTATCGATTGCCTGCTTCAACTCGATCGTGGTGATAGCTCCGTCGGCAGTGCGCAAGAAGCCGCGCGCGTGGCCACCACGATGGGTGTAGTAGGTCCCGACGATGCTGCCAACGCCGTTGATGGCTTGCGGATAAGTCTGAACGGAGCCGGCCGGATCAAACGAGACAATCGATCCGCTCGGCTGACGGACGAAGCCATGATAAGTGTCCGTCGATGATTTATGATAGTAGCCGGTTACGACTCCGCCGGCATTGATAGACATGGCCAGAGTATCTGATGCGCCGGGCACATCGAATTCAACATAGGACTCGCCGAATGCCGCGCCGCTCAAGCCAGTAGCGCAGACAGCAAGAATAAACGAAAGCGCGAACACACGCCGTAAGGCGGCTGGCCAATAACTCGCGGCAACCATGCAAGTCTCCCCGGAAAATTTTGGCTGACGCTGACTTATACACCTTCTGACGCCCCGCGCCTACGATTTCGCGCTTCCGTTCATCTCCGCTTCACGTAGCTGAACGGAGAATTTTTTTTCGCCCCAGAGTCCGTTCAGCACGCGCCTGCCATCTTCCGCGCATCGCTCGCCCGATGTGGGCCGAGGAAATGGACAAGGAGTGTGGATCATGAAGAGCAAATTCATCGCCGGTGCGATCGGCGCGCTTGCAATGGTGGCGAGCACCGTTTCCAACGCGGCCGTCATCATCGAGAAGAAGCACAAGGTGATCGTGGCGCCGAACCGCGCCGTCGCGGCGCGTTACATCGATCGCGGCCGCGTGCTGGAAGTGGTGAAGGCGCGCAACATCCGCGTCGTCGGAGCGCCATACATGTATCGCGGCTACTACGTCGTGAAGTGCGTCAACCGCTATGGCCGCGCGGCGTTCTGCAAGGTGAATCCGCGGACCGGCGCGTTCATCGGCGTGAGCTTCCGGCTCTGACGTCTCGTAGCGGAAGCGCCGGCGGTATGCCCCTCCACGTACGGCGCCGAAGCGAAAAGAGAGAACCCGCGGGAGCGAGAGCTTCCGCGGGTTTTCGTTTCAAGCCGCGGCGACGGCGCGTTCGAGCGCGGCCCGCAGGCGGGCCAGATCGGTTTGCATCGGCTCGTGATCGTCGATCCAGCATCCGAAGACGACGAGCAAAATCTCCTGCAGCACAATGCGGATGGGCTTATCGTTGGGCAGCACTGTCGCAATCGCGTCCATCGCAGCGTCGAAATAGTCGATCCGCTTTACGGCAGAGTTTCCCATGGCCTGTCCCATTCCGCTTCAGATCTTGCCAAGGGATTGTGCCAGCACCGGCATCGCGGGGGCGCGCGCGCCCGTTGTGCCGAACGCTGAAGGCGGCGGCACCGGGAGGTAGGCCAGGGCCTTCAGTTCGAGCGCATCGAGATCGAGAGCGAAGGCACGCATGGCATCCGGCGCATGGTTGAGCGCGTAACGCGCGGCGAACGCGGCGATTTCGTTCCGCACCGTGATTTGCGCATGCAGCTTCTCTGCGCCTTCAATGCTTTGCATCGCCACGGCGACTCCGTTGGCGAGCGCGGTGTTGAGATCGTCCGCCGCTTTGGTTTCCAGCGCCGCTCCGACAAAAGGCGGCGCATATTTGTGCAGCAGCCAGGTGAACCAGGCGGCGATGAACGTCGCCACGCCTCCCAGCAGTGTCAGGATGGCGTCGTTGGCGATACGGTAGACGGGCGAGATATCTATGACGTGCATGAAGCGCTCCTGTTGGTTGCTATGTGCTGATGTCTGGGGTTGCCGGAGGAAACAGTCCGGCCCAGAGCCGGCGGCTCTCCGGCCCATACGTCCATAACGCCGCGTGATGCGCATCCACCGGATGGGTGTCGCAATGCAGCGCGTGGCGCATCAGGCCGAAGCGGAGAAATCCCGCCTCGCGCGCGGCGTTCAATAACGGGCGGCGCGCATGCGGCCCCAATGCGATGTCGAAGGCGAGTTGCAGATGAACGGAATGCGCCGCTCCGCCGACTTCCGCGTTGTGCCGCGCACAGCGATGGCCGCTCGCCACGGTCACCGGGCCTTCAAGCAGGCGCCGCAATCGCTCCAGCGCATCGAGGGCTTGTGCATCGACATGCATTTCGCCGCAGCAGTGGCAGGAAAGCTCGCGCGGCGTGAAATGCGGCCAGCGCGCCGAATCCCATTCGACGCGGGACCAGTGGGCCGTGTGAATCATTCTGTCCTCATCCATGATGCAGCCGCGGCTGCGCCGGCCGCTTGATTTCATCGCTGCGGCTTTGCCGTTAGGCTGGCGCGGCCACAGTTGAGCAGCGCACATGAGCCAGGTGCCGGTTCATTTCCTGCACGTGCCGAAAACCGGCGGCAGCGCCATCAGGGCGGCGTTGGAACCGGTCGCGCAATCGTTCGGCCTTCAGCTTCACCGGCACAAGGTTGCACTCGCGGACATTCCCAATGGCGAAGGCGTGGTTGTTTTTCTTCGCCACCCGGTGACGCGCTTCATCAGCGCCTTCAACAGCCGCCTGCGCCGCGGGGCGCCGCATCACCAGGGGCGACACACCAAACGGGAAGAAATCGCCTTCGCGCAATTTCAAACACCCAATGCGCTGGCGGAAGCCCTGGCGAGCGGTGACGCGGATAAGAAGGCGGCGGCGGAGTTCGCCATCAATGTCATCTCCCACACGCGCCGCCGTTTGATCGACATGCTGGGCAGCATCGCGGATGTGAAACAGCGGCGTCGCGACCTCGTGTTTATCGGTTTTCAGGAAGCGCTCGCGGACGATTTCGAGCGCCTGAAGCAGCGCCTGTCACTGCCTGCATCGCTTGCATTGCCGGCAGACGATATCGTGGCGCACCGGATGCCGCCCGGCTTCGATACCGAGTTGAGCCAGGAAGGCCGCAGCGCCATCAAGGATTGGTATCGCGAAGACATCGAACTGTTTCGCTATCTGCGTTCCGTGGCGGCTGAACTTTCGGACTTCAGAAGTAGCTGACGAGACGCACTTCGCCGCGCGCTCCGCCGCCGCCGGCACCCGAATTGTTGCCATTGGACGATGCACCGCCGCCCGCGCCGCCGCCGCCGGGCGTTCCACCGCTGCCGCCAGCTCCGCCTGCTGCGGCCGAATTTCCGCCGCCGCCTCCACCGCCCGCGCCGCCCCATTGATGGACGGTGTCACTAATGCTGCCGCCATTGCCGCCATTGCTTCCGGTAGTTCCTGCCGCGCCGCCATTCGTGCGGCTATTCGACGGCGTACTTCCGTTCGATCCCGCCGTGCCGGCAAACGCTGTGTTCGCGGTCGACATGCCGCCGCCATTGCCGCCATTGCCGGGACCTGCGCCGTCGTTCGACGCAGCGGCTGTTGCTGTGACCGAAGTTGCGGTGACGGCAACGGCCGTGGCGCCTGCCAGCGCGACTTGCTGGCTCAAAGTCGCAGAGGCAGCAGCACCGCCGCCCACTCCGGCCTGTCCGCCGAGCGCGATGAGATGCGCGCCGAAACTCGATGTTCCACCTGCGCCGCCGGCGTTTCCATCGGTGCTGTCGGCGCTCTGCGCCGCACCGCCGGAACCGGCTGCTCCGATTGTGATGCTCTCGCTTGCGGAGATTGCGGACGCGGCAAAGCTCCAGCGGTTGAGAACCCCGCTCTGTCCGCCTTGGCCGCCCGAGCGCGCGCTTCCTGCAGCGCCGCGCCTTCCCGATCCGCCGCCGGCACCGGCGCCGATCACCGTGGCTTCGATGGATTGCGCGAGCGGCGGCTTCGTGTAGGTGCCGTTGGCGGTGAACACTTGCGCGAGCGGCGCGATATTCCAGCGCACCGGCGTCCAGGCGCCATCCCAGAAGGCGAACATCGCTTCGTCGTATTGCGACGACAGCCACGCCATATCCGTGCCACCGCTGGTCTTCACTGTGACGCGGTTGGCGCTGGAATCCTTCTTGCGCACGATCACCCAATCGTCGGCATCGGCGCCCGCAGGAAGCGTGATATTGAAGGCGCCGCCGCTGGCGTCGGCGCGGACGACGCGGCCGAGATGCGTGGCGCCGAGCGTTGCAGTGCCGCTGATGTCGGTATGCTTCAGCAGCACGCTGCCCGTGTTGCGGTTGAGGACCACGGCTTCATAGAAGGTCGTGCCGTCCGGCGAGACCTTGAAGTGGAAATTGTCGTCGCCGGTGAGGCCGATTTCCGCGCGGCCCGAGAAATTGGTTTGATACAGCAACGAGGCGGTGTCGCCTGCAGCGTGCTTGTTCAACTTCGCTTGCACGCTTGCGCCGATGTGATTGAACAGCACGGCAGAGCTGGCGACGCTGAGCTTGTTGGTGGCATCGGCTGTGGCGTTGATGCCGAGCATGGGCACGTTCTGCAGCGGTACGGCGCTGACGAAATCCGCCCAAGCCAAACCGTTGTAGAAGATGAGCTTCGTTTCGTCGGCCACATAGGCGCTGAGCCCTTCGAACGGCGCATAGAAACGCCAGCCGCCGTCGATGGCGTAGGCGAGCTTGCCACTTTGGCCTGTCCAGGCGCCGGTGCCGGCGGCTTTGACGAGATAAGTGTCGCCATCGTCCGGACTCGCGGGCGGTGCTGACAAATCGCGGTCCAGAATGGTGGTGGCGATCAGCGCATCGAGCCCGAGCAGCGCTTCGTTGTGGGTGACGTGCTTCTGCGATTGCGCGGCCGCGAGCAGCGGCAACGCCACGCGCGGCGTGGTGTCGGACATGATGTGGTTCCTTGAAGATCGATGAACAGATTTGTCCTTCACCTTCCCCCCTTGTGGGGGAAGGTGGCTCGCTCGCACACGAGTGCGAGCGAGACGAAAGGGGGGCTGTTTGTGTTCCCCCCTTCAGTCATCCGCCGCTGGCGCGACGGCTGACAGCTTCCCCCACAAGAGGGGAAGCAGAACGCTTTTGTACGCGCCGTGCGCGAGACTCAATCGTCAGCGGTTGGCTCCGTCAGGGGTGCGCGACCGTCATCGTAAATCCGTCAAAACGGGATTGGCCCTCGTTAGTGAGCCTCGATTGCGTCCTGATGACATGCTTGCCGGGCGCCACATCCGGGCAGAGGTCTGTCATGGAATTGGCATATTCGTCCTCAGTCGATCGTCCCGCGAAGGCGTTCGCAAAGGTGGCGGTGGACGGGAGACAGCCCGTTGCGCCGTCGAGGACTATCTGCACCAAAGTGAAGGTCTGTGGAGAATACGTCGGCGCTGAAAACGTGACCAGCACGCAGCCCGGTTTCTTGGTGCGGAGATTCACAAATGCACCGGGCACGTCAGTATAGATGATTGAGGTGGTAGTTGAGGCGTCAGTCGAATTCACCACATCGATCGTTTTCAGGGCGGTGCAGCTCCTAAACTTAACTGCCGGGGGATACCGCAGCGACCGCTCGCCTTGTTCGGCATTCGCGGATGCGGCCACTGCGAATAAAGCAGCGCACATTGTCAGAACGGCGCAAGATACCTTCGCTTTTTCACGCATGATTTTCCTCCCTGAACTGCCAGCAGAAACCTTATCCTCATATGCCGCCCGCTCCCAACCGGCGCGATAGTCCGCTGATCTGATTTTGCTTTTAAGCGCCCACAGGCGCTAGTTGAAATAAATGCCTGCCGCCTTCCCCACACCTCGGCCGAAGGTGGAGGAGAGCTGGTAGACGGTAAAGCGGAACGGCGAAGGTAAGCCGCTTGGGAAATCGGCGGTGATTTGAGCAGCGGTGTAGGTGAGCGAAGGTGAGGATACCGAGTTGAAGGAGCGGATGACATTGGAAAAGCCATCCAGGATTTCCACCTCGTAGCGTTCCGAAGACTCGCTCAGCGGAATCTCGACCTGGTCCCAGCCGTCGCTTGCGGGATCGCGGTCGCGGCGCAGCCACGACAGCAACAAATCGCCGGATGCGGAATAGACAGCGCGCCACTGCACAGGCGACAGCGGCCGCAAGCCGATGCCTTTGAATTGCAGCGAAATATACTGGTATGCCGGATCGGAAATCGGCTTGCCCTGCGGGCCGTAGAGATAATTGAACGGCAGCGCGTGTTCGGCCTGGCTCAACCCCAGTTGCATCAATGCTGAATCCAGAAGCACCACGCGTGCACCCGCTGCGAGCGGCGAACGCATCGCCCCTTCCGTGCCGGCCTGCCCGCGCAGCAAACGTGACAACGTCCATTCACCGGGGTCCGGTAAGCATCGCGTTCGCGAACTGCAGCACCTCCCATTCGCCGACCGCGTTCTGCACAGCGAGTGCATTGGCGCCGCCGAGTACGGACATATCGTCGAGTGACGACAGTGCCGTGCCGTCATAGATGGCAATTTTCAGTTGGTTGACCTCGTCCCAGCGCCACGCCGGCCCGGTGAAAAAATCGGCCGTGGTTTCGCCGATGGTGGCGGGCTTCTTCAGCGCGGTGTCGAGCACGTAATTCGAGTCAGTGGCGCTGCGGAACACCAGCACCGATCCCGGCCACCGCGATGCGAAAGCCGCGGCGAACGCATCCCACGGCTTCTGCTCTTGCGTGAGCCACGGCAGATCGAGAAACACCGCAAGCGCGCGGCCGGGCGAGGATAATCCCTGCATCTGCCCCGGTCCCCGCGCTGGCCCCGCGATCTCCTCGTAAATGGAGGGATCGGTGGCGACCGATTGAATTTCGCGCCCGCCGGCATCGTTCACTTCCGTAAGCCGCAGACGTCGCTCGCGGCCACCAGCTGTGAGCACCACTTCGTCCGCCGGATCGAGCGCGAGTTGCGACGGCGGCAGCGCGAACGCCGCGCGCTCGCGCATTGTCCAGACATCCTGCAGCAGCCGCTCGCCGATGCCGATGGCGCCTGCCTGATCCAGCACGATCGGCAGCGCCGCTTGCGTGACGCGGTCGGACGTACCGACAAGGCGACGGGCCTCCGCCACTGCCTCCCGGTAATCGGCATCCACATCGATGTAGGCGATGCGAATGTCGTTCGGCAGATCGGTTTCCTGCGCCCGGATAAACGAAAAGCCGAAACCCGGATCGCCATGCTCCGGAATCACCAGATCGGTTTCGAGAACCGAAAGCGGATCGGGACGCCCCCGCGCCAGGAATTGGATCTCACCTTCGCTTTCCACCGCATCAAAAAAATAGGCGATGGAGAGGGGCTGGAGCACGTCGCGTACGCTCATGGTATCGGTCACGGCGAAGCCGGTGACCACACCATCAATATTGGAGACGTCGATCTCGCTGAAGTTCGCGTCCGCGCAAACGTCGGTCACCAGATCGGGCAACATCACCGCGCCGAGGCGGCCGTTCAGCCAATGGCCGAGATTGTAGTCGCGCGCATCGCCCCACACATTGGCAAACGCCGGAAAGAACGGAAACGGCCGCGCGTCCCAGCACCACAGATAGAGATTCGCCGTATCCAGCATCGCGCCGGAGTAGACGGACGATGTTGGATTGTTCGCCGGATCGCTCCAGAATTTCAGATGCGCTTCCAGAAAGCGGCGCTGGATGATGTCGTCGCGCCCGCCATTGGAGTAATACGGCAGCGCACTCTCGCTCGACTTGGGATCGAAGAACACGTTGGGCTGGTTGGCGCCCTTGTCGACCGCCGGGCAGCCAAGCTCGGTGAACCAGATCGGCTTGCTCTGCGGCACCCAGGCCGTGTGCCCCGGACTCTCCGCACCGGCCGGCCGGTTGTGGTGCGGATTGCTCCACCACGCCCAGATGTCCTTTTGCCGGAACACCCAGGGCTTACCATGACCGTCGCTGATGGTGGTCCGCGCTTGCGCATCGCGGTCGGCATCGCTGGCGTAGTACCAGTCGTAATCCTCGCCGCCGCGAATGTTGGCGGTGAGATACTCCGCATCGTGGATGTTTGTCGGGCCGTTCGCCGCGTCGTAGTCGAGATGCGCCGTGCCGTCACGCCAGTCGGACAGCTTCATGTAGTTGTCGATGCCCACGAAATCGATGTTGGCGTCGCTCCACAGTGGATCGAGGTTGAACAGCAGCGCGCCCGGTGCATCGCCGGTCTGGTGATTGTTGTATTCGCTCCAGTCCGCGGCGTAGCCGATCTTGGTGCTGCTGCCGAGAATGGATCGCACATCCGCCGCCAGCGCTTTCAGCGCTGCGACCGCCGGATAGCTGGTGGCGCTGCTGCGGACGCGAGTCAGCCCGCGCAGTTCCGAACCGATGAGGAAGGCATCGACGCCGCCGGCCGCCGCGCAGAGATGCGCGTAATGCAGCACCATGCGGCGGTAGCCCCAATCGTCGCCGCCAATCCAGCTCACGTTCGTTCCGCTGACGGAAAAATCACCAGCCGTAGCGCTGCCGAAGAAGTTGCTGACCTGTGTGGCCGCTGCGGCAGTTTTGTCAGGCGAGCCGGAAACACCCGACGCCGGATCGCAGGTGATGCGGCCGCGCCACGGATATGGCGGTTGCGAGCTCGCGCCGGTGTAGGGATCTTCCAGCGCGTTGCCGGCGGCGATGTCCATGAAAAGAAACGGATTGAACAGCACGCGCAAGCCGCGCGCCTTCAGTTCCTGTATCGCCTCCACCACGCATGCGTCCGATGGCGTGCCGCCATAAGCGGGAATGCCGCCCACCTGGCTCACCAGGTGCGCGTTTGCCCGCGTGACGCCGTTCACGCTCCAGGTTTGCGGATAAGTGTTTTTCTTGGCGATCTCCACGCCAGGCTTGATGAGCGTTTCGCCGCAGCGAAGGTCGTCGCCGAACCAGCCCACAACCAATGACACCGCGCGAAAATTCTGCGCCAGTGCCTGCAGCTCGTCGAGCGACGCGGTGTAGTCGGCCGCGCCGGCGACGTTGTGCGCGTTCTGCGGCGTGGTCGTTCCCCTGCCGTCATCGGCGGTTACGACTTCCGTCGCGTAGACGAACTCGCCGGCACCGGGAATCAGCGCCACGCCGCTTAAGCGATTCTCCAGCGCATCCGGATTGTTAGCGTTGAGCGAGCGGATGATCTCGAAATTCAGTTGCGGAATTCGGTTGCCGAAATTCGTCAGGTCAATGTCCTCGAACACGACGTACGCCAGGCCGCGATAGGCCGGCGTATTGCCGGCGCCTTCGGTTTCCTCGATCAGCGGATCGGCGGTTTGCGCGTCGTCACCGGGATAGAACCGCGTGGTGAATTGCGAGATGTCGATCAGGTTTCCATCAGCCCACACCCGGCCAATCTTTGTCACCGCGCCGGCGCACAGGCCGACCGCAAAGGAAATCGAATAGCGGTAGCCGATATCGGTTTCGGTGACCTTCGGGCCGCCCTTGCCCCCGCCAGTCTGCTGCTCCGACTTGACAATGGTTTCCCTGAACTTGCTGGCCCACAGCAGCTGGCCCGCAACGCGCATGCGCCCATAGATTCGCGGAATCGGCGCGCCCTCTACAGAAGCCTGAATATTCACATCCGTCAGCCGCGGGCTGGTGCGCGTGATGTGCGTGCCGGGTGCAATGAGATTGTCGAGTTCCGCACCGAGCAGTGTGCCGATCGCCCCGCCGATCTGCGCGCCCGTGATGGTGGCGCCGAACAGCGAGAAGCCGCTGCCAAGCAGCGAAGCGCCCGCGGCCGATCCCGCGATGCCGAGTACAAGCGATGCCATGTGGGTTCCTTCACCTCCCCCGTTGTGGGGAGGTCGATTTGCTGAAGCGCAGCGAAAGCAAATCGGGTGGGGGCGATGGCGGTTTCAACATCGTCCCCCGCCCGCATCGCTTCGCTTTGCGACCTCCCCGCAAAGGGGGAGGTGATCTAAGGCTTCACGCCGTAGAGCAGGAATGTGTGGACGACTTCAGGATCGCGCGCGCGGGCCTGGTTGATGCCGGTGTCGCCGCCGATGGTGTCGCCGGATTTGTGTTTCGCCAGTGTTGTTAGAAAGGAGCCCGGCTGCAATTCTGTCCGCTCAAAAAGAAATGGCGGCTCGCCGCCGCCATTTCTCGCTTCAAATGCGGACGAAATCAGTTCTTGTACATGGTATAGGTGCTTTGCCAATTGGCAAGCGAGCTCGCCTGATTCACATACACGTCGGTTCGCACCGTGTGACTGCCGGTCGCGACAGTGATGCTGCCCTGACCGTTGCCCGTGACATAGGAGCTGCCGCCGGCTGCAACCGACCCCTGATACGGGCATCCGGGATTGGTATAGGTGCCATCGACATTTGGACAGATCGCCCAAAGGCCGTCCGGAGTCTGGAGCTGCACCATTTCGGTGACCGCAACGGTACATGGGCCTTTCTTGCAGTTCAGTGTGTGCGAGTCTATCGTATTGAATCCGGGATTGAGCGTTCCGCCATTTCCGTTGGCAATCAGCGCGTCCTTCAGCTTGATCGGCGGCGCCACAAAGTGCTGGCCGTTACCCGTTGGGCTGGTCCGGTCCGCGGCGGATGCCTGCAGGCAAAGCCCACCGGCCAAAGCCGTTCCCATCAATATCGCAATCAGTTTTCCCATCGTAATCCCCTGAGTTTTCTTACACCCCATCAAACACATGGGTTCAACTTGCTATCATCATTTCGGCCATAGTTGAAGAGTCCCTGGACCGCCTTTTCGAGGGAGCACAGGCAGTGCCCTTTTGCCCGGTTTGACAGTCCCTTAAGGCCTCACGCCGTAAGTCAGGAAGGTGCGGACGATGTCCGGATCGCGCGCGCGGGCCTGGTCGATGTCGGCGTCGCCGCCGATGGTGTCGCCGGATTTGTGTTTCGCCACGCCGCGCAAATACAGCGCCGAAGCGAGGTTGGGATCGGCGTCCTTGGCTGCGGTGCAATCGGCAATGGCGGGCGGGTAGGCGGCGCGACGCAGATCGACGAAGCACCGCGCATCCAGCGCCGCTGCATCGCCGGGCTTCAAGGTGAGTGCCTGGTTGCAGTCTTCCCACGCGTCGTCGAGATCGCGGCCCGAGGCGGCGCGGGCCCAGCAGCGTCCGCGAAACGCGGCCAGCGATGCGGGCTGCAGCTCGATCATTCTGCCGAAATCGGCGATGGCGTGGCGATAATCCTCGAGCGCCATCAGCGCGCGGGCGCGATTTTCCAACGCCTCCAGATCGTCCGGCTTGAGGCGCAATGCTTCGCTCAGATCGCCGACCGCGCTTCCGTACATTTTCGCCTTGAAGTAGGCCCGCCCGCGGTTGAAATAGGCCCAGGCGATTTCCGCGCCCGATCCGGTCGCGATAATCTCGCTGCACGACGCGATGGCCGCCTCGCCCTCGCCGACCGTGCACAAATCCGTGTCGCGGTTCTGCGCGAACGCCGTACCCGCTGACAACGCAACCGCGAGTCCAGCCGACAAAATCCCAATCCGTCGCAGCGCAGAAAACAACATCGTTACTCCTTGATGCCCCACGAGCCCAGCACATCCGCCGTGCGTGGACTGAGGCGAATGGCGGCGGCCATGTCTTGTTTACCAGCGTCTTCCTGACCCGCATGGCGCCTGGCCAGTCCGCGCATGTAGAGAGCCCCGGCGCTCTCCGGCTTTTCCTTCAGCACAGCATCGCAATCCGCGACGGCGTCCGCATAGCGGCCCAGCCGGTAGAGCACGAAGCAGCGCGCCTCGCGCGCGTTGGTATCTTCCGGCTTCAGCCGGATGGCCTCGTCGCATTCGCTGAGCGCTCGCGCCAGGGGTTTGCCCCGCACGACCCGCACCCAGCAGAGATTCGTCAAAGCCTCTCTCTCCGGCTTGCCCTTGGCGGCCTCCGCGTAATCGGCGAGTGCCTTTTCATGATCGCCCGTATCTTCGTAGGCATCGCCGCGCATTTCGTAGATGGCGGTCGGATCGTGCATCCAGCCGAGAGCATGGGTGTAATCGTCGATCGCGCTTTGCGGATCGCCGTCGAAATGCTGCAGCAGGCCGCGCGCGAACAGCATGCAGGCCTGCGCCCGGGTCGGCGCATGCGGATTGCGCAGCATGCGCGTCAACTCCGCGATGCGGTAGTGAATGGGCGGCGCCAGCACCGGATAGGCAAAGCAACGATCGGGACTGAACGCCGATGACGGAGGCGCGACGAAGATCGCAATCGCACACAGCATTGCGGCACCGCCGACGCGAACGCTTCCGGCCATTGCCCACTTTAACGCCATTCAAGCGGAGATGCGAAAGGCAAAGGCGAGCTTGCCGCGCCAGAACGGCGAAAGCGGCTCCTCGCTCACCCGCTTGTTCTGGCGAGAATGGATCAAGGCTAGATTCCCTCCCTTGAAAAGGGAGGGTCGGATCGCGCAGCGATCCGGGGAGGGATCATTCTCCGGTGCTGGCAGCATGACCCCCACCCGATCCGCTCTGCGGATCGACCTCCCCCTTTCCGGGGGAGGAAACGAAGCCACAATCCCGCAATGTTTGGCCGGGCCGTGCGGCAGCATGCGGAACAGCACGATGTCGCCCGGGCCGATGTCTTTCGCGGAAATCTCCGCCGCATGGCGCCGGAGCGCCATATAGAAGGTTTCGACCCCGGTGGCCTCTGCCCAGTCCAGCGAATAGGGCGGAACATCCTCGGGCTCCTCGCCGCGCAACTCGCGCCAGATGCCACGCAGCAAACCCAGACAATCACATCCGATGCCTTTGAGACTTGCCTGATGCACATACGGCGTCCCGATCCAGGATCGCGCGATGGCAACGATTTGGGATTCCCTCTCCCCCTCGGGGGGAGAGGGATACAGGGTGAGGGGGATGGCGGAATTCAGAACACAGAAGTCGGAAGTCAGAACCGGATGCGAATAAGGAGCGGTTTCGATTTCTGATTTCTGACTTCTGATTTCCGATACCCCCTCACCCCTGCCCCTCTCCCCCATAGGGGGCGAGGGGAATCGTTGTTCAGTTTCCATAGCGGCTGCCTCCGTCGAGGAGTTGCGATTGCGCCGGGTAGGACGTCACCGCGTCGTTGCCGGGCATGTAGGGGAAGCCGCGGAAGTTCAGGGTATTGGCGAACTTCGCCTTGCAGGTGCCGAACTGCTTGTCGCAGCCGGCGCTGACGATGAAGGAATCGCCGATCGCGATCGCTTCGCTCATCCGCTGCCAGAGTTCGAGACTGACCCGCGTACCGACAACGCCGTGGCGCTTCACTTCGATGGCACGCCCCGCATTGGCGCCGCTCGTCCAGCTGAGCTTGCCGCCGGCGAACCATTGATCCGCGAAATCGTCGAGCCCGCTTGCCGTGAAGCGCCGCTGATCGGTGATCGTGGCCACGCTTCCAACGCCGCTATACAGCGGATTGCTCAGGTCGATGGTGCAGCGCGCATCGCCGAGATCGGCATCGCAGGAATATCCGTAGGCGCGGCCGACCGGCTGATTGAGCCGATGCGCCAGGCCGCGCACCTCCGCCTGGAACGCGGTGCGCCCGCGCTTCACCTCGCCGAGATTACCTTTGCGCATCAGCACGCGCTGATCCGGCGCCGCCCAATTTACCCGCCAGATTTCGATGCTCGCATTGTCGTAGAGGCCAGCGGCAAGATCGGCTTCGCCGATGGCGCCGGACGACAGCGCGCCAAGCACGGTGAGATTGTCCACCGCCAGGCCGAGCGTGGACTGCACCTCGCTGGCGGTGAAGCCGCTCACCGCTTCGTAAGTCACGCCATCGAACACCACCGCGACATCATGATCGGTGAAGCCAAGCGTCGTCGCATCGCCGCGCACGATCTTCCAGCACCAGCACAAGGTGGTGGTGCCGGAGTTCAGGTGTGATTGGAGAGCGGGTGAGATGGATTTCACAGCCGAATCTCCACCAGCGGGATCGAGGGGATTTCACCGGCGGCGAAGTTCGAGAGATTGATCGAAAGAGAATCCGTGTCGAATCGCACCGGTGTGTCGAATTCGTAACCGGCGGTGATGGCGGCGCCGGCAGCAGGCGCGGAGGCAAACGCAATCAGGCCCGTTGTATCGTCGATTGTGATACCCGAGGTTTGCTCCAGGCCCGCGACGGCGATACGCACCGTTCCGGCGACTGGTTTCTTGATGGTACGCACCGAACTGGAGGGGCCCGAGATGTAGGTCTTGATCAGCTGAAACTGCGTTGTTGTTCCATCGCCGGTGCCGATGTTCTGATCGAGCGGCGCCAAGGCCGCGTTCGGCGCGCAGGATTTGAAATCGGCGAAATCCCTGAAGCGAAAGCCATAGAGGCGCCCCAGGCGAGCTTCGAAGAATGCAATGACCGCGTGCAGATCGTCCAGAGTTTTCACGCCGTAGCCCACATCGTAATGCCTTCGCGAATTGGCCCACACGGCGTTGCGCTCCTCGAAGCCGGAGCCGAGCGTGACGATTTCCGTCTTGCGCTCCGGCCCGCCGCTCGAGTGAAAGGCAATGGCGGTGGGGAATTGAATTTCGTGGAACATCACAAATTCCTTTGGCCGCGGGCTAGCGCGCGGGACAGCATGGCGGCTACTTGCGTTTCCGATTTGAGAAAGCTCTGCGCGTCGCGCGCGTTCACGTTGAGCACGATCTGCGGCCGTGCCGACGCACCTACCGCACCGTTCGGCACGATCGAGCCCACGCCTTGCGGCACGAACAGCTCCGGCCCTTGCTCGCCGACGAGATAAGCAAGCCCTGCATCCACCGGTCCACCTGCCGCGCGCGCGCCGCCCACAGGCAACAGCGAGGATATCAGCGACGACAGCAAACCTTCGATCGGCTTCTCGATGAACTGCCTGACCGCGATGCGATCGAAATCCGCCAGGATCGCATTGACCAGCGAATCCATCGACGCTTTGCCGGAAAGCACGGCGCGCGCAATGGTGTCGGCGATGGCGTTGAAGCTGCCGCTGACTGCGCGCTCGATTTGCGTGGCGCTGTCGGTGACCGGCCCTTTGGCGAACGCATCGAGCGATTTCGCCACGGCGGCCAGCGCGGTATCCACGCCGGAGAAATCGGCGTTTACGTTTACGGTTGCGCTCGCCATGGTGGCACCTCATCCGGATAAAGCTGCATCAGATGTTCGAGATCGGCGCGCGAGAGCGGAGCAGCGCGGTGCGAGCGGCGGGCGAATCCGTTCACCGCTGCGCGCCACTCGCCGAGCGACATGGCCCAGAACACCTCCGGTGTTATCCGCATCACGCCGAAGGCGAGTTCGAGGATGCGGTCCCAGCCAAAGGGCTTGCGTGCGCCCCCTCCACCGCGCTTTGCGCGGTCCCCCTCCCCGGCTGCGCAGGGGAGGATCCCTCTCGCTTCAGCCCGACAGCATCGAAGGCATCGGTGATGGCGCCGATTAAGGTGCCGAGGCCGGTGTCGAGCTTCAGCACTTCGGCCGGCGCGATGTCATGTCCGGCGCCGCGCAACAATGCCGCCGCAACCATCGCCAGATCCATGGTGCCAAGGGATTTCAGCTTGCCGGCGATTTCGCTCAAGCTGGAAACGCCTAGGCCGTTTTCGATTTCGGCCAGCGCGCCGAGCGTCAGCCGCATGACATAGCGTTCGGTTCCGGCAAGAAATTCGCTCTCGCCCCGGATTTTGTTGGGCATTGTGAAACTCCTTCTCTCGATCAAAGCGCCGTAAACGTCAGCGCGCCGGCGGAATGCAGCGACAGCGACAGCTTTACTTCGCCATCGTGCGGGCCTTCGTATTGCAGGGAGGCGATCTGGAACGGTCCGGCGATGGTTCCGAAGTTCGGAACGATCACCTGGAAGTTCGGCGTTGTCTGATTGAAGAATGCGCTACGCAGACTTTCGTCGCTCGCCGCATCCTTGAACACACCGGAGCCGGAGAAGCTTGCGGCTTTCACACCAGCGCCCGCCAGCAATTCGCGCCAGTGATTGGCCGAATCGGCATTGGTGACATCGACGGTGGTGGAATTGAACGACAAGGTCGTGGTGCGCAGGCCGGCGACGGTGGTGAAAGTCTCGGGCATCCCGCCATCGCCGATCTTGACGAGCAGGTCGCGCCCCTTTTGTGCGGACATGTTGTTTCTCCTTAGGGTTCGGTGACGGCGCGGAAGGTGAGCCGCGCGCGAAAGGTCTGGCCGTCGGGCTCGCGGCTGAAGCCAGTCGCGAGATGGCGGATATCGATCAGGGTGGCGCCGCTGATCGCGAGCACAGCATTGTGCAGCGTGGCGCGGACGATTTCGGCGATCTGCTTGGCTTCCTCGTGCCCTGCGCTTCGCGACCAGACATCAATTTGAACCGCATGCTCGCTGCCGGTTTCGGTCGCGGTGCTCCAGTCGCTTTCGCCACCATCGCCCAGCACCACATAGGGAAAGACGCTTTCGCGCGGCACGAAATCGAACAGGCAAGTGCCGATCAGCGCCTGCAGTTCACTGCTGGCCGAAAGCGCGGCGAAGATCGCCTGCTGCAGAGCGAAAGAGATGCCGCTCATGCGATTTTCTCCGTCATCAGAGTGAGGAATTGGGCTTGGGGGCCATCGTCGAGCACCGCATGAATGGTGAACACGCGTCCGCCGTCGGTCGCGCGCATGCCGGCGGCTACGTCCGTGCGGCGGCGAATGGTGATGCGATAGCGAACGCGCGCTTCGCTGGCATCGGGACCGAACACATCGGCGCCGCTGACTGGTTCGATCTCAGCCCATACGGTGGCGAGCGTGCTCCAGCCCGCGCTGTATCCGCCGCCGCCGTCGGGCAAGAGCGTCTGCGCTTCCAGCGTGACGCGGCGGTTCAGTGAAGAGAGCATGATGTTTCTCCAACGCGCTGCCTAACCCCCTCCCCTCGCGGGAGGGGGCAAATGCTTTGAGCGAAGCGAAAAGTATTTGGGGGAGGGGAGAACGAGGCTTTGCCCCTCCCCCAAGCCTCACGCGCGTGTGCACGTTCGGCTTGCCCCCTCCCGCGAGGGGAGGGGGTAGTAAGCGCATCGCTAGAGATGCAAGACTCGGAACGGCGACAGCAGCGCTAGAATGTCCAGCGGCAATTCAGCCGGCGCTTCGCCGCGGTGTTCGTACAGGAAGGCAGTCAGTTCCAAGATGGCGTCGCGAATTCCTGCCGGAACATCGGTCGCGGCGCTGCCGTAACCGGCCGTAAAGGCCACGGCCACCGCATTCATCGCGCGCAGGTTGATCGGCGGCAGCACCGTCGATTTCAATGCAAGCCGCGCGGGCGCGGAGGCTGCATCCACCTGGTAGGCCGCTGGATCGATCACGCTGGCGCTATCGTTCGGCGCGTACACCGTGACCGAACTCACGCCCTGCAGTGGCGGCAGCGCGATTTCAATTGGGGCGCAGAGCGGCCAGCCATCCAGCCACAAAATCCAGCTTTGCGTGTTGAGCGCGCGGCCGGTGTGCCATTCGGCGCGGGCGCGCGCGGCGATGATGAGGCGGGCGATCAGCGCGTCGTCGTCGCTTGTATCGACCTTCAGATGCAGCTTGGCATCGGCCAGAGTCACCGGCTCGACCGCCGGCGGGGTGATGAGTTGGAGGGACATAATTCAATCCTTCACCTCCCCCATTGTGGGGAGGTCGATTTGCTTGAGCGAAAACGAAAGCAAATCGGGTGGGGGGCGATGCTTGTTTTAGGACTGTCCCCCCACCCGCGTCGCTGGGCTCCGCGACCTCCCCACAAGGGGCAAGTGATGGGCTAGCTCACCGCGAACTTCATCAGCTTGATGGCCTCGAAATTCTGCACGCCGCCGCCCACGCGCTTCGTCGTGTAGAACAGCACGTAAGGCTTGGCCGAATACGGATCGCGCAGCACGCGAATGCCCACGCGATCCACCACCAGATAACCGCGGGCGAAATCGCCGAAGGCAATCGAGTAGGAATTCGTAGCGATGTCCGGCATGTCTTCGGCGACCGCCACCGGGAAGCCGAACAGCGTTGCCGGCTGGCCTGCCGCAAGTCCCGGCGACCAGATGTAGTTGCCGGTCGAGTCCTTGAACTTGCGGATGGCCGCCTCAACCTTGCGATTCATCACCCAGCTCGCGTTGGCGCGATAAGCCTGCTTCGGAGCATATGCCAGATCGAGCAGAGCATCGCTGGGATTGGAGACGGGAAACCCGCCTGCGGAGCCGGAAGGAATGTAGCCGAGATTGCCCCAGCTCCAGCTTCCCTCCGCCACGTTGGTGTAGCTGAGCAGGCCTTTGGGCTGCGTGGTGCCGTTGCCCGTGATGAACGCGGCACCTTCCTGCACGCCGAAAACGATCTGCACTTCGGAAGCGAGCCAGGTTTCGATATCCACCTGCGCATCGTCCAGCAATGCCTGCGTCGCGGCCGGCATGGCGTAAAGCTCCATCGCCGGGAAATCGATGGCCGCGAGATTGGGCGTGCTGGTTTGCGGCCGCGCGTCGGTTTCCGCAACCCAGCCGCTACCCGCGTCGTTGGTGCTGATCGGCTTGCGGTACACATTGCCGCCGATCTGCTGCACCGTGGCGATGGCGCGGATGGGCGAGACCTTGGCCAACACGCGGTCGATAGTCTGCTCGATCTCCAGCGGCACAACGTAACCGCCGTCCGGGTTGGAGCCGATGCTCATTGCCTTCAGCTCCAGCGTGTTGAAGCCGCTCGCATCGCCCTTGCGCACGTATGTGTCGAACGCCGCCTTGCGCTCGCGCGCGGTGCGATCGCTGGCGGCTTTGGTTTCGCCGCCGAGCTGCGGCCGCGCCGCCGACAGCATCAGCTCATCGAGCAGCCGCTTCTGCGTGTCCAGCGCCTTGTTGATGCGCTCGACCTTTTCTTCGGTGACGACATCGGCGCCGCGCTTCTCCAACTGCGCCAGGCGATTGTCGTTTGCTTCCTTGAAGCTTTCGAAGGCGTGCAGGAATTCTCCGAACGCCTCCTTGATTTCGCGGCTCTGCGCCGCGTCGCGCGTTTCCAGCGCCTTGGTTTCCAGTTCCATGTGTGTGGTTCTCCTTGGGGGTTGAAATCACCTCCCCTGTTGTGGGGAGGTCGATTTGCTTGAGCAGAGCGAAAGCAAATCGGGTGGGCGGCTGCGCGTGCCTTTGCACCTTCCCCCATCCGGCTCGCTTCGCTTGCCGACCTCCCCACAAAGGGGGAGGTGAATTTTTGGGCGAACGGCTTCAGCCGCGAGCCGAATGTGTTGCGCCGTGACGCTTTTCGCGCCGATGGCTGTGACGGCGCTTCCTTCCAACAGCGGGAAGGTCACGACCGAAACTTCCCAAAGCTCGACTTCGATGAGCGTGCGCGCGCCGGTTGCCGGATCGCGGCGCGCGCTTTTCGTCTTGAATCCGATGGAGAGGCCGTCGAGCGCGCCGTCGTTCAGCAGCGCCAGCACGTCGCGGCCACGCTCGATATCGGTGGTGAGGCGGCCGCGCACATAAAGCCCGCGCGCATCCTCCCGGATCTCCGCCCACACGCCGATGGGCTCATGCGCGAAATGCTGGTAGAGCATGCGAATGCGCGAGAGGCCGCGGCTGCGCAGCGATTTGGCGAAAGCACCGGGCGCCATCACGTCGCCCGCGCCATCGGGGACCCCAAACAGCGAGGCGTAGCCTTCGAACTCACCGCGACTGAGAGTGCTAAGCGCGGCCGGCGCGTCGAGACGCGCCAGCCTGCGCCGCAAATGCATGACTTGCGGGGGCATGATGATTCTCTGTGTGTTGGATTCACCTCCCCACAAAGAGGGAGGTCGAGTTATTGCGCGTGCGACTGCGAGCTCGTTCCCTGCATGCGGTCGAGCTTGCCTTCGATGCGAGACAGCTGATCTTTCATCTCGCGCACCTGTTCTCCCAGCACGGCAACTTGCGCAATCGCCGCCTGCTCGCTCTGCACAGTGTGCTCAAGCACACTGATGCGGTTGGCGGCGGAGCCTGCCCAGAACAGCGCGCCGGCCGTTTGCAACAAAAAAGCCGCCACGAGGGCGGCCGGAACTTTCTTGGCATCCAGCGCCGGCTGGATGTGGTCGCCGATGATACTCATTGCTCACTCCATTGTATCCCCGTCGTCGAGCGGGCCGTAGCCGGCGGCGGCGCGCTTTTCGTTGAGCGTTAGAAACGAAGCGCCGGTCAACTTCTCCCAGGTGGCTTCGCGCGCTTCGCTGAGCGCGGGCACCGCATCGATGTCGTAATCGATGCGCAACGCCTCGCCGAATTTCGGCTTGAGCCAGCGCGTGAGCTGCGCGGCTGTGCGCGCCACCAGCGGCAGCACCGTCTGCCGCCACAGCGCCAGATTCGCCTGCGCGTAATTCGAGTAGGTATTGTCGCCGGGAATGCCGAGCAGCATCGGCGGCACGCCGAAGGCGAGCGCGATCTCGCGCGCCGCCACGTCGCGCGTGTTGGCGAAATCGAGATCGGCCGGCGAGTGGCTCATGCTCTGCCATTCGAGCCCGCCTTCCAGCACCATCGGCCGGCCGGCATTGATGGCGCCCTGGTAGCCGGTTTCGAGCTCGTCCTTCAGCCGCCGGAACTGATCGTCGGTCAGGTTGGGCGCGCCGTCCGGGCCTTTGTAGACGAGCGCGCCGGAAGGCCGCGCCGCATTGTCGAGCAGCGCCTTCGTCCACGATGCGCCCTGGTTGTGCACGTCGATGGCGTTGAGCGCGGGCTCGATCGGCGACAATCCGTAATGATCGTCGAGGGGATGAAACAGGCTGCCGTGCAGCAGCGGAAGGAACCCGCTGGCATCGCGGCCGATGCGTGCGCTTCGCCCGTTGACGCAGTATTCGTACGCCAGCGGCCAGCCGCCGGCGCTTTCGATGGCCTTCACGCGATCCGGACGCAGCACATGCAGCTCGCGCACCTCGCCCTGAATGGTGAGTGCCTGCAGATACGAATTGCCGGCGCATTGCAGAAAGGCATACCAGCGCTCGAACAAGGTCGCGCCGCTTTCCCGTGCATTGGGCGATCGCAGCAATGCGAGCAATGGATGCTGCTCCAGCTCGGTCTCGCCTTCGTACAGCAGAAACGGCACACTGGCTGCGGCCTCGGCGATCATTCGCACGCAGCGATAGACCACGGCGTTTTTCATCACGCCGTTTCGCGCCAGGCTGGCGTAATCGCGCGAACTCCAGCGCGGGCCGCCGATGAGTTGCAACGCGATCCACGGCGGCGTGGATTTGGTTTCCGGCACGCAGGTTTGCGCCCGCCGCTCCATCGAGCGGAAGAGTCGTTCGAACATGTGGTTCCTTTCACCTCCCCCAACGTGGGGAGGTCGAAGTGGCGAGCGAAGCGAGACACTTCGGGTGGGGGGCGAAGGGAGCATACTCCCCCACCCGATCCATTTCCGCTTCGCTCAAATGGATCGACCTCCCCACGTCGGGGGAGGTGAATCAGTAGCGTACCTTCGGAACTCCCTGGCGCTGCTGCGGGAACAGTTCCGTCAGGGCCCAAACCAGCGCATCGAGGCGGTCGGGAGATTTGCCGGAGCCGTCATACTGGCAGAGCTGATCCTCCAGTTGCGGAAACACGCCGGCGTGATGCACGCGGCCATTTTCGTACATTGCCGACACCGGCTCGGCGCGTAGCAGCTTGCCTTTGGAGGCGTGCACTTTCCTGACATTCATGTTGGAATGCGCGTTGAACAACGTGCTCTTCACCATGTCGCCGCCTTGGTTGGCTTCGGCCACCACGCAATCGGCTTCGTACTGTTCGTAGGCATCGGCCACGCGATCGGCCCATTGCTTGGCGCTGAGCCGTTCGCGCGTGAAGTCGGCGAGCACGTAGGCGTCATCTTCTACCCTGCCGGCAACTACGATGCCGCATGCGCCTGTCTGACTCGCCGGAGGATCGACGCCGACGACAACGCGCGTGCAGTGCGGCTCCTGCCTCACCCGCGCGCTTTCGATCCATTCGCGGCGCCACAACGCGCCTTCCACATCCTCGATGATTTCGCCATCCAGCTCCTGGCGGCCCAATCGCGTTTTGCCGTAAGTTTTCTTCATCGTGGCGATGAACGCCTTCGGCAGATTGGCCTTGTTCTCATACGTCGTGCTTTTGGTCACAATGCAATCGGACGACTTTGCGAGGTCGAGCAGCGCCGGAATCGGCCGAGGCGTGGTGGTGAGCATCAGCCTGGGATCCTCTCCCAGCCGCAATCCCATGCGCAGCATGTCGAGCGCATTCTGCGCCTCCGGCCATTTGCAGAACTCATCGCCCCAGGCGAGATCGAACTGATAGCCGCGAAGAGAATCCGGCTCGTCGGCGCTCATGACGCAGGCTTCGGCACCGTTGGCCGGCCAGCGCACACGGCGCAAGGATGGCTCATATTCCGCCCCGGGACTGACAGAGAGCAATCCCGCCGGGCCTTCGATCATCACCATGCGCGCATCGCCATGGGTGGCGGCAATGAGCGCCACCCGTTTGGCGCGGCCGCTGCGAACGTGCTCCGCCACCCATTCGGCGCCGGCGCGGGTTTTTCCCGCCCCGCGTCCGCCAAGAAACAACCAGATGCGCCAGTCGCCTTCTGGCTCATATTGTTCATCTCGCGCCCAGAATGACCATGTTCCATGCAGCTCTTTGGCTTGCGCTTCAGTCAGACCCCGGAAGAGTTCGTCTCTCTCGTTCAATTGTAACGATGCGAGTGACCTCACGCTGAAGCGCTTCCAAGGCAGTTCCGTCATTCTTGCTTACCTGACTCTTGCGCGCGGCGGCGCGGCCGGCTTCGACATTGGCGAGCCGTTCCATGGTGCGTTCCAGCGAAGCGAGAATGCGCGCATCGCGCTCGCGCACGGCCGCTTCCTCGGCATTTTTCTTTCCGGTGTGTTCCAGCAAATTCATTTGCCGCGTCAGTTCGTTGAAGATACGCATGACGAGTTCGTCCATCTTGTCGGAGTCGATATCGGAGGGCTTCAGCCCTTTGGTCGAAAGCGGCGGGCGCGAATCCGCGCTCGCCGCCGGTGTGTCCGGCACGTGAGGCATGTCGATCTTCCTTACTGTTAGATCGGAACGTTGGTCAGCTGCGAAACGACCGGCGTTTCCTTGCCGATCCATTCGTACTGAAAGTGATCGCCCTGCGTGACGTTCAGCACCAGGCGCGGATGAAACACCGCGAGGTTCACGCCGCCATCGTACCGCACACTGTCGAAGCAGAGACCGTTCGAGCCGCTTTTGCGCAGCGCCACCCCATAGGGCTGCGATTGCGCATAGCTGCTCGGCGAATATAGCGCCGGCAATTCTTTGCGCATCCCTCGCAGATCGTGAAACTCGTCGTCCACATCCGCGCGCAGCTCGCGCATCTGGATCGTCTGGTAATAACGCGCCGCCGAATGCGAAAGCCGGCGGGTGTGGTGATACACCGTCTCCACAATCGCCGTCTGCAGGTCGAATGAGCAGTACCAGCAGCCCAACGTGCCGTCGGTGAATCGTCCGCCTTGCTCATCGGCATGCAGCCAGGCGGCCATGACGATGTTCGCGTGCGGAATGCCGACCACCCATTCGCTTTCCGGCAGCTCGTGCAATCGCTCCAGCGGAACACGCAGCCGATCGTTGGTCATCATCTCCAGCTCATACGCCGCCTGGATGTCGGCCGGCACGCTCACGCGATCGAACACGCCGATGGTCGGCCAGCGGCTGGCGATCAGTCGGCGCGTGGCTTGCGTGATGTGCGCCAGTTTCGGCGGCGTCACCGTACGCCGCGCCAGGCATCAAGGTAGCGCCGCGCGGCGTAGAGATCTTCGATGCCGCCGCGCAGCATGCGCGCCAGCGGCGAGAAGCCACCGAACACGGCCTCCGTGTTGGCGCTTTTGAGCCAGCGCTTGCCGCCATCGCCATCGGCGAACAAGAGCGCCATGCCCTTGTAGATGCCCATCACCAGCGACACGCGCTCCAGCTGATCGCGCGACAGCGCCGCGACCTGCCCGGCTTTCCAGTTGTGCAACGACGACTTCGAAATCCCGCCCAGCAGGGTTCGCTGCTGCTCGGTGGTCAGGCCCCAGTCATCGGCGATATTGAAAAAGGTGCGCAGTCCCGGCCCGGTGAGCCGTGTGCGATCCGCCAGACTATCGAGGGAACTTCGCGGCGGCTGCCATTTCACCGCTGCTTCGGCAAAGCCCATTTCGGCGTTCTCCATAATTGGAGTATTAGTCCATAATTGGACAACGATCAAGAGCTGTCAAAGTTCGCCCTCCGGGTTAGACCGTGGTGATCGCGAGGCAGAATTCGGGAGATGGGGATAATATGCAAACGGAGCGGCACGGTGTCAACAGCCGATATGAAAATTTTTGCTCAATGGCGTAAAAAATCATATCTGCGGGAAATCGTTACGTTTTTACCTTCAGCACGGCCGAGTAGCCAGGAGGTTGGCATGGTATTAGCTTGTCCGAAGGGGCCGGTGGGAGCGAAGGGAACGTTAATGGTCGGGAGAATTAACCAAACGGCGTTCGCGGCCGCGCTGTTGCTGGGGGGAATGATGGGCGCAAGCACCGGCATGGCCCACAGCTTTGTCGATGGCCCGGTGGCCTATGTGCAGATCCAAGACGATGAATCCGGCTATGGCGGAGCGCCGGACTATGACGACTCCACCGAGGCGCCCGACGATCGCGACTACCGAAGCGCGCCGGATTATCGTGACCGGTCCTATCGCAGCCGCCCGGATGAGCAGCGCCAGCCCGATTATCGAAGCCAACCTGCCTATCGGGAGCGACAGACCTATCGCGGCTATCCCGACTCGCGCGACGTGCCGAGCTATGGGGCATCGCCGCGCGATCGAGAAACTCCGCGCTATCGCCAGCGGCGCGATTTCGGCCACGCCCGGCAATATGCCGAAGACACCGCAAGCGCCAGCACCGGACCGTCGATCACGGTGGCGAAATTTCGCTCCGACGGACTCCATACCAGCGCCGTGATTGCCGATAACCTGCGTGCATTCCTGATCGACGCCCTGTCGCGCGACGGACGTTTCGGCGTGACGGATGAGCCCGGCAACATCCGTATCGAAGGCACGGTCACACGATACGACGCCGGTGAGCGGGCCGCCGATCCGCGGCTGAAGCAAGGGTCGATCGAGATTTCACTGCGCATCGTCAACGGCACCACCGGTTGGCTGATCGGCAGCGTGCAAGCGCAAGGCTCCGGCACCGCGATGAGTTCGGGAATGGATGCGGTCAACAGCGCGGGCCCTCCCGCGCCGCTTGAGATCTATCGCGAAACGGCACTGGGACGGGCCAGCGTGGAAGCCGCCCGCGCGGCAGCCGACAAGATCGCCTCGATGGCACAGCGCGCATTCTAGCGCGCAGCCCACGCGGCTGATCAGTAAAAGAATTGCGTCAGCTGGTTGCGGCCGTCGCCATCCGGTCCGCCATACAACCAGCCCATCCGCTTGGAGGGATTGATGCGCGGCGGCGGATTGATCACGGCATCTTTCGGCAGGGTGAAGCCGGCGATGGTGTTCACGAGCTTGCCGCGCTCGTTGTAAACCAGCAGCGCGCTGCCCTGGCTGCCGTCGCAATAATTCGGCTCGACAACGAGGAACAGTTTGTTCAGCGGGTCGTTGGCGATCGTCGTGCCGCTGTTGAGCTGATCGGTGGCGCCGGTGCAGGGCAACTGGGCAAAGGTGATACCGCTCATTTTCTTGAGATCATAGAACTCCACTTGCGCGTTCAGTTCCGTGGTTGTGGCGGCGATCCCGGCGTTGGGATCCACGGCCAGCCCGTTCACCGCCCCGGCGTGGAAAAAGCCATTGTTGTAGCCGTTGAACTGCGTCTGCTTGCCGTTCGACAGATCGATCAGCACGTTAATGGGCGCAACGCCGCCGACCGCGCCGCCATCCGGCGAGAGCGCGAACACCGCCTGGTTGGCGGCTGTGTACTGCGCCAGGTTGGGCCCGGTGTTCAGCCCGAACAGGTCAGGATCGAGATGAAAAACCTGGCTGAAGGTGTTGGCGGCGACATCCGAAACCAGGAGAAGCGGCACCTCATCCTGTTTCAGGCCGGCGAGCGCGAAGACGGATGTGATCGCTGAAGACTGATCCTCCGACATTTGCTGCGCGATGATCTGGTGCTGCGTTGGCGTCCATTTGCCGGTGAACTTCTGCCCGCTGACGGGATTCATCACCAGATAATGTCGCTTGGGGAAAATTTCGCCTTCCGGCACCACCTCGTGATCCACAAGGCCGACATCGCCCGCGGCAATGCCGTAAACCACATAATCGCTATCGGAAGTTTTCGAGTGCCCAATCGCCTTGAGAATTTTGCCCTTGTCCTGGTCGAAAATCTGGACGGAGCTCGCCGTTGCCAGCACCCCGTCATTGCCCTCCCGGTTGATATCGAAGCCGAATATCTGGCCCTGACCTTCCGAGGTGAGCACCTTGCCGAGGCCCACCTTGTGTGTGGGCGCCGCTCGCGTGACTGCCGAGCAGGGAACAGAAAGAGCGAGCAATACGCCGGTCGCGGCGATGAAGCGGAATGGTGTCACTTTAGCCCCCTGAAACACGCGGACAGGTCAGCCGCCGCGCGATTCCACGACGCTTCGGCTGTTGGTTTTATTCCCGTGAAGGCAGTCCGCCCGCCCTAGTCCACGTGACGCGTCAGTGTTTCGTACAGAGCACGGGGATGGTAAAAACAGGCTCGCCGCTCGCATCGGCGACCTCCAGCTCGCCATCGAGCTCGCTTTCGTCGTTCAGCATTGCGATCATCGCAAGATCGCGGCAGGTGTCCAGGGCTGCCGCACGCGCCGTCTCGACATCCGGCAAATACATGCCGATGCTGTCGTGCGCGATTTCGCTTCCACTGCGAAAATTGAAGAAGTAGCGATTCAACCCGACGCGCTCCAACGAAATCCTCTTAGATAGTCGCGAAAGCAGCAGGGGTTCCCATCGTTGTCGCGTTTAACGATGAGTGCGGCGTCATTGTGGCAGGCCCGTGCGGCCGAATGACATTTGACATCTCGGGTCGGCGCACCGCGCAACCGCATTCCACTGAATCGAACAAAACAAGACACAACTCAAATGTGAATATCGGAACGCGTGCGACGAAAAAGCATTTTCATATTAGGGGCAGCTCGAACGACTAAGGAGTTGCAGATGAACACTTCTCGTTTGTTAGGAACTATTGCGGTCGCGACAGTCCTCGGTTTAGCTCCGGCTTTTGCAAAGGGTGGCGGTTCGCCGACGACAGGAAAAACTCAGCGCGATGCCACCACGCTATCGACCGGCTCGGGGCCGAAAGCGGACCCGACGGGATCTCCGCGCCAGTTGGACCCCCCGCCCAATCCAATACCCGTCAGTACCATGGGATCTAATTCGACACCCACCGCTCAACCGCGGGCAATCGATCCGCCACCGTCCGCAGGGGGCGATGGTGGCACCAACCACATTGTAACGCCTGTAGCGAATCGGCCAGGTGGCGCGCGTCCGGACGACACAAACCAGCATATTTACCGCAAAGTGCCGCCCCCGCCACCGAAAACCGTTCCTAACGGTCCAGCGCAAGACTAGATCGCCGCGCGAAACGCTTAGAGCAGCAGGCATGCCTGCTGCTCTTTCTTTTATGCGTGAAGCAAAAATCCAGCGCTGATCACGCTGTCGCGAAAATCGGCGGAGTCCACTGTCGAACCCCGTGACGTATAAAGATATGAGAATTGCAGGCTCGCATCCCGGTTCAGGAAATAACGCAGCGTGACGCCCGCGGATGGATATTGGTCGACGCGGTCCCCGCCGGCGAAGCGGCTATAGGTGTACGCGCCAAAGCTCTGGAGGACGACATCCCTCGCCAGTTCACAATCGATGCCAAGCCGCACCGATTGGTCATCCGATGTCGTGACCCCGGGGAGGATGACATCGGAAAGGGAGCGGGCCGCCGAAACATGTACCGTCAGCTCGGGCCCGGGATACCAGTTGAGGGCCGCTCCGTAGTCGAGCGTTTTGAAATCGGGAAGCGGCGGCACAGCACTGTCGGGAAAAATCTGCTGCAGATAGCCCACGAACATTTCACCTTTAACGGTCCTTGCCACGTCGACGACGGCACCCGCCTGCAGCCGGTAGCCCCATGATGAACGGTCAAGCTCGAGCGAAGCCGGGTGATGAAAATCACGGCTGTTGAAAATCGCGCGCCCAAAAAGCTGAAGCTCCCCGGTGATCTGATAACCGGCCTTGATCCATTCCTCGCCAGTGCTCTCGTCGCGGATTCGATTGCTGGCCGTTCGAATATCACCGCTACGATGAAGCAGCGATGTCGGCTGCCAGTCGAAAGAGTCGAAGGATCCTCCCAGGCCAAACCGCCACAGGCCCGGCTCATAGGCGATAGCGGAGTCGAGATGCCCCCGATAGTACCGGGTGTAGTTGCGCTGCTGCAGTTTCGGCGTGACTTCCGCCGATTCAAAGCTCTCGTGATATGCGCCATAATAGCCGGATGCCGAGGCGCGCAGCACATTGTCGCTCGTGGCGACGCTAGCATCGGCGCCGGCTGTCCAGTCCGTCAGATTGAGCTGGTGGAACCTCGCATAGTTGAGGGTATCGAGATTGCCGGAGAAGCCAATCACGGCATTGCTGGTTTTCCGCTGCACCCGCACGATAGGCGTGGTTTCCAGGAACCAGTCTGACGGTGCGCGGCCCGGGAGCAGACTGCGGAAGACGTTGTTGTCGTAATTGGCGGTGGCGATCAACGAGGGCAGCAGCAGCCAGTCGCCGATGGCAATTCCGGTGGCGTCGTAGTCCGGCCGCGAACGCTCCATCACGCCCGGCGGCTCTTGCGCCGTCGTTTGCGCCCGCGTTTCTGCGCTGGACAAGGCACAAGGCAAAGCGGCGGCAAGCCAGCACGCGGACAGTTTCTGCTTGCGAAAAAACGACGACAGAGCCGGTGCCATTACCCCCAGTCTTTCCCCCATCCATCAGACACGTTCTATTGCCGCGAAAACGCATCAGGAAAGAGAAGGCTCCCCGGACCGATGCCTGCGGCTGATGTCGCACGGCCTCCCGCCTGCGAGTTCAGATCAGTTCTTCAATGATATAGAAAACGCCGACCATTGCGCCTGCTCCCGCAGCGGCCACGAGCACCGCGGCAACGAAGCCGACCGCCCGCTCGCTGACTGGAATGGGCGCGCGCCGGAAGGCGGCGTAGAGCCCATACGCGACGAATGCCACGGCCCAGACCACGGCTGAAAAATAGATGAGCGGCTGAAACCACATACGCGACCCCTCTGCCGGCCGCCAAGACTAGCGCCTGCCACGCGGCTTTGCACCTCCCGAACAGTCAATCCATCAGGATGCCATGCAGGGGCTGGCGTCACGACGGCACTCCTCCAGATCCAGCCGCGTGACCACGCGCCGCCCCAAGGGATCCTCGACATGGACATGCCAGACCCCCGGATCGGCGAGCAGCGAAACCGCACGCGCCAGCGCCTGCTCCCAGGATGAGTAATCGTCCGCCAGGGAAAACGAACCCTGGCGATAAATGACGCGAAATGCATGCATGACAGAATTGCTCCCGGCCCTTGTGCGTAACTAACGCATGCGCTGCGAATTCAGGCGCGACCGCAGGTGTTTTGGAGTTAATGGATTACGAAGGATACGACGCGGCGTGAAATGAATGAGGCTTTGTTTCACACGGAGCTAATCAGACGATAGGTTCGTCCACGAAGGCGCGTCCATCGCGATCTTCTATTTCCAAAATCCACAAATCGGGATCGAAGCGCGCCTGCTTTTCGAGATAAGCCAGCACCGCGTTTTCATCGGCGCTTTCGCCGAGCGGCTTGGTCCAGATCAGTTCGCCATCGCCGCGCCGTGCCTGGTTGAGAACCGTGAATGTGCCATCGAGACGCGATAGCTTGAGGAACAGCGCGCCCGCATCTTCCTGCCCCCTGCGCACGAGATAGGCCTGCGCGCCCGCCACTTCGGCGCGGCGGATGATGGCCTTGGCCTGAATGGCGCTCTTGATGCGAGGCTGCATGCGGCCAGCTCCTATTCTTCCGGCACGCGAAATATGGCGGCGGTCACCCGATAGTTGTGTTTGAGCCAATAAAGCTTGCCCATGGAGCGCCGCCATTTCTTAAGTCCAAGGAACGGCACCGGCGCGCGGAACACATGACGCAAAAGTATCCAGGGCCGCTTTTTCACCTGGTCGCGATAGGATTCACCCACGTCGAGAATTTCCCCTTCCAGCATCCTCGCCGGCGCGAACAGCTGGGCGAGCGCGGCGGGAGACGGGCGGTACATCGTGTCGATCGGATCGCGATGATGGGGATAGCTGTAAGGCACGGTCACGAAAACCAGCCCGCCCGGGCCGGCGATTTCGAGACAGCGCGACGCGAGCCGTTCTGGCTCGCGCACATGCTCCAGAATGTTGCAGCAAAGAATCGCCTTCGCCCCAACCGCCTTCAATCGCGGCAGATCGGCATCCGCAAGAATATCTGCACGCAAATCGATGCCGTCGCCTTCGCGGAAATCGAGATGGACGAGATGAATTCCGGCCGCTTCCAGCGGCGCGAACAGTTCCCGATGCGTCCAGGGCTGCTCAACCTCGCGAAACGCGCGCGTGCTGGAGCCGATGTTCAGCAGCGGCGAAACCCGCGCGATCGGGAAATCGCGCACCTTGCGGCAGAGCCAGCGAGCTTCGGCTTCGAACATGCGATTGCAAAATCCGGAATGACTTCTGCCGCAGGATAGCGCGGGCGGGACAATCCAATGTCAAGCCGCGCAGCTGCCGTGCATCGTCTCGCGTTCATCGCGCCTTCCAAGCACGCAGCTCACCTTTCGGGCCAGATCGTCCTTGGCGAAGGGCTTGCCGAGGATGTGGTCGGCGTCCACCCCCGCGACCGCGGCGCGATCCGCAAATCCGGTGACAAACAGGACAGGCAAATCGGGGCGGCGCTGCTTAGCTTCGCGCGCGAGCTCGGCGCCATTCATGCCAGGCATGGCAAAATCGAACACCGCAAGATCGATGCCGTGCTCACGCTCCACAAGATCGAGTGCCGCGCCGCCACTGCCGGCCTCCAGGACCGAATATCCGAGATCGCGGAGCATGACAGCGGTCACGTCACGCACCGCCCGATCGTCGTCGACCAGCAGGATCGTCCCGCCGCCGGTGGCATACGGACTACCCTTTGCCCGATCGATGACGCGGCCGTCGGACACATTGGCCCGTGCGCGCGGCAGATAAATGCGCACGGTGGTGCCTTCATTCGCAGCCGAGTCGATCCGAACGCCACCGCCCGACTGTTTGGCGAAACCGAGAACCTGGCTGAGGCCCAGACCCGATCCCTTGCCGATTTCCTTGGTGGTGAAAAAGGGTTCGAAGGCTTTCTGGCGCACCTCTTCGGTCATGCCGGTGCCGGTATCGTGCACGCACACTTCCACATAGTCGCCGGCGGGTGGCTCCTCCGGCGACATCGGCGCACCCAGTGTCACGTTCGATGTTTTGACGGTGAGTTCCCCGCCTTTCGGCATCGCATCCCGCGCATTGATTGCAAGATTGAGAATGGCGAGCTCCACCTGCGTGGGGTCCGCCAGCGCCGGCCACAGCCCTGCGCCAGATTCGGTGGTGATATGCACGCCGCCGCCGATGGTGGTCTGCAAGAGATCGCGAATGCGTTCCACGACATTGTTCAGGTCGAGTGTCTTGGGAAGCAGGCGTTGGCGGCGCGAGAAGGAGAGCAGCTGGTCGGTGAGCTTCGCGCCGCGCTCCGCGGCCGTGCGCATATAGGAAAGCCGCTGCAGGGATTTGGCGTCGACCCCTGCCGTTTGCAGGTCGCGCTCCAGGAACTGGATATTTCCCAGGACGACGGTGAGCAGATTATTGAAATCATGGGCCACGCCGGAGGTCAGCTGGCCCACAGCTTCCAGCCGCTGCATCTGACGAAGCGTGGCCTCCACGCGCTCGCGTTCCTCGATCTGATTGAGCAGCTGGCGGTTGGCGGTCGCGAGCTCCTCGGTGCGCTCGTTCACCCGCAACTCGAGTTCTTCGTTCAGCCGCTGCCAGGCATACTGCCGCTGGCGGCTGCGAAGATTGGTGTGCACCAGACTGACGAGGGTGGTCGGATGAAACGGCCTCTCCAGGAACGTGACGTTTCCAAGCGTCCTTGTCAGTTCCGCGGCGGCGGGATTGCGCTCCAGCCCGCCGCCATGCTGCGTCAGCAGGACGAAGGGAAAATCCGACCAGGGCGGCTGATCTCTCACCCATTCCACCAGCATGCGCAGTTCCCCAGCCTGCAAAGCTTCCTCGGTGACGATCGCGGTTTCCGCGCCCCGGTTCAGCTCACCCACAAGCTGATTCAGATCCTCGCAGATGAGGCACGAGAGCTTCGCGTCGCGAAGGATGGTAGCCGCCACCGACGCATCGCGGCCCCGCGGCGCCAGGATCAGCGTCATCGGCGCAGCATTGCGCGATTCGGTCACGCCTTGCCCTCGAGCAGGGGCGAGCTTTTCCCGACATAGGTTGGAACGCCTCCCAGCACACCGTGGAAATCCACCAATGGCGGTCCTACAGTCACGCCGTCGTCCCCGATGCGGAATTCGCGAATGGTATCCTCGTGCTTGCCGGTGCGTTTCTTGATGACCGAGATGGCGCGCCGCACCCGGCCGCCGGCTTCGAAGTAGCGGAGCAATATGACCGTGTCGGCGAGATAGGTGACATCCACCGTCTGCTTCATATCGCCCACCATGCCGTGCTGCGCGACGGTGAGAAACGTGGCCGCGCCCCGCCGGTTCAAATACTGCAGCAACTCGTGCAGATGCAGGATCAGGTACTGCTCCTCCGGCATGGCGGCCTGGTAGCCGTTGACGCTGTCGATACCCACGAGCTTGGCGCCGCTGCGGTCCACCGCGGCGCGCACCCGGTGCGAAAACTCACCGGGAGACAATTCCGCCGCATCCATCTGTTCGATGAACAACTTGCCGGAATCCCGCATCGCCGCGAGATCCACGCCCAATTCGAGGGCGCGGGAAAAGAGCAGGCCGATTTCCTCGTCGAACAGGAACAGCGCGACGCGATCGCCACGCTTCACGGCAGCCTGCATGTATTTCAGGACAAGTAGCGACTTTCCGCTCCCTGCCGGGCCGAGAAGCAAGGTGCTGGAGCCGGACGTGACGCCTCCGCCCATCAGCGCATCCAGTTCCGGAATGTCGCTTGCGATGATGTTGCTGACAAAGCTTCCGCGATGCTCTGCCGCGACAAGGCGCGGATAAACGTTCACGCCGCCCATGGTGATCGTGAAATCGTGAAAGCCGCTGCGGAAGCTCTGCCCGCGGCACTTCACCGCCCGGAGCCTGCGGCGTTCGCCGCCGTAGACCGGCGCGAGCTGGTCCAGATGCACCACGCTATGCGCAATGGAATGCACCGCGCGATCGACGGTGTCGGCCGTCATGTCGTCGAGCAGGATGACGGTCGTCTGATGCTCGGCGAAGTAATGCTTGAGCGCGAGGATTTGCCGGCGGTAGCGCAGCGAGCTTTGCGCCAGCAAGCGGATCTCGGAGAGGCTGTCGATCACCACGCGCTTGGGCTTCAACCGCTCGATCGCGGCGAAAATCCGCTCCATGGTTTCGCCGAGCTCAAGGTCGGACGAGTAGAGCAGGCTTTGATGCTGCTCGGGATCGAGCACGCTTTCCGGCGGCACCAGCTCGAACACTTCGATGTGATCGTCGAGCGTCCAGCCGTGGGATTTCGCGCCGGCCCGCAGCTCATCCTCCGTTTCCGCCAGGCTGACGTAGATACCGCTCTCTCCCGCTTTCGCGCCCGCCATGAGGAAGTGGAGCGCGATGGTGGTTTTTCCCGTGCCGGGCGTGCCTTCCAGCAGATGCAGGCGGTTGCGCGCCCAGCCCCCGTAAAGAATCTCGTCCAGCCCGGAGATCCCCGAGGAAGCCTTGGGAAGCGTGAGTGCGGGATCGTTCATGCAGCGAAACCAAAATAGACGGCTAGTTTTCGGCTCCGCCCGAAACTCGCCCCGGCGAGAGTAAACGCTCCGCGGCCTGCGCGGGTTCCCGGCCAGCCGCGTATCGACCCTTACTCCGGATTGTCCTCGTCCGTGCCGTCGGGATTCTGGGCGCCTTCGTCATCGACATCGGGCGGCGGTGCGGGCGGCGGGCCGACTCGCGGCGGCGGCGGCGGCGGACGATCATCGCGCGGCGGCGGAGGCTCGGCATAGCGCGGCCGCTGCGAGCGAACGCCGCCGACGGATTCTCGATCGATACCAGGGCTCTCGGCGGCGGGTTGGGGTTCCTGGGGCACGATCACGCGCGCGGGCGGCGGCTGCTGCCGCACCACGCCGGAACGCGCCGACGGTTCTCCCGGCGGCGCTCTGCTTCGATCTTCGTTGAACAGCCAGTTCCACCACGACCCGTTGCGCTCGCCCCTGCTGCTGTCCCTTCCGCGCGCGGAGCCGGTGTCTTTGTCCGCTGAGTCCGAATCGTCTTCGATATTCGCGCCGCCCGACTCCTCGTCCACATCCACCGATGTCGGGCTGTCATCCTCGATCGCGGCACCGCCCTCTTCAGCCGTGACGATGCCGTTGTCCATTTCCACGGTCTGCGGTGCGGACTTTTCGAGTGGCTTTGCGGGCAGTCCATCTTCGGCGCTCGTCATCACCGCCTTCCACACTTCGGCGGGAATGCTGCCGCCGGTGACGTTGCGCATGGGCGAAGAGTCATCGTTGCCGATCCACACGCAAGCCACGTAATCGGCGGTGAAGCCCACAAACCAGGCATCGCGATAGTCCTGCGTGGTGCCGGTCTTGCCGGCGGCTTCATGGCCTGAAATCGCGGCGCTGCGGCCGGTGCCTTCAGCGACCACGCCATAGAGCATCGCCACCATGTCGCGGTTGGTGGTTTCCGTGACGACGCGCTGCGGCGAGGGCTGCAGCCTGCGATAGAGCATGCGGCCTCTGGTATCGTCCACTTCCGTCACCATGTAGGGCTGCACGCGCAGGCCGCCATTGGCGAAGGCGGCATAAGCGGTGGTGAGTTCCAGCGGCGTGACTTCGGAGGTGCCAAGCGCCAACGACGCATTCGCTTCCAGCGGCGATTTGATGCCGAGGCGCTGCGCCGCCTGAATCACCTTCTCGATGCCGACTTCCTGGCCCAGCCCCGCAGTGATGGTGTTGACGGAATGCGCGAGCGCGCTCGCCAGCGTGATGGTGCCCCAGGAGCGGCCACCGTAATTCGTGGGCGTCCACCCATCGATATCGACGGATGAGTCGTTGCGGGTCTCCCACGGGCTGATGCCGCTTTCGAGCGCCGCCAGATACACGAAGGGCTTGAAGGCGCTGCCGGGTTGCCGTTTCGCCTGGGTGGCGCGGTTGAAGACGCTTTCGTCGTAATCGCGGCCGCCGACCAGTGCGGAGATCATCCCGTCGGGCTTCATCAGGATCACAGCGCCTTCATGCGCGCGGGCGCGGCGGCCCTCTTTTGCCAGCACGCGGTTGAGGCTACGGCGCGCGTTCTCCTGCAGGCGCGGATCGAGGGTGGTGCGCACCACCAGATCGCCGCTGGGCGGCTCGCCATTGATGCTGGCGAGCCGCGTGGCTTCGTCGGCCGCGGTGTCGAGAAAAAAGTTCCGCGCGTCCTGAACAGCGCGGTCGGTGATCACGGCAGGGTTGGCCTTGGCCTCCTCCGCCTGCTCACGGGTGATGGCATGTGTCTTCACCATCAGGTTGAGCACGTGGACAGCGCGCTCCTGGGCGCGGACGAGATCGCGCCGCGGCGAAAACACCGACGGCGCCGTGGTGAGCGTCGCCAGCATGGCCGCTTCCGGCAGCGTGACGTCGCGCGCGCTCTTGCCGAAATACACATGCGCCGCGCCATCCACCCCATAAGCGCCGGAGCCGAGATAGATGCGATTCAGATAGAGCTGGAGAATCTCGGCCTTGCTGAGAGAATTCTCCAGGCTTGCCGCATCGAACAGCTCTTCCAGCTTGCGTGCATAAGTGCGCTTGGGATTGAGGAAGACGATCTTCGCCGTTTGCTGCGTGATGGTGGAACCGCCCTGCACCACATGCCCGGCGCGGAAGTTGATCCACATGGCGCGCAGCAGGCCGTGCATGTCGATGCCGCCATGCGAATAGAAATGGCGGTCTTCCACCGCGATGAAGGCGGCAGGCAGATAGGCGGGCATCTCGTTCAGCTTCAGCCGCTCGCCGACCATGGCGCCGCGGTGCCCGAGCTGGTTGCCCTCGGCATCCAGGAAGGTGAAAGCGATCGGGCGATTGACGGTGTAGAGGTCCTTGCGCGTGTCCAGCGGTGGCGCGAACTGGCGAAGGAGGGCCGGTGCGAGCGCAAGGCCAAGCAGGGGCAGAGCGATCAAAATCGTCGCGATGGCAAAATACTTGGCGAAGGGGCCATGGGGACGCGCGAGCCACTGGCCAAACGCCCGGAGATTCTCCTCGAAATGATCGGCCATGGTCCTCGGGTGGTTCCGCGCGAGACAGCCCGTCCAGAACGACAGTAACTCGCCGATGTTTGCGGCGGTTTCAAGACTCGGGACGCTAACGCGCGGACGCCGCGCCGGCCTGCGCATTGAAAAGCCGGTTGCCGGCCAACATTAAGAAACCGACAGGAGCGTCCGGGGTCGCCCACCGACGCGGCGGCTACTTTGATGTATCGCAGAAAAATCGCAGAAATATCGCGAAACATGTTGAATTCTGCCGAAATATGTGCGACGCAAGGATGCGATTTGGAGGGGGCAGGGGTTGGGTCAACCGGCAGGACGAAAGGATCATTCCGCTTTTCTTGCCGAGCTTGCAGCCGCTCTGCAGGAATCCCAGGCCCGGCCGGGCGTGTCGGCGGAAGAGCGCGGACGGCACGCGCGCTGGCTGGAGCATGCGCAGGCGCTGAGCGAACTCTTTGGCGCCGATGCGACGGGGAGCGCCGGCGCGACGACTCCCGAACACGCTTTGCCGCCGGCGCTGCTGAAGGAGTTGAGCCCGCGCAAGCGCGATCAGTTGGAGCAGCAAATCGTGGCCGTGCTTGCCGCCTCCGACGGCAGCGCCGACCTCGATCATATCCTCATCGGATTGTATCGCGGCTATGGAGTGATCGCGAAACGCCGCGTCATCCAGAACAAGCTGTGGCGGCTGGTGCGCACCGGCAGAATTCGCAAAGCCAAGAACACCCGCAACGTCTTCGCCCTCAACGCGCCGAAAGAGCGCCGCAGCAAACGCAAGCGATAAGCGTCAAAAAAGGAATTCAGCCCTGTACACCTTCATCCATCTGAATATGCCGGAAATGCAGGGCGGATTGCTGGCCATTGTTGTTCTGGCGGGCGGTGCGCTCTGTTCCCTCGTGATCCTTGCCTTCCTGGCCGCGGTGTACCGGGTTGCGTTGCAACGCATGCGCAAGCCCCGGCGAGCGGCACCTCCACGCCCCCTCAGGATGCCTGCTGCGAAACCGCAAATCCCCTTGCGGCGCGCTGCCTGAGCAGGTGCTATCTCGTTCGCGCAAACAATCACGCGGCGCGCGGGGAGTCTGAGTGGCTCATGCATCGCCTCTGATTCTGGTGCTGGTAGCGGGCTTCGGCCTGGCGTTCGCGTTGGGCACTTTGGCCGTGCGCCTGCGGCTGTCGCCGATCGCGGGCTACCTGCTCGCAGGCATCGCCATCGGGCCGTTCACGCCGGGCTTCGTCGCCGACTCGCATTTGACGCTCGACCTCGCCGAGATCGGCGTCATCCTGCTGATGTTCGGCGTGGGGCTGCAGTTCTCGCCGAAGGAATTGCTGGCCGTGCGGGCCATCGCCCTGCCCGGCGCGCTGCTTCAGGTACTTCTTTCTACCGCCATCGGTACCGGCGTGGCGTGGATGCTCGGCTGGCCTCCGCTCGGCGGCGGCCTCGTGATCGGCATCGCGCTCTCCATCAGCAGCACGATCGTCACCATGCGCACCTTGCAGGAGCGCCGCATCGTCGACAGCGAGCGCGGCCACATCCTGGCCGGCTGGCTGGTGGTGCAGGACATCGTCACTGTCCTTGCACTGGTGCTGCTGCCGGCGCTCGCGCCTCTGTTGAGCACCACGCCGACTATGCAGACGGTCTCATTTGCCGCCGTTCTGTTGTCGCTTGCTTTCACGCTTGCGAAACTTGCCGCCTTCGGGGCGTTGATGTGGCTCGTGGGACGGCGAATCATTCCCGCAGTTCTGCATTACGTGGCACACACCGGCTCGCGCGAACTGTTCCGCCTGGCCGTGCTGTCGCTGGCGCTCGGCGTCGCCTTCGCGGCGTCGGAGATATTCGGCGTCTCGCTCGCGCTCGGCGCCTTCATCGCCGGCATGATCCTGAGCGAATCGCCGCTCAGCCAGCAGGCCGCCGCGGAATCCCTGCCGCTGCGCGACGCGTTTGCCGTGCTGTTTTTTGTCTCGGTCGGGATGCTGTTCGATCCCTCCACGCTTGTGCATGCGCCGTTTACGCTGATCGCCACTGTTCTGGCCGTTCTGCTGGCGATTTCCGTCAGCGTCTTCCTGCTGATCCGGGTGCTCGGAGGATCGGCGGGCACAGCGCTCTTCGCGGCGGCGGCCCTGGCGCAGATCGGCGAATTCTCCTTCATCCTCATGGATCTCGGCCTGGGTTTGAAGCTGGTGCCGCCGGACGCGCGCAACGTGGTGCTGGGCACCTCCATCGTCACAATCCTTCTCAATCCGGCGTTGCTTGCGGGTGTGGGATATCTGCTGCGCCGGAATGAACCCGCGCCTTCTGCAAGAGATGCGCGCGCCGAAGCGCTGATGCCGACCGCTCTCAGGGATCATGCCGTGGTGGTGGGTTACGGCCGCGTCGGCAGCCTTGTCGCCGATGAACTGGCGAAGTCTGGCATGCCGGTGCTGGTCATCGAGGAAATTCGCGATGTGGTGAAGCTGCGCGGCGATGTGTCAATGGAATTCCTGGCAGGCAATGCCGCCGATGAGCGCGTGCTGGGCGCGGCGGGGCTGAAAGATGCCCGGCTGCTTTTCGTGGCGATTCCGCAAGCGTTCGACGCAGGCCAGATCGTCGAACAGGCGCGCGCCATCAATCCCGGTTTGCGAATTGTTGCACGCGCGCATTTCGACGCGGAAACCGAGCACCTGATGCAGCACGGCGCCGATGCCGTCATCATGGGCGAACGCGAAATCGCCCGCGCCATGCTGGATTTCGCTCTATTGCATGGTCAGAAAGAGTTCGCCGGCCGGGCATTTACGCCGACCGCACCGATGCGCCGGCCGCACGGGCAACCTTCAGGCACTGCTGATCAAAACTGACAAATGCTTCGCAATCCTTCGCGGCAGTCAGATGCAACGCGTCGGCGAAGTCCATACCGGCGTCCACCAACCGTAGGGCTTCCGCCGCAAGGAACGGATTCTCTGGTCGGACTTGCGGCAATCCAATGAACGCCGCGAACGCTTCGGCCACCTGCTTTGGCGAAAAGCCGTAGACACTTCTTAGAACCCACTCTGCCTCGAGAAGAACGGTGGTGGTAATGAACACCTCGTTGTTTTCGATCAAACGCCGCGCCTTGCCTTTCTGCGCGGGATCATCCTGCACCAAATACCTGATGAGTATATTAGTATCGATTGCGAGCATGGCGGCGCTTCACCTCTTCCGCGATGCCGGCGTTCATCTCCTCAATGGTTATTGGGGGTCCCTCGTACCGGAGGCAGCCACAAACGTCTTCCGGCCGGGTGCGTGGAAAAGGCGATGTGGATTTCAACAGCACGCCATCAGGCGTTTCTTCCACAACCAGCCGCGTTCCCGGCTCCCACCGCCGCCGGTCGCGAACGGCTTTGGGCAGGATCACTTGCCCCTTGGTCGATACAATTGTCGTTTCCGGTGCGCCTCTGGCCATTCGTCTGCTCTAGGTAAGACGAAAGTAAGATAGCAACATCCTACGGCATTTGCAAGCTGCCGTTAAACCGGCACGCCGAGCGTGCAGGTCGCCGTGTAGCCATCCTTGATGCTGCCCTCGAACTTAGGCGTCATGGCGCGAAGCTGGCGCTTCGTGTCATCGCGAAACACCGAGTCCGTTTCGATCGAAATGTTGGCGAAGCTTGTACGGCTCGCTCTATATCCCGGGGCATTGTCGTAGACGTCCTGGCAGACATCGCCCGGCAGCGCGAGCTGCGTGGTGAGCACGGCATTGTGCCCGTTGGTTGCCTGCTCAAGGCTCTCGAAAATCTCGAGATGCATGTGCGGATAGCGGCCCGGATAGCAGGCGGGGAAAATCGTCTTGAAGGTCAGGTTGCCGTTCTCGTCCGCCACCTGCACGCCGCGCAGATAACTTTCCTTCGGCACCGTGTAGAGCGAATAGCCCGCATCCCGGTCGCATTGCCAGATGTACACCGCATAGCCCGGCAAAATCGCGCATCCGCCATGCGTATTCACGACCTGCATCGTCAGCTTGACGGGAACGCCCTTCGCCTTGGCCACAGAACCGATGAAGCTCGAGCGGATATCGCGGCGCACCACGCCGGCTTCGGTGAGGACATCGCTGGTCGGGCCCTGCGACTGGTTGGTGCCGTCGGCCGGGTACGGGCCGGCTGTCTCCGGCGCATCGGCTACGCAGTGGTCGCCGGCGGCAGCCGCAACAGGCGTCAGCAACTTGCCGATCCCGCCAAGCGCCGCGAACCCTGCCGCCGCGCCGAACAGCTTCAACGCGCGCCTGCGCTCCAGCATTCGTGCAAAAATCGCCAGATCCTGCTTCAGACCGCCGTCTTCATGGTGCATGGCTGCATTCCCCTTGATCCCCGGACATCGTTCCGGCCTGACGCCGCCTTGTCAATGCAAGTGGCCGACATCGCCGCCAGAGCGCCGCCTATCGCGTCTTTTCCCAGTGCGCGTAGAAATTTTCGTATCGTTCCACCACCCGACGCAGCGCCTCTTTGCGCACATCGCCATCCAACAATAGTGGCACCAGTTCGTGCCGGCGGTCGATCATCGCCTGGCAAGCGTCGAGATTCGCTTCGCACCATGCAATCTTTTCGGGCACGTCCGAGAAATCCACTGCCACCGGCACGTAGTGCTCCCAGGGGTGGAAGTGCCCATCAAAGAACACCTGCCAGGAATAGGGCTCGCGCAGGATCACGCTGTTGGTGCCGAGCAACCAGGCGAAATTGGTGGCGACATCGGTGCCCTGAATTGCAATCTGGTAGCGGTGGTGCAGCTGCTCTTCCGGCGCCATGAAAGCGCCCGCGTAACGCGCGACGTCTGGTGCCTGCAAGGCGTCCAGACCGCGTTTTGGCCGGGTGAGTCCCACGTCAAAACCTTGCTGGCGGAAATAGCGCATGACGAAGGCGTAGCGCGGCACGGTTTTCAGATGCGAAAGCAACTTGGCGTTATCCGTCCTGCCATCGAGAAATGCCTTCAGAGGTCCCTGTATGTTTGCCGGCGCTGCTCCAAGCCTGCTGAAGCCCCGCAGCGATCCGCGCCAAACGAGACCGGGTTTTTTGTCGCGCAGTCTCGGTTCTGCCGGATCGGGCGCGGAACACAGAGCACCTTTCGCCAAATCGTGGACTCGGTTGTGCGGCCAGAGGATGGAATTCTTCGCGCCACTCTGCCGGTTGTACTGAAACGTTGGAAATGCATTGCTGCTGTGGACCGCATCGTTCATGTCCATCAATACGGGTGAGGCCAGCTTGGATTGATAGAGACCGGTCAGGAGATCGGCTTTCCGGTTCGCCTTCATCTTCCTGCCGGGTAGCGCCTCCTGTGGCAGAGACACTTGCCATCTTCCATGGCGATCCATCGCGAGACCCACACCGCGATCTTCCGGCACGAACGATCCGGTTCCCGGATCGTGAAAGGCGAGCGACGGTCTGGTTTCGGCCCCGGTGCGCGCCAATTCAGCAAGGCCAACCTTCGGCTCGGCGGAGCAGCTTCCAAACTGGAAGGCCACCTGCGTTTCAATGAATTGCTCGCGATCCATGCGCCGTTGCTCGAATGGGAGGCCGAGGCGTAGGCATGCCTCCGCGCAGGGTCAAGCGCATGCGTTGGAGCACATGGGGTCTTGGAATCGATCGGTCAGGCGGCGCCTTTGAGCGAGACAGCGGGAGGAGACGCGGCTTCCTCTGCGCGGCCGTGCGCATCCGCCGCCGCATGGGGCAGCGTGATGCACACAACAGTGCCCCGGCCCGGTTTCGATTCGATCGATAGCCTGCCGCCATGCGCGGCGGTTAGTGCCTTTATCAGCGCGAGGCCAAGGCCGGTGCCCTCCTGACGCTTCACCTGCATGCCATCGGCCTGTTCGAAGGGACGCCCCAGCCGCTGCAAATCCTCTTCCGAAATACCGACACCCGTATCGCGCACCGCAAGCTGAACCACGCGGCCATCGCGCGCCGCGGAAACTTTCACCTCGCCTCCACGCGGGGTGAACTTCACGGCATTGGTCAGCAGGTTGATAAGAATCTGCTTTATCGCGCGCTCGTCGGCGAAGATGTTGGCGCAATCCTCGGCGATGGCCGCCCTCAGCACGAGCCCTTTCCGGTCCGCCTGCAGCTTGACGAAACGCATGGCCTGCGTCGCCACCTTGTTCAAATCGAACAGATCTTCCGAGACCTGGAATTTCCCGGCCTCGATCTTCGACATGTCGAGCACGCCGTTGATCAACTCCAGCAGATGCTCGCCGGATTCGTGGATCAGGCCCGCATATTCGCGGTACTTCGGCCCGCCCAGCGGACCGAACATTTCGTGCGTCATCACTTCGGAGAAGCCGATGATGGCATTCAGCGGCGTGCGCAGTTCGTGGCTCATGTTGGCGAGGAAGCCCGACTTCGCGCGATTGGCCTGGTCCGCCGCGTCCCGCGCCTGGATCAGCGCGTGCTCCTGCGCCTTGCGCTCCGAAATATCGCGCGTGACGGCGACGATCTCGGATTGCTGACCGATGCCGCGCCCTGCCGGGCGGCAACGGATTTCCGTCCAGACGAAACCTCCATCCGCGCATTTCAAGCGGACTTCCGCTTCGGCGTCCTGACCGAAATAGCTGGCGCGCACGAAGGCATAGTGCATCGGCTTCACATCGTCGCCATGCACCAGCATGGCCGGCGCCTCGCCGACCAGCGATTCCGGGTCGCGGCCAAGCAGCGACCGCGCCGCCGGGCTGGCGTAGCGGATGCGGCCGTCCGAGCCGTGCAAGGTGATGAGATCCATCGCGTTGTTGGCGAGGAAGCGATACATCGTCGTGCCCGCCGCGGCGGCTTCATCGGCGCGGCGTTGCCGGTCTTGCGCCGCGGATGCGATCAGCGCGGCCTGGATCACGGCGATGAACGCGGAGCCCACGTAAAATTGCCAGCCGGCGACGAGCAGGCGGGAAGCAGGAACCAGGTTCAGGTATTCAGTCACCCCGATGCAAAGCACGGCGGCCGCGGCGGCGATGGTTGCGTAAACCACCGGCCACTTTCCGCCGGAGAGCGCGGCTTCGGCCGGCACCAGCACCAGCCAGAGCAGCAGCGGCGAGGCCGCGCCGCCGGTGATCAGCACAAGATACGCAATGGTGGCGGCGAGAAACACCTGCGCCGCTGTTTCGAGCACCGGCAGAGGGGCCCGCAACAGGGCTGCGAGCGCGAGCAGGCCAGGCGACAGGAGCGCGCCGATCGCGATGGAATCGAGGAGATCAGGGATACCGAAAAGCAGGCCGTAAGCCCCGCCGAGCAGCGCCCCGAGGCCGGCTTTGCTCAGCTGAACGCGGATGAAGCGACGGCGCAATGCCGCCTTGTTCCGCTTGGCTTTATCCTTACCTGCCGCCAAGCCCACATCCTTTCCAGCTGTTTGTAGGAGGGGGATGCTGGCCCGGCCAAACTTAACGAAGTTTGAATCCCGGCGTTCTTTATTGAGAAATCCACAAGGAATGATCGAGTCCCGTTCTGTGCCTGTTTACCTAACAAACCAAGGTAATAGGGCGCCCCGCCGTTCGAAATTGCGATAAATTTTATCTTTTCGCCTAAGCCTGGAGCAAACCGGCTGCTATAGCGTTGGCTTCGCGAAAGGCGAGGTATGATTTTTCGGGCGATTTTCTGGCTGGCGGTGGTGGCTCTCCTCATGCCGCATGGCGGCGGGGCGGGTGCTGCGCCGGATTGCCATCGCGCTTCCTGTTCCGCCGGCGCACAATTCCTCGACCGCATTAAGGATGCCGGACTTCACAGTCTCGTGCGCGTGCGCGCCGACATAAAAACAGCCGAGCGCGCCCGCAACCACGCCGCCGGCTAGTGCTGTCCGGGAATCGGGCTCAACGAATTGCCGGGTAGCGATCCGCCCATCGTCTGATTGCGGCAGGTGGCAAAGCCGCTGCTCCATCCCGCGCGATAAGCCTGGTCGGACTCATACAACGCATCGTCGCGGTATGGCTGGCCGCGCGGATTGGCGCCCATGGTGCTCGCCGCCGCGCAACCGTCATCGTAGCCGGCACGATAGTTGGGAGTCTTCTGCATCGCGCGCTCCGCGTCCGATTGAAACAAGCCGCACCCCGCCAGTAACAACGCGGGCAGAAACATCAGATTCCGTACCACTATCGCGGCGCGCAAACGGTGGTAGGCCTCTCGCCCCATGATAGTTTCGGCAGTTCCGATCTAGCGCGAAAGATTCAATGGCAGAAAGTAATCCACCCGGTCCGCGGTGGGCGAATTCGCTCCCGTCGCGGTACGGTGCCGAACACCGTGCCCCGGATGATGGCGGGCCAATTTTTGCGCCGGGACATGGATGCCCGGGCCGAATGACACCGCCATGCCTCCCCCCGGACATTTGGCAGGTTTGTGCGGGCAGTAGATGAAGTCGCCCGCATCGGATTGAACGGCAATGAACCCGGCGGCATTGATCCCTTGAAGATAGGTATACAGCAGCGCGCCCGGAACATCGAGCGGATAGAAAGTGCTCGTTTTCGTATCGTAAGAAAATCCATGCACGATGTAATCCGGAGCGCCTGTATCCCAATAGCCGACGGCGATGCCCGACTTGTTGATTTTGTAAAGATAGGTGTTGGAGGCTGTGTCATCGGGATAGTCAACAAGCGTTGAGACGCCGTGCTGCAGCACAAATCCGCTATCGTGGTCCGTGCCCGGACTATAACCGACAATAGTACCGTGACTGTTGATGCCACGCGCTCGAGGTGATGGCATGTCGGATCGTAGATCCTTTTTGTACTTGGTCTTCTGTCCAACGAAGCTGTGATTGTGACGGTCAAGGTCGTAGTAGCTGCCGACAAATCTCGCTTTTGAGCTGATCTGGCCAACGAGTCCTGAAAGCGGCGTGCCATGTTTGCTGAGCGTCACGAATGTCCCGTCGGGCTTGCGGACGAACTCGCATTGCCCTGCGGGCGGACAGATATCCCCATTCAGATAATATCCAGTGATCCAGCCGTCGTTGTTGATGCCAATGGCCTTGGCAAAGCCCTGATAATTCTCGCCATCGAACGATGTATATTGTCCGTCCAGTGTGCCGAAGAACGCATGATAGAAGCCATTGTCGGCAACGTAGAAGCCTGCAATCTCGTTCTTGTCATTGATGTCGTAAGCCGTGGTGCCCGAACTATCCGGAAAGGGGACGACCGGAATCAGCGTCCCCGCCGCCGCCGGCCCTGCGCACCCGATGAAAGCAATCATCGAGATCAACTGCCGGGCAAAATTGCGCATGCCCCCTCCCCGTGAGTACCACGCTAAGTTGTAGCACGCCGCGATGTCAGCGGCCAGCGGGTATCGCAAGTTCGGCGGCTAATGTTTCTTGATATCGATCGCGTAGAGCCAGGAGTGATATTTCTTCGGCGACTCGCAAAGCTGCACGGCCGGGATATACGCGCGGTCGCCCGACGGCGTGAAGCGCGGACGGGCAAACGGCACCGCGCAAGTCCCATCTTTCTCCTTGGGAATGTTGATCTCGAACTGGAGCGCGCCGTTCGCCGGCGAAAATCCCTGGATCAACCCCGGCTCGCCGTAGGTCGGCTGCCCGCCAAGCAGGACGAGATCGTTCGCGGGGCTGACGATGGGCCCCGAGATGGGACCTTGCGACAGCAGGCTCGGGGAAACCCAGCGCGTCGCAGGCTTGGGCGTGAGCGAATAGAGCTCGCCCAGATTGCGAACGATGTAGATGTTGCCGTCCGGGCCGACATCCGGCGCGGTCAGATCGTTGGTCACGGTCTGCTCATCGCCGAAGAACGACCACAGGAACTTCCCGTTGGGCGAAAATGCGTTCAGCCGCGGCTGCAGCTGTGTCGGCACCAACACGCTGCCGTCCTTTGCGACATCGGCCTGGCCAGCGCGGCCGACGTTCACGTTGAATCGCTGCTTCCCGGTCTCGATATCGAAGGCCCAGACATCGCCGGTGTAGGTCGCCGTGAAGTAGACGTTGCCGCCGCCGAAGACCAGCTCGCGTCCCAGCTGCCCATATTCGAACACGCGCGGATTTCCATGCGTGTTCCACCGCCTGGTACCCGCCGGCGTGAGAGAGACGGCGCCGATCGGACCTCCGATATCGAACATCGCATAGATGTTTCCATCCGGTCCGATCCCGGGCCCACCGATGATCCCCTGCGAATCTTTCGCCACGAAAATCCATTTGCGCGTTCCGTCGGGATTGACGGCGTGAACGGCGCTGAGCGACGCCGTGCCGAAATAGATGGTGCCGTCCGGACCCACCACCGTCGGGCCTTGCGAGCCCAAACCGTGGCCGTTGTACGTCCATTTCTGCGTGCCTTCCGGCGTGAGCGCGTGAAGTATTCCGGAGGAGTCGTTGAAATAAACCGTACCGTCCGGCCCGACAGCCGCGCGGTGGCTGATAAAGTTCGCCAGAACCTTGAAGCGCCACGCCACCTTGCCTTTGACGGCGGGCTGCGCGGCAACGGATGCCGCTTTTCCTGCCGCGCTGGCGCCGAGAGGCGCGCCCAGCACGGTCGTGGCCAACAACATCGCCAGTGTGAGGCGAAGACACGTCTGCATTTTCATCGAACAACTCTCAGGTGAGGTTCAGTCAATATCTCAACGTCCCGAACGCACCGAAGTTGCCGATTGATTAAAGCTTTGAAGGAAACGGTGCGTTTCCATTTGAAGTCGCGCGTGGGCCAATCATCGTCTCGATTGCGCCGAGGGAGCATCATGTTGCCGGATCATTCTTGCGAGGCAGCCGGTCGTGGAAATGGGGCCGGGTCTTCCGGCCGCAACGCCTGCGATACGGCCGTAGCGTCGACGGCTTCTGTCATCTGTTGCGCCTCCGAATCGATGCGGTTTGGCACGTGAGGCAGATCGCGGCGAAGTTCTTCCACCAAAGCGATAAGCTTGGCGGACTTTTGTTCACTGACGAAGGTCAGCTGCAGTATCAGCTTCTCGCGATGCTCGGCGAGCCGGTCCGCGCGCCACTGCGTTGAAAGAACCAGCACCGTGATGCAAACCGCGGCGAACGCGAGTGCAAGGGACAAATAGAGGAAGGGCGGCGGATCCAGCCGCAGGCGGATAGGCAGAGTGGCATTGGCGAGCACCCAGGCCAGAACGCTTGCCAGCAGAAAGCCAAGAAAACCCGGACGGCTAATTAAAGCCTTCGTGCCATCCAGCAAGCGATCGACAGGACTGGCACATTCGCGGTGCTCGACATGCAGCTGTTCCACCGCGCGGACCGTCTGCTCGATGTGCGGGGGCAAGTGTGGATCCGGCATGCCGATCTGGCCTCTCGCGTCACGGGGTGTGTTCTATCACCAGAGCGCTTCCGACCAACGTTCGGCACGCTGCATTGATCCTTCGGGAAAACAGCATGGCGGACGCGCGCCGTCCGCGGTTCCTTCGTCCCGCCAACTATTGCCGGTCACCTTTTACTTCTTCACGACGTAGACCGTGCCGAGGCCGCTCGCGCCGCCGAGATCGGTGGTGCCGTAGAGATTGCGATCGTTGTCCATGGCGATGCCGGACAGCGGCTCGAAACCGTCACCAGTCGCGCCGAAAATGTGCAGGATGATTTCCTTGCCGTCCGGCCGCAGCTTGAACACGGTGCCTTTCGAGCCGTCATTGGTGGTTCCGTACAGATCCCCATTTTGTGTGCGGCGCAAAGTCGAAAGCGGATTGGCGCCATCCCTGCCGCCTGCGAAGGCATGCAGGATCGTCAGCATTTTGTCGGCCCCAAGCATGAACACGGTGCCGCAGCCATAGGTGCAGTTGTCGTGTCCGCCGCCGCCTTGCGTGACGCCGTAGATATTCCCGGCCGCATCGATGATCAGTCCCGCGGCCGGATAGCGGCCGTCAGTGCCGCCGGCGAAAGAATGCAGCAGCTTGAATTTGCCGTTCGGCGCAACGCGATAGATCGTGCCGTAGTCGCTGGCGCCGCCGAACTGCGTCATGCCGTAGAGATTGCCCGCCGCATCCATCGCCAATCCGGAGCTGGTGGGATTGACTCCGTCTTTCGCACCGCCGGCAAAAGAATGCAGCACGGTCTGCGTGCCGTCGGCGGCCAGCTTGTACACGGTGCCCTTGCTGTTCGCGCCACCGCCATAGGTGGTGCCGTAGATCGTGCCGGCATCGTCGCGCAGCAGACGGCCTTCCGGCGTGTTGCCGTCGGCGCCCCCGCTGAAGGAATAGAGCGTGGTCAGCGTGCCGTCGCTCCCCAGTCTGAAGATGGTACCGGCGCCGCCGGAGCCGCCCGAAAGCGTGCTGCCGTAAAGATCGCCGGTTTTCTTGTCGAGGATGAGATCGCTGGCGGGATTGCCGCCGTCGTTCCAGTTGAAATTGTGCAGCACGGAGAAGGTGCCGTCCGGCGTCAGCTTGTAGATGTTGCCGCAACCGGACGGACCACAGTTTTCGCTGGCGCCGGCGAACGTCACCGCGCCATAGATGTTGCCCGCGTTGTCGAGGGTGACGCCGGCCCAGGGCTGCTGTCCGTCGACACCGCCGGTGAAGCTGTAAAGCACCTGCTCTTCCTTGGCATGCGCCACCGCAACGCTGGCAAATGCAATGGCGATAAACGCCGCGGCAAAGAACGGCTTGCGATTGTCCAACATCATCCCCTCCCCGCATCGCTAACGATGGATTTTCGATAAGCCGCAGCTAGCGCCGCAGATCGATCAGACGCTTCAATCCCGCGATGTCGCGCCGCGCGCCGGGCGGGTTCACCGTGTAGGTACCGCCCCCTTCCTTCGACAAGGTCTTGCCGTCCTGGGTGAAGACGGTGGTGAATTTGCCGCCGGTGACGAGCGGATAATCGACGACGAAAATGTATTGATACGCCTCCCCGCCTTTTGGGCTGAGATTGATGGCGAAGGTGATGGCATTGCCGCGGTTATTGATGCGGCCGATGGTGCCGAGGCCGAAATGCGCGCCCTCGTCGCAACCGTTGCCGGTTTCGAGCGCCAGCCGGCCCGGCTTGTCGAGGATGATATCCAGTCCGTCGCAAAAGCCGTCGAACGAGATCGACACCTTGTTTTTCGCAGTCGCCGAACTGGCCACGCACAGCGCCAGGGCGGCGGCCGCCAGCGGAAGAAATGCTTTCATGTCACTGTCCCTCGAAGAGTCAGATTGCACCTGGGCGAACCCTAGAGTGCAAAGCGCCGTGGGTTCAAGCCACGCGGGCCGCCGCCATGCGAACAGGGTGCATGGTGACGGCGCGCGTACGGGACTTGGCTGCTACTTCTTCGTCACGCTGAAAACGACGCCATTGCTGGAGGCGCCGCCCGAGGCAGTGGTGCCATAGAAGACGTGATTGTCTTCCACCAGGCCGGCCGAATAACCGCCGCCATCGGCGCCGGTGAAGGCATGCAGCACCTTCTCCTTGCCCTTTGAGGTGACCTCATAGACGGCGCCGCATTGGCAGCCCGCATCGCCGCCGCTGCTGGCGGTGCTGTAGAGATTCTTCCCGACCAGCAGCATATCGCCTTCCGGGGCGCCGCCATCGGTTCCGCCGGTGAAGTTGTACAAGGTGGTCAGCGTTCCATCCTGGGTGAGCTTGAAGACCGTGCCGGCGGCATGGGCGCCGCCATCGACGGTGCTGCCATAGACGTTGCCGTCCTTGTCGAGCGCCAGCCCGCCATAGAGGAAGCCTCCATCCTCTTGGCCGGTGAAGCTGTAGAGCGTCTTGAGCTTTCCTTTCGGCGAAAGTTTGTAAACGGTGCCTTCATCGCTGGCGCCGCCGAACGCGGTAACGCCGTACAGATTTCCCGCGGAATCGCTCACCACCCCGTGCTCCGGAAACAATCCGTCGGTGCCGTTGAAGGCATGCAGGACGGTGAATGTCCCGTCGGCGGCGTATTTGTAGACCGTGCCGTCGCCATTGACGCCGCCGAACAGCGCCGTACCGTAAATGTTGCCCTGTTTATCGCGGATCAGATTTCCCCGGAGGAAAGCGCCATCGTCCGCCGTAAAATCGTGCAGGATTTTGTACTTTCCCTTCGCCGTGATCTTGAAGAGAACGCCATTGCCGTTCGCGCCACCGGATCCGGCCGTCCCGACGATATCGCCGTTCGGCATCAGAAGAACGGCGCCATCGGGACCCGAACCGTCGGTGCTATTGAAGGAATGAAGCAGAGTCTGCGTTCCGTCCGGCGCGAGCTTGAAGACGGTGCCGAAACCGTTGGCGCCGCCGAAATCGGTGGTGCCGTAGATGTTGCCTTCGTCGTCCAGCGTGACATTGGCGCCTGAGCCGCCGCCGTCATTCGGGCTTCCGGCAAAATCATGCAGGACCGTGTAGGTGGGATCAGCCGCCACGCCGCGCGCCGCGCCAAACGCGGATGTATGGTTGCCGTGCAGCGCGCGGTCTCGGTGCGAATCGGCGCGAGACGCCGCAGCAGGCGTCAAGGCGGCGAGCGCCAGCGCCGAACCGAGCAGCGCAACGCGAATGTGTGTGAAACTCAAACGCATGGAAATCCTCCTTGAAGACATTGCCCATCTCCTCGTGTGCCTGGGAGATTTGAGAGTGCGGGAGACTAAGCATCGAGCGCGGCTCTCCGCAATGCGATTTCGCTTCCGCCAATGTGTTTCACGCGTCCTGCATTTTCGCCCGTGGATTGGGCGTGCCGGGACTACCGCTTTGCGAGTTCGGAGCTGATTGCTTGCGCAAGCAAGGGTACAACATCATGAAAAGCTGCAATCACTCGTTCCTGCGAATAGTTGCTGCAACTGGGGTCGGTGTACTTCGGGTCGGCGCGAAGCAGAACGTATCCCGGTAGCCGGGGGACGGTCGCAGTGTCCACGTAATCGTATTCGCGCTCAAGAAGGGTTTCACCGCGCGCGTCTGTCAGCTTTGTCCCGATCAACATGATCGGTTTGCAATCTCGGCCAAAAGGCGCATCGGGCATATAGTCTGCGACCTTTATAATGACGGACAGAACAGCGTCAGCCGACCTCTCATCTGGAACGAATTGATATCCTTCCTTGATTAGAGCCGCTCCGATGGCATTTCTGCCATCCACCGCGACATTCGCGCGTCCTAACAGGGATCGAGGCGGTCCCCCGGCCTTTTCAAAGAAAGGACGGTCTGGGGGTTCTATAATTGCACCAAAGTAGATGGTGTGAACCGACGCGAGTCGTTCTCGGTCCACTGGCGCAGTGGCGCAGGCCGGAACCAACAAGAAGGCAATGGACACTTGAGCGGCGACTGCAGCACATCTAGTCCAGCGCACGATCAATATTCTCCATTGAGCGCTACCTGACGTTCAGGAACAGTGACGCGCGTTAGGCACATTTCATTTTGACGCGCTGAGTCCCAAATGGTTATCGGCTCGCACTGCGGCGATAGATAGGTGATTGTTTCGCGCTTTTCCGAAATCGGGTGATACGGGGCAGTCACCATGAAAAGCCCGCCCACGCTAGCGACAATCGCTAACGTGAAAAGCAACGCGATTGCGCCTGGCAGGACTGACTCACGCGTCATTGTGTAAAGAATATCACGCCCCGCGACGCTGCCAATCCTGAGATGAATACCGATTTCCACGCGGCGGATGCGTCATAAAAAGACCCGAGGAGTGCCGATACGCAACCTGCCAGCGGGGCGAAGCCACAGCTCGCAAGGCGAAACCGCCATTTGTACACGCAATAAAATTTTTTCTTAAATATCGTCTACCACGTCCTATTATGTGCTACTATTCCTTCTATGGGTACAAGATGACACAGGACGCGGCAAAAACATGGCTATAGTCGGAACAAAACAGGAATATCGTGCACCTATCCAGATTGCGCAGGCGGTGGCGGCCCATGCGTTCGGCCTGCCGTTAGCGGCTATCGCGAACGCCGAAGTGCCGGCCGGCCCGCAGGCCTTCAGGGGCCGGCAGCTCGCCATTTATCTCTCCCGCTCAGTCCTGAAACGCAGTCTGCGAGGGGTGGGCCGCGCCTTCGGCCGTACGCATCCGACCGTGCTGCACGCCTGCCGTCGGATCGAGGAAGAACGCGAAGATCCCGTCTTCGACCGCACAGTGGAATGGCTGGAAATGCTGGTGCGGCGTGCCGCCCGGGTGGCGGCATGAGCGCGATACCCGAGCACGAACTGCAGCGAGAAGGCCGGCGTGTTTTGCGCAAGCTGGCCGATTCCAAGGCGCACCTGGAGCACCTCCCCAACGGCAGCTGGACCGTGGTCCAGCGCGGCGACCGCGAGTCCGGCCGCATGCGAATCGCATCCGGACTGATCAAGGCGTTCCGCGAGCGTGGCTGGCTCGAGGCAGCGGAGGGCGAGGCATTGCGCCTCGGCGCCGGCGGGCGCAGCTGGCTGATCGCGGAGCTGGCCGGGATCGATATCTCGGCCGCGCAGCACCAGTCGCTGGGTTTGCGGCTGGTGCAGAACGACCGTGGCGGCGAGGATCTGGTGGTGGTCAATCAGGCGGAGTCGCCGCTAGCCTGGCTGCATGCCCGCGGCGCGCTCGACAGCGTTCAGTTCGAGGCCGGCGAGCGCCTGCGCCGGGACTATACCCTGGCGCAGCTCGAGCCCCGGCTATGCACCGATCTGAGTGCACCCGTCGTTTTGGGCGGCAACGGCCCGAAAACGATGTTCATTTCCGACACTGTTCTCGCCGCCAAACAGCGTTTGGCGAAAGCCTTGGGGGCTGTGGGACCGGGCCTTTCGGACGTCCTGTTCGATGTCTGCTGCGCGCTTAAGGGGCTCGAAACGGCAGAGAAAGAGAAAAGCTGGCCGCGCCGTTCTGGCAAGGTTGTCTTGGCACTCGCGCTCGATCGCTTGGCCGACCACTACGGTCTGCGGCCCGCGGCCATCTCAGGCCGCATGCGCAGCTGGTCGGCCGACAACCTCGAACCGGCGCGGCCGATTTAATGGGGTCGAAAAACCCAAAAGTGGTGATATCGACTGCTGCCCCTCAGGCCCAACCACAAAATGTTGTGCCGTGGTGCATGCAGCGGCGGCGGCTGGCGAGCGGCTGGCGGACAGGGAGGGATTCGAACCCTCGAAACGGCTCATCACCGTTTACGCACTTTCCAGGCGCGCGCCTTCAACCGCTCGGCCACCTGTCCGCGGAAGGCGCGGACTATAGCCAGCGCGACCCGCGCCGCAACTGCACAACCGCGCCGCTTCTTGAAACCGCGGGGCTGCGCGCCATATCGCAACTCTTTGCCCGCCGGTGGCAAACGCCCAAAGGAGCTTATGCCCGAACCTGTACCTGCCATTCTCCTGCGAGACATTTCTCTGACGCTGACGAGCGCGGCGGGGCCGGTGAATATCTTGTCCGGCGTGTCGCTCGCGGTGGAGCCGGGAGAAGCCGTGGCGCTGGTAGGGCCGTCCGGCTCCGGCAAATCATCGCTGCTGATGGTCGCCGCGGGCCTGGAAGCGCCGACCTGCGGCCGCGCCATGGTCGCCGGAACCGACATCACCGGGCTTGGCGAGGATGCGCTGGCACGCTTCCGCCGCGGCACGATCGGCATCGTGTTCCAGTCCTTCCATCTCATTCCCACCATGACGGCGTTGGAAAACGTCGCCGTGCCGTTGGAGTTGGCGGGCATGCGCGACGCGTTCGAGCGGGCGCGCGCGGAACTGGCAACGGTGGGTTTGGCCGCGCGCGTGGATCATTATCCCGCGCAACTCTCCGGCGGCGAGCAGCAGCGCGTGGCGCTGGCGCGCGCCACCGCGCCGCGTCCTGCCGTGCTGTTTGCCGACGAGCCTACCGGCAATCTCGACACGCAGACGGGCGCAGATGTCGCCGAACTGCTGTTCGCATTGCAGGCGCGCGATCGCACCACGCTTTTTCTCGTGACTCATGAGGAATCCCTGGCGCGGCGCTGCCATCGCATCCTGCGCATGAAGGATGGCCGCATCGTCGCAGACGAACGTGTGAACGCATGACAGCGTTGATGTTGGCAGTGCGGTTCGCACACCGCGAATTGCGCAGCGGATTTTCCGGCTTCCGCATCTTCTTCGCCTGTCTGGTACTGGGCGTGGCGGCAATTGCCGGTGTCGGCTCGCTGGCACAGGCAATGCTTATCGGGCTCGCGTCGCAGGGGCGCGAATTGCTTGGCGGCGATGTTTCGGTGGAGATCGTGCATCGCGCCGCCACGCCAGACGAGCATGCGTTTCTGTCGCGATATGGCCGCGTATCCGAAGTCACCTCGATGCGCGCCATGGCGTACGCGCTGGCCAAAGGCGCTCAGAGCGAACGCCAGCTCATCGAATTGAAAGCGGCAGATTCCGCTTATCCGTTGTACGGCAGCGTCGGCCTCACGCCAAGTCCATCTCTGTCCCGTGCACTGATTTGCAATGGACAAACCTGCGGCGCGGTTGTCGAACAGACATTGCTGGAACGACTGCATCTGTCCGTAGGCGGAACGATGCGCATCGGCAGCCAGACTTTCCGCATAGCGGCGGTGTTGCAAGGCGAGCCCGACCGCATCTCCGGCGGCTTCAGCCTCGGTCCGCATGTGCTGATCTCGAACGAGGCATTGAAACGAACGGGTTTGGTCGTTCTCGGCAGCCTGATCGAATATCGCTATCGCGTGGCGATGCCGCCGGGCAGTTCCATTCCTGCATTCAAGGCAGCGGCGAAACGCGAGTTCCCCGATGCCGGATGGCAAATCCGCGACCGCAGCGACGCGGCGCCGGGCCTGCGGAGGTTCATCGAGCAGATCACCATGTTCCTCACACTGGTCGGGCTCACGGCGCTTGCAGTCGGCGGCGTGGGCGCCGGTCAGGCGGTGAGCGCCTTCCTTGACCGCAAGCGCACCGAAATTGCGATCCTGAAGTCGCTGGGCGCGGACGGCGTGCTCATCTTCCTCACTTTTTTTCTGCAGGTGATGGCGATTGCGCTGCTTGCGGTGATCTGCGGATTGCTGATCGGCATCTTCCTGCCTTTCCTGCTTGAACAATCCTATGGCGCGCAAATTCCGGCACCTGCGCAGTATGGGATCTACGCCGGTCCGCTGATTCTTGCGGCAGCGTTCGGACTGCTGTCAGCCATCGTGTTTTCCGTGCCGCCGCTGGCGCGCGCGAGGGAGATCGCGCCGGCCTCGCTGTTCCGCGATATTGTTGCGCCCGCGAAACATCGTGGCCGGCTGCCCTATCTCGCGCTGACCGGTACGGCCGCGTTGTTCGTGATCGCGCTGGCGCTGTGGATTTCGCCTTCGCCGATTTTCGCAGCGTGGTTTCTGGCCGGTGCCGCTGGTTCTCTGATTGCCTTGCGGCTGATCGCTGCGGGTTTTCGGCTTCTCTTGCGCAAGCTGCCGCGGCCACGGCGCGCGGGGTGGCGGCTTGCGCTCGCCAATCTCACACGGCCTGGTGCGGCAACGGCCGGCGTTGTTGTCGCGCTCGGCCTGGGACTGACACTGCTTACGGCCGTGACTTTGATCGACCGCACCATCTCCGCGCAGGTGAAGGACGCGCTGCCCGGCAGGGCGCCCACCTTCTATTTCGTCGACATCCAGCCGGATCAGGCGGCAGCGTTCGACCGCATCATCGCCCGTTTCCCCGCCGCGCGGGATTACCGGCGCACGCCTATGATCCGTGGACGCATAATCGCGCTGAACGGCGTTCCCGCGGCACAGGCGAAAGTCGACCAGGGTTCCCGCTGGGCGCTGAACGGCGACCGCGGCATCACCTACGCCGCCACGCCACCGAAAGGCACAGACATCGCTGAAGGGAAATGGTGGGCGCCGGACTATCGCGGCCCCACCCTCATCTCCTTCGACTCGGACCTCGCCGAAGGCATGCATCTCAAGCTCGGCGACCGCATGACCTTGAATGTGCTCGGACGCGAGATCGAGGGCCGGATCGCCAATCTCCGCAACGTGGACTTTTCCAATGGCCGCCAGAATTTCGTGCTTGTTCTTTCACCGGGATTGATCGATCGCGCGCCCCACAGCTTCCTCGCCACTGTCGCTGTTCCGCCGCGCGACGAAGAACCGATGTATCGCGCCGTCACAGATCGTTTCCCCAACATCTCGACCGTTCGCGTGAAGGACGCGATCGCGCAGGTGAACGGGCTCTTGCGACAGTTGGCGGATGGTGTGCGCGCGGCCAGCCTCGTTACCATCCTCGCGGGATTGCTTGTGCTGGCGGGCGCCATTGCCGCGGGGCAGCGCGCGCGCATCTACGATTCCACGGTGCTGAAAGTGCTTGGCGCCACGCGCGCCCGGATCGCCGGAATCTATGCACTGGAATACGGGCTGCTGGGCATCATCACCGGGACGCTGGCACTTGCCGCGGGAACAGCCGCCGCCTGGCTCGTCGCGCGCCGCGTGTTCGATGTGCCGTTCGTGTTCGATGGCGGCGCGGCACTCGTTACGGTGCTGGGCGGCGCGTCTGCTACCTTGCTCTTCGGGCTTGCGTCGACCTGGACTGCCCTCTCCGCCCGCCCCGCCACGCAGCTGCGCAAGCCATGAGACATCGAATAGCGGCTTCGCACGGGCGTTCACCCGGAACCGGGAGGTGGCACAATCGTTCCGAAACGGGGCCGAAACAGGAGCACTGAACCATGACAAAACTCGGCATCGCCGCAGGCCTGACTGCCGCATCGCTGCTGGCCGCCTGCGCGCACAACGATTCTGCACCACCGCCTCCCCCGCCACCGGCGCCTCAGGCCGACATGCAGACGCAGCAGAGCACCACCACAACGACGGAAGACACCGGCGGCGGCGCGTCTTATCGATCGAACAGCGTAGGCCCCTCGGGCGGCGGATCCGGTGGTGGATCCGGCGGCGGCCGCTAGAGAAGAAGAGGCGGCGGACCTTTTCGCCCGCCGCCTTCTACTTTACGTCCACCGGAACGCCGGGCTCGCGCTTGGCGGGGCGAATGACCAGCGAAGACTTAACACCGGCCACGTTCTTGGCGGCCGTCAGCGTATTCGTAATGAAGGCCTGAAAGCTGGTGAGATCCTTCGCGACACACTTCAGCAGGAAATCCACTTCGCCGGAGAGCATGTAACATTCGCGCACCTCCGGCCAACTCCGCACCTGCTCCTCGAAGCGCTTCAAGTCGCCGTCGGCCTGGCTTGAAAGCCCTACGAATACATACGCACTGACCTCATATCCCAACCGTTTCGCATCGAGGTCGGCATGATAGCCGCGGATGTATCCGGCCTTCTCGAGCGCTCGCATGCGGCGCAGGCACGGCGGCGCGGTTATCTTCGCGCGCCGGGATAATTCCACGTTGGTAATGCGGCCATTTGCCTGCAGCTCGGACAGAATTCTGAGATCGATTGAATCGAGTTTCTGATGTTCCATGTGGACCTTGAGGAATATGAGGTAAGCGGCATTAAACTCCTCTTGGCCCGGTTGAGCAATAAAGTGTCGCAAGTATAAGGCGTCGATCGCTAGCCTTTTTCCGGGAATTGGGCGCAGGCAAGCGTAAACCATCATCACAGGATCGCGAGGATGACCAGACACGAACGGGACATCGGCGAGATTCTCGAAACCCTGGATGTGATCGCGTGGGACGGTCCGGTGTTAACCAACATGTCGGGGTCGCCGGTTGACGCGCTGGAGGATGGAAAAGTTCTTTATCTGCCTCGATTGGGATTCGGCTTGTCCGCCGGTGAAACGCGGTTTCTCTCGCCCGCCATGGCGGATGCCGCGGCCAAGAATGTCAGCTACCATCCGCCGTCGGACGCGCTGAAACACGCGCTGGGCTCGGCCGAAGACCTCGCCGCGATGAAGGCGATGCTGCGCCGCTATCATGAGCACGCGCTCGCGCTCGTCCGCCTGCTGCTTCCGCAATATGCCGACTCACTTGAGATCGGCCGTACGAGTTTTCGCCCCGCTGAGATCGCAGGCCGGCGGCTCAGTGCGAAAAGAGATGACACACGCCTGCATGTGGACGCGTTTCCGTCTGCGCCTACCGGTGGCAAGCGAATTCTTCGCGTGTTCACAAACGTCAATCCGGACGGCAAAGGCCGCGACTGGCGTCTGGGCGAGAGATTTGAAGAGGTGGCGCTCGCCTTCTCGGGTAAGCTGCCCCCATATTCCCGCGCGCGCGCCAGATTCCTGAACACCATTGGAGCGACAAAAGCATTTCGCACGGCCTACGATCACACAATGCTCAACATCCATGACCGCATGAAAGCCGACGACGAATATCAACGCGCGGCCGAACAAAACGCATTCAGCTTTCCGCCGGGATCGACATGGATTGTGTACACCGATCGGGTGAGCCATGCCGCGATGGCGGGACAGCATCTTTTCGAGCAGACATTCTATCTGCCTGTGAAGGCGATGGCCGATCCGGCAAGGGCGCCGCTGCGCATTCTCGAACGCGTCATGGGTCGCGCGCTCGCATGAGTCTCGCGCGCAGCGGATCGCGCGATGAAACGTGGGTCGTGACCGAGGGCGCGGCCGGCATGGAGAACCAATGCCTCGGACTTGCGGAGCGCCTGCCGTTTGCCGTTCGCGTATTCCGTGTTCGGCTGACACCGCCGTGGCGTTGGCTGGCGCCTCGCTCTCTCGGCTCGCCCTTCGCCCATATGACGCATGACGGAGACGTGCTTGCCGAGCCGTGGCCGCGTTTGCTGATCGCCTGCGGACGACAAAGCATTCCGTTTTCCCGCGCCATCAGGAAGGCGAGCGGGGAGCGGACCTTTACGGTGCAATGCCAAAGCCCGCGTCTCTCCAGCCGCCACTTCGATCTGGTGATCCCTGCGCAGCATGACGAGATTTCCGGACCGAATGTTTTCCCCATCATCGGCAGCCCCAACCAAGTCACGCCAGCGCGGCTCGCAGAAGCGCGCGCCCAATTTGCGAGTCTATTCGAGCACTTGCGCGCGCCGCGCGTGGCCGTGCTGATCGGAGGCGCTAGCCGCACGCACGGCTCGTTGAACGCCGCGGCCGCCCACCGGCTCGGCGCGATGCTTGCAGGGATCGCCCGCGACCATGGGTTGATGATCAGCACCTCGCGCCGCACCAGCGCGGAAGCATCAGCCGTTGTCCGGCAGGCCCTTGCCGGCACGGACACCTTTATTTGGGACGGCGGCCGCGACAATCCGTATCTCGGAATGATGGCCTGGGCGGATGCGTTTGTCGTCACCGCCGACTCGGTCAACATGATTTGCGAAGCGGCGGGCACAGGAAAGCCGGTCCACGTCTTCTCCCTTCCCGGCGGCCGCCGCAAAGCCCGGTTGTTCCACCAGTCGCTGGCGCGCCGTGGAATTATCCGTCCCTTTGAGGGCAGGATTGCGCAATGGACCTACCCTCCGCTGGATGAAACCGGCCGGGCTGTGGAGCATATCCGAACCCTGCTTGACCTCGTGCCGTCCCCTCCCGATATCCGCAACTAGGGGCTCCGAAGGCGCGGTTTGCGCCGTGCTCCTTTTTCAGGAGCGGTAATGGCCGACACGCACGCCAAGGTTATCATTCTCGGAAGCGGCGCGGCCGGGGCCACGGCGGCCATTTATGCCGCGCGTGCCATGCTGGAGCCCGTGATGATCGCCGGACTTCAGCCGGGCGGACAACTGACGATCACGACGGAGGTCGAGAATTACCCCGGATTCGCCGAGGCGATTCAGGGGCCCTGGTTGATGGAGCAGATGCAGGCGCAGGCGGCGCATGTCGGCACCAAGATCGTCCAGGACACCATCGCCTCGGTGGATCTGGCGCGGCGGCCGTTCACCTTGGTTGGCGATTCAGGCGACCGCTACACCGCTGAAGCGCTGATCGTGGCCACTGGCGCGCAAGCACGCTGGCTCGGGCTTGCGTCCGAGGAGCGGTTTAAGGGTTTCGGAGTGTCGGCCTGCGCGACCTGCGACGGCTTCTTCTTCCGCGGCAAGCGTGTCGCGGTGATCGGCGGCGGCAACACGGCAGCAGAGGAGGCGCTGTTCCTCACCAATTTCGCGGAACATGTGACGTTGATCCATCGTCGCGCGGTGCTGCGGGCCGACAAGACCAATCAGATGCGCCTTGCCGCCAATGCGAAAATTGAAATCATTTATGATTCTGTTGTCGACGAAGTTCTGGGTAACGACAATCCGCGTTCGGTCACGGGTCTCAAAATTCGCAATCTCGACACGGGCAGCGAGCAGACGCTGGAAGTGGACGGCCTGTTTGTTGCCATCGGACATGTTCCGGCAACGGAGCTTTTCTACGGCCAGCTGGATCTGGACGGCGACGGCTACATCAAAACCGCGCCGGATTCGACGCGCACCAATATCCCCGGCGTGTTCGCCGCCGGCGACGTGAAGGACAAAGTTTTCCGGCAAGCGGTGACGGCTGCGGGAATGGGCTGCATGGCGGCGCTCGAAGCGGAGCGCTTTTTCGCCGGAGGCCACTAACGCAAGGAGCAGCGTATGGACTGGGACAAGCTTCGCATCTTCCACTCGGTCGCCTCGGCCGGAAGCTTCACCCATGCCGGACAGATGCTGGCGCTAAGCCAGTCCGCCGTCAGCCGGCAGATCAGCGCCCTTGAAGAAGAGATCAACACGCCGCTGTTCCAACGGCACGCCCGGGGCCTTACGCTCACCGATGAAGGCGAGCTCTTGTATGGCGCGGTCAGCGACGTACTGACCCGGCTCGGACAGGCGGAAGAGGCGCTGAAGAATGCGCAGTCCGCTCCGCGTGGCTCGCTGAAGGTGACATCAAGCCATGGGCTTGGCACGTACTGGCTGCTGCCGCGCATCAACGCATTCGTGCGTGAATTTCCCGAGTTGCAGGTGCATTTGGTTTTCGAGGATCGCGAACTCGATCTCGCGCAGCGCGAAGCCGATCTCGCCTTGCGCATGCGCGCACCGGTGCAAGCCGACCTGATTCAACGCAAGCTGTTCACGGTGCATTATCACCTCTGCGCCACGGCCGAATATCTGGCGCAGCACGGCACGCCAACCAGCTTCGAAGATCTCTGCGAGCACACATTGATCGCCTATGGCGAAACCGCGGCGCCAGAAGTGCGCGATGTGAACTGGCTGCTAGATTCGACGCGCCGTTTTACCCAGAACTGCGGCCGCGCGCTCCGCATCAACAACATTACCGGCATTCTTCATGCCACAGAAGCGGGCATCGGCGTTGCCGCGCTACCGGATTTTCTCGCCGCCGAGCGCCCGCATCTGGTGCGCGTCATGCCTGACGTCGAGGGCCCCAGCTTCGATGTGCATCTCGTCTATTGCGATGCGCTGCGGCAATCGAAGCGTGTCGCCGCCTTCCGCGACTTCCTCGTCCGCGAAGCCAGGGACTGGAAATACTAGGCGCCACTATGCGGACGCGCGCGAGGCGAAGATGTAGCCGAGACCCGTCGTCACGAAGTTGATGCCGAGCAGAATACCGATCGCAACCAATGAGATTCCCGGCAGCCCGAACGCAATCACCAGCGCCAACAGAACGCTGGCTCCTCCCGACGTCAGCATCCACACCCAGGCGGAATGCGGACGCATCTCGGACGCGAAGGCGATCTCGAACGCGCCCTGAACCAGAAACAGCACACCCAGCACGATTGTCAGCGCGAGCGCGCCCGCGATCGGATTGAACAGCAGGAAAACGCCACCTGCGATCATCAACAGCGCCATCAGCAGAGCTCCGAAGAACGGTCCAGTGCCGTGGATATGAAAGCTGCCGACGAACAGGAAGACACCCGCCAGCAGGACCATCCAGCCGACGAACAGCGCGGTGGCGATGGTGGCGACAATTGGAAAGCCGATTGCCACCGCTCCCACCACCGTCATCGCCACACCCAGCCAGAACAGACGCTTCGAGCCTGTCTGCAGGCGTGAATGCAGCAGGCCGCCGCTGCTCATCGTGTCGGCCATGTCTCTCTCCCCGACTTATGTGCGAGCTTCAGACACAAGCTCACCGCAAGATACCGCGTTACTTATCCAGCTTGAACAGGACTCCCGCCAAATTTGATGTCGTGACAATTAGCTCCTGACGCGTACCGCCGAATATCGGCCGGGAAACAGGAAAGTAGCCGTTCGGATCGCCAAAATCGGTAGAGCTCCAGAGCACGTTCTCCTTCCGCTTCTTATGCTTCGAAGGTAGCAACTGAAATACGATGCCGGGACCTGACCCATTCACCCCGCTAACCGCCGTGCCATAGAGCGTGCCGGATTGCCGGTCGAGTAGAAGAGGCGCGGAAGGCCCGGCGCCGTCCGGCTGACCATTCTCGCCGAAATCATGCAGAACCCGATGTGTCCACTGCTTCTTGCCACCGGCCGGCCGCGTCAGGCTGTAAACCGTCCCGCTGTTCGTCGCGCCACCCGCATAGGTGGTTCCGAATAGCAGACCGTTGTGATCGAAGATGACGCCTGCCACCGGATTGGTTCCTTCGCCCGGGACAGCGAAAACATGAAGCGTGCGGTATCGCCAATGCTTTTGCTTGCCGGCGGGAGGCGCAAGCTGGAACACGCTGCCATTGTTACCGCAACCTTCTGATTCCACGCCGTACAGCGCGTCGTCCGGCCCAAAAGTGACACGGGCCGAGATACTTTGGCCCGTGTGCAAGACGGTATGCGTCCACTTCGCCGCGCGCGCTTTCGGCGGGGCCAGTTCGAAGACCGTGCTGCCGCCAACGGTGCATGATCCGCCGGTAGTGCCGTATAGCGCCCCGTTCGACCCGAACGCGACCTCGGTGTGCGGATAGAAACCGTCGGCGCCGCCCTTGAACGCGTAGAGAAGTTCGAATGACCAGCCAGCCTGTTTGCGCTTCAGACGGAACACCACGCCGCACGAACCGAAGCCGAGACTCTGACAATCCGTAACCCCGCCCGCGGCGGCGGTGCCGTACAACGCGCCATCTGGCCCAAAGAGCACTTCTGTCGAGGGATTGCAGCCGTCGTCCGTGCTTCCCGTGAAGGCGTGAAGGATTTCGATGTTGCCTTGCTGCCCTACAATCGGCGTCACCTTGTAGACCGCACCGCAGCCGTTCGCGCCCCCCTGCAGGGCCGTGCCGTAGTATTCGCCGTCTTTCTCAACCACGCCGGAGTAAAGCTTGGAGGGATTATCTCCGCCGAACTGGCTGAAAATCGTTGTCGGATGCCAGGGCGCGGCTGTCGCATCCACGGCTGTAAGGTGCATCGAAACCACTGCACCAAGCGTGGCCTTCATCATAACACGAAGCATGTCGTATCCCCCGCGAGCGGCTACGCCGCCGCCTTGCGTTGCTGCACCACCTGATCGGCAAGCTTGCCTGAAAGCTCCGCGAGATGATCGAATTTCATCTCATAGGTGCCCACGCCCTGAGTCAGTGAGCGCAGGTCGATGATGAGGCCGTGCAGTTCGGATTGCGGCATCTGTGCCTCCACCGTGTCCCAGCCTTTCCAGCCATCGCGCGCATCGAAGCCAAGCAGCTGGCCGCGCCGACCGCTGACCACCTGGTTCACCTTCGAGGTCGCATCGTTCGGCACGTGAATGCGCACATGCATCACCGGCTCGAGCAGAACCGGAGCGCAGGTCGGCATGCCTTCCTGCATGGCGATGCGCGCCGCCGTCTGGAAGGCCGCGTCTGATGAATCGACCGAGTGATAGGAGCCGTCCACCAGCGCCACGGTGAAATCCACCAGCGGGAAGCCGAGCGGCCCTTCCTTCATGTAATCGACGATTCCCTTCTCGACGGAAGGAATGAACTGGCGCGGGACCACGCCGCCCTTGATCTTGTCCTCGAACACGAAACCGCTGCCGCGCGGCAATGGCGCGATCTCCACGTGCACGTCGCCGAACTGGCCGTGGCCGCCGGATTGCCGCTTGTGACGGCCATGCTGCCTGCCCGGTTTGCGGATGGTTTCCTTGTACGGAATTTTGGGCTGATGCGTGCTGACCTTCAGCCCGTATTTGCTCTGCATCTTTTCGACGGCGACCTTGAGATGGATCTCGCCCTGCCCCGCCAGGGTCATCTGCTGCAGTTCGGCATTCTGGTGGAAATGCAGCGAGGGATCTTCTTCCTGCAGCTTGTGTATCGCGGCGGTCAGCTTCACTTCATCTTTGCGATCGGTGGTTTCGATGGCGAGTTCGTAGACCGGCGCCAGCTGCTCGATTTGCACGTTTGGCAGCGCGGCTTTCGCGGTTGAGAGCGTGTCGCCGGTCGCGACGCCTTCGAGCCGGCCGAGCGCGACCGTGTCCCCCGCTTTCGCGTCGCTCAGTTTCGTCTGGGCCTCGCCCTTGAGCGCGAAGATGCCGGCCACGCGGGCATCGTTGCCGTCGCGGCCGTGAAGAACCGCGCCGTCCTTGAGCGAACCGCTCATCGCGCGAGCCAAGGAAAGTTTGCCGTGGCTGCCGTTGAACGTCTTCAGCACCTGCACGATGGCGTCGCTATTGCTCTTGATACCTAGCCGTTCCGCAGCGGCGCCAACATCCGGTACCTCATGCCGCAGTGCCTTCAGCAGGCGATGAATGCCGTTGTCACGTTCCGCTGACCCAAGCAGCACGGGCACAACAAGACCCTGCGCCAGGTCTTTCGACAAATCCGCCAGCACTTCGTCGCGCGGCGGCTCGACATCGGAGAGCAACTCTTCCATCAGGTGCTCGTCGAAATCGGCGAGCTTCTCCAGCATCTGGTAGCGCGCCTGCTTTTCTTCGTCCTGCACCTCGCCCTTCAGCTCGATGACGTCCGGCTCGGCGTGCTCGCGATAGACAAAGGCACGCTCGAGCGCGAGGTCCACAAAGCCGGTGATCGCGCCCCCTTCCGTGATCGGGATTTGCCGCATGAGAAGCGGCTTGTCGCTAGCCTCCTGCAATTGCGCGAGCAGGTCGCCCACGTTGCCACTCGCCTTGTCGATCTTGTTGACGAACAGAAAATGCGGAATGCCCGCATCGCCCAGCCGTTTCAGGAACGGTTTCAGCATCTGCACTTTGTTGCCGTCCGGCTCGCACACCACGACAACGGCATCCACGCCCGGAAGGACATTGAGTGCATCCTGCAGGAATTCGATGGAGCCGGGGCAATCCAGAAAGGTGAAGGTCTCGTCGAGATATTTCGTGGTGGCACAGTTCACTTCCACGCTCATCTGGCGGGCGCGGGCCTCCGCCGAGAAATCGCCGACAGTGTTGCCCTGCGCGATGGAGCCCTTGCGCTGTACCGCGCCGGTCAGCATCAGGATGGATTCGAGCAGTGTCGTCTTGCCGCTGGCGAACGGACCTACGAGGGCCACTGCGCGTGGCCCACTTCCTCCATTTTTTCTTGGCATAACCCACCTCCCATAAGCCGAGGATGTTCGCGCCTTGGGAGGCGGCAAGGCAAGGGGGCGGGACCATCGGATTTTTCACGTGCGGTTGCGCGCGGCCCGCGCTAAGCGGAGGGACATGAGACGGTTGATCTTTGCCGCCCTGGCCGTGGCGCTGCTGGGATGCAGCGCGGACGACAAGAGTTACCTGCTCTCTTACGAGCAGCCGAAGAGCGCCGCGGTCCCCCAAGGCACCGCGACACCGGCTCGAACGACCGTGCCCACGCAAGAATCTTCCCCCCCGGTCGCCGCTCCCACCGAGCCGGTGGTGGCCGATGCCGCGCCGCCTGCTGCGATCATCACGCGAGAGGAACCGCCGCCGGTCTCCGCTCCAGCGCCGGACCTGAATCCACCCGCGCCATCCATCGCAACGCAAGAGCCAGTGCCGCCGCCCGCCGCTGCTGTCGAGGCGAATCCCTCCGCGCCGCCAGCGCCTGACGAACCACTTCCGCCGCCAGCACCAGGTGCAGCGCAAGACCAAGCGCCTCCTTCGCCGCCGCCGGTCGCAACGCAAGCCGAGCCGCAACCATCTCCATCTGCCGTCGCTATGGAGATGAAGCCGCCGCCGGTCGCGACACAAACCGAAGTTGCTTCGTCGCCACCGCCGGCAACGACGCAAGCCGAGCCGCAACCGCCGCCGCCTGTTGCGGCCATCGAGACTGCGCCCGAGCCTCTGTCTTCACTTCCGGCTCCTGCCGATACAGCGGCGCCCGCACCTCAACAACAAGCAGCCGAGCCGGAATCGCCAGCGCCGCGGCCGCCACCCAAGGTCGTCTCGTTGCGGCCCAAGGCGGAAGTGAAATCCGTCACCATCATCCGCACCGAAGATGTGACGCCGCCGCCGAACGCTATAGTCGAATCCGCTCCGGCCGCACCTGCTCGGGCTGAAGCTCCACGTCCACGGCGCGCCATTCCTTCCCTGGTCCGGCCGGCTGCGCCACCGCCGGAAAGCGAAACCGTTCAGGCCACGGTCGCGATGCAGGCCCCTACTGCTGCCGCGCCGCCCCCGCCGGCCGCGACCATTGTGACCACGCAGGTTGCAACGGCGATCGTCTCACCCGAAGCGGAGGCGCGGTGCAAAGCCGTTGCCGATCAGCGCCGACGCGACGCTGCCGCCAACAGCTACGACGAAGCGATGCAACAGACGATGTTCAACGGCACCTTCAAGAACTGCATGGATTGGGAAGCGAAGCACCGCTGAGTTCATGTGAGGCTCGCGCAGAAGCGCTGGATGCGGCGGCAGGCTTCCTCCAGCAATGCATTCGATGTCGCATAGGAGATGCGGAAGAACGGCGACAAGCCGAACGCTGCACCCTGCACCGCGGCAACACCTTCCTGTTCCAGCAGTACACGGACGAAATCGGTATCGGTATCGATGCGCTGGCCGCTGGGCGCCGTCTTGCCGATCAGGTGGCGGATCGACGGATACACGTAATAGGCGCCTTGCGGCTTCAAACATTCGATGCCGCGCGCCTGGTTCAGCATGGAAATCACCAGATCGCGCCGCTCCTCGAACAGGCGCTGGAATTGCGGGATGAATTCCTGCGTTCCATTCAATGCCTCCACAGCCGCCCATTGCGAGATCGACGCCGCATTGCTCGCCGATTGCGATTGCAGTTTGGCCATCGCCTGGATCAGCGGCTCAGGCCCTCCGCAATAGCCGATGCGCCAGCCCGTCATGGCATAGGCTTTCGACACACCATTCATCGTCAGTGTACGGAGCAGCAGCCGCGGCTCCGCTGCCGCGATGGTTTGAAAGGCGATGCCCTCGTACACAAGATGCTCGTACATGTCGTCGGTCAGCACCCATACATGGGGATGCCGCAGCAGCACCTCCGCCAGCGCGCCCAGTTCCTCGCGCGTGTAGCAGACGCCGGAGGGATTGCCCGGCTGGTTGAAGATCAGCCATTTGGTTTTCGGCGTAATCGCGCGCTCCAGCGCTTGCGGCGTCAGGCGAAAGCCTTCCTCGAATGTCGTGTGCACGATCACCGGCGTGCCGCCGCCCAGCGTGACGATGTCGGGATAGCTCACCCAGTAGGGTGCCGGCACAATCACCTCGTCACCGGCGCTCAGCGTGGCCATCAGCGCGGCGTAGATCACCGCCTTGCCACCCGGCCCCACGAACACCTGCGACGGCGGGTAGTCCAGATTGTTCTCGCGGCGGAACTTGGCGGAGATGGCGGCGCGCAATTCCGGAATGCCTTCGACCGCCGTGTATTTGGTTTCGCCGCGGCGGATGGCGGCGATGGCTGCCTCCTTGATGTTGTCCGGCGTGTCGAAATCCGGTTCGCCGGCACCGAGCCCGATGACATCGCGGCCCGCCGCTTTCATTTCCCGGGCGTGCTGCGTCACTGCGATGGTCGGCGACGGTTCGATGCGCTCCAGCGCCGGATTGAGAAAGCGGTCGGGAAGGTGTTCAGGCATCCATGTTCCTTATCGCGGCCCTTTCAAAGTTGCCAAAGTTCCCATTCGAACCTCCGGAAATTGAGAGGGTTACCTCCCTCGCCCCCTTCAGGGGGAGAGGGATCGAGGGTGAGGGGGCTCTGAAACCGGAAGCCGGAAATCAGAAGTCGGAACGCCCTGCACGCGCATCCTCTTCCGATTTCTGATTTCCGTGTTCTGACTTCCGACACCCCCCTCACCCCTTGCCCCTCTCCCCCACCTGCGTGGGGGCGAGGGGAATCTCTGCGCAACCGAATTGTTCGTTTTGTTTGGTGGTAAGTGGGGGCCCCCCTCCCCCTCTGTCTGCGTGCATCTACCACCACACCAGATGTTGTGCTTCGCGCGTAGGACGAGCAGTCGATGTCAAAGATTCGCGCATTGCGACGCGCGCGACTCCATGGATGGCCACCTCGGCGGCGGCCATGACGGAAGCGAGCAGCGATGCAAACGGTGCATTCATGCGCATCAATATAGGGCCGATTTCGCGGTGGTAGACGAATGGTAATGAAATAAATTCATC
>JAFAWQ010000041.1 GCA_019241645.1 Alphaproteobacteria bacterium
TTCGAGGCCGGCAAATTCCTCGGGCGACCAGAAGCGCTCCAGCCTCGCGTGCTTCTTCGTCGGCTGCAAATATTGGCCGATGGTGAGAAAATCCACGCGCGCGGCGCGCAGATCGTCCATCACCTGCATGATCTCTTCGCGGCTTTCGCCAAGCCCCACCATCAGTCCGGATTTGGTGAAGCCGCCCGGCACCAGTTCCTTCGCGCGCGCCAGCAATTGCAGCGAGGCGAAATAGCGCGCGCCGGGCCGCACGCTCAAATAAAGCCGCGGCACGGTTTCCAGATTGTGGTTGAACACATCCGGCCGCGCCGCCATCACCACCTGCAGCGCGCCATCCTTGCGCAGGAAATCCGGTGTCAGCACTTCCACCGTCGTGCCCGGCGAATATTCGCGAATGGCGCGGATGGTCTGCGCGAAATGCGTAGCACCCCCGTCGCCCAGATCGTCGCGATCCACCGAGGTGATGACCACGTGGCGCAGACCCAGCTTCGCCACCGCGCGGCCGACATTCGCCGGCTCTTCCGCATCCAGCGCGCCTGGCAATCCCGTCTTTACGTTGCAGAAGGCGCAGGCGCGCGTGCAGGTGTCGCCCATGATCATCATGGTCGCGTGCCGGTTGGTCCAGCATTCGCCGATGTTGGGGCAGCCCGCCTCCTCGCACACCGTGTGCAGACCGTGCTCGCGCACGATGGCCTTGGTTTCGGCATAGCCGCGGCTGACCGGCGCCTTGACGCGGATCCAGTCCGGCTTGCGCAAGGTCGGCGTATCCGGCCGGTGGGCCTTCTCCGGATGGCGGAGCGCGGGGCGTGCGGCCCGCGCGAGATCGATCACGGCGGTCATAGGAGCGAGATATAGAGCGTGAGTCTGATGAAAGCACCTCGCCCCCTCCACCGCCTGCGGCGGTCCCCCTCCCCCGCAAGCGGGGGAGGAACCTGTGCGCAAATAGTTCTCCCCCTGCGAAGCGGGGGGAGTACGGCCGAAGGCCGGGAGGGGGGTGTGCTGGGAACATCGCAATACCGCCGGCCTGCTCACAGGCGTGCCAGGCTTTGGCCTGCGCGATGCGGAAGTTCAGGTAGCGGATGGCACGCCGCACCGCTTCGCGACGAACGCGGGAAGCCCGGCTGAAGCCGCCATGCTTCAGGCGGTTGCAATTGCGCGGCTGGCCGCCACGCCGCCTCCGTGGCGGAAAGCGCTGCACAGTGGCGAGCAGGGATTTGGGCTCGGCAGCCACCTATTCCGCCCCCGGCTCCGGTTGATGCCCAAAGTTCCCATTCGAACCTCCGGAAATTCGGGGGGTATCCCCCTCTCCGTTTTGCGGCAGACCTGCCCGCCAGCGCCCCTCGTCCCAGTTGCCGGGAACGTGCATCCAGCCTTTGCCACGGACAAAAACTCGGCCATCGCGAAGCGTGGCACTCGGATCATAGGTGCAGCCCTGATACAGGGGGTCGGCATTAAAGGCGTCACAAGAGTCGGGCTCTGCAATGGTTTGCCGCCGGACATTAATGTTGTGCTCGAACTTAGATCCGCGGAGCTCGGCGATGGTGTGGCCGACCTTGGCGCTGGCTTTGAGCAGCGCCACCGCTTCGGAATAGCAGCGGCCGCGAGCATGACCGAATTCATCTTGCCCTGAATCGATCGCCCGCGCATCGGTCAAGAGCGCAGCAATCGCGTCCGCCGCGTTGTGCAAATCCAATTCGAGCGAGATTACTCCAGGCGATGGATGTTGCGTGATTTGCCCGCCGGCAATCGTCGAGTCCATGTATTTGTTCCTTTCTATCGGCATTATACCCTAGAACGGAGAAATGTAAACAGAATAGGAACAAAATTTCCAGTCGCTGAAATATTATTGTTGCGGACCCGGGCCGGGCGCGGACCCTCAGGTGCCGATGCGCTCGAACGTCCAGTCCAGCACGACGGGATCGTTGCGCAGCACGCCGCTGACGACCAATTGCTCGGTTCGCCGCGCACTCTCGCCTCCGACATAGATGCTCTTCTCCACCGAAAGCTCGCCGCCCGTGGCGTGAAACCGCCACCCTTCGCCTGCCGGAAACTTCAGCAGCACGCCACCACCCTGATTCACGGAAACGCGGATGTCGGGATGGATGTGAAAGCGTGCGGCAAACGGGATCGACTCCCGGGTGTGGCGCGGTGCGTGGCGGAACAGGCGGTCCTGTCCCGTGAGCGTGCGTCCGTTCGGCGCCAGCGTGATCCGCCGCGCGTGCACAATGCCGAACCGTTGCACATATCCGTCATGCGCGGCCTCCATCATCCAGCCGTTCGGCGTCTCCTCGCGGTTGGTTCTGACGTTCTGAGGTTCTCCCATCAGCCGTGGACCGAGCAGGCGCGCCATTCTGCCGTCGAGGATGCGGCCGATGGAGCGATCGGCCAGCGTTACCGTCGAATGCGCGGCGGTGGCACGCAGGGTACCGGCCCATTTCGCCTCCTCGTTCGAAGCGCCGCAATTCACCACCACGCGCTGCGCGCCCGCGCTGAATTCGAAGGCGAGACAACCGGCATGCGCGGCATTCGCGAACACGCCTTCGGGCGGCTTGCCGCAATCCATCACCGCAAGCGTGCGGCCGGCCGCGAGACGCTGATATCCGGAATCTCTTGCCTCGCCCGGCGGCAGGCCGCGGACTTCATCCCGCGCGAGCAGGCTGGCAATCGCTTTCGCGTCCCCTTCCCGTCCACCATTGAACATGGCGAGCGCGCCATCCCCCATGCGGAAGAAGCGCAGCATCGGGGCGATGCGCTCGCGCGCCGCGGGCAGTCCGTCCGGCACCGGCTTTCGCGCGCGATCGAGCGCCTCCATGACCATGGTGAGGAGACGGAACGCCGCAAGCAGTGCTTCCGGCGAACGGCTGAGATGCCCGCCATCCGGCAAGATCTGCCGTGCCAGTTCCGCATCGAGGCGCTCGAGACCCGAGACGAGCCGCCGGGGATCGTCGTTGAGGCAGACACCGGATAGCACATGCGCGGCCGCGGCTTCGATCCGCGGCAGGCCATCCGGCGCCTCTGCGGAGATGCGGGCAAGCATGCGGCTCTGCTCGCGCAGGCTCACCAGAAGGCGCGAGCGCCACATCACATCGGAATCGGCGAACACGAAGCGGCCATGCGCGAACACATTGATCAGGCGCCGGCCCAGAATATCCGCGCGCCAGGCAGGCTCGGTGTAGCGCGCATGCCGTTTCAGCCACTGCGCGGTCAGGTTGGCGGCCAGAATTCGCGCCGGGTCGCCTTTCGCCTGTTCCAACGCCGGCAGCCAGTCGAACCCATGCAGGGCTTCGGCCCAGGCCGGCGAAGGGGGCGGCAAGTCGAAAATCGAGCCGATCTGAACGTCAACCGTTTCGCCGGCGAAACGAAAGCGGCCACGAAGGAGGGCATCTGCGTCCTCCAGCCGGTAAGGAAAAGGATCGTCGGGATGGAGAAGGATGCGCTCGGGCATGCGGCCACGCAGCCGCAAACGGTACGGCAGGCTGCGGCGCCAGGCGATGCGAAAGGGTGCGCTGCCTCGCCACCACAGCGCCGCGGCGATTTGCAGAATTAGGGGAATGTAAGTCCGGTTTTCCCGTGGCGGCATCGCGTCAGCCGCGCAAGGCCGCGATGTTGCGAGCGTAGCGTTCGGCGCCTCCGCGGAACACGGACGTTCCCGCCACCAGGATGTTTGCGCCGGCGTCGATGGCGCGCTTCGCGGTTTCGGGTGTGATGCCGCCATCCACCTCCAGATCGATCACACGGCCCGATCGCGCGATGCGTTCCGCTGCCGCTTCGATCTTTCTCAACTGGCTGTCGATGAAGGTCTGCCCGCCAAAACCGGGATTGACCGTCATGACCAGCACCAGATCGAGGAGATCGAGCAGGTTGTCGATGGCATCGATCGGCGTGCCTGGGTTGAGCACGACCCCCGGCCGCTTTCCGCAGGCGCGGATGTGCTGCAGCGTCCGGTGCACATGCGGGCCCGACTCCGGATGCACCGTGAGACCGTCGGCGCCAGCCTCACAGAATGCCTCGATGTATGGATCGACAGGCGCGATCATCAGATGCACGTCCAGCGGCTTTTTGACGTGCGGCCGAATCGCCTTCACCACCATTGGTCCGATGGTGATGTTGGGCACGAAATGCCCATCCATGACATCGACATGGATAAGATCGGCACCCGCCTTCTCCACCGCTTCGACCTCCGCACCAAGACGCGAAAAATCGGCGGACAGAATCGAGGGCGCGATACGCACGGGCATTTGGCGATTAAGGCCGGATTCTGCGATTCGCCGCAAGAGTTACAGCGTTCGGCTTTGGCATTTGCCTTTTGGCATTGATCAGGAGGCAGGAGCGGAGTCGGATGCGCCCTTCGATTCCGACTGCAGCTGTACGTAATTCTGCAGTCCCATCTGCGCGATCAGGCGGAGCTGCGTCTGCAGCCAGTCGATGTGGCTTTCCTCATTGTCGAGAATACGGACGAACAGTTCACGGGACACGTAGTCGCCAACCTTTTCGGAATGGGCGATGGCATTCTTGAGCTCGGGATGGGTTTGCTGCTCGAGCTTGAGGTCGCAGTCCAGCAATTCCTGGACATTCTCGCCGATCCTGATTTTCCCAAGATCCTGGAGGTTGGGAAGCCCGCCCAGCATGAGGATGCGCTTGATGAGCCAATCGGCGTGCCGCATCTCGTCGACGGATTCGTCGTATTCATGCTTGGCGAGCCGCGAAAGTCCCCAATCCGCCAGCATGCGCGAATGCAGGAAATACTGGTTGATCGCCGTGAGTTCGTTGCGAAGAGCCAGATTAAGATGTCGGATGACTTCTGTGTCGCCGACGAGGGACGCGACAGGTGCCGGGCCTACGCCGCTTTGTCCATGTCCAAGGTCCGCGCCTCGTCCAGCATTTCGGCGATCGTTTCCTGGCATTGGCCGCAATTCCTTTCGACGCCGCACCCGGCGTAAACCTCGCACGGCGATTGCGCGCCCGCGGCAATAGCCCAGCGGATACGCGCTTCGTTCAGCCTATTGCAGACGCAGACGATCATTCCAGCAGAACTCGCACCGGTTCCAACAGGCCGGTTAGTGGCCCATTTGCGAATGATTGTCAATCGCGTACTGAGTGGTCCTTGCTGGCACCGGCTACTTTTATTGCGGCGGATTGGCGAGCAGATACGGATAGCCGCCGTTGATGTTCGGCGACTGGCCCCAAATTTTCGGATCGAAGCCGCTGGGAAGTGCGGCCTTCAGTTGTGTATCGGTCAACCCAATGGGGCGGCTGTCGCCGCCATGAGCTTCGCCTACTCCCGTGTCAGTGCCGCTGGTAGTCACGTCCCAATAGTCATCATCAAATCCTGAACCGGAGTAGCCGGCGAATCCGCCAACTTTTTCGCCTGAGACCGCTCCAATGGAATATGATTTATCGAGGGTCCCGGTGTAGACGCCTATGAACCCACCGACCGTCGAGCCCTTTCCCCCAGACGCGGCGCCGAAGGAGTAGATGTTGCTCAACTGCCCGGAATTATGACCCGTAAAGCCTCCAACGGTGCTGCCCTTTTTCCCCGTGACCGAACCAGTGGCGTAGGAAAAGGAAGTTGGGCCACCCAAGCTTCCTGCGAATCCTCCGACCAAGCTTCTGTTTCCGCCGGATATCGTGGCCGACGAAGAAGAATCTACAATTTCATCGTCGCTCACTCCTACTATGCCGCCAGCCGCCGCATCGTTCCCGACAATGATGTGGCCTTTCGAACGGCACGACCTGATGTAACCGCCGTATCCAACGATCCCACCCGCCAAAGCTGAGCTAAAGGCAGTAGCGTTTCCGACTCTGACCGTTCCGGTAAACGTTGAGCTATAGGCGCCTTCGGCATAGCCGATAAGCCCGCCGACAGTGCCACCGTCACCACCTGAAATAGTGCCGACAACAGTGGAGTTGTAAATTCCACCGTTGAGTTCTCCTATCATTCCCCCGACGAATGATTCCGCGCCGCCCGAGACAGTTCCAACGAAATGGGAATGGTCAATGTGTGTACCAAAGTTTTGCCCAATCAGTCCTCCTACAGGCCCCCCGCTACCGCCTTTGATATGACCGTGCACAGATGACCGTTCAACGCCGCTGTTATCTGACTTTGCCGCGATCCCTCCGATGGCTCCGTAACCAGGGTAACCTAAATCCGCTCCGGTCACATTAAGCGCATACAAACGCAAGTTGCGGATAAGACTCTGCTTGCCGATTTCCACGAAAAGCCCGACGTAATCGTGCGGCGTGGGATCATCGATGCTGAGATTGGAGATGACGTTGCCGAGACCCTCCAATTTGCCCGTGAACACCGTCTGAATTGGGGCTTTGGAATAGACTCCATCTTGGCTCGCGTCATATGCATTGGAAAATGCGTAGTTGCCGGCAGGATTGGAGTGTATTGCTGCTGCCAGTCCGGGAACGCTGTTCACCAACGTGAATTTTACTGCGTTTATGTAGACCAGGGTGTGCAAGTCCCAACAGGAGATCGAACCGTCGGTGCCGTAGCCATAAACGCCGCCCGAGCCGCCATTGTTGGTTTGAACGTAGATCGTCCCTCCGCCCTCCGAGACGATGGGACGGTTTATCACTACAGATCTATATCCATCGAGCAGCAGTCCATATTTTTGCGGCCAGGCGATATCGGCATTGATGACGACATCCAGCGCAATGTTCGTACTCTGCAGAGACACCGGACCCGCCGCCAGAAGACTCTTCACGGTGGAGACATTAAGAACTGCCGATTGAGCGGTAGCTTTGCAGGTGCCGCCTGAGCACGTCACTCCATGAGTTGCTTCCGAAGAAATGACGAGGGCAGCATTCACCTGCGATGATGCCGCAACCAATACGAGCGCGGCGATGGCCGCTGCTTTTCGGCAATTCATGACTAATCCCCGCGCAGAGGCACGATCCATAGTAGGCCCTCAGCGCGACAACAGCCATACCCAGTAAAGACCGTCCATGTATCGACGGCACTGCTTTGCTGTGCCGGGCTCATCCGTGCCCGCGAGCATCTTGAGAACGGCTACACGGCCCGCAAGCGGAAATAGCCTCAATAAGTCCGGGCCTTGGGCGGGATGTACTCGACATCGTTGGTGAGCGTGCGCGTGTGGACCGGCCGGTAGTCCAGCCGTGCCCAGCCCGTGGCCGGATCGATCCAGGCCAGGGTGTGCTTCATCCAGTTTTGGTCGTCGCGCTGGGGAAAATCTTCGCGCGCGTGTGCCCCGCGGCTTTCCTCGCGCGCTATCGCACCTTCCACGGTGACAACCGCCTGCTGGATAAGGTTTTCGAACTCCAAAGTCTCTACGAGATCGGAGTTCCAAACGAGCGAGCGGTCGGACACCGAGATGTCTTTTAGCCCGGCATAGATTTCGTCCACGCGCTTCATCCCGGCCTTCAACGTCTCTCCGGTCCGGAAGACCGCCGCGTCCTCCTGCATCGCGTGCTGGAGAGCGAGCCGCATCCCCGCGGTCGGCGCGTTGCCGTCCGCGTAGCGATATTTGTCCAGACGCGCGAGTGCGTGCTCGCCGGCATCCTTCGGCAATTCCGGATGGGTTTCGCCGGGTGTTATCGCCCTGGCGGCCTGGATACCGCACGCCTTTCCAAACACCACGAGATCGATCAGCGAGTTGGAACCAAGCCGGTTGGCGCCGTGTACCGAAACGCAGGCCGCCTCGCCCACCGCCATGAGGCCGGGAATCACGGTATCCGGATCGCCATCCTTGAGGGTCAGTGCGTCGCCCATGTAGTTCGTCGGGATGCCGCCCATGTTGTAGTGAACGGTCGGCAGAACCGGAATTGGTTCCCTGGTGACGTCCACGCCCGCAAAAATCCGCGCGCTTTCCGTGATCCCGGGTAGCCGCTCATGAATGATTTTCGGAGCGAGATGTGAGAGGTGCAGATGGATGTGATCATTGTTTTGACCCACACCGCGCCCCTCGCGGATTTCGATCGTCATGGCGCGCGACACGACATCCCGTGATGCCAGGTCTTTCGCGTGCGGCGCATAGCGTTCCATAAAGCGCTCGCCTTCTGAGTTGGTCAGATAGCCACCCTCGCCACGCACGCCTTCCGTAATCAGTACGCCGGCGCCATAAATGCCGGTCGGGTGAAACTGCACAAACTCCATATCCTGCAGCGGAAAACCCGCGCGCAGCACCATCGCATTGCCGTCGCCCGTTTGGGTATGCCCCCCGGTACAGGAAAGGTAGCAGCGACCGTACCCGCCGGTGGCGATGATCACTTTGTGCGCGCGAAACCGGTGGATAGAACCGTCGTCGAGATTCCAGGCCATCAGGCCACGCACGGCGCCGTCATCGACGATCAAATCGAGTGCGAAATACTCAATGAAGAAATTCACCTCGTGTTTGACGCACTGTCCGTACAGCGTGTGCAGGATGGCATGGCCGGTGCGGTCAGCCGCGGCGCAGGTGCGCTGCGCGATGCCCTGCCCATAGTTCGACGTCATGCCTCCGAAGGCCCGCTGGTAGATGCGCCCATCCTCGGTGCGGGAAAACGGCACGCCGTAATGCTCGAGCTCGTAAACAGCTTCCGGTGCATTGCGGCACATGTATTCGATGGCATCCTGGTCGCCGAGCCAGTCCGCCCCTTTCACGGTGTCGTACATGTGCCAGCGCCAATCGTCTTCGCCCATATTGCCGAGCGCAGCCGCAACACCCCCTTGCGCTGCGACGGTGTGGCTCCGCGTCGGAAATACTTTGGTGACGCAGGCCGTTTTCAGACCGCGCGCCGCGCATTCAAGAGTGGCGCGCAGCCCGGAACCGCCGGCTCCGACGACCACGACATCGAACGTATGATCGGTGATCGGATACGCTGCCATCAGCCGCCCACCAGGCGCAGCAGGGCAACGAGGGATAGCCCGCCAACGAGCCAGGCGAACGCCCGGTTTAATAGAAGCAGCACGATGCGTTGTCCGGGATGATGGACGTAGTCGTCGATCACAACCTGCAAGCCGAGCATCATATGCACGCAGGTGACGATGACGAACGTAGCCATCAGCAACGCGTTCCATGGATGTTGAAAGTAGGCCGCAATTTCCGATTCGGTTTTGCCCACGAACAACAGCACGGAAAAGACGAACCAAAGGGATAACGGAATCAGCGCCGCCGCTGTCACGCGTTCGCGCCAGAAATGCTTGACGCCGGAATGGGCGGAGCCGAGACCCTGCACGCGGTGGAGCGGAGTTTCAAGGCTCATATGGGCACGCTCTTGCTCAACATCCACCAGGCGTAGGCGAACGCACCCGCGCTTATCAGCACCGACAATGCCATTACGAATACGCCTGTGCGGTTCGCCGTCGGAACTTCAAATCCGTATCCAAGATCCCATGCCAAATGCCTAATGCCATTAAGAAAATGATAGGTGAGAGACCACAGGAATCCGAACAACACAATCAGGCCGACAGGGTTCGCCAATGCGGCGGTGAATGGCTGGTAGAGCTCCGGGCCACTGGCGAGCGCGATGAGACCCCAGGCCACGAGAACCATCCCCGCGGAAATGGCAATGCCGGTCATCCGGTGAGTAATCGAGGTGGCCATGGTGACCGGCCATTTGTAGATGCTCAAATGCGGCGACAGTGGCCGCCCACGAACAGGAGGCGTTTGCGGATTGTCCGCCATACGGGGCTACCGTTTTTTACCGAAGCGGCGCGAGTTTAGGGCCGGCGGCCCTCCAGTCAACCTAGCAAGTGGCACGCATCGAACTGTGAGCGCTGCTAATGGTGAGTTGCGCGACGAAAACGTCGACCTCCGGCTTCTGTCTTGCCCGCCGCCAAAATTCTGGTCATAGACCTGCGGAAGGATGGTTCGCGTCCGCGCATGACAGAGCTCAGTACGATCGCGTTCATGGCCGGAAGCGCACGGCGCCGATTCGTATTTCGCCATCTGCAATTGCTCTTTCCATTGAGCCAACCGCTGTACGAAGCCGCGGCAATTCTTGCGCTTTGCCCGCTGCTCCTGTCGGCCGCGATCTGGAACGGCTATCCGCTGATTTTCTACGACACCGGCGCCTATATGCTGCAGAGCTTCGGAGACAAATTTGTTCCAGAACGCTCCCCGGTTTTTTCCCTCTTCATTTTTTTCGCCGGCGGCGGGAAAAGCTTGTGGCTGGTCGCCATTGCAGAGACTGCGGTGGCGGCGTTTGTATTGGTGGAGACAGCGCGCGCCGTTGCACCGCGCGTCGCTTTGCCGGCTGTGTTCGTCATCGGAGCCGCCCTGACAATTTTAACGGCCCTGCCTTGGTACGCCGGGCAGATCGAACCTGACATTTTTACTCCGGTCCTAATTCTTGTACTCTACCTGCTTGCTTTTCATGTGGAGCGCCTTGGTTGGTGGCGGTCAGCCTTGCTGATCGCGATCGCGGCGCTTTGCACGGCAGTGCATCCCTCTCACCTTGGACTCGCGGCAGGTCTGGTGATTGTTCTGGTGGTATTTTGGCTCTTCGCCGTTTGGCGAGGGTCTTGGCCGGCGCCCAATCTGCCGCTGCCGATCTCAGCGGTTTGCCTTGGTCTTTGCCTGATCTGGTCTGCGAACTATCACTTCACGCGGCACATCTTTGTAAGCCGCGCCGGACCGGTGTTCATGTTCGCCCGCATGCTGCAGGACGGCGTCGTGCAGAAGGTGCTGGACGAAACCTGCCCGTCCGCCGACCTGATGCTCTGCCGCTATCGCAAGGTTTTGCCGCACCGGGCCGACAAATGGCTGTGGGGGCCAGGCACGCCATTCGTCAAACTCCACCGCTTCCTGGGCACGGAAAAGGAATCCACCCGCATCGTGCACGAAGCTCTAACCCGATACCCGCTATGGAACCTGGAACTCGCGGCGCGGGATGCCGCGCAACAATTTACGCTCTTCTATACGGGAGACCAGATCGAGCCGCAGCAATGGATTCTTTTCCGCGACTTTCTGAAGTTCATCCCTGATCAGTTGCCCGCCTACGGCGCGGCACGCCAGCAGAAAGGAAAGCTCCATTTCGGAGTCATCAACGTCCTCCATGTGCCGATAGGATTTGCGGTACTTGCGATGTTGCTCGGCGGAGCGGGCTGGGCTTTCTACAACGGCGACCGTCGCAGCGCGCCGCTTTTGGGTTTCATATTGGTGGCCTTGATCGGAAACGCCATCGTTTGCGGCGTGTTTTCTAATCCCCACGCCCGTTACCAATCCCGGCTGATCTGGGTTCCCGCATATGTGCTGGCGCTCTTGTGGCTGGAGAAGCGCGCCCTGCCCGGCAACGGTGGGATAACCGAGGAACCCTCTCGCGGGTTGGCCGAAGCCTAAAGCGCGGCCCGGATTCTTGCCGCTACCGGCTCGAGTTCTTCTGGCGACCGCATGGCGCGGCCGTGGAGCGAGAGGTCGACCCCGTCTTCACGGGGCAAAATGTGAAAATGCGCATGCGGCACGCTCTGCCCGGCCGCCGGTCCATTGAGCTGCACCAGCATCACCCCCGGGCATTCGAGCCCCCGCCTAACCGCCTTCGCGACCTTTTGAGTCGTACGGATCAGAGCGGCAACGCCATCGGCGGAGAGATCGAAAATCTCTTTCGCCGGTGCTTTGGGGACCACCAGCGTGTGTCCCTCCACGCTTGGCATGATATCCATGAAGGCAAGCGTGTGTTCGTCCTCATAGACCTTTACGCAAGGAACCTCCTGGCGAAGGATTTTGGCAAAAATGTTGGTGTGATCGTAGGGCATTGGGCACCATTTATTTCCAGGCCGCCCCAGAGGCGACGATCTATCCGCAGGGCATTCGCTGGGAGACTTTTCTTTTGATAAGGCTCACCGGGTCAAGCCCAGCCGGCCGCCACCCTACAGAGCTCAGGCGCGCCTGTAGGGGGCGTGCTCCGCCAGGAGCTCGATGGTTTCGGCCGCTGCCGCGCGTTCGGCCGTCAGATATTCCGCGACCGCGCGGCGCAGCCCGGCATGCGCAATGTAGTGCGCGGAGTAGGTGGGCACAGGCAGATAGCCGCGGAGCAGCTTGTGCTCTCCCTGAGCTCCTGCCTCAACACGCTGCACGCCGTGCGCAATCGCGTACTCGATGGCCTGATAGTAGCAAGTCTCGAAATGGAGGAACGGGATGAACTCGCTGGCGCCCCAATTGCGCCCGAAAAGGATGCCTTCGCCGAAGAAGTTGAGGGCTCCGGCAACGTAGTGCCCTGCCCGTTTGGCGAGTATCAGCACGATCTGCTCGCCCATGCTTTCGCCAACGCGAGAAAAAAACTCTCGCGTCAGATAGGGCCGTCCCCATTTGCGGCCGCCCGTATCCATGTAGAAGGCGAAGAACGCGTCCCAGTGCGCTTCGGTAATGTCGCCACCGCTAAGCCATTCAAATCCCACGCCTTCGGCAACCACGGCCGCGCGCTCTTTTCGCAGGTTCTTGCGTTTCTGAGAGGACAATTCGGCGAGAAAGTCCTCGAAGCTGGAATAGCCGCGGTTGTACCAATGGAATTGCTGATCGGTCCGTCGAAGGAAGCCATGCGCGGCCGCAAATTGCCATTCGCTTTCGGTCAGGAACGTGATGTGCAGCGATGACGCATTCAGCTGGGAAACGGCGGACGCGCCCGCTGACAACAGCATGCGGCGGGTTTTGTCCGCGTTCGCCTCTCCTGTGCGCGAAACCAATAGGCGTCTTCCCGTCACCGGTGTGAAGGGCACGCTCGCCTGCAGCTTGGGATAGTAGGCGCCCCCGGCCCGCTTGAATGCATCCGCCCAGCCCCAATCAAAGACATATTCGCCCTGGGAATGGCTCTTCAGATAGAGCGGCATCAGGCCACGGATTTCCCCATCCTGCTCAACAACGAGATGACAGGGCCGCCAGCCGGTGGAAACACTTGCCGAACCGGACTGTTCAAGAGCGTCGAAGAATTCGTAGCGCAGGAAGGGATGGGGATCCGTCGCGTGTTTCGGAATGGCGCAAGAGTTCCACGCCACTACGCCGATGTTCGAAGCCGGACCGGCAATACGCGCCGTGAAATTCGATTGCGTCACGCCAACTCGAATATAGCGTCCACTTCCACCGCAACGTTCCGAGGCAGGGAGCCTGCACCGACTGCCGCCCGCGAATGCCGCCCCGCATCGCCGAACACCTCAACGATCAGATCGGACGCACCGTTCGCCACTTCCGGATGCTGCGCATAACCGGGCACGGCGTTTACGAACACGCCCAGCCGTACGCATCGTTTCACGCGATCCAGATCGCCCGCTGCCGCGCGCAGCTGCGCCAGCACATTGATGGCACAAAGCCGCGCAGCCGCCTTGCCATCCTCGAGCGATAGTTCCTTGCCGACGGTCCCGACGTACTGCAAGCCGCCCTCAGCCATTGTCACCTGCCCGGAGATGAACACGATATTGCCGCTCACGACATAAGGCACGTAGCTCGCCACAGGCGCTGGCGGCGAGGGCAGCTTTATGTTGAGTTCGGCAAGTCGAGCATCAATCTTTCCCGGCATCCATTTCTCCAGCGCGGCAGAACGGGCATGACAATCACGTTTTCCCGCGTGACGCAAATGGCTATACCGGCCCGATGACCCAGCGGTCCGAGCCCCGCGATTCAGTGCCTTCGCAGGACGGCTTCGCCATGCCGGCGGAGTGGGTTCCGCACGCACGCACCTGGATGTGTTGGCCATGTCGCGGGGAAGCGTGGGGCGGCGCGGAAGGAATGCTGCGCGCCAAACAGGCGCACGCGCGCGTGGCGCGCGCAATTTCATCGTTTGAGCCGGTGACGATGGCGGTGCGGCCACAAGATCATTGCGAAGCCAAACTCGCCTGCGCCGGCCGGGTGGAGTTTTTCGAGGCGCCACTCGACGACTCTTGGTCTCGGGATTCTGGACCGACGTTCCTGGTTGGCCGCGAAGGCGCTCGTGCCGGTGTCCAGTGGCGATTCAATGCTTGGGGCGGAAAATACCGCGACTATGGCGAGGACGCGAAATTCGCCACCCGGGTGCTGCAGGATCGCCATCTCTCCATCTATCGCGCGCCGTTCGTTTGCGAAGGCGGCGCCATTCACGTCGATGGAGAAGGCACTTTAATTACGACCGAGCAGTGCCTGCTGAATCCAAACCGTAACCCCGGCCTGACGCAACAGCAGATCGAAAACGGGCTGGCTCAGTTTACCGGTGCCAGCAAAGTCATCTGGCTGGGCCAAGGCTTTGCCGACGAGGAAACCGACGGACACGTTGACAACATCGCCTGTTTCGCCGCGGCGGGCAGGGTTCTGGTCGGCGTGCCGGCGTCGACATCGCATCCGGATCATGCTCCCGTAAGGGAGGCCATCCGGCGCCTCAAGGTCGCGCGGGATGCGCAAGGACGAGAGTTGGAAGTCATCGAGGTCGAGCAGCCCCAAGGCGAACGAACGGACTGGCGAGGCCGCCTCCTTGCCTCAAGCTATATCAATTTCTACCTGCCGACCGGCGGTGTGGTGATGCCTGCCTTCGACGATCCGAATGATGAGAAGGCGCGGGCGGCATTGGCCCATTGCTTCCCCGATCGCGATATCCTTCAGGTCGACGCACTCGATATCGTGCAGGGTGGCGGTGGCATTCATTGCATTACGCAACAGGAACCGGCGCCATGACATCGAACCGGGATTGGTGGTCTTTCTCGGCCTCCGGCAAACGTATTTTCTACATGGTGTTCGCCAGCGGAGTCGTGTTCAGCGTCGGCCTGTACGTCGCCTTTCGGTTTTATTTGAATCTCGAGGAATTTGCGCTGCCCATCGCAGCGATACTGTTCATCGTTGACACATTGACCGCTATTTTCGCGGGTCGCGCCATGACCCGCGCCGAAGAGCTCCCAGGAATGAAGCAATGAGGAATATCACGCTGGCAGCCACGCAATTCGCCTGTTCGTGGGACGTGCCGAAGAACATTGCGCGGGCAGAGGAACTTGTGCGCCTCGCCGCGAATAGGGGTGCGAATGTCATTCTTCTCCAGGAGTTGTTCGAGACGCCGTACTTTTGCCAGGACCAGTGCGCCGACCATTTCGGCCTTGCAAAACCGTTCAAGGACCATCCGGTCATCGCTCAATTCGCGGAGTTGGCAAAACAGCTCGGCGTGGTGCTGCCCATCAGTTTCTTCGAACGCGCCGGGCGCGCGCATTTCAATTCGCTGGCGATGATCGATGCCGACGGCGCCGTCCTCGGGCTCTATCGCAAATCACACATTCCGGATGGGCCCGGCTATCAGGAGAAATATTACTTCACCCCGGGCGATACGGGCTTCAAAGTTTGGCATACGAAATTCGGCGTTCTCGGCTGTGGCATCTGCTGGGACCAATGGTTCCCGGAGTCTGCGCGCGCGATGGCGCTGATGGGCGCGGAGGCGCTGTTCTATCCCACCGCCATCGGCACAGAACCACCCCCTGCCCCGCCGGTCGATTCCCGTGACCACTGGCGCCGCGTGATGCAGGGCCATGCCGGCGCGAATTACGTGCCGCTGGTGGCAAGCAATCGCATTGGCACAGAAAAGGGACAGGCTGGCGAGATGACGTTCTATGGATCGTCCTTCATCGTCGATCCAATGGGCGGGATCGTTTCCGAGCTTGGCCGCGCCGAAGAGGGGATGATCACAGCGACGTTCGATCTGGATGAGATCGCAAAAATGCGCGCCTCCTGGGGCTTGTTCCGCGATCGCAGACCCGACCTCTACCAGACCATCGGAAGTCACGACGCGGCCTGATTACACCTCAGCCCTCTTTCGGACGCGCAAGCCGCGGCCCTTGCCGACGGCGGCTTCCCCGAACCGGGCCCGCACGCTGTCCATCGCGTACTCGGCCGAGGCACGCTTGCGCGAGCTTGCATCGACAAGGTCGGGCGGATCGCAATGCGCCTCTGAGCAGATGTTGTGGAGCCCCACTCCCAGCAGGCGGAACGGCGTCCCGTCGGCTTCGCGGCGAAGCAAATCCCGCGCCGCCCGGAAGATGCGGTCCGCAAGTTGCGTTGGGGCATCAAGCGACACGCTGCGAGTGCGGACACGAAATCGTGTCGTTTTGAGCTTTAGCACCACGGTGCGTCCGCCCAATCCGCAAGCCTTGGCACGCGTTCCTACCCGTTCGCATTGCCGCCAAAGAATGGCTTCCAGTTCGCTCAGTGCTTTAACATCGGCGTCGAAAGTCGTTTCGGACGAGATGCTTTTCGTTTCGCCGGTTGGATCGACCCCACGAGTGTCTTCGGCATTCGCAAGCGTGTGCAGCCACAAGCCCGTGCCACCATATCGCTTGGCCAAATCGGCGGCCGACGCATCCTGCAACTGTCCGATGCGCGTGAGGCCGTCCCGCGCGAGCTGCGCCTGCAAAGCCGGGCCTGCTCCCCGCATCAGTGAGACGGGCTTGTCGCGCAAGAACGTCTTGGCTTCTGCCTGTCCGATCACGGCGAAGCCTCGCGGCTTGTCCAGATCGGATGCCAGCTTGGCGAGGAACTTGTTGAAGCTGAGCCCGATCGACACTGTGATGCCCGTCTTGCGCTCGATACGCAGCGCGAGGGCAGCGAGGGTCGCGGCCGGCGGCGTGCCATGCAGCAGTTCCGTGCCCGAAAGATCGAGATAGGCTTCGTCCAACGACAGTGGTTCGACCAGCGGCGTCAACTCGCGCATCAGCGCGCGCACGCTCCGGGACACTTCCAGATATCTCGCCATGCGCGGCTTGACGATTGCGGGGTTCGGGCAAAGCTGCAACGCCTGAAACATCGGCATCGCCGAGCGCACGCCGAACGTCCGGGCGACGTAGCAGGCGGTCAGGACCACGCCGCGCCTGCCGCCTCCAACGATGACCGGTTTGGCGGCCAGCGATGGATCGTCATGCTTTTCCACGGCCGCGTAGAACGCATCACAGTCGAGATGGGCGATCGAAAGCGTGTTGAGTTCGGGATGGACAAGCAATCGCCGCTTGCCGCAACGCGCGCAACGCGAAAGAGGCTTGTCAAAACTTCGCAGGCAATCGCGGCAAAAGCCTGGCACGGCGACACCGGGTTCGTCCGAGACGAGCATAACTGTTTCTGGTGAGGACCGAGATCACAATGCCTTCGCCCAACTTGCTAGATCATCCAGCATCTCGCTCATCACCGCCGCGTCGTTGCTGCCGGACCGGGCCGGGACATGGAACGAATGATCGGCATCGGTGAAGAGGCGTAGCGTGGCCTTCTTTCCCAACCGAGCGACAAGCGGCTGCAGCAGGGCCATGTCTGCGAACTCATCGCGCGTGCCTTGCAGGAACAGCATCGGAATCTGTACGCGTTCAAGGTGTTCGGCGCGTTGGTCGGAGAGCTGTCCCGGCGGGTGAAGCGGAAAACCCATGAATGCCAGACCGAGTACCCCGGGCAGCGGTTCGTCGGCTTGCGCCTGCGAGGTCATACGCGCGCCGTACGATTTGCCGCCGGCGACAAGCGCAATACCCGGCAGCAATCTGGCCGCCTCCGCCACGGCTCCGCGTACTGCCGATTGCGCCACTTTGGGCGAATCAGGACGCCTGCTCCCTCGTTCCATGTACGGAAATTGGTAGCGTAGCGAGGCTATGTCCCGCTCGGCGAGTCCGTTTGCGGCCGCTGCCATGAATTTGTGCCGCATCCCCACGCCGGCGCCGTGCGCGAGCACACAACAGGCGCGGGCGCCCGGTGGCGCAATCAGCAAGCCCGATACTTGCTCATCGCCGACCGCGATGCTGACTGGACGTTCATCCTGTTTTGGCAACGGGCCAACCTCCGTGCGTGCTAGCGCGCACCGAACGCGGCGGATATTTCTGCGCCCTTGGCTGTTTTGAAGGCGATGCAGCGTTCGATCTTCTCGCGCACCTGCCGCAGCGTACGCGGCATGCCGACGAGCTCGGAGGCCTTCGGACCGAGGAAAGTCTGCAAATCCGTTTTGTCGGCAGCATCGCAGGCGTAGGCCTGAATTTCGGGCATACCCCCCATCCCGTAGCGGGACAGCCGATTTTCGATCGCGGCAAAATTCCCCTTGAACCAGGTCCAAAGTACCGAGCGAGCCGGCATCTCCTCGCTGAAATAATCTCGAACGTAGCGCAAATCGCCGGTACGAATGGTTGGCGTCAGCGCCAACGCCAGCAGCTTGTTGAGGTTGGTCTCGTCTTCCGACCCTGCAATCGCATAAATCGCGCTCTGGGTAAAATACGCATCGTCGGAATGCTTGACCGCCTCAACGAGGCGATCCGAAAATCGTGCGCCGCTCGACATGACCCCGGCCCGCAGCGCCTCCCGCATCAACTCCGCCGGCAGGCCATCGCGATCTATACGATTGGAGGCAAGATAGACCTCGGAGGCTTTGGCAAGCCGCGCAATCAACGACTGGTCTCGCGCTTCCTCGACCAAGAGCTCGACAAGAGACTGGCGCAGCATTGCATCAGCCGGCCGTTCGCCAGCCCTCGCCGCCAATCCGACAGACTGCAGGCGCGGTCCGAATTCTCGGATCAGATGTGCTCGCCATATTGTCAGGTCATGAGGTGCGATGGCTCCGGTGACCCGCGTCTCATGCGCAACGTCCCGAATGGCATCGACCGTGTCCCAAGTCGCGGATGGCGCAAGCGCTCGAATGAGCGCCAGGAAGTCGTTGGCTGTGGCGTGACCCGCTCGTAATGCCGCGGTGAGATTGTGGAAAAGCGTGAACTGCTCGGCCGCGGACAACGACGATGCGGTCGCAACCAGCGCGCGCCAATGATCCTCATCCATGCTGAAGCGGTAGTATCCGGCCCCTTCCACATTGGGGAAAACCGTCTTTGGACACATACCCCCCAACGGCACATCTGCTCCCGATGGCGGCACCAATTGGCAGACGCGATGTTGCTTCTCCGCGGCCAGGCACATTGGCACATGCCAGCGCCGTTCCTGCATTTCGATGCCAATCGGACGGTACATCGTTTCCGTCACGCGTGCCGAGCCCTTTCCCGCCGAGCAGGCGAGCGATGTACCCATCGATGGCACATGTGGCTGATCAATGAATTCGCGAAATGATTGAATGATCTCCGGACGGCCGGCAGTTTGCGCAATGGCTCCAATGAAATCCTGAGCGGACGCGTTGCGGTAACTGAATTTGGTGAGATAGGCATGAATGCCCTGCCGGAATGCCTCCTCCCCTACATAACTTTCGAACATGGAGAGCACGGCGCCGCCTTTGCTATAGGTGATGTCATCGAAGGCGTTATCGATATCGTCAGGATTGTTTACGGGGTTGTGGATCTGCCGGGCGGAAGGCAGCTCATCCAGCCGCATCACATTCAAGCTGTTGCTCAAGGTCGAGCGCTGGAATTCCTGGTCCGGTCGCACCTTCTGCGCGATCTTGTATTCCATCCAGGTCGCAAACGATTCATTCAGCCAGATGTCGTCCCACCAGCGTGGAGTTACCAGATCCCCAAACCACTGATGCGCAATTTCGTGCGCCTGTACAGTGAGGCTGGAGCGCTTCTGGTCCAACGGCGCATCGTCATTCATCAGCAATAGCTGCTCGCGATAGGTAATCGCGCCCGAATTCTCCATGGCGCCGGCGGCGAAATCCGGCACGGCAAGCGTGTCGAGTTTCTGAAATGGAAATCCGATGCCGTAATACTCTTCAAGCGCGGTCACGATCGCGGGCGTCAAGGACAGCGCGTAATGCAGTTTCGGCCCCATTCCCTTGGCGGCGATCCCCCGCAACGGCAACGGGTATGATCGATAGCGATTGGGCGGCACCACTCCCGCGTCGACGACATCCAACGGACCCACCGCCAGCGCAACCAGATAGGTCGGCAAGGGCTTCGTCGTTTCAAACGTCCATTTCGTCATTCCGCCGGCGGGAGTCTTGCTGACTTCGGCCGTGTTGGCGACGACGGTGTCCGCGGAAGGCGCCGTGATCGTTAGATCGAACGGTGTTTTGAACCCGGGCTCGTCGAAAGACGGAAACGCGCGCCGCGCATCGGTGTTCTCGAACTGGGTAAAGGCATAGCTTTCACCCTGGTGATCGACTCTGTAGATGCCGGCCAGAGAGGTGTTGAACGGCGCGTCGTAGTCAAAAACAAGCGTGGCGCCTCCTGCCGGCAGCGGCTCCGCGAATTTCAGTGTGGCCACGCCGGAGTCATCAACCTGCTTGTATTGCGCTGAAATCGAACGGCCTGCAGCAGTTCGCGCTTCCGCGCGTGCGATATGCAGCTCCAATCCATGAATAAAAAAAGAGGTTTGCCGAGCGTGAATTTCGACATCGATTTCGGTGTGCCCCGTAAATCTGTCCTTGCCCGGATCGACCGTGAGCGCCACCCGATAGTGCAATGGCTTAACCGTCCGAGGTAGCTGCGCCAGAGGGACGGCCTTCGCCACCGCAACGCCAGATGGGTCAGCGTGCGCCGGCAGGGATTGAACCAGCTTGCCGCATCCGCCAAGCGCGATGGGCAAGCCGAGCGCCAATATTACGAGAAATCGTGGCTTCATGGGGCGACCGTGCAAGGGGGGCGGCAGGACATACCGCCCCGCCCTCCCCGCGCCAAGCCCGGGCTTCCGGGCCAGGGCCTATTGCCGGGCAAGGCTTGGGTAACGTTTTCGTACTAGCTTGGGGCAAATTGGCGGAATCAAATCGATGTCGGAGTGGATCATCAGCGTCGGCGGCCGTACCTATGGCCCCTATCCAGCGACGCAAATGCACGCTTTTGCCTTCGAGGGACGGCTGACCGCAGGGTCTCTGGTCGCCCACCCGGAAGACGGCCGGTTCGTTCCAGCCTCCCAGGATCCCGATCTGGCCTTCCTTTTCCGCCCGGCCCCAACCTCCACCGTGCGCTTGGGGGATGGGCCGCGCCCTTTTGGTCATAGCGAACCTGACCCGAACGGTGAGCCCGCGCATTTCCTGATTGTGGCCGATTTGAAATCCGGATCGATTACCGCATTGGAGGAAGAAATCCTCCGCATCGGGCCGGCCTACGCAGTGATGCCCCAAGCGTGGGTTCTCGCATCCGAGATGTCGGTCAGCGCCGTGAAGAATCTCCTGATCCAGAAATTAGGCAAACTCGACACGCTCCTGGTTGTCGACGCAACACACGACAAGCTGACCTGGTCCAATCTGGGGATGGAAACTGAGACCCGCGTGCGCCGAATTTGGACAAAGCATCCGCACCGCTCTGCAGCTTAGGCGGGCTCTTGGTGTGAGTTTCACTCGACAGTTTTGTGACAATTCTCAAGGCCGCTAATTCCTGTTTCCAATTGCCGAGAACACGGTAGGCTGATTCCAGCTCGAGCGAGTCGCGAGCGAAGTGGGAGCCGTGAATTTGCGATCCTGCGTGCCAATTGCGTTCTGGGACCGGCCGCTGGGACCGCTGCGTTTCTCCGCCATCTTCTTTCATTCTCATCACCCGGATACGGAGTATCCATGGCCAAGCGATCCGCGCGTTACAAAACGCGCGAGTACCAAGAAGCGGATTCCGCCAACATCCACCCGTTGTTTCCCCCGGCCAGATGGTCGCCGCTCGATGAAGAAGCCCGCGATCGAAAATATGTGAAGAATGTGCGGGCGATGAGCCCGCTGCAGCAACGTTTGCTCGATGCCATCGACGAGCGCTCCGTTGTCATCGCGTTGGGCCCGGCCGGAACCGGCAAGACCTACCTGGCGATCGCCAAGGCTGTCGAAGCACTGGAACAGGGACGCGCCTCACGTATCGTGTTGTCACGGCCCGCCGTGGAAGCTGGAGAAACCCTCGGCTTTCTGCCCGGCGATCTGCAGGAAAAGCTCGCACCCTATCTGCGCCCCTTGTACGACGCCCTGACGGAGCGGCTGGGAAGCAAACGTTTGAAGGCCCTGCTGACGGACGGAGCCATTGAAGTGGCGCCCGTTGCCTATATGCGCGGGCGCACGCTGAACGACTGTTTCGTCGTCATCGATGAGGCGCAGAACTGCACCTATGGCCAGCTGAAGATGCTGCTTACGCGACTTGGTTGGCGCTCCACCATGGTGTTGACTGGCGACCCAGACCAGACTGACCTCTTAAGCGGACTTTCCGGATTGGGTGACATCGCCGCAAGGCTGGAGAGGATATCCGAGATTTGTGTCGTGCGCCTCGGCGAAACTGACATCGTTCGCCATCCATTGGTGGGAAGCATGTTGACCGTCCTTTAAACGGCCAACGCCACTTCCACAATGAGAAGGCCTATAGCGAGGCTCCAATAAGCCGCCACAGCCGCGGCAAGCCAGAAGGCGATCCAGCTGCAACTTTTTTCCTTCCAAGCCTTGGCCGCATTTTCCAACAGCACGCTTGGTCCTGCCACGACCATGCTGATGTGATAAACGGTGCTGCTCGGCTTGGCTTTTAGGGCACTTTCGGCCAGGCGATATCCATTCGCGGTAATTCCGGAAGCCGTAAGGCCAGCCGTGATCGCGAACAACAGGACGGCTACATCATGGAACATGGGATGCCTCGCGACGTGCACCTTGCAGTCTGCGTGCCTGAATTTTAACGCTCGCGCGGCTTAGGTGTTTCGTTTTGGCATGGGTGATAGCACTTTGGCCGTCTGGAGCCGCTAAGCTGCCATGATTCCCAGAGATGCGGCGCGTGAAACAAATCAGGCCATCAGCGGGCGGCCCGGATGGCTAATTCCGCTCATTGTGCTCGGCGTCACGGTCCTGCTTTCGGGCCTCGTGCTAGTTTACTATCTGGCCCCTCGGCCAACCGCCTTGATTCAAGGCCGGGCGTCACCAACCCAGGCGACCGATCCCATACAGGTGTCTTTGGACGATCTCCATTTCCGAATCCCGGCAAACTACATCCGGCAACGAGGCGCGCGCCGGGGCGGCGCCCTTCGGGAGGTTCCGCTCTTTGCGGCAATTCCGGATTTCCGTGGGTACAGCGATGCCGAGGCGGCAACTTTTCTAGGCAACGCGGCGGATTCTCCCATCATCTACATCTTGCTTCATGAGGAACAGACGAAGCTCAGTGAAACTGACCGGCTGCGGCGGATATATCTCGGCTATGTGAAAGACGCCCGAGGACAACAGTCGCCGTTTGGGCTACGACAATACATCTTCAAGGACAATTCCGGTTATCGCGGCGAAGATCTTTTCGTTGGGCGTTTTGGTACGGGGCTAGTCGCCCTTCGGTGTGAGCGCTTAACAGCCGATCTCATCAGCCCGAACTGCTTGCGGGATACGCGGTTGGCCGGACATGTTTACCTGAGTTACCGATTCAAACGGTCCCAACTTGCGCGATGGCGCGAAATCTCCAGCGGGGTGGAGATGCTCGTGCACTCGTTCATGCGCAAAACTTGAGAAAACCTAACCGGCGCGACTGGAAGGAGCGGGCGGCAAATCCATCTCCAGGATGGCCATCTGAAACGCATACGAGATGTCGCCGTCCTCTTCGTCCTTGAAAATGATGCCGATGAACTCGCCAGCGACGTGGACTTCCAGCGAGTCCGTCTGGTTCGGCCGCTCAAGGACGGTGATGGTATCTAGCCGGAATAGATTGCGAAGGTACTTTTCAAGCCGCCAAACCTCGCTGCGCGTCACGGCAAGCTCTCCCTTGGATCCGGGCCGCACTGCCACGGCGACCCCCAATAATCAAGTCTGCAGCTCAAATCAGATTTGGAAGTCCAAGCCGTCCAAGGCCTGCTTCATGTCGTGCGAGGGCCGATCGGAGTCCGCTCGCCCGATAATTTTCGCAGGTATTCCCGCAACAGTGCAATGCGCCGGAACCGGCTTGAGCACAAGGCTGCCAGCTCCAACGCGGGCGTACTCACCGACCTCTATGTTCCCCAGAACCTTTGCCCCAACAGACAGCAACACGCCCCGCCGGATTTTGGGATGCCTGTCACCCGTTTCCTTGCCTGTCCCGCCCAAGGTAACCCCGTGCAACAGCGAGACATCGTCTTCGACCACCGCGGTCTCGCCGATCACGATACCTGTAGCGTGATCCATGAGGATTCCGCGACCGAGGGTTGCCGCGGGATGGATGTCAACGCCGAATAATTCGGACATCCGGCTCTGGACCAGGTAAGCCAACCAGCTCCGGTTTGCCCGCCACAACGAGTGAGCAATGCGATAGCATTGCAGCGCGTGAAATCCTTTGAAGAAGAGGAAGGCCTGCACATAGGAATGGCAAGCGGGATCGCGTTCGAAAATAGCCGACAGGTCCGCCCGCGCGGCGTCTCCAATTCCCGGATCGGCCGCCAACGCGTCGTAAAAGATCTCGCGTGCCAGCATCGGGATGAAATCCTCATCTCCTACCTTTTTCGCGAGGTGGTAGGAGAGCGCATCTTCCAAGCGGTCATGTTTCAAAATGGTCGCATGCGCAAAGCTGGCAAGCGAAGGCTCGGCGCGGGCAAGTTCCTGCGCCTGCGCCTTGAGCGCCGACCATACGGGGTCACAGGAATCGAGTCTCTCGGCAACAACCGTCATAGCGGAACCTTACCAGAAACAACGGAAATGGGCGGTGGAAATCGTTGGCGATGGATACCCTTTTTTTGCTCGACGGCATAGATAGCCCCGAAGCGATATCGGTCAAAATTCAGCACGATGGATAACCTGACACCTCAAAATCCTGCGGAAGACCTCAACAGGCCGGCACCAGTCTGTTTGGACCTACTTCTGTCCCGGCGTTCGGGATCGGCAAAATCGATGACCGGCCCCGGCCCTACGCAGGACCAGATTCGTCAAATTCTTGCCTGCGGCACACGAGTGCCCGACCACGGGAAATTGGCGCCCTGGCGATTTATCTTGTTCGAGGACGAAGGGCGCGCGCGGATGGGCGAGCTGCTGGCGTCGGTCGTTTCCCAGTCCGAAGCTGATGCCAATCCCGAGAGACTTGCCCTTGAACGGAATCGCTTTTTGCGTGCGCCGTTCATCGTCGGCGTTGTCAGCCGGGTGCGGGAAGGAATTGCCATACCGGAGTGGGAGCAGATGCTATCCGCCGGTGCGTGCTGCATGAGCATCCTGCTCGCCGCTCACGCCCAGGGCTTCGTGGCGAACTGGATTACCGAGTGGTATGCTTTCCATCCCGCTGTACGGGCAGGACTTGGACTTCAGAGTGGCGAGCGCATTGCCGGATTTATTTATATCGGCCATCCTGCCGTTCCCTTGGCCGAGCGAGCTCGCCCAAATATGGATTCGCTGATCTCACGCTTCTAGGGGCAATTTCGCATTAGGTTCGATATTGTGAATACGGGTGGGCCGACCGCTTGCCTTTAATAACTCGCTCAGACAGCCTAAACCTCGGGGATCGAAGGATTAATGCGTGGTCAGAATAGCCATTACCGGCACCGGCCTTTACACGCCGCCAGGCACCATCAGCAACGCAGAGTTGGTGACCGCGTACAATGAGTACGTAAAGAGATATAACGCCGCACACCATGAAGCCATCGTGGCGGGAGCGGTGCAGCCTCTTCTTCGTTCTAGCGACGAATTCATCGTGAAAGCCTCGGGTATCCGAAGCCGGCATGTGGTCGCGCGCGAAGGCATGCTCGATCCCGAAGTGATGTGTCCACGCGTTCCCGAGCGTCCCAACGAGGCCTTATCGTTATCGGCGGAAATTGCGGTGGCCGCGGGCCGCCAGGCCCTCGCCGCCGCCAATCGCACGCCTCGCGATATCGATGCCGTGATTGTCTCGGCCTCGATCCTGCAGCGGCCGTACCCGCAGATCGCTATCGAGGTTCAACAGGCCCTCGGCATCGAGGGGTTCGGATTCGATATGCTGGCCGGCTGTTCATCCGCCACGTTCGGTGTCCAAACGGCAGCAGGGCTGATTACACGCGGCGATGTTCGCGCCATTCTTTGCATCAATCCGGAAATATGCACGAGTCATCTCAATCTGCGGGACCGGGAAACGCACTTCATTTTCGGCGACGCCGCGTCTGCATGCGTGGTCGAGCCCGCCGAAAGCACCGACGGCGCAAATTCCTGGGAAATTATCGGAACAAGGCTAAAGTCTGTCTATTCGAACAATATCCGCAACAATTTTGGGCCGTTAAACCGCTTTACCCCGGAGACGATGGGTTCTTCGGACAAGCTGATTACGCAAAAAGGCCGCAAGGTCTTCAAGGAAGTCGTCCCCATGGTGGCCGGATTCATGCTGGGCCATCTTTCGGACCTGCAAATTCCGCCACAGCAACTCAAGCGCCTCTGGCTGCACCAGGCCAACATTAACATGAACGATCTGATTGCGCGCAAAGTGCTCGGCCGCGATCCGCGCCCCGATGAAGCGCCGAACGTCCTGCAGGAATATGCCAATACAAGTTCAGCGGGCTCGATGATCACTTTCCACAAATTCAGCGCCGACCTGGCGCCCGGCGATCTCGGTCACCTGTGTTCATTCGGCGCCGGTTATACGGCCGGCAGCATCGTGCTTCGGAAGCTCGGCTGACACTGCGGGGCCGGTGGCAGAGCGCCTTCCGCCGTGCTAATTGGGGCGCCTGCATGGGGCAGTGCCACTTAGCCGAAGCCCTTCTTCCTGGCGCTACGGCCTTCACGACAGAGATCGAACCATGATGAGCTTTTTTGAGTCGCTCGACCCTCTTTACGTGCTTTCTGGTGTGCTGGTCGGCGGACTTGTCGGGATGACAGGGGTCGGCGGCGGCTCTCTGATGACGCCATTGCTTATCCTGCTTTTCAACGTCCATCCGGCAACTGCGGTAGGCACCGATCTGCTCTATGCGTCGATAACGAAAGCCAGCGGCTCGATCGTTCACGGCTACAACAAGACGATCGATTGGCGGGTGGTCGGCCGGCTTGCGCTAGGGAGTCTTCCAGCGACCGCGGCAACCGTGCTGCTGCTTTATTACCTCAAAGTGGACAGCGCGACGACGAAGTCCCTCATCACCAAAGTGCTGGGCCTCGCCATTCTCTTTACCGCCGCATCGCTTCTTTTCCGCAAACAGATCATGCGCTGGTACGACAACAGAATCGGCGAGCTGCCGGCGCCACTCGTTTTCCGGCTTACTGTGATCACGGGTGTCGTTCTCGGCGTGCTTGTCACTCTGTCTTCCGTTGGAGCCGGAGCCATTGGAGTCGTGGCGCTGGTCATGCTCTATCCGAAGATGGAGGCGCGACGGATCGTCGGGTCCGATATCGCGCATGCGGTGCCTCTCACTTTGATCGCGGGACTGGGACACTCGTTCCTCGGTTCCATCGATTTTCATATTCTCACCTCGTTGCTGGTCGGCTCGATACCGGCCATCATCGTGATGAGCATGGTATCCGCGCGAGCGTCAGACACCGCGGTACGGGTGGCGCTTGCCGTGGTCTTGATAGCGGTATGTTTCCGATTCTGGTTCTTCTAACATCGCCGGCGTGCCGCTTTCGATCTAGGGACGATCATGCCCGCGGTACGTGAAAGACCCCGCCGGGCCTGGCAGAGAATGTTGAGCGGCCGCCGCCTCGACCTGCTCGACCCCTCGCCTCTCGACATCGAGATCGAGGACATCGCGCATGGTCTCGCGCGCGTGGCGCGGTGGAACGGACAGACGCTGGGCATGCACGCATTTTCCGTGGCGCAGCACTGCGTTGTGGTCGAACGACTTGCTGCGGTCCTGGCGCCGCGGCTCTCCCGGAAGGCGCGGCTGGCCGCGTTGCTGCATGATGCGCCCGAATACGTAATTGGCGATCTGATCAGTCCGTTCAAGGCCGCCGTTGGACTCGACTATAAGGATCTTGAGCGGCGGCTGCTTGCCGCCATCCATATCCGTTTCGGTCTTCCGCCGTTATTGGAGCAAGATCTCGCCGCGCTCATTAAGCGCGCCGACAGAATTTCGGCCTATTTCGAAGCGGTCAAGCTTGCGGGCTTCAATGCCTCCGAAGCCAAGCGGTACTTTGGAACACCGCCCAAGGGTCTCCGCGCTCCGGAACTGACAAATCTGCGGGTGGCAGATGCGCAAGCTCTATTTCTTGCCCGCTTCAAGCAACTCACCGTCTGATTTGGCTTCATTCCGCCCGCAATTTCGGCTAGCCACGTCCAAGGAGGATGTTGGATGCCGATGATCGTTGTCACGCCGCTTTCCGCGTTGGAAAGCGCGATCGCGCGGTACCAGCCGTCGCACATTGTGACCCTGCTTTCGCCTGAGCACATGATAGCGACGCCACATGGGTTCCCCCCTGAACGGCATCTGCGGCTTGGTCTGCACGATGTTTCGGACGAATGGACAAGCGATGCCGCGCCGTGCGCCGAACATGTGCATCGGTTGATTGAATTCGGGCGCGGCTGGACGAGAGACGCGCCGATGATCGTTCACTGCTGGGCGGGTATCAGCCGTTCCATGGCCGCCGCGTACACGCTCCTCTGCGAGCGGCTGGGGCCGGGATCGGAAGATCGGATAGCGCTTACTATCCGCGAGCGGGCCCCGCACGCTTTTCCCAATCCCCTGATCGTGCGGCTTGCGGATGCGGAACTGGCGCGCGAAGGCCGGATGATAGCGGCCGTCGAGTCGATCGGACGCGGCAAAATTGTGCCGGAAGGTTTCTGCGTCGAACTGCCGCTCGAAATCGACGAACCTGCGGCGTGACGGACAGCCGCTCGAAACGAGCTGCCTGGAGCAGCGAACGCCCTGCTCCGGGCGGGCGGCAGAATGCGGTCGAGATCGGCCTCTCGGCCGCAATCGTGTCGATCGCAGATGAGCGGCCGCAGGTGCTTGTCGTGCGGCGCCGCGGCGAGCGTGACGCGCTGCCCTTCGGACCCTTCGATCCGCTTCGCCATCGCACGCTCGAAAGCGGCCTTCGCAGCTGGGTGAAGGACCAGACATATCTCGCTTTCGACTACGCCGAGCAGCTTTACACCTTTGGCGATCGCGGGAGACACCGGATTGAGGCGGGCGAAGACGCGCGCATTGTTTCGGTCGGCTATCTCGCGCTGATCCGCGCCACGGATAGCTTGGAGGCGCCAAACTCCGCCTGGGGCCAATGGTATCGCTACTTCCCCTGGGAGGATTGGCGCGATGAGAAACCCGCGATTGTCGGCCGCACGATACTACCCCTGTTGAAGCGCTTCGTTCGCGTAAGCCCTGACCGCCACGAAAGGGAGCGGAGGAACGCCCGGACAAGGATGTGCTTCGCTGCAGACGGGCTGCCGTGGGACGAAGAGCGCGTGCTGGAGCGTTACGAGCTTCTCTATGAGGCCGGACTGGTCGAGGAAGCCCGCCACGATGGACGACTGACCGACCCCGGCTCCCTTCCGCAGCCGCCGCTTGGCCAGGCGATGCAGTTCGACCACCGCCGCATCCTCGCAACCGCCATCGCCCGGTTGCGCGGCAAGATGAAATACCGGCCCATCGTTTTCGAACTGATGCCGCCGGCATTCACCCTGCTCGAGTTGCAGCGCGCGGTGGAAGCCATTTCCGGCGTTCGCCTGCACAAGCAGAATTTCCGGCGCCTGGTTGAGGAGCAAGGCCTCGTGGAGCGAACCGGCAGGTTCGCGCGAATGGCCCGGGGACGCCCGGCCGAGCTCTTTCGTTTCCGCCGCGAGGTACTGGGAGAGCGGCACACGCCGGGAATGCGGCTTGGGACGCGGCGCACCGGAATCTGAGGTCGATCAAGATGTAGGGCCGGCCTCGCCAAAGGCGCAGCATATTGATCTTTGTTTTCACCGTGACTGCGGACCCCCTCCCAGTCGGCCAAGCACGCGAGAGCGTGTTCGCGAAACGGCAGCCGAATTGTTTGTTTTGTTCGGCGAAAAATGGGGAGGGGGTCCCCCACCGCCTGTGCTCGCATCTACCAGCGCATCAGATGTTGCGGTTCGCGAGGCAACACGCATTTGAAGTACCGGCCCCGTGCATTTTTGTGCACTGTTTCTCGTCTCCGCATCGTCATGGCCGCCCACCGAGGCGGCCATCCATCCGGCGCACCTACGCGCCGAGATGACTCCATCGCTCGCCGACGCTCGCGCGATGGATGGCCGGTTCAGGCCCGGACATGACGGAAAGAGTTCATGAGCCCGCTTCATGCGCTCAATATAGCACCGATAGCGCCATGGTAGATGAATGGTAATGAAATAAATTTATCCCGCGGGGTCCGACCGGTTTCGCAGCATCTTGCTACTGGTCCAATCGGTCAATTGCGAGAAGCGAGGCGGCGAATTTCAGAAATGGATTTACTGTCACCGGATTCAGCCGGATTCAGACGGACCTTTGCGCAGATTATCGCGGCGGGTTGGCGAGCAGGTACGGATAGCCGTTATTGATGTTCGGGGCCTGCCCCCAGATTGCGGGATCGAAACCGTTCGGCAACTTTTTTTGAAATTGTTTTGTGGTGAGGCCAGTGATGCCGGGATCGTTCAGAATGTTGCCTGCACCCTGGCTGGGATCGCTGACACCCACGTCAATATCCCAGTACGATGATTCAATGTCCCCCGGCGTCGAGGAATCGAAACCGATCAGGCCGCCCGACACCGTTTCGTTGTTTTTCAGCTTGAACACACCCCCTGAATAAGACGAAGATATTCTCGCGCCGGATAGGTTCAACCCAACTAGGCCGCCAAAGTTGCTGGAACAGCAATTCAATCGGCCGTCGGCAATAGCAACCAATGAATAGCTGTTGCTTATGACGCCGGCATTTTCGCTGACCAGTCCTCCAACATTTGCTTCTGAACTTTTTCGGACCGCGATCGAACCTTCAGCATAAGATCCTGAAATGGTCCCGCTATTGTATCCCGCGAGCCCGCCCGCACCGACGTTGTTGGTACTTAGAGCGTGAATTCTGGCGACTGCGTGGGACGAAACGATGGAGCCTTCGTTTTGGCAAACAAGTCCCCCAGCGCATCCGTGAGTTTCGTACTCAGCCGAAGCACTTGAGTAAGCGATGGCACCCTCATTGTTAGAAACGATGCCGCCTGCTCCAAGACCTAGTCCTGCGAACTTGGCGTGGTGCACTCGCGTGTTACGAACCCTTCCACTTTTATGAACGTAGGCGAACAATCCGTAGCGATTGGCGCCCGACATGTTGAAGGACAGATTGGAAATCTCATTTCCGAGTCCCTCAAACGCCCCCCTAAAGCCAGTGGTTATGGGGGCAACCGTATACGTTCCGTCGATGGAAGCGTCGTACGGTATCGCCAGAGCAAAGAAACCCAACCGATTGGCAGCAATGCCAGTAGCGAGCGTTTGCAGGTCCGCCACCAGCGCGTAGCTGTTGCCGTCAATTATGAGATTGCTCGCCAAATCCCAGAACTGCACGCTGCCTCTCGATGCGACGATAAACTCGCCGCCGTTCTTCTTGTTGCTTTTGCCGTTGTTGCCGACGTCATTCGTCGTAACGGTGAGGCTGCCTTTCCCCGTGACCGTGACTTGCTTGTTGACGATCACTGATTGCTGCGCATCGAGGGTCAGGCGGCTGGCGCTGGTCCAGGAGAACTGCTGATCGATGGAGATATCCTTGGCGACGCTGCTACTCCTCACCTTTAAGTCGCCGCTGCCGAGCATCGTCTGCAGCTCGCCGACGTTCAGCACCGCCTGCTTCGCCGTCGCGGTACACACGCCGCTATCGCAGCTCATGTTGCTCGTGGCCTTGTTTGAAATCGCCACATCCGCCCGCGCCCCAACGCACAGGGCAACCATCGCGGCAGAGCCGCAGAGCACATGCCTCCAACACCTGCTCGTCATGGCAAACCTCCGTCTCCAGCGCGGGCCAGTATAGAGCCGCCGGGCCGCTACAGGCAGCCTGGCAGAGCTTCGCGGGCCATCGGCGCGGCCTCTCCCGGGGTTGACAGGAAGATGCTCATGCCTAGCATCGGGCGGCCGGCCCTTGAAGGCCGGTATTTCGGGACCATATAAATACTCAATTTGAGCATAATGGGGCTCGCTATGGAAACCGCAACCTCGGCTTCGACGATTCTGCCATTCACGCCGTCAGTCGCGCGCGCCACGGAAGGACTGTACGCGCGGGTGTCGCAGGTCGTGCCGGAAATCGAGTGGGCGGTTCATGCGCCTTATGTCGACGCGATCAATCGGCTGAAGCGGCAGAAGAATGCCGTCATCCTCGGCCACAATTACATGACGCCGGAGATTTTCCATTGCGTCGCCGATTTTGCGGGCGATTCGCTGCAACTGGCGCGCGAGGCGGCGCGAACCGACGCCAAGGTCATCGTACAGGCCGGCGTGCACTTCATGGCGGAAACCTCGAAGATCCTTTCTCCGGAAAAGACGGTGCTGATCCCGGATTTGCGCGCCGGCTGCTCCCTCGCCGCCTCCATCACCGGCGCCGATGTGCGTCTTCTCAAGCAGAAATATCCCGGCTTACCTGTGGTCACCTATGTGAACACCTCGGCCGAAGTGAAGGCAGAGAGCGACGTCTGCTGCACCTCGTCGGACGCCGTGGCCGTCGTGGAAGACATCGCGCGCGATCGCGGCGTTGACGCCGTCATCATGACACCGGACGAATATCTGGCAGCCAACGTGGCGAAGCAGACGCCGGTCAGGATCATCGCCTGGAAAGGGCGCTGCGAAGTCCATGAGCGCTTCTCGGCGTCCGATATTCGCGGCTACCGCGAGGCCAATCCCGGAGTCGTCGTGCTGGCGCATCCCGAATGCCCGCCGGCGGTGGTATCGGAAGCGGATTTCGCAGGCTCGACCTCAGCCATGATCAATTACGTTGGCAAGCAGCGCCCCGCGCGGGTGGTGATGGTCACGGAGTGCTCGATGAGCGACAACGTGGCCGTGGAATTTCCGGACGTCGAATTCGTTCGTCCATGCAACCTTTGCCCGCATATGAAACGCATCAGCCTGCCGAAGATCTTGAACTCGCTTCAGACCATGACGCATGAAGTCACGGTCGAGCCGGCCATCGCGGTACGCGCGCGGGCGGCAGTCGAACGCATGCTGGCGGTGAAGACGAGTCCGCAGCGCGCCGCCGCCTGAAATGCGCGCAGACAATATCATCGAGTGCAACGGCGCACTCATCCTGGGCGCAGGCCTGGCCGGTCTTTTCACGGCGCTGAAGCTCTCGCCCTACCCCGCCACCGTGATTGCCGGTGCCCGGCCCGGCGCGTCCGGCTCCAGCGTCTGGGCCCAAGGTGGCATCGCCGCAGCGCTAGGCAGTGGCGACAGCTGGCAAGCGCACGCGGCGGATACCATCAGGGCGGGCGCCGGGGCCTGCGATCCGGTGATCGTCGAGTTGGTCACGCGCGAGGCAGCGGCACGCATCGACGATCTGATCGCCTATGGCGCGGCGTTCGACCGCGCGCCGGACGGTTCGCTCGCATTGGGGCGCGAAGCCGCTCATTCCGCTGCGCGCATTGTCCATGTGAGCGGCGATCGCGCAGGTGCGGAAGTCTCGCGCGTGCTTGCCGAACGGGCGCTGGCGACGCCATCCGTCACATTGTTCGAAGGGTTTCACGCCTTGGAACTCGCGGTGGAAAATGGCCGTGTTGCCGGCGTTTTCGCCCGCAGCGGCATGGGCAGCGATACCAGGCTCATGCTGTTTCGCAGCCATGAAGTTATTTTTGCTGCCGGCGGTATTGGCGCGCTTTACGCTGTCACGACCAACCCGATGGAATCGCGCGGTGACGGGTTGGGAATAGCAGCGCGTGCCGGTGCGGCGATTGCCGATGCCGAGTTCGTGCAATTTCATCCGACTGCCATAGCGATCGGGCGCGACCCAGCGCCACTGGCCACTGAAGCGCTGCGTGGGGAGGGTGCGGTGCTAGTCGACGACACCGGGCGGCGTTTCATGCCCTCGGTGCATCCCGATGCCGAACTCGCGCCGCGCGATGTGGTGGCCCGCGCAATCTACCGCGAGATCGGGCAAGGTCACCGGGTTTTTCTGGATTGTCGGGCCACGATCGGCACGCGTTTCGCGACCGAATTCCCGACCGTGTACGCAGCCTGCATGTCGGCTGGGATAGATCCGGGCCGGCAGCCGATTCCGGTTGCACCGGCGGCGCATTATCACATGGGGGGCATCGCAACCGATGCGGCTGGGCGTACATCGTTGCAAGGACTTTGGGCCGTTGGTGAATGCGCCTCGACCGGATTGCACGGCGCCAACCGGCTCGCTTCCAACTCGTTGCTCGAAGCGCTGGTGTTTGGCGCGCGCGTGGCAGCCGATGTCCGGAGCTCCAACCGACCGCAACAGTTAAAAAGCCTCGCTCCCGCCTCGCCTCATTTTGCGGCTGTGCCACCGCCACCCAAACGTTTGCGCGAAGCCATGACAGGGCATCTCGGTCTCGAGCGGAATGAGCGCGACATGGGCCATGCCCTCGCCGCCATTCGCGCCGTCGAACGTGCCGCCAACGGCGAGCCCTCGCTGCTCAACATGACGGCGGCAGCCAAGATGGTGACGGCCGGAGCGCTACAGCGCCGCGAGAGCCGCGGCGCACATTTCCGCAGCGATTATCCCCAAACGGATAAATGCTTCTCCCGCACTGTGCTGACGCTGGCGGAGGCCGACAAGATCGTCCGGGACATTGCACCGCCAGAGAATGTTTCTGCAGACGCATGACAGCGGCCCTCCCCTCTACGCGCCCGCCGTCGCCGCTGCTGATCGAGTCCACCATCCGTCAGGCGCTGGCCGAGGATATCGGCGCAGGCGATATCACCAGCGCGTTGATCGTCCCTGCCGACCAAAACATCTCGGCCCGTCTGGTGTCGCGCAGCCCCGGCACCATTGCCGGGCTGATCGCGGCAGAATGCGCTTTTCGCCTGACCGATGCCGCCATCTCGTTTCGCTGTGAATTGCCGGACGGCTCAACGGCATCCGAGAATAGCTTGTTGGCGACGATCGAGGGCCCTGCGCGAGCAATCCTCACGGCGGAGCGTGTGGCGCTTAATTTCGTCGGCCATCTGTCGGGCATTGCCACCGCTACGCGGGCGCTGGTCGAGGCGGTGAAAGGCACGCGTGCGAAGATCGTCGATACCCGCAAAACTACGCCGGGGCTGCGGCAGCTTGAGAAATACGCGGTCCGCTGTGGTGGCGGCTTCAATCACCGCTTCGGGCTGGATGCCGTGCTGATCAAAGACAATCACATCGCCATGGCGGGCTCGATCACGGAAGCGGTGCGGCGTGCGCGTCCCGGGATCGCGCACACAATGAAGCTTGAGGTCGAAGTCGACACGCTGTCGCAGCTGGAAGAAGCTCTCGCACTCGGCGTGGACACCATCCTGCTCGACAACATGAGCCCGGAGACTCTGCGCCGCGCAGTTGCCCTCGCGAAAGGCCGGGCCGTGCTGGAGGCATCAGGAAACGTGTCGCTCGCCACCGTCCGCGCTATCGCGGAGAGCGGGGTGGATTATATCTCGTCCGGAGCCATCACCCACTCAGCGCCCAGCCTCGACGTAGCGCTGGATTTTTGAGGCGCGCGTTGCGCGAAACCGCGTACCTGCTCAGCTCGTGCCGCGGCCCGCGCGCCGGTAGAAGACATTGTTCCCGATCGTCACAGTGCGGACCATGCCCCGCCAGTTGGGCGCGGCCAAACGCGCCGCATGAAAGGAGATCGCTCCGGCGGTGATGTTCGTGAGCGGCAGCGATCCTTCGATGATCTGGGCCGCCAGCCGCATCGCCCGGTTCCAGGCGCCGGCCGTCCTCGGGCGGTTCAAGGTGCCATCGCAGACGAACGAGAACTGGCAACTGGAGCGCGAGCCTTGATGAACGACACCACAGATGGAATGCGGATAGCTGACGTGGTTCATCCGGTGGACGACCACCTCTGCCACAGCTTTCTCACCGGGGAGGCCCTGGCCACGCGCTTCGTAGTACATGGCCTCAGCGAGACACGAGGTTTCGCTGGCCAGGTTCTCTAGCGCGACGCTGATCTTCATGCCGCCCAGCAAACCAGCTGCAGGCCGGGGAGCGGGAGCGACTTCCAGATTTGGGGAAGGATCGGGCGCCAAAGTCGAGCCGACAGGGGCCGGCTCAATGGGCGCAATGTTGGCTGTTTCGATGGTCGACGGCAGGAACGCCGGCGATTGAATTGCGTTAGAATTGACTGACGAACCTCGCGCGGCGATTGCAGCCGCTCCTCCAGCGCTCAACAACAGGCCTGCAAGGCTCAGGGCGGCGCAATAACACGCGCCACTCGATCTGTAGGTCATTGGGAAGTTACCCTTCTTCGGATATGGCGGTTTAGTCGTTGGTCCGAATGGCCACCCTCCCCCGGTAGCCGTTCCTAGGTTGCCAAACCTACGCCCAAATCGTCAAATGAATATTGCGCAGAACATAACAATAACGTCATGCCCGAGTAATATTTGGTTAATCAGTTTCCGGAGCGGTCGCGGAAAGCGCGGCCTGCGCGGCCGCCAACCGCGCCACCGGAACCCGGAAAGGTGAGCAGGAAACATAATCCAGCCCGGCTTGATGGCAGAACCGGATGGAGTCGGGGTCTCCGCCGTGCTCGCCGCAGATTCCCAGTTTGAGGCCGGGACGCGCGGACCGCCCCCGTTCGGCTGCAATCTGTACCAGTTCCCCCACCCCCTCGCGGTCGATCGACACAAACGGGTCTTTTCCAATCAGATGTTTGGACAGGTATTCTGTGAGGAAGGTTCCGGCATCGTCGCGGCTAAGACCCAGAGCCGTTTGCGTCAGGTCGTTGGTGCCGAAGGAAAAGAACTCGGCTGTTTGCGCAATGTCTGCAGCGCGAAGCGCCGCCCGTGGTAGCTCGATCATCGTTCCGATCAGGTAGGCAGGGCGCCGGCCACGCTCTTTTTCGATGGAGGCGGCCACGGCCTCGATCCGGGTTTTAAGAAATTCGAGCTCGCTGCGGAAGCCAACGAGCGGAATCATGATTTCGAGCTGCACCGGGGTGTTCCCGCTTTTCTCAACCTCGAGTGCGGCCTCGAAAATGGCGCGTGCCTGCATCTCATAGATCTCGGGATAGGTGATACCGAGCCGGCACCCGCGATGGCCCAGCATGGGATTGCTTTCATGCAGCGCGATGGCGCGGGCCCGAAGTTTGGCTGGCGTGCCACCGGCGGCGCGGGCCACATCCGCGATCTCATCCTCGTTCTGCGGAAGGAACTCGTGCAGCGGCGGATCGAGGAGGCGAATTGTGACAGGCAGCCCTTCCATCGTACGGAAGATTTCGACGAAATCCCCGCGCTGCATGGGCAGAAGCTTCGCCAGGGCAGCACGACGCTCACCTTCGTTATCGGCAAGAATCATCTGCCGTACGGCGATGATGCGTTCCGCATTGAAGAACATGTGCTCCGTGCGGCAAAGACCGATCCCTTCGGCCCCGAAACGCCGCGCTGTAGCTGCATCCGTGGGCGTATCCGCGTTGGTGCGCACCTTGAGCCGACGGATTGAATCCGCCCAGCTCATCAGGGTGCCGAAATCTCCGGTAAGTTCCGGTTGCCGCATTTCAACCGCGCCCTTGAAGACCTGGCCGGTCGCACCATCGATGGTGATTTTTTCGCCCCGGCGAATCGTGACGGGGCCGCATGCCATGCTCCCCGCCGCAACATCGATCTTGACTGACCCCGCGCCGGACACGCAGGGCCGGCCCATGCCGCGCGCGACCACCGCCGCGTGGCTCGTCATCCCGCCGCGGGCCGTCAGGATGCCCTTCGCGGCGTGCATGCCATGGATGTCTTCGGGGCTGGTTTCCGCGCGTACGAGTATGACAGCGCGGCCGTCCGAGGCCAGCCTTTCGGCTTCGTCGGCAGTGAACACAACTTCGCCCGTCGCCGCTCCAGGAGAGGCGGCCAAACCGGTCGCGATCAGTTCCTTTGGCGCATCGGCATCCAGCGTAGGATGAAGCAGCTGGTCCAGGGCGCCGGGATCTATGCGCGAGATTGCCGTATTCCTGTCGATCAATCCTTCCTGCACCATATCGACCGCGATCTTCAACGCGGCCTCCGCGGTGCGCTTGCCGGAGCGGGTCTGCAGCATGAACAGACGCCCATCCTGCACCGTGAACTCCACGTCTTGCATATCGCGGTAATGAGCCTCGAGCCTGTCACAGATGCCCTTCAGCTCGGCGTACGCCTGCGGTAGCGCCTCTTCCATTGAGGGATGCCGGCTCTTCTGCCGTTCGCGCACAATTTTCGAGACAGTCTGTGGTGTGCGAATACCCGCAACAACGTCTTCACCTTGCGCGTTGATCAGAAACTCCCCGTAGAGAATCTTCTCCCCGGTCGAGGGGTCGCGGGTGAATGCCACACCAGTGGCGCTCCCATTGCCGCGATTGCCGAACACCATGGCCTGCACATTCACGGCAGTGCCCCACTCTTCGGGAATGTTGTGCAGCCTGCGATACGTTTTCGCGCGAGCCGATTGCCAGGAGCCGAACACCGCTCCGATCGCACCCCACAATTGGTCGTGCACATTCTCCGGGAAGGGATCGCCGGTGTCCTTCTCGACCTGCCGCTTGAACAACGAGGCGATGCGCTTGAGGTCGTCGGCATCGAGCTCGGTGTCCAGTTCTATTCCCTTGGTTTCCTTTTCCGTCTCGAGGATTTCCTCGAACAGGCCGTGTTCTAGACCGAGCACAACATTGGCATACATCTGCACAAAGCGGCGGTACGAATCATACGCGAAGCGCGCATCGCCGGTGAGCGCGGCAAGCCCTTCGGCGGTTTCCGCATTCAGTCCGAGATTGAGGACCGTATCCATCATTCCAGGCATGGAGGCCCGCGCGCCTGAGCGAACCGAAACCAGCAGCGGCTGTTTGGGATCGCCGAAACGCGCGCCCATGAGTTCACCGATGCGGTCCATCGCCGTATCGACGGCAGCTTTGAGGTTGGCCGGATACCGGCCGCCATGCGCGTAAAAGTAGGTACATACCTCGGTGGTGACGGTAAATCCGGGCGGTACGGGCAGCCCGAGATTGCTCATCTCAGCGAGATTGGCGCCCTTGCCTCCCAACAGCGCGCGCATCTCCGCCTTGCCTTGAGCGGAGCCGTTGCCAAACGCGAAAACCCATTGAGCCATGTTGTTCCAACGCTCGCCCGTGATCAGTTATCGAAAAGTGGCCCAACCGTAATTCCGCAGGATCCTTCTATGCCTACTGCCCCTGAAGCATGTTGGCAAAAACCGCGCTGTGCACTTTTTCGCCGGGTTTCAAACCAAGCGCCGCGGCGCGGCCCGCATTGATCTCCAGGACGGCGCGCACCGGCTCTTCCGACGAGATGATATTTTCCGAGAACGGGGTGGTGTTGGCGACAATCGACGAAATCGTTCCATCCGAGCGGATGAACAGCAGGTCGAGCGGTAGGACGGTATTCTTCATCCAGAAGTTACGGAAACCATCGTTGTGGAAGTCGAACAACATGCCGGAATCGGCGTCCAGTTGCTTGCGGTACATCAGTCCGCGCAAACGCGTGGCGTTATCGCTTGCAATCTCAACGCGCAGCCGCGCATGGCCTCCCGGCACATCAACGACGACAGTCGCATTGGGAAGCTGCGAAGGTACCGGCGCTGCTGCCAGCCCGAGGAAAACCGTCATGCCGATGGCGGCTCGCTGGAGGGTGTGCATCGTCAGCCCAGGCAAAATAGCGCGCAGACATAGCAAGCCCGTCTCTGCAATCAAGGGCGGCGCCTTCGCGACGCCTCACGAGTCCAGGAGATTGATTTCCGCCGCGAGCTCTCCCTTTGGGCCGGCGCCGGTGCGCACGCGGACACGCTGCCCAGGCCGCAGCTCCCGAATGCCAAAGCGGCGAAGCGTTTCCATATGCACGAACACATCCGGGGTATTGGGACCGCGCGACACAAAGCCATAGCCTTTGCCGCGGTTGAACCATTTCACGGTTGCCTGAAACTCGGGGCCACTGGGCTCGAGCGCGAATCGGAGCGGCTTCCCGCCAGGCGGTGTGGCGGTGGAATTGTCTAGCGCGAGCAGACGGCGGGCTTGCAGACCCTTTGGGCCCTGCACAGCCTCGCAAACCACCTTGGCGCCCTCATAGGCAGCCTTGAAGCCCGACTGCCGTACGCAAGTCTGATGTAGAAGTACGTCTCCCGGCGCGCCGCTGGACGGCTTGATGAAGCCATAGCCCTTGATGGAATCGAACCACTTCACCAGGCCGCTGACTTCGACACCCGGCTGGGCCGCGTCAAACGCGACCGCACTGCCCCCATCCGCGCTCACCCAAGTCCCCCAACTCTTCTTATTCGGTGATCTGAACCCCTCCTTTTACACAATTGTTACGTTTGCCGAAAGGGTGAAATTGTCCGAAGCGGCGTTGTTCGGCGGGGCACCAGCCGATACACCGCCTAACGCGATCAGCTGGGACGCACTCGCGCATGCAGTTCTCCGGGTATTATCTGATTGCCATTCCGCCTGAAGGGGTTTGGGCGGCGCTTAACAATCCCGACGTGCTGAGGGCCTGCCTTCCCGGCTGCGACACGCTTGAGAAAATCGACGAACGGCGGTTTGCGGGCTCGGGCAAGTTCACGGTCGGTCCAGTGGATGCCGCTTTCGAAGGCAATGTGGAAATCGTGGAGCAGGAGATTCCCCGGCGCTGGGTGCTCCAAGGTGATGGTCAAGGCGCTGCGGGATCCGTCAACGGCCATGCCGAAATCCTGCTTGCACCCGAGGGAGAGGGAACCGCGATAACGTTTACTGCAACGGCGGCCTTCGGCGGCGAACTGGCTGGGATAGATCAGCAGCTTATCGAGGATGCGGCGCAGCAGATTGCCGACGATTTCTTCGCGCGATTTTCCGCTGAGGCGATGACTACGCCAATCATACCCACGCTTGAGCAGCCCGATATGGCACTGGCCACACCGCCGCAGGTTCAGGAGTCGTCGCCCGAAGCTCAACCGCGCGAGGGCGTCGGCCCCGAAATCTGGGTCGTCGGCCTTATCGCCATCATCGTGATTCTGCTGATTCTTTTTGGCCTCGTGTTGTGAAGGCGATGTGGAATTCGCGGTCCTAGCCGCGTTGGCCGGAACTGCCATAGCGCCGGCGTGATGTCATCTCGTCGCGGGTGATTACGCCATCCGCGTTCTTGTCCATGCGGGCGAAGGTTTTCTGCTGCGTCGCGGAAAATTCCTGCAGGGTCAGCTTGCCATCGTGATTGTCATCGAGCCGTTGAAAAGCCCGGCCGCTGGTGAATTCGGCGCGCGAATGCTGCATCCCGCCAAACTGATCCTTGGTCAGCGCGTTGCCTTTGGCCGCCGCCGCGAATTGCCGATGCAACGCCTGATCGAGTTCGGTGCGCGTCACCTTGCCATCGTGGTTGATATCGTCGCGCTGACAGAATGCGCCTGCCCCCCGTGAGCCACCTCGCCGGCCGCGATGTCCCTTGGCCCTCTTGTCGACGTCCGTGCTCGGCCGCTGGCAGGGGATCACGCCGGCCGATTTTTTATCGGCGCGCTGAAAACTCGCGCGGATAGGGTTGGCAAACTCATCGAAGGTTAGCTTGCCGTCGGCATTCCAGTCCGCCCGGCGAAAGCTCTGATCTGCGTGGTAGTGCAGACTGCGGGTACGGAAAGCGCTGAACTGCTTCTCGTTCATCTGCTTCGCGCCGCCCGCCGCCTCGGCAAAACGCTTCGCGGTGGACTTTCCGAATTCGTCGCGGGTGACTTTGCCGTCGCGGTTCAGATCGTATTCGGCGAGAAAGCGCTGGCCAGTACGGCCGTGCCCATGCGGCGCCGGCCGCTGACCAGCTGCCTGATGCCCGGCCGTCTGCGGCCGGGACTGGATGGCTGCTCCAGTGACACCAACGGCGGCTGCCACGACCGCCCCCGCCACCAGCGCATAGCGGATCGAATCCTTCATGATTTCCCCCCTCACCGCCTGTTCGGCAGGCTTATCTAGCTTGGCGCATGTCGCAACGATTTGTCCACGCGAGCGTCAAAGGTCGCGTTGCTTCCTCGGGCCCGGCGTCCGGGGATGATTTGCGACAAAAGCCGATTGCCAGTCCGCCGTGAACGCCGCATCGTAAGCCACTGGATTGGACATGGTTCGGGACGAGACAAAACCGCATATCCTTATCGTGGAGGACGCGCGCGACATCCGCGAGCCGCTGGCCCGCTATCTGCGCGAACACGGCTATCGCACAACGACGGCCCCGGACGCACTGCAGGCGCGCAAGGGACTGCGCAGCTCAGGCATCGATCTGGTCGTGCTCGACATCATGATGCCTGGTGAAGACGGGTTGAGCCTGTGCCGTTTCATCCGTGAAACCTCCCAGATTCCGGTAATCCTGCTGACGGCAAGAGGCGAGGAGGTGGATCGGATCGTGGGTCTTGAAATGGGGGCCGATGACTATATCGCCAAACCGTTCAGTCCGCGCGAGCTTATTGCGCGCATCGCGGCCGTGCTTCGCCGCACTCAGGCACTGCCGCCACGCCAGAAGCCGCCGGAAGCGGAGCGCATTCGCTTCGGCGATTGGCTGCTCGATACCGGACAGCGCGAACTGATCGGCCCAGACGGTGTGGCGACCGCGCTTTCCAGCGGCGAATTCAGTCTTCTGCGCGCGCTCATCGAACGGCCAAAGATTTCCCTGACCCGCAACCAACTGCTCGACCTCACCAAGGGCCGCGATGCCGAACTGTTCGACCGCAGTATCGACAATCATGTGAGCCGCCTGCGCCGCAAGCTCGAGCCGGATCCGAAGAACCCGCGCTACATCAAGACAGTCTGGGGCGGCGGTTATCTTTTCGCCATGGACCCGCAATTCGAATGAGGCTGCACTTTTGGCCGCGCACCCTGGCGGCCCAGCTCGTGATCGTCACGGCGGCGGCGCTGCTCGTGTCCAATCTGGCCGTGGCGTTGTGGTTCACGCGCGGACAGCAGCAACAGACCGAAACAGCCGTCATCGATCGGTTGGTGGATCGGACGATCTCCGCTTCTACTTTGCTCGCATCGATCCCGGCCAAGCAGCGAACTCCGGCGGCCGATGCGCTCAGTTCCGGGCCGTGGGATTTCAAGGTGCATCGTGGCCCGGCGCCGTTCGCGGATATGAGCCCGCAGGAACACGCGCTTGCCAGCCGCGTCGAAGGACTACTTCCGAAGCTTAAGGCGCGCCGCGCCGTGCTTGTGGCCTTCCGCAGGCCCACGGCCGCCGATTACAAGCGCCGGCCAAACACGGAATCTGTGATCGAGGTCATGGTGCCGCTGGTGCGCGGCACGCAACTCATCACCACCTTTTATCATCCGCCGCCACCTCCGTGGCCGGTTCAATCCATTGTCGGGGCCGTGGTAGCCATTTTGATGACATCGCTGGCGACGGCATTGGTGGCGCGCCGCGTGACGCGGCCGCTGTCCAAGCTGGCGACGGCGGCGGGAGAAGCCGCGCGCGGCGGCGCGGCGCCCCGCGTGCCGGAGGAAGGCCCTTCCGATGTGCGACGGGCAGCGGTCGCTTTCAACGCCATGACCGATCAGGTGGCGCGCACGATGGAAAGCCAGCGGCAATTGCTGTCGGCCGTTGGACACGACCTGCGCACGCCTATCACGGCGATGCGCATCAACACCGAGTTCGTGGAGGATCCGGACACCCGCGAGCGGCTCACAAAGAACATCGAGGAGTTGCAGGAACTGACCGAAGCGGTGCTCTCCGCGGCAAAGGGTGTTGGCTGGGAAGAGATGCGCAAGGTCGATCTCGCCGCACTGGTGGAAAGCGTCTGCACCGATCTCGAAGAAATGGACAAACCCGTGCACTGGACAAGCCACGCCGCGGCGCCACTCTCTTGCCGGCCGAACGAGATCCGCCGCGCCATCCGCAATCTGATCGAGAACGCGATTGCCTATGGGAAACGCGCCTCCGTACATTTGAATGCCATGCCGGCGGCGTATGAGATCATTGTGGAGGACGAAGGGCCGGGGATTCCAGAAGCCGATCAGGAGCGCGTGCTCGAGCCGTTTGTGCGGCTGGAGAGTTCCCGCAGCCCGGAAACCGGCGGCTCGGGGCTTGGGCTGGCGCTGGTGAAGGCCATCGCGCACGGCCATGGCGGCTCCATCCGCCTGATCAACCGCAGCGAAGGCGGCTTGCGCGCGATCCTGTGTTTGCCACGCGAAACGGCAGCGGGATGAGCGATCCGCTTTACCGCAAAGAGATTTTGCGGCTCGCCGCGGATGCGCATGGCGCCGGACAGCTTGACAGAGCCGACATGGCGGGCGCGGCGTACAATCCGACCTGCGGCGACAAGATCGGCGTTGAGCTGGCGCTCGACGCGGATAGGCGCATTGTGGCGATGGCCCATGAGACCAAGGCCTGCGTGCTGACGCAGGCTTCCGCCTCGATTCTCGGCGAACGGCTCAAAGGTGCGTCGCGCGCGAATGTCGAAAAGCTGGCGAATGCGGTCGCCGCGATGCTAATCAAGAACGAGCCAGCCCCCGCCCCGCCATTTGATCCGTATACGGTCTTTCGTGGCGCGGTGACGCACCGCAACCGTCACCGCTGCGTGCTGCTGCCCATCGAAGCGGTGCTCGATGCCTTCGACAAGGAGCCGAACCAGCTTCCATAAGGCGGTAGCCGCACCGTGTTTCCGTCCGGCTCTTGCAGGCCGGACCCGATCGATGGCATCGAACGCTCAGAGACTGGTTTCTGCACGAATTCAGCAGGTTCAGCGCACATATTAAACAAACATAGCAGCTGCTCTCCCTCCCACTCACGGATAAAGCCCAGGAGCGGAGGCGGCGCATCGATGAAGCGGATTTCGCCCCAGCGCAGTGCCGGACTGGACTTTCGGAACGCCAGAAAGCGGCGCGCGAAATTGAGGGTGGAGGTTTCACTGCCATCCTGCTCCGACACTGCCAGCGAACGGTGCTTCGGCGACAGCGGCAACCACGGCGTGGCGCTGGTGAAACCGAAATTCGCCGACGCGGCGTTCCACGGCATCGGTGTGCGGCACCCGTCACGCCCGCCGGTGTAGGGCCAATAGAGATCGCCGACCGGATCGCGAATCTGGTCGCGGCAGATGTCCGCCTGCGGCAGGCCAAGCTCCTCGCCCTGGTACAGCAGCACCGTCCCCTTCAGCGAGAGCAATAATGCCAGCAGTAGACTTGCGAGTTCCGGCGGCGCATCCGGCCCGCCGAACCGCGACACGGTGCGCATCACATCGTGGTTGGAAAAGGCGATGGACGGCCAGTGCGAAGGAAATCGCGACAGCAGATTGTAGTGCAGGTGGATAAAATCCGGCGCGAGGGTTGTCGCGTGCAACAGCGGGAAACTGTAGCCGGAATGAAGCCCCTCATCAGGTCCCGCAAAGGCGCCGCTGCGCGCGGCATCCTCCGAGAACTCTCCCATCACGAAGCGATCCGGAAACCGCTCCACCGTACGGCGGATTTCATCCAGCGCTTCAAGGTTTTCCGCCAGATTGCTGTCATGGTGGTGGAGCTGAAGATAGGGGGCATGCGTCCATGTGAAGCCGGTGCGTTCCCCCATCCGCACCGCCGGATTATCGGCCAGCGTCGGATCGTGCAGATAGGCATTGGCGACATCGAGGCGGAAGCCGTCCACCCCTCGCCCGAGCCAGTATTGCAAGACCGCCAAAGCCGCTGCCTTGGCAGCCCGGGTGCGCCAGTTGAGCTTGGGCTGCTGGCGGAGAAATTTGTGGTGATAATATTCGCGCCGTGCCGGCTGGTACGACCATGCCGGCCCCCCGAATGCGGAGAGCCAATTGTTTGGCGCGGTACCGTCCAGCTTCGGCGGGGCCCAGACATACCAGTCCGATTTCTCGCCGCGCTGAAGCGAGTCGACAAACCACGGATGCTCGTCGGAGGTGTGCGCCAGCACCTCGTCCGTCATCACCTTCAGGCCGCGGGCATGCGCCTCACTCAGCAACCGATCGAAATCGGCTTGGCCGCCGTAATCGGGATGGATGCCTTCGTAATCCGAGACGTCGTAGCCCCAGTCGCGATCCGGCGACGGGTGCATGGGTGACAGCCATATCGCGTCCACGCCAAGGCCGCGGATGTAATCGAGCTTGGAGATCACGCCCGCAAGATCGCCGAAGCCGTCGCCGTTCGAGTCGCAGAAACTGCGGATGTAGATCTGGTAGATGACGGCGCCGCGCCACCAGGGATGTTCCGTCATCCGCTCCACCATCTACTCAACATCTGGACGCATATACCGCCGATTCCCCAACATTCTGATCGTCGTTTTCACGAGACCAACTTACCCCCTCCCCCATGCGCGGATCTTGGAAAGAAAATTGCCGAATTGAACTTCACTTTCCGCGATCTTTCCGAGCCGGGATTTCGCTTCTTGCCAGCATTTGGCCGATTCTCCCCTCGAAAGGCTGATTGGAACAAGTTAGGAACATAACGCCTTTGCGTCAAGCGGTGATCTGCATTTGGCATCCCGAGACTGACGAGCGCGTGCTATACTTTGCACGCCAGGTATTGGGGGGATGCGATGCGGCCAGTTCTTTACCTGCTTTTGAGCGTGCCGCTCTTCACTTCGTCTGTCGCGAACGCCGATTTCGCCGTTTCGAAAAAGCCGACGCGTGATGTGAGCTGCGCCGGTGGTGTGTGTACGCCGACTGCAAAGAACGCGAACCTGAACGTCAGTGAACTGACGAACATGCTGGCAAGCGGCGATGTCACGCTGAAAAGCGGCAGCGGCGATGGCACTGCAGCGACTATCGAACTTCTTGCCGCCTTGAGTTGGACCAAGGGCAAGCGGCTAACGATCGACGCCAAAAACAGCATCATTGTGACAGCGCCAATCACCGTCAGGGGCCCTGGTTCACTCACACTGAACTATGCTGAAGGCAACCCGAACGGAGTTCTCCACTTTTCAAATAAGGGTAAGGTCGATTTTTGGGATTTTAGGAGCGCACTTTATATAAACGGCGCAAATTATTTCTTGGTGAAAAGCCTGGAAAGTTTAAGCGCGGCGATCCGCCACGATCCATCTCAAAACTATGCGCTTACGAAGGATTACGATGCGACAGGCGACGGCACATATCGCTCGCCTCCCATTAAGAGGGATTTCTTTGGCAACTTTGAAGGCTTGGGGCACCGCATCGATCATCTGACTATCTCGAGCGGTTCCGGCTGCATAGGACTGTTCGCCGAAACCGATGGAAGTGGAGGAGGCGGAATCATTAGCGGCGTTGCCGTTACGAATGCAGCGGTGACTTCCACCGGCGACACAGCGCGTGTCGGAATCCTGGTAGGCTGCGGCAGGGTTGTTAAATCGTCCTACGTGTCTGGTTTTGTTCGCGCATCCAAAGGCTCGATTGGCGGTTTGGTCGGCGACGTGGGAACGATGTTGGACTCGCGAGCTGAGGTAAACGTCACCGCGGACTCCGGATGGGTAGGCGGCTTGGCGGGGGACGCAGGCCCGATCACGAACTCTCATGCGGCCGGCAGCGTCATATTGAATGGTGGAGGCAATGCTGGGGGGCTCGCGGGCGTAAGCTCTCATATCTTGAACAGCTCTGCTGCCGTCGCCGTGCAGTCTCACGGTGAGAACACAGGCGGCTTTGTGGGACTTGGCGGAGATATTTACAATAGCTCAGCGTCGGGGTCGGTAGAGTCATACGGCGGATATGCAGGTGGATTTGTCGGCTACCCCACGGGAGTAATGGACGGCGATTATGCTACAGGCAATGTGGTGTCGCACGCACAACGGACTGGACCGTCCGGAATTCGTTGTTTGACATCCGTAGGGGGTTTTTCCGGCGTCGTCGCTGCGAACAGGGAACAAGACTTCGCCAGCACGGTTTTGAACAGCTACGCGCTCGGGACAGTTACGGCAGCCGCCGGCGCTTGCGCCGGTGGGATGACTGGGGCGGTCATCGGCGCCAGGGATACACCCCAGCCCAAGGTGGCGAATTCGTATTCGATCGGTACCGTCAGTGAGCAGGAGCCCGGCCACGCCGAACTAGGGGGATTTCTGGGCTACATCAAAAGCAACAAAGACTTCGTCCAATCGGGATATTGGGACCTGACTACAAGCGGTTTGGACATCGGCTGCGGCTCCGGCGAATGCTCCGGCGTTACCGGCCTTACGGATGCCGAGTTGAAATCCGGCCTGCCCAAAGGGTTCGATCCGAAGATCTGGGGCAGCGATCCCAACATCAACAACGGCTATCCCTACCTGCGCGCCAACCCGCCGCAATGAGAAGGAACGACAATATGCGTCTGCGCGCTTTGCTTCTGATCGGTGCCTGTCTCGCGGCAAGCAGCATCGCGCAAGCCGATTTCACCGTCTCCAAAAAGCCGACGCACGATGTGAGCTGCGTCAGCGGTATCTGCACGCCGACGGCGGCGAACGCGAACCTGAATGTGAACGAACTGACGAACATGCTTGCGAGCAGCGACACGACGCTGAAGAGCGGCAACGGCGATGGCACCACGCCGGTCATTCAGATCGTCTGTGCCCTTAGCTG
>JAFAWQ010000046.1 GCA_019241645.1 Alphaproteobacteria bacterium
GGTGTGGGAGCTGGAAACGGGCGAAATCCTGAACGGCCCGCGATTCTATCCGGCCGGCGACCCTGCGGCGGCGCGCAACCCTGCGCGGCAGCTGCGCTACATCCCCTTCGTCAGCTCGCCCTCTGTCGATACCTTCGGCATGCAGAATCTGGTGCTGCTCTCGCTCGGCGCCGGGCAGCACAGCATCCGCATCGTCACGCCGTACTTCCTGCCCGATCGCAGCATGCGGCAGCTGCTGTGCGCCAAGGCGCGCGCGCATGTGGACGTGCGCGTGCTGGTGCCCAACGACCACAACGACGCCCGCTGGGTGCGCTATGCCAGCCAGAATTCTTACGAGGAGCTGCTGCGCTGCGGCGTGCGCATTTCGGAATACCAGCCGACCTTCATCCATACCAAGCTGATGGTGGTGGACGGAAGCTGGTCTCTCATCGGCTCGGCCAACATGGACAACCGCAGCCGCAAGCTGAACGAGGAAGTGGTGCTGGGAATTTCAGACGCTGCTTTCGCCGGGAAGCTGGCGAAGGTGATCGCCGGCGATGAAGCGCACGCGAAAGTCATCACCCTGGCGCAATGGCAGCAGCGCAGCGTCTTCGCCCGCGCACTCGAATGGCTCGCGCTCGCCAGCGTGCAGCAGTATTGAGTTTCGCGACCCCAGGCGCCCTCTGCTCATGGCGATAACAGGCTCGCATCGATTATTGTGCCAGTGGAGACCGCGATACAGCAGCGTCAAAGGCGGTGGCTTCAGGGCGGATCGAGCGGCGGGGCGCCATCATATCGACAGCTTTGCGTCGCCTTCGACCACGGTCTGCTCCAGGACCGGGCGTTCGCCTTTGCGCCACAGCTTGGCGGAATGCACCACGCGGTAGCGCAGAGGCCCGCCGTCTTCGCTCTTCGCCCGCTCGACCGGACGCGGGATGCAGACGAACTCCGTGTCCATGCGATCGGGGCTTGCGCGCACCACGCCGTAGCCATGCCCGCCCATATCCACGAACGAGACATGCGGCGCGCTTTCCGGATTGCGCAGCGTCCGCGCCTTCGCAATATCGCCGCTCTTCGCGTATTCCAGCGCCGTGCGCACGCCATGGTGGAGCGTGAGGTTCACCGTGGTCTCGAATTTGCCATCCGCGCGATCCGCCAGGAACAGTGGCCGCAACGGCTCATCTTTCGGAAGCTTGTGCTCCTGTGACTCCGCCATGCCGGGGGCCGATATCGAACCGGTCACGAAAGCGATCCCCACCGGCTCGAAGCCGCGCGGCGGCAGCGATTTCGTAGCCAAGCCGGCCCAGAAGCTGTGGCGGTCGCCTGCCACGGTGGCAAAGCCGGTGATGCCTTCGCGCGCGATCACGTCGTAGATCTCGTTGCGCTCGACGTAAGCGGTGCAGGGCTCGCCGCCCCCGAACCCGCCATAGTCCTGTCCCGGCCATTTTGTGCGCAAGGCATCCGGCAGGTTTTGCGCATCCACCCGCATATCGAGTGTGGCCTGCGTGTTGCCCCACACTTTCCACGCCGCCTGTGATGTCTTCAGCCGGTCGATGAACCATGCCTTCTGCGTCGCCCCCAGAATGGTCTGCGGCGGCTGATCTTTGCGGAAGTTGGCGATCTCGATCGCGCCGAATTTTATAGTCGCTGGCGGCTTGCCGCCGTTTGCCTCACGGCCGGCATCCAGAACCATCTGCGCGTCCTCCGGGAAGAATGCGAGGTCCTGCAGCGGCGCGGTCGCCGGATCGCCCGTGGGTTCCTGCGAGCGATAGGAATGCTGGTCGGTGAGAATGAGCTCGAGATTTTTTCCGAAGCGCAGCGCGCGATAGCCGATGAGGCTGTTCACCGCGGCGAGGTTGTTCGGCTCCGTGCCCAAACCGTTGTCGTCAAAGGTCGTGATCGGCGCGTCCGTCACCGTGGGCGGATCGAATGTTTCCAGCGACGGATTTTTCTTGGTCACCCGCGCCGGATGAATCTCGAACCAGGCCTGCATGGCCATGACCTTGCGGGTTTGCGCTGGAATGTCGCCTTTCCCGAAATTCTGCAGCGACTGCCAGCCCTGCCAGGAGAATTCGTGATTGTCCCACATCGCCACGAAGGGGAAGTTTGCGCGCGCGTCCTGGATATCGGGATCGTGCAGATAGGCTTTGTAGACGGCGCGGTAATCGGCGATGGTCGTCGGAACATAAAAGTCCTCGTGCTTTTCGCCGTGCGCATAACGCACGATGTCGCGGATGTGGCGATCGTAGTAGGCCGCGCGCCCTTCCGGATACCAGACGAGCTCGTAGATGAAATCGCCCAGATGCAGCACGAAAGCGAGCTTGTCATCCGCCGCCGCGCGCCGGTCTTCATAGATCATGCGGCGGTAGGCGTTCTGCGCCCCGTAGTTCGCGTTCTGGCATGAAACGAACGCGAAATTCACCCGCCGCGGATCGTCGTCCGCCGGCGCGGTGAGGGTGCGCCCGATGCGGCTGCCGTTCCCTTCCGCATCGGTGAAGCGATACCAGTATTCTATGGCCGGCTTCAGCCCGCCGACGAGCACGCGCGCGGTCCAATCGGAGTCTTCGGGCGCATTCGTTTTGGCAGTGGCCACGACCCGTGCAAAAGCATGGTCTTCCGCCACCTCGACGAGCAGCTGGGGCGTTTTGTGGCCGGCGGTGTAAGGGCGGCGTGTCCACAGAATGACGCTGCTGCTGTCGGGATCGCCCGACGCCACGCCCTCAGGAAAGAACTGCCTCGCTTCCCGCCAGCGGCTGCGCGATGCAGCCGGCGCCCTCGCAAATACGGCGGTCGCGCCGAGCGCCGCCGCGGTCGCCAGCAGCGCGCGGCGGGAGATGTTGGTCATTGGGTGTACCCCACCGAATATGGCGGCGAACGCTAGCACTGAACCCGCGCGCGCCAAGCCACGAACCTGTGAGCGATCCAGCGGCAGCATGGGACATCACGGAAGCACCAGCCGATCTCATGAAGCAGACGATAAAGACGAGAGACGAGATGGCATGCATGCGGCGTTCGGCTCTTTAAGCAATGGTTCACTTCTGCCGGCAATCATGCGAGTCTTACGAGGTTAACACGGGTATCATGACGGCTCTATTCACCTTTGGCTATGAAGGCCAATCAATCGACAGCTTCATTGCCCGCCTTAAGAAGGCTGGCGTGAATGAGGTGATTGATGTGCGCGAACTGCCTCTATCGCGGAAGAGGGCCTTCTCGAAGAAGGCGTTTGCTGCAGCTCTGATTCAAGCCGGAATTGGCTACCGACATTTGTCTGTGTTTGGCTGCCCAAAGCCGATCCGAAACCAGTACAAGGCGGATGGTAATTGGAAGCGGTACGAGCGGGCGTTCAACGCGCACCTCGTCATTCAGAAGGCAGCGGTCGCGGAACTGGCCCGGTTTTCCAAGACGACAAACGCATGCCTCGTATGTTTCGAGGCGGATTTCAAATTTTGCCATCGCAGCTTAGTTGCGCTTGCAGCAGCCGGTGCCGGCAGTGCAGATGTGATTCACTTGACAGTTACAGGAGATTCAGCTGATCAACGGATGCGGCTGGCCGCCTAGATGGATATATCAGGCTGACGATCAACCACTGATCTGGAAAACGGTGGATCGTGCCCATAAGGAACATAAGGTCGCGCGAAGGAAGTTTGCGCTCTAGTTTTTGCCGAAACGGCACTTCCCAGTGCTTGCCATGGGTTCGCTGGACGTTCCAGTAGAGCGCTCCAGCCTCCCAGTCGACGATCTTGTGCCGCTCCTCTCTTTCGTGTCCGTCGGGATCAGTGAAAGTGTATCGGTAATGAAAGTCGAATGGGATCTTCCGAAGCATCACAAGCTCGCTCGATGCGTCCGAAGCGAACAAGGTTGCCTGACGCTGCTGTCTTAGCAGCTTGTCCTTTTCGTCTTCAGTCCAGTCCTGTGTTTTTGTCGGAGTGACGTCGAGCCCTGAAATGCGGATAGGGCGGAGTAGTGCGAGCGTGAGACCTGACTGAAGCCTCGCCTGTTCCATTTCGACGGGGCTAAGGAACATGGGCAACTTATCTAGCCACTCCCGTCGCGCTGCCCAACTATTTCGCGTGCTCAGAACGGCGTCCTCGCAAGTGATCGTGTCCACGCCAATGCGGTAACTCTCCGGACGATGGTCTTTGCTCGCTTTCTCTATTTGCGCAGTGATCCACTGCCACTTCTTAAACTGCGCGTCCTGCTCAATCAGGCGAAAAGGTACCGGGTAGAGCCGAACGAGCTTACCGTTTTCCTCGATGCCCGCGATGCACGATGTTTCGGCGTGGGCTGCGCTGGGTGACGGATATGTCTTGCATAGAATGAGGACGCGCGTTTTGCGAGATGCCATAGTTTGCTCGCTACCGGAGGTGCCACTATGCCCGATTCGCAGAGCGGGTGAATCCGGTGACAGGATACCGATTAGCGAAACGCGGATAGGGTGGGTTGAGAGATCGCCCCGTGCCGGCATGCGGCTGCCCGTCCCGATGGGGCCGCGAACTTCCGCCCCTTCGTCGAGGTCACGTGCTTGCCCGGGAGGGAAGTTCCTGCTATGTTCTCTGTATGAATGCGCTGTCCGTCCTTCGCTTTTCAGACCCCCAACCGCTGGGTGTGGACTCCGTTCGCGAAGGCAGGAGAGGGGGGACCCCTCCCCCCATTTTCTGCAAACAAATGCTCGCGAGCCTTCGGAGCACAGGATGTTGTGGTGGATGGCGCCCGGGCAGGGATACCCCCTCCAATTTCCCGGAGGTTCGAATGGGAACTTTGGAAAGAGGGAGGGAGGGGGCAGCAAATTCTGGAAAACAACCTCAGGGCATTGGTGCCATGGGACTAGAGACTTAAGGGAGGTATGACGAAGTAGGAGGCATTGCTGAGCGGGTTGGATGCGTTGTTGCGGCATCGCTTAAATCGCCCCCTCCACCATGCTTCGCATGGTCCCCCTCCCCCGCTTCGCAGGGGAGGAACCGGTTAGCCGAGGGAAGGCAGATCCAGCCGGTGTTGGCGCGCGCAGGCGATGGCGTCGTCGTAGCCGGCATCGGCGTGGCGCATGACGCCGCTGGCCGGATCGTTCCACAGCACCCGCGCCAGGCGCTTGCCCGCCGCGTCCGTGCCGTCGGCCACGATCACCATGCCGGCGTGCTGCGAGTAGCCCATGCCGACGCCGCCGCCGTGGTGCAGCGACACCCAGGTAGCGCCGCTGGCGCAGTTGAGCAGCGCGTTCAGCAGCGGCCAGTCGGAGACGGCATCGGAGCCGTCCTGCATCGCTTCGGTTTCGCGGTTGGGTGAGGCGACCGAGCCGGAATCGAGATGGTCGCGGCCGATCACGACCGGGGCTTTCAGCTCGCCGCTCGCCACCATCTCGTTGAAGGCGAGGCCGGCGCGGTGGCGATCGCCCAGCCCGATCCAGCAGATGCGGGCGGGCAGGCCCTGGAAGGCGATGCGCGCGCGCGCCATGTCGAGCCAGTTGTGCAGGTGTTTGTCGTCCGGCAGCAGCTCTTTCATCCGGGCGTCGGTCTTGTAGATGTCCTCTGGATCGCCGGAGAGCGCGGCCCAGCGGAACGGCCCGACGCCACGGCAGAACAGCGGCCGGATGTAGGCAGGCACGAAGCCGGGGAAGTCGAATGCGTCCGCCACGCCTTCGTCTAGAGCCATCTGGCGGATGTTGTTGCCGTAGTCGACGGTGGGGATGCCAATGCGGGCGTAGGCGAGCATGGCGCGCACGTGCTCCGCCATCGATTGCTTGGCGGCGTGCTCGACCGCTTTGGGATTGCTGGCGCGTTTCGATTCCCATTCGGCAAGCGACCAGCCCTTTGGCAGGTAGCCGTTGATGGGATCATGGGCGCTCGTTTGGTCGGTAACGGCGTCGGGCTTGATGCCGCGATGGACAAGTTCCGGAACGATGTCGGCGGCGTTGCCGAGGAGCCCCACGGAGATCGCTTTTCGCTCACGCGCCGCACGCGCGATGATTTCCAGCGCCTCGTCGAGGCTTCGCGCTTGCGTGTCGAGGTACCGGGTGCGCAGCCGCATGTCGATGCGCGAAGGCTGGCACTCGATGGCGAGCATGCTGGCGCCAGCCATTGTCGCCGCCAGCGGCTGCGCGCCGCCCATGCCGCCAAGGCCGGCGGTCAGAATCCAGCGGCCGGAAAGATCGCCGCCGTAATGCCGGCGGCCGAGTTCGGCGAAGGTTTCGTAGGTGCCCTGAACGATGCCTTGGCTCCCGATGTAGATCCAGGAGCCGGCCGTCATCTGGCCGTACATCATCAAGCCCTTGCGATCGAGCTCGTTGAATTTGTCCCAGGTCGCCCAGTGCGGCACCAGGTTGGAGTTGGCGATCAGCACGCGCGGCGCATCCGGGTGGGTTTGGAAAATGCCGACCGGCTTGCCGGATTGGATGAGCAGCGACTGGTCGTCTTCCAGCCGCTTCAATGCGGCGACGATGCGGTCGAACGATTCCCAATCGCGCGCTGCCCGCCCGATGCCGCCATAGACGACAAGCTCCTCGGGCCGCTCCGCCACTTCCGCGTCGAGGTTGTTCATCAGCATGCGCATCGGCGCTTCGGTAAGCCAGGATTTGCAACTGAGTTCGGTGCCGCGCGGCGAACGGATGTGGCGGGAGTTGTCCAATCGGCTCATGTGTCGCTCGCAAAGCCAATGCAGGCGCGAAGAATGGAGGGCAAAACAACGCGTATAGGCGCCGCGTGTTGCTCGTCGTATGCGGGAGGCCAGTTGTCGCGATCGTATCTGGGCACGCCGCTTCCCCAGTGTTCTTCGTCCGGCTCGTGCAGATAGCAGCGGCACGACAGCTCCATCTGAATGGCGTGGACGCCTTCCGCCGGAATGCCGTAATGGCGCGTCGTCCACCCGCCTTTGAAGCGTCCGTTCGTGACCCGGAAGAACCCACTCGCATCGCAGATACGCTCAACCACAAAGGTGAGCGCGCCATCGCAGCTCTGCCCGTCATTGGTCCCGATATTGAAGTCCGGCAACTGGCCGCTGAACAGCCGCGGAACGAACGAACGGATGGAGTGTGCTTCGTACAGCACCACTTTGCGGTGTCGCGCGCGCAGCCGCGCGATCTCCTCATTCAGCACCGCGTGATATGGATCGAAATATGCCGCGCGCCGGCGCGATATCTCCGCTTTCTTCGGTTCCAGCCCGCTGCGATAAAGCGGTTCGCCGTCGAAAGTGGTGGTGGGGCAAAGCTCAGTCGTGGCCTGGCCGGGGTAGAGCGATGCGCCCGACGGATCGCGGTTCACGTCGATCACCGTGCGCGACAGAAGCATGCGAACCACCGTCGCGCCCAATCCGGGCGCGAAATCGTAGAGTTTTTCGATGTGCCAATCGGTGTCCTTGCGGGCCAGCCAGGTCGAAACAACCTGCCGGTCCATCTCCGGTGCCAACTCGATTCCCGCATGCGGCATGGAAACGATCAGCGGCGCATCGCCACGCTTGACCTCGACCCAGCTAGGCATCCTCGCCCCTCCACACCCGCCGATGGAGCGGATTGAAGCCCATTCGATACACCAGCTCGGCAGGTTCTTCGATGTCCCAGATCGCCAGATCGCACTGTTTGGCAACTTCGAGCGTGCCGATGTCGTCGCGGCCCAGCGCGCGCGCTGCGTTGCGTGTGATGCCCAGCAGGCATTCCTCGACAGTCAAACGGAAGCAGGTTGCCGCCATGTTCATGCACAGCAGAATGGAAGTGAGCGGCGAGGTGCCGGGGTTGCAATCCGTAGCGATGGCAATCGGCACCTCGTGCTTGCGCAGCAAATCGACGGGCGGAAGTTTCGTCTCGCGCAGGAAATAGAACGCCCCCGGCAGCAGCACCGCAACGGTGCCTGCCCCCGCCATTGCCGCCACCCCATCTTCATCTGTGTGTTCGAGATGATCGGCGGAAATCGCGCCATGCTTGGCGGCCAAAGCGGCGCCGCCTGAGTTGGAAAGCTGATCGGCGTGCAGCTTCATACGAAGGCCGTGCCGCTTCGCGGTCTGGAACACGCGCGCCGTTTGCTCGGTGGAAAACGCGATATTTTCGCAGAACGCATCAGCGGCATCGGCCAATCCTTCTCCCGCGATCTGGGGCAGAACCTCATCGCAGATGAAATCGATGTATTTGTCCTTGTCTCCCTCCGCTTCCGGTGGCAGCGCGTGCGCGCCGAGAAACGTGGTGACGACATTGACCTTTCGCCGTTCCGCAAGGGTCTGTGCGGCGCGCAACTGCTTCATCTCATCTGCAAGACACAGACCGTAGCCGGACTTGATTTCGACAGTGGTCAGGCCTTCTGCCAACAGCGCATCGAGGCGGGGCAGCGATTGTTCGATGAGGCTTTGCGCGCTCGCCACCCGAGTTGCTTTCACTGTGGAAAGAATGCCGCCACCGGCGCGCGCGATTTCTTCGTAGCTCGCCCCGTTCAGCCGCTGTTCGAATTCGTGCGCCCTGGTACCGGCGTAAACAAGATGGGTGTGGCAGTCGACTAGGCCGGGGGTGATCCAGCGCCCTTCGCAATCGATTTGCCCGCCCGCCTCGAATAGGGGCGCATCTGCGCGCGCTCCGGCATAGACAATCCGTCCATTTTGCGCCGCCACCACGCCGTTCTCGACGATGCCGAGCCCCGCTCCCGACATGCTCGCAAGGCGCGCATTCTTCCACAGGCGGTCAGGGCGCATGGTGCTTGGCGGGCTGGAAAAACATGTCTAGGCATAGGTTGTCGCCCCCGGATTTGTCCATGCCGCTTTGGTTTGAGACCGCCCTTCTTCCGCAAGGCTGGACCGATGGCGTGCGCTTGCATGTTTCGAACGGGTTGGTCTCGCAACTGGAGACTGGCGTCGAAGCAGAAAACAGCGACGAAAGCCGCGCCATCGGACTTCCGGGCCTCTGCAATGTACACAGTCACGGTTTCCAGCGGGGCATGGCGGGACTTGCGGAAGTGCGAGGTCCGGAAGGCGACAATTTCTGGACCTGGCGCGAGGTGATGTATCGCTTCCTAGATCGTCTCAATCCCGAGCAGGTCGAGGCGATCACGGCGCTCGCCTTCATGGAGATGCTGGAGACGGGCTTCACACGTGTCGGCGAGTTCCACTACCTGCATCACGCACCGGATGGCGCGCCATACGCGAACATCGGCGAATTATCCGAACGCATCGCCGCGGCGGCCGATACGACCGGCCTCGGGCTCACCCTGCTGCCCGTTTTTTATGCTCACTCCAATTTCGGCGGCGCACCGCCGGCCGCGGGCCAAAGGCGCTTCATCAATTCTGTGGATCCGTTCGTCCGGCTGATGGAGGCGAGCCGCAGAACGATTTCCGGTCTGCCGGGTGCCAATCTGGGCGTGGCGCCGCACTCGCTGCGCGCTGTGACACCTGAGGAACTGTCTGCCGTTGTGCCGCTCGCCGATGGCGGTCCCGTTCACATCCACGCTGCCGAGCAGATCAGGGAGGTTGAGGATTGTGTCGCGTGGTCAGGCCAGCGTCCCGTCGAATGGCTGCTCGATCATGCTAACGTGGATGCGCGCTGGTGCCTGGTGCATGCGACCCACATGTCGCCGGAAGAAACACGTGGGCTTGCAAGAAACGGTGCGGTCGCCGGTCTCTGTCCGATAACGGAAGGCAATCTCGGGGATGGGGTCTTTCCGGCGCAAGACTATCTTGCCCAGAGTGGCCGCATCGGCATCGGAACCGATTCGAATGTGCAGATCGATCCCGCGGCGGAGTTGCGCGCGCTGGAGTACTCGCAGCGCCTTGCCACCCGCTCCCGCAACGTCCTGAGCCAAGCCGAGGGGGCGTCCACCGGCCGGGCGCTGTTCGATGCCGCGCTAAAGGGCGGCGCGCAGTCTCTCGGTCAGGAATTGAACGGTATCCGCGAAGGCGCGCCCGCCGATCTGGTGTCGCTCGATGCCAAAAATCCGGCGTTCTATGGCCGGGCAAGGGACGCGTTGCTGGACAGCTGGATATTCGCTGGAGGAAGAGTCGACTGCGTCTGGCGCGCGGGCCGCAAGGTCGTCGAACGCGGCCGGCACGTTGCCCACGACAGAATTGTCCCCGCCTATCGTCGCGCTGTCGAATCCGTGTTGAAGTAGGGACATGAGGAATCGCCCCCTCGCCGCGCCCGACGCCACCCAGGCCGACCTTCACCTGGAGAAACGGCAGAATCTCCTGCGCCTCGTGCCAGTCGGCGATTGGAATGTCGCGCAATCGCCGCGCCTCGATCTGATTTTGCAGGGTCTGCGTCCTGATGGCGCGCGCGAAGCGGAAATCGACGGCCGCCAGGTGGACGAACTCGACAGCGCCGGTGCCTGGCTGCTGTTGCGCACCAAGCGGGATCTCGAGCAAGCGGGCGTTCGCGTGCGCAGCTTCACCTTGCCCGAGCGCTACGCGCCGCTACTCCATACGATGGAAGCGGAGAACCTGGCTCCGGTCAAGCACGCAGTGCGTCCTCGCGGGTTCAAGTATTTTCTCGAGCGCACCGGCCGCGGCACCATGCATGCGCTGGGGCAGGGCTACGCCATGCTCGGCTTCCTCGGCCGGGTGACGGTCGAGGCGATCGAGGCGATACTTTCGCCGCGGCGCGAGCTTCCGGTTGCCGCCTTTGTCCGGCAGATCGAAGAAACCGGTCTGACAGCGCTTCCGATCGTTGGCCTGCTCGCTTTCCTGATCGGGGTTGTGCTCGCTTATCAGGGGGCGGATCAGTTACGGCGCTTCGGCGCAGAGATCTTTACCGTCGATCTTCTGGGCGTTGGGTTCCTGCGCGAACTCGGCGGGCTGGTGACTGCCATCATCGTTGCGGGACGTTCCGGCTCCGCCTTCACGGCCCATATCGGTACCATGCGCGTGAACGAGGAAGTGGACGCGATGGAGACCATGGGTCTCAATATCGCCGAAGTTCTGGTGCTTCCTAGGGTTCTGGGACTTGTGATCGCGTTGCCGCTGCTGACGTTTTATGCCGATGTGGTCGGCCTGATCGGCGGCATGGTGATGTGCTATTTCGACCTGAACATCACTGTGCCCGCGTTTCTGCGGGAACTTCAGTCCGCGATCACCTACAAGACGCTGTTGGTCGGGTTGATCAAGGCGCCGGTCTTCGCCTTCCTGATCGGTCTCGTCGGCTGCTTCGAAGGCCTGCGGGTGGAACGTAACGCGGAAAGCGTGGGGCGGTTGACCACCCGTTCCGTTGTAGAGTCCATTTTCCTGATCATCACCTTCGACGCGGCCTTCTCCATCCTCTTCTCGATCCTGGGCATATGAGCGACGTCCATCCCAAAAGCGAGGTTGTCATCCAGGTTCGCGGTCTGGTGAACGCCTTTAACGACAAGGTCATTCACGACCACATGAATCTCGACGTGATGCGAGGGGAAGTGCTTGGCGTGGTCGGCGGCTCGGGCACGGGAAAATCCGTGCTGCTTCGCTCCATCATCGGTCTCAATCATCCGACGTCCGGGAGCATCAAGGTCTTCGGGATGGAAACCGCCGATGTGGACACGGAAGATCTGAAGGGTGTGCAACTGCGCTGGGGCGTACTGTTTCAAGGCGGTGCCTTGTTCAGCTCGCAAACCGTCGCCGAGAACATCCAGGTTCCTCTCAGGCGCTATACGCATATGAGCCAGGAATTGATGGACGAGATCGCCGCCATGAAGCTGTCTCTGGTGGGCTTGCCTCCGGACGCCGCACAAAAATATCCGTCGGAACTTTCCGGGGGCATGATCAAGCGGGCCGGGCTCGCGCGCGCTCTTGCCCTCGATCCAGAGCTTCTGTTTCTGGACGAGCCCACCTCGGGTCTTGACCCGATTTCCGCCAACCAGTTCGACGAACTTGTGCGCAGTCTTCAGCAGAGCCTCGGCCTTACCGTGTTCATGGTCACCCATGATATCGACAGCCTGAGGTCGATTACCGACAGGATCGCTGTGCTGGTGAACAAGAAGATCAAGGTTGGTACAATCAAGACGCTGGTGAACGATTCTGACCCCTGGATACACGAATACTTTTCGGGTGCGCGGGGCAGAGCGGCCCTGGCTGGTGCGGCATGACGGGAGAGTAGCGCATGGAAACCAAGGCCAATTACGTTGCCGTAGGCGCGTTCGTGCTGGCGCTGGTGCTGGGACTCGTCATCGCGCTGCTGTGGTTGACAGGGGCGCAGTACGCCCAGGAATACGCCTACTATCAGACTTTCTTTTCGGGTTCGGTTTCTGGTCTCGGACCGGGTACCAGCGTGCGTTACAACGGCATCGAAGTGGGCCGTGTCTCGAAGCTGAATTTCGACCCCGACAATCCTCGACTGGTTAAGGTGGTCATGCAGATCGATCCCACCTTGCGGATCCATTCGGATTCGGTTGCTTCCATTGCCAGTCAGGGATTGACCGGCGGTTCCTATGTCGAAATCGACGGCGGCACGAAGAAGGCCCCCGTGCTGGAACAACATTACTGGGGCGAATATCCGACGATACGGTCGCGACCGTCGACCTTGCAGCAATTGGAGCAATCAGCACCGCAGATTGCCGCCAAGCTCAACAAGGCCGCCGACCGCATAAACGATCTGCTGAACGAACGAAACCGCAAGGCTATTGGGGCCGTGCTTGCAAACTTGCGCACGACCACAGACGTTTTCAGCAAGCGGTCCGGCGATATCGATACCACGCTGCACAATTTCAGCCTGGCATCCGATCGGCTGAACACCGACCTCGCCGACCTGCACAACACGCTCGGGCACGCCGATACGGCGCTGGCATCGGTCAACAGCGCCGTTCTCGGCATCAGCCGGCTGACCGAAAATGTCGATAATTCCGTTACCAGCGCGCAGATCGGCCAATTGAGCACGGATGTGCGCGGTCTGGTCGGCAACATCAACCGGCTTTCCGATCAGCTGCAACGTGAGCCGACCCTCCTTCTCTTCGGAGACCGGCGCCAGGGATACACACCGAAATGACAATGACCTTCAGCTTCGCCGCACCGAGCCGGCGAACAGTCCTGATCGGAACCGGCGCCTTGGCGCTCGGCGGCTGTGCGGGGAACCTGATCGGTCCGCCAAGCCCCGCGCCGCAAATCTACACGCTCGATCCGCCGTTCGGCGCGGTCGCTGACGCGCCCAATGTCGATTGGCAACTTGTGGTGACGGCGCCAGTCGCGCCGGCGGTCCTAGACACGTCACGGATTGCGCTCGAACGCGCGCCGAACCTGATGGATTACTATGCCAACGCTCAGTGGACGGACCGTCTGCCGCTGGTTCTGCAGTCGCTCATGGTTCAGGCGTTCGAGGCAAGCGGAAGAATTCGTGCGGTGGGGCGAGCAACGGCCGGAATCCGCGCCGATTACGTGCTGGAGACAGAACTGCGAAACTTCGAGGCCTACTATGCCGTGCCGGATACCGCGCCAAAGATCCGGGTGAGGATGACAGCCAGGCTGCTCGGCGCTCTCAACCGCGAAATTGCCGGCATCACGGAAGCCTCCCAGGAGGTACCTGCCGCAGCAAACGATATGACGAACATCACCGCTGCGTTTGCCCGCGCGTCCGGTGCGATGATTTCGCAAATCGTGTCCTGGAGTTTGCAGCCGCCGCGCGGGAAACATGCCAGATGACGCAGAGTTACCGGCGTATCTCCGCGCGGTTTTGAATTGCGTTGCTGAATGCGCCGAATATCTCGCGGCTCACCGGGTTTTCCGACCAGCGCCATTCCGGATGCCATTGCAGGCCAAGCACAAAACCCTTCGCTTTGGGCATTGAAACTGCCTCGATGGTTCCATCCGGTGCCAAGGCGTCGGCGTGCAGTGTTGGCGCGATCCGGTCGATGCCCTGAGAGTGTAGCGAGTTCACCCGGAATTCCTTCTCCCGGATGATGCGCCCCAGCAAACCGCCCTGCACCAGGCAGACTTCGTGTGCCGGTCCGTATTGCTCGCTCAGATCGGCATCGTGATCTTCTCGGTGATCGATGCGGCCAGCCAATTCCTGAATGTGCTGATGCAGCGTGCCGCCCATGGCGACATTCAGTTCCTGGAAGCCACGGCAAAGACAAAGTACGGGCACGCCGGCGGCGATGGCGGCCTTCAGCAGCGGCAAGGTGGTGGCGTCGCGGTTTTCATCGGCCAGAACATTTTCCCGGGCTTCCTGGCCGTTGTAGTTCCGGGGAGCGACGTTCGAAGGCGAGCCGGTGAACAGCAATCCGTCGACACAGGCCAGAATTTCCTCCGGCGAAATGGGATCGCCGAGCGAGGGGATGAGCAGGGGAACGGCGCCGGTACTTTCCCGCACCGCGCGGGCGTATTTGTCTCCAGCCATATGAAATGGGTGGGGACCGACCATCCGGTAGTCGCAGGGGATTCCGACGATCAACGGGCGCATTAAACTATCCTTGCGATTGCAGTAGGTCAGGGGAGCGCGGTGGAAGCAACGGTTTCAGACTCAACTCAGCCATGCGTCAGGAACAAATCCGGCTGAAGACTAACGCCCGTCTCGACGTTGCGCAGGATCACGGTCGTCGCCAGCCCTTGTGCATCCACAACCGTCCATTGCTTCAGCTCAAGCCCCGGATCGGAAAACACAATGGTGATGTTGCCGTTGATCCGGCTGCTGTTTGCGCGAGCGCGAACCACCAGCGTTCCGTTCTGGCGCTCGATGCTCAGAATTTTCGTGTTGCGCCGGAAGTTCACGTGGTCCGAAAGGAGCAGGTTGAGCGGCGTCGACCAAAGAGGGTAGCGGTCTGCCGTGTTCAGCTTGCGATTGAAGACCGCGACCTTGGCGCCGTCGCTGACGATCAGGACGGCGCTTGGCGGTTTGTACTCGAAGCGCATCTTGCCAGGCTTCTGAATGTAGACCAGGCCTTCCTCGGTTGCGCCGTTGGGATCCTGCTGAACGAACTCGCCCTTGAGGCTGTGGATGGCATTGAGCGCATCGCTCAGGCGATCCAGGTCGGCGGCATCCTGCGGACTGAAATCGGCGGAAACGGCGGTGGTCGAGAAGGAAAATGCCAGGGCGGCTGTAAGGATCAATTTGCGCATGTCGCCCCGTAAGCCAGTTTTGCGGCGATTTGAAGGTGATCCATTTGGGCTCAATGCAAGCTAACCGGCTGTGAGCACGAGTTCCTGCTCGCCATGCGTGAGCGTCAATCCGGCATTAAGGGCGCGCGCCAATTTGTGGGTGAGATAGGCCTGGATGCTCCGTCCGTCCACCGGACCGTTAGGTTCCCCGCGGACCGCTCTTTCGACTTCCTCCAGTACGCGCGCGCCTTGTCCAGTGGCTCGTATATTAAACCCGGGTGCGGATGGGTCTGTGCTGGTCTCGACACGGACCGTGCCGCCTCTGGGCAGGCTGTCCCCCGCAAGCAGCACCGCATTCATCAGAAGCTTGGCCCAATCCTTGGCCCACGTCACCGGCGCGGCGTGCCATTCCAGTTCCGTCTTCCGGCCTGCGAACAGCCCGCCCACCATGCGGCCGATTTCGGTAAGGTCGAGTTGTGCCCCGGTAGACCCCGCGGCACCGAAGGCAATGCGCGCGAACTGGAGGCGGGCGGCCGCCTGCTCCGCGCTGGAAGCCACAAGCTGCATGGCGTCGGCGCGCATTGCCGCGTCGCACTCATCGTCAAGGATCTCGAGGCCATTCATGATGGCGCCAATCGGGCTTACCAGATCGTGGCAAAGCCGCGAGACGAGGAGACCGGCGAATTCCAGATCGTTCATCATCCGACGCGGTATGGTGTTTTCTTGGTAACTGTGCGAAGCGCGCCTTAAGGAATGCTTAAGCCGTACCGCCTCAAGTCCCCGTTGATTTCAGCCCGGAAACGCCCCCGATGAAAAGTTCAGCGCCCTCTCCCACGGCAATTCAGCTTGCCGAAACTGCCTGGCAAGCGGGGGAAATCATCCTTCGCCACTATGCTTCCGGCGTGGAGGCGAGACACAAAGAAGACCGTTCTCCGGTAACAGCGGCGGATGAGGAGGCCGAGCGCCATATCATCGAGCGCTTGCGCCGCCTGTCGCCGGACATTCCGATCGTGGCGGAAGAAGAGGTGGCAGCCGGCCGTATGCCGCAGATCGGCTCGCGCTTTTACCTCGTCGATCCGCTGGACGGCACCAAGGAGTTCATCAGCGGCAATGGCGAGTTCACCGTGAACATCGCCGAAATTGAAAATGGACGGCCGGTGCGCGGCGTTGTGTACCTGCCGGCGAAGGAGCGGCTTTTCATCGGCGAAATCCCGCAAGGCGCCTACGAACTGAAAACCCAGGCGGGCGTGCCGCCGGATTTTTCCCGGCTTCAGCTCATCCATGTGCGGCCGGCGCCGGAAGATGGACTGGTCGCGGTCGCAAGCCGCAGCCATCGCGACTATAACACCGACGAATATCTCAAGAACTTCCCGATCAAGGATTTCGCGGCGGCCGGTTCATCGCTGAAGCTGTGCTTGGTGGCGGCCGGTGAGGCCGACATTTATCCCCGCCTTGGCCGGACAATGGAATGGGATATCGCCGCCGGACATGCCGTGCTGGCAGCGGCGGGCGGCACCGTCCACACCATAGACGGCCGGCCCTTCACGTACGGCAAAGTGGAAGAAAAATTCGCCAATCAATTTTTCGTCGCGCGTGGGGGCCCGCCGGAGTCCGCTGTCGGCACCGGCTGAGGTGAGGGCACAAACCTACCGCCCGCCGACAAACGCCACGCGCAATAGGTTGGTGGAACCCGATGTTCCCAGCGGCACGCCGGCCGTAATCACGATCCGTTCGCCGGGAATGGCAAAGCCTTCGCGGCGTGCCATCTCCGTCGCGCGTTCGACAACATCGTCAAGATCGTGTGCGTCTTCGGTGAGCACACAATGCAGACCCCAGGCAATGGAAAGGCGCCGCGCCGTTTCGATCATTGGCGTGAGCGCGACAATCGGCGCCTCCGGCCGCTCGCGCGAGGCGCGAAGGCCGGTTGAACCGGTTTTGGTCCAGGTGACGATGGCGCGCGCGTGAATGGTGTGCGTCACCTGGTGCACGGCGTCCATGATGGCATCGGCCGTGGTTTCTTCCGGCGGCGGCCGGGCCGCATCGATAAGTGATTGATAGAGCGGATCGCTTTCCGCAGCAGCGGCAATCTTGTTCATCATCGCCACAGCCTCGACCGGATGCTTTCCCGTGGCGGTTTCCGCCGACAGCATTACGGCATCGGCACCGTCGAACACCGCCGTTGCCACGTCGGAAACTTCGGCGCGCGTGGGTGAGGGCGATTCGATCATCGACTCCAGCATCTGCGTTGCGACGACCACGGGCTTGCCCATTTTGCGCGCCAGGCGGGTAATTTCCTTCTGGCGGCCGGGAACCGTTTCGATCGGCAGCTCGACTCCCAAATCTCCGCGCGCCACCATGAGCGCGTCGGACAGTTCGAGGATGTCGGGCAAAAACTCCAGCGCCTTTGGCTTTTCGATTTTCGCCAGCACGGCCGCGCGGCCGGCAACCAGCTTGCGCAACTCCGCTACGTCGTCCGGCCGTTGCACGAAAGAAAGTGCAACCCAGTCGACCCCAATATCGAGCGCGGCGTGAAGATCGCGGCGGTCTTTGTCTGTCATTGCCGATAGCGGCAACAGCGTGTCTGGAAGATTTACGCCTTTGCGGTCGGTGATGACGCCACCCAACTCGACGACAGCTTCCGCTGAATCCGGTTTGGAGGCCCATGTGCGCAGACGCACTTTGCCGTCGTCGATCAGGAGACAATGCTTCTGCTTCAGCGCGGCGAACACTTCGGCGTGCGGAATCGGCAACGCGGCCGGATCGTCGGACCGTGGTTCGCGGACCAGCCGGATGCGCGCGCCTTCTTTCAGATCGACGCTTCCGCCTGGAAGCTCGCCCAGCCGGATTTTGGGTCCCTGCAGGTCCACCAGAATCCCGATGGGGCGCTTGACACTGTCTTCGAGGGTACGAATGCGTGCCTGCACCCCCTTGAGCAATTCTGGCGTGTTGTGGCTCATGTTGATGCGGAAGACGTCCACGCCAGCATCGAACAACGCTTTGATGTTCTCGGGCGATGACGATGCCGGCCCGAGCGTCGCCACAATCTTGGTTTTTCGTCCGCGCGGCATACGGTCCTAACCGGCTTCCGCGTTGCATGGTTCCGCTTCTTGCGCGACAGAAAGTGGAGCCTTTGCCATCCGAATCATGTCGAACAATATCACGTGCCAAAACGCGAAGTGAGGCGGGGAGATCGAACTGCATGACGAACCCGTTTGCTTTGCGACACCCGCAAAGGATTCACAGCTAACTCTCTGTAGACGCGTTGCAGCCAAGGATATGGGGCCCGTATTGTACCCGTCCCTTGGGTTGGTGACGGAGAAGATTGCATGTCAGCGTTGGGCGTCGCGGAGCGGACGAATGGGTCGAAAGCCGGGTTTGCAGTCGATCATTTGAGGTCGTTCATCGAGCGGGTAGAGCGTCTGGAAGAAGAAAAGGCGGCGCTCAGCGCGGATTTGCGCGAGGTTTATTCCGAGGCGAAAGGGTCCGGCTTCGACACGAAGATCATGCGCCAGGTCGTCCGCCTGCGAAAATTGGACAAGTCAGATTTTCAGGAACGCGAAGCGGTGCTCGACCTATACATGAGCGCGCTGGGAATGCGTTAGGACGTCAGCCAGTGGCCTGAAGAGGCGGCTCGCCCTGTTCAGCGAGTTCCTGCTCGAGACCGAGCTCCTTTAGCTTGCGATAGAGCGTCGAGCGCCCAATACCGAGCCGCCGGGCCACTTCCGACATATGACCTTCATAACGCGAGATCGCCATGCGGATCATCTCGATCTCGATTTCTTCCAGCTTGCGCATATGGCCAGCGATATCCGTGGCTGACATGGTGTAGGGCGAAGACAACGCTGTGATCGGACGCGCTGCCTGCCCATCCTGCTGTGGCGCTGGCGTTCTTGCGAGCGGCATATTGCGCCGCGCGCGGAGCTCAACACCCATGGCCGCGGCGATCTGTGGAAAATCACAGACATCCAGCACGTCCCCATCGCATAGAACGACGGCGCGGAAGATGGTGTTTTCCAGTTGGCGAACGTTGCCTGGCCAGGTGAAATCGGCAATCAGGTCGGATGCTTCGGGCGTGAGGGCTGTCACCGCCTTGCTTTCTTCCGCGGCAAAGCGGGCAATGAAATGGCGCGCCAGCGCGGGCACGTCTTCGCGACGCTGCCTGAGCGGCGGCACAAAAATAGGAAACACGTTCAGACGATAATATAGATCTTCGCGGAACCGGCCTTCTCGGGTGAGTTCTGCCAGATCGCGGTTGGTCGCTGAAATGATACGCGCGTCAACTTTCACCGGCCGCTTGGCGCCCACGGGATCGACTTCGCCTTCCTGCAGCGCGCGGAGGAGCTTCACCTGCATGTCGAGCCGCAACTCGCCGATTTCATCCAAGAACAGCGTGCCCCCGTCGGATTCCTGGAATTTTCCGAGATGTTTGTCCGACGCGCCCGTAAACGAACCCTTTTCGTGTCCGAACAGGATCGACTCGACAAGGTTATCCGGAATGGCGCCGCAGTTCACGGTGACGAACGGCCGTCCGGCGCGATCGGAAGATCCCTGGATGGCGCGCGCAATAAGCTCCTTGCCGACGCCGGACTCGCCCTCGATCAGAATGGGAATAGTAGATTGCGCCGCCCGCTGGCCGAGGCGGATCACCTGGCGCATTTCCGAGCTCTTGGCGATCAGGTCCTCGAAAGCGAGCCGATTCTCGGTTTTCTTTTTCAGTCGCGTGACTTCGCCCGAAAGGGTGCCGATCTTCAGCGCATTGCGAATGGAAACCGTAATACGCTCGGGGCTGGCCGGCTTGACCAGGAAGTCGCTGGCGCCGGCGCGCATCGCTTCGACCGCTGAATCGATTCCCCCTTTCGCCGTCAGCACAATGACGGGCAAGTCGGGATACGTGCCGCGCAGCCTGGTCAGCACGGCGACACCATCCATGTCCGGCATGACGAGATCGAGCAGCATCAAACTGATCTGATCGCCGCGCGGCCCGTTCAAAAGATCGAGTGCCGGTTGTCCGCCCGGCGCGGTGACCGCCGGCATGCCCGCACGCGTGATCGCCGCCTCAAGCAGGCGGCGTTGAACCGGATCGTCGTCGACAATCAGAATATGCTGCGCCATGCACGGCCTTTGTTGCTACCGCCATGCTTGCCGATGAAAGGTAAAGGTGACGTTTAATTCCCGCTTTGCGACATTGCGCAAACCATGCGCGCCGCAAGAATTCGCGGCATTGCGGCCCGATCGTGAACGCGCTGGTGAAGGAACCGTAAACATCGGCTTGCCTGGGTACAATTCCCTCGGCGTGGTCGCAGAATTTCGTTCTGTTCTTTCGAGTTATTCTGCGGCCTTGTTGCGTAGCTCCGCGCGTCACGCCGGGTGCAGAATACCTGCGCAAAAAGCCTCCGCGCCATGCACGCAACGAGTGGCTTTGCAAGCAGTGGAGCGGCCGTTAATGGCAGATTCCATACAGCACCGTCGCGTTCGGTCCTTCAAAGACTACGGAGTTGTAGGCAGGTGAGGCCTGCATACCGGGTCCCAGGAATACCGGCGGATAGACATGCCCCTTCTTTCCGTTCCAGACACGCACCCCATCGGCCGCGACGGCGGTCAGGCGAAAAGCGCCGGTGGTCGCGTCGACCCACGGAATCGGCCGCTGAAAATCGCCATCCAGATGCCGCAATCCTGTCGGCCCGCTCAAATTCACGGCAGGAGCGAAGGATTTTCCGCCATCTTTCGACGATGTGAGATACACCTGAAAATCGTTATGCCTGTCTACGGCGGTGGGTCTGAGAAAGGAGATGTAAATCTCGGAGCCGCCGTCGGCGACCATCACCTGCCTCGCAGGCTCGGCGACGATCAGGGGCGCGCTCCATGTTTCTCCGCGGTCGAGACTCTGCAGATAGATTGCCTGGAGAGGAACATCCTCGCGCCAAACCAGGGAAATTCTGCCGCTTGCCGGTTCTATCGAAAGGATGGGCTCATTGGAGCCGCTCGGGCGCGCTTCCGTGAGATTTTGCTGCTTGAAGGTCACGCCGCCGTCGTGGCTGCGGGCGAAGACCGTGTCTGCCCTCCCATCATTGATTCCCCACGCGAGATAAACGTCATGTCCAAGACTGGCGATGACAATTTCCGCCGCTGCGGGCGCGATGGGAATCAGCGGTGAAATCGTGCGGCCGCCGTCGCTGCTGTTGCGAATGGAGACATTGCCATCGTTCGTCAGATACGCGATGTGAACGGCATTGCCGTCGGCGGCGATCTGCATAAGCGTCGACGGCCGCTTTAGCCCCAGATCGGTAGCGGTATCCCACGAGAGCCCATGATTATGGCTGGCGGAGAAAAAGGCGTGCACACCGTCCGCCTCGTACTTTGCCCACAACGCGTAAGCGTTCGCGCCTCCTGCGGCGAAACGAACATCTCTATCTTGGCCACCGCCGTCACTCAAAATGATCGGTGCGGTGATCGTTCGGCCCCAGTCGGACGATGCGACGACTCCTACATCGGTCCCCTCGGCAAACCCCGCATAGACGTATTTCCCGAGCCGGATGGGATTGGAGCCTTCCTCAGCAACATGTGCACCTGGCCCGGCAATCTGCACGGTACTGCAGCCGGCGAAACCTTGGGCCAAAGCGGGGTAGAGCAGAATCATGACCGCAGGAAGCCGGGCCAGCACTCGCATAGATTGCACCTTGACAAGGACTGCAACCTAGAATTGTATACTAAATCAGCGACGCGGCAACCTCGGGGACGGTTGGGCACAGCATTGCTTAAGGCTTAAAACGTCACGACGGTGCGGATGCTTTCCCCGGAGTGCATCAGGTCGAACGCTTGGTTGATATCGGCGAGCGGCAGAACGTGGGTGATGAGATCGTCGATGTTGATCTTGCCGTCCATGTACCAGTCGACGATCCCCGGAACGTCGGTGCGCCCCCTGGCGCCCCCGAACGCGGTGCCCTTCCATACCCGGCCCGTCACCAGCTGGAACGGCCGCGTCTTTATCTCCTGCCCTGAACCGGCCACGCCAATGATGACGCTGACACCCCAGCCGCGGTGGCAGCATTCAAGCGCCTGTCGCATCAAATCGACATTGCCGACGCATTCGAACGAGTAGTCGGCGCCGCCCCCGGTCAGCTCGACCAGATGCGCAACGAGATCGCCGCCGACGTCTTTCGGATTGACGAAATGCGTCATGCCGAATTTGCGGGCGAGCGCTTCGCGTTCGGGGTTGATATCCACGCCAACGATCATGTCGGCGCCCACCATACGCGCGCCCTGCACCACGTTCAGGCCGATGCCGCCCAGCCCGAACACCACCACATTCGCGCCGGATTCGACATTCGCGGTATTGATCACCGCGCCGATGCCCGTGGTCACGCCGCAGCCGATGTAGCAGACCTTTTCGAACGGCGCGTCCTTGCGGATTTTCGCGACCGCAATCTCCGGCAGCACCGTGTAATTCGAGAAGGTGGAGCAGCCCATGTAGTGATGCACCATCTCGCCGCGAAGCGAGAAGCGCGAGGTGCCGTCCGGCATCAAGCCTTTGCCCTGCGTGGCGCGGATAGCGGTGCAGAGGTTGGTCTTGTGCGAGAGGCAACTTTTGCACTGTCGGCATTCCGGCGTGTAAAGCGGAATAACGTGATCGCCCTTGGCCACACTGGTGACGCCATGCCCGACATCCACCACCACGCCGGCGCCTTCATGGCCGAAGATGGCGGGGAACAATCCCTCCGGGTCGGCGCCGGAACGGGTAAATTCGTCCGTGTGGCAGACGCCGGTGGCCCTGATCTCGACCAGCACCTCGCCGGGCTTGGGGCCCTCCAGCTCCACTTCTTCAATCACTAGCGGTTGACCGGCTTTGTAAGCCACAGCGGCCTTGGTCTTCATCGGCGGAGATCCTAGCGGTATTCCTCGGGCCGCTTTAGACCACGGATAGGCCGCGGCGGGCCAGAGTTGAGGCGGAGGGGCGTGGCGACTATTCTCCGTAAGACAGTAGCCAGGGTATCGCGTTGAGATTGTGTATGAAATTGCGGGCGTGCGCAGCTGCCGCGCTCGTTGGGGCTGCAGCGTTGGCTGCGTCGGCAACGGCTCAGAACACGCAGGGACAGTTTACGCCGGACGCCAACGCGCCGATCCAGCTGCACATGCCCGTGCAGCTTCATTTGCCCTCGCAATCCAAACGTCCGAAGCGCAAGACGGTAAAAAAATCTACGAGCGTTTCGGTCGAGGCAAGGTCCGTCACGCCCGGACCCCGGGCGGCGTCTCCGCGGATGCCATCTCGGCAACCGCCAAAAACCGTGGCTCGTGGGTCCGCGCCGTCACCCAGTCTTGTCGAATCCCGCACTGATCGCCGCAAGGCGGTGCAGGAGGTTCTGGCGGCACCGGCCAGCACCACCGCAACATCGGAATCGGCAGCCGACGTCTCACCGGCTGCCATCCCGTTTTCCTTCGATAGTTCTGCTCCGCCGCCGCCGGCGACCAAACCGAAGCCGATGGTGACGAAGCCAAAAGGGGCAACTGCGCCGAAGCGTGCACAAACAGCTTCGCTGCAACCGCCGCCACAACGGACCGCTCCGGCAGGCCCGAGCCCGATGCCAGAGCCGCCCAAGCCTCCGGCCGACCCGCATGCCGGCATGACGAAGAAGGGAGAGGTGCTGTTCTCCGGCCAGAGCATCGAGCCGAACGGCGACAGCGCGGATTCGGTCAAATCGATGGCCGGTACGCTGAACGCGGCTTTGGATGCAGGTGCATCACGCGTTGAGCTGGAAGCCTTCGGGGGCAATCCTGGCGACAAATCCTCCGAGGCACGCCGGCTGTCGCTTAGGCGCGCGCTCGCCATCCGCCAGATCTTGATCGACAGCGGCGTGCCCGCCACTCGCATCGATGTGAAGGCATTAGGCGGTGTGAATGATCGCGGCAATGCCGACCGCGTGGATGTGTGGCTGCGCGGCGCCGGTTGATCAGACGGACGGTACTGTTGCTTTCATATCCACGTCGCGGGCTTCGCGTCCAAGCAGAGTCAGCACGACGATCGTGAGCGCCGCAGCAATCGCAACAATTATCAGCGCGACGGAATAGTTTTCGCCGTTGGCGGCCGCGATACCCGTCTGCAGCGGCAGATTGTAAGACGCGATGAAATTGCCGAGCTGATACACCGTGCCCGGGAATGTTCCACGTGCTTCGGGGGGTGACAGTTCGTTGAGGTGCGCGGGGATCACGCCCCACGCGCCTTGCACGAAGAACTGCATCATGAACGCGCCGACTGCCAGCATGGTGGCGGTTTCCGAATAGGCCCACAGATAGCTCACCGGAATGGCGAGCAGCGCCGCCAGCACGATGGCGCGACGCCGTCCGATACTCTGGCTGTAAAGGCCGAACGTCCACCCGCCGAGAATGGCGCCGATGTTGTAGATGATGGCGATATTTCCAGTGGTGTGGACATCGAAATGGTGCTGCACCTGCAGGAATGTGGGGTACGCGTCCTGCGTGCCATGGCTGAAGAAATTGAACGCCGTCATCAGCAGAATGGCATACAGCGCCAGCTGCCAGTGCTTTTTCAGCACGTTGATCACCGTGCCGCTGCGCGCGTGTTCCGTGGACCAACCCGGCGATTCCGGCACATGGCGGCGAATGTAAAGAATAAGCAGCGCCGGAATGATGCCGACCAGAAACAGGCTGCGCCACGGCGCCAATCCTGTGAGGGCACCGAGCGGTTCATAGAAATTGCGATAGACGATGGCGGCCAGCAAATATCCGGTCGGATAACCGGACTGCAGCAGCCCCGAAACGATCCCACGTGCCTCCGGCTTGATGCTTTCCATGGTCAGCGAGGCCCCGATGCCCCACTCGCCGCCCATCGCCACGCCGAACAGCGCGCGGATGATGAGGAAGCCGATAAGGTTGGGCGAAAAGGCGGTGGCCAAACCCAGCAGCGAATAGAGCGCTACGTCTGCCATCAGCACCGGGCGGCGGCCGAAGCGATCCGCCAGCCGGCCGAAGATGAACGCGCCGACCGGCCGCAGCGCCAGGGTCAGCGTCGTCGCCCAGGCGATGTCGGTTTTCGTGGCGCCGAACGCGTGCGCCACGTCCTTGATGACGAACACCATGAGGAAGAAATCGAAGGCGTCGAGCGTCCAGCCGAGATAGCTGGCGGCGACGACATGCTTCTGCGCCGAGGTCCAGCCGCGCAACGCGTCCAGTGCTGCCACGTTCCCCCCTTGGCGCGATCAGTTGACCAGCGCGGCTTCCGTTTTCGCGTTGATTTCCTCGCGGCTCACACCCGGCGCAAGCTGCGACACAGAAAGGCCGCCCTCAACCACGTCAAACAGTCCGAGATTGGTGATGATCCGCTGCACGCAGTGGAGTCCGGTGAGCGGCAGGGTGCATTTCTTCAGGAGTTTTGGCCTGCCTGCCTTGTCGGTGTGATCCATGATGACCACGCAGCGCTTGACGCCGGCTACCAGATCCATGGCGCCACCCATGCCTTTCACCAGCTTGCCGGGCACCATCCAGTTGGCGAGATCGCCGTTCTCGCTCACCTCCATGGCGCCGAGGATCGAAAGATCGATGTGGCCGCCGCGGATCATGCCGAAGGAATCGGAGGAGGAAAAATAGGAGGTCTTGGGAAGCTCGGTGATCGTCTGCTTTCCGGCATTGATGAGATCGGGATCGACCTCGTTGTCGCGCGGAAACGGCCCCATGCCCAGCATGCCGTTTTCCGATTGCAGGGTCACCTCCATGCCTTCGGGGATGTAGTTCGCGACCAGGGTGGGAATGCCGATGCCAAGATTCACGTAGAATCCGTCGTGCAGCTCTTCCGCCGCGCGCTTTGCCATTTCATCGCGTGTCCAGGGCATGGTCAGGCCTCCCGCACGGTGCGCTTTTCAATGCGTTTTTCGTGATCAGCACCTTCGATGATGCGCTGCACGAAAATGCCCGGCGTGTGGATGCAATCGGGATCGAGCGAACCCACCGGCACCAGTTCTTCTACTTCCGCCACCGTGACTTTCCCCGCCGTTGCCATCATCGGATTGAAGTTTCGTGCCGTCTTTCGATAGATGAGATTGCCCTCGGCATCGCCGCGCCAGGCTTTCACAATGGACAGATCGGCGGTCAGCCCGCGTTCCAGTATGTAGGTCTCGCCGCCGAAATCCTTGTGCTCCTTGCCTTCGGCGATCAGCGTGCCGACGCCCGTTTTTGTATAGAAGCCCGGAATCCCTGCGCCGCCGGCCCGAATACGCTCGGCCAAAGTGCCTTGCGGATTGAATTCCAGCTCGAGTTCGCCCGAAAGATACTGCTTCTCGAAGGTGTCGTTCTCGCCGACATAGGACGAGACCATCTTTCTGATCTGCCGCGTCTGCAGCAAAATGCCGAGGCCGAAATCGTCGACGCCGCAATTGTTGGAGATGACAGTGACATTGTTCACGCCGGAATCCCGCAGCGCCAGTATCAGATTCTCCGGAATGCCGCACAGGCCGAAGCCGCCCGCCATGATCGTCATGCCGTCGAACAGCACGCCATCCAGCGCGGCCTTCGCGTCGGGATAGATTTTTTTCATGCCTGCTTCTCTGCCTGTTGCTGACGCCGTGCCGCCACGCGGGCCTGGAATTCTTCCGTCGTGTTTGTGAATGGGAACGGCGCCGGCGGCACTGGCACCTTCAGGAAATCACACAGAGGGTCCCATCCGTGTTCCGGTTCGAACACCAGCAGCCGTTCTTTTGCAATGACTCGAACCACTTCGGCGTTGTGCCGTTCATACGCGGCGATGACACGCGCTTCGTCGTAATGGTTCTGGAAGGTTTCTTCGATCAGACGCATCAGCAACTGGCTGTGGGTGTCTCGCGGTTTCTCGTCCCGCTCAATGCCTTGTGTGACTTCGAAAATGGTTTTGGAAATGCTGGCATACCATTTCTTCGGATCGCGGCGGCTGAGGATGACCTTCGCCTGAGGATAGTGGCGCGCCAGCTCCCTGTAGAAATGGCAGCTGGGAAAATCGACGCTGGAACGGTACTGGGCGAGGAAGCTGTCCCAATCAATCGCCTCGCCGTTCACGGCCGCGAGCCAGGTGGCATCCTGCTCGGGGTGCTGGAGAACCTCAATCATGTGATGGCAGGGGCCGAAGCCTAGCTGCTCCAGCGCCGCCTTCAGGGTCATTGTGCCTGTGCGGCCCAACCCAGCCCCGATCACCTGTAGCGCCATTGTGTTCGCCCCTTGAGGTTCAGCGGGTGTAATATGGCGGGAGGCCCGGAGACAATCGCCATGAAGAGATTCGCATTTGCGCTGTTCGGCGTGGTGTGCGCCAAGTCCGCATTGGCCCTCGAACTGAGCAGCCCCGATATCCACGACGGCGCGGCGCTTGCGCTGGAACAAGTTTACACGCGCTGTGGTGGCCAGAATACGTCCCCGGCGCTGTTGTGGAGAGGCGCGCCGGATGCGACACGGAGCTTTGCGCTTACCATGCTCGACCTCAGTGTGAAGCCCAATGGCTGGTCGCATTGGATCGTCGTCGGATTGCCTCCGGGCACGCATGCGCTGGGCAAAGGTGCGGTGCTGCCAACCGGCGCTCATGCGGTGATGAGCGATTTTGGCGATGCCGCCTATGCCGGTCCCTGTCCGCCCACGGGGTCCGGCGTTCATCGCTACCAATTCACAATCTGGGCTTTGCGTGTACCCACCGTGAAATTTCCGGCGCATGCCACGGCAACGCAAGTTGCGGCGGCACTCCAGAAGGTGTCGCTGGCCAAGTCATCCATCACGGGAACGTTCCAGCGCTAGGCGCAACTTCGGCCAGGCGATCCACCCGGCGCAGCGGGGGGAACAGTTTCATCCAGATCGCAACAACGAGAAGCGTGCCGATACCTCCGATGATCACGGCCGGCACGGTGCCGAACCATGCGGCCGTCAATCCGGATTCGAATTCGCCAAGTTCGTTCGAGGCCCCGATGAACAGCATGTTCACGGCGCTCACCCGGCCGCGCATCGCATCGGGCGTGGCGAACTGGATCAGCGCCGAGCGGATGAATACGCTCACCATGTCGGAGGCGCCGAGGATGAAGAGCGCCGCCAGTGACAGCCAGAAATTCGTCGAGATGCCAAACACGATCGTGAAGACGCCGAAGATCGCGACGCAGGCGAACATCTTGATTCCAGCGTTGGTCGTGAGCGGACGCCGGCCCAGCGAAACCGCCACCAGCGCGGCACCCACTGCGGGCGCGCTGCGCAGGACGCCGAGCCCTATTGGCCCGACATGCAGGATGTCGCGGGCGAAGACGGGCAACAGGGCGGTGGCGCCGCCGAGCAGCACCGCGAACAGGTCGAGCGAGATAGCACCGAGCACGACCGGGCGGTGCCACACGAAGCGGACGCCTTCGATCACCCGTTCGGTGCTGCCGGTGTTGATCTCCAACTTCTCGCGCCGACGCCCGCCCAGCGTACTCACCGCAATTCCGGAAATGAGGAAGAAGATCGCGCTGGCGGCGAACGATACCGGCGCGCCCCAGACATACAACAGGCCGCCCAGTGCGGGCCCTGCGATCACCGCGGTTTGGAAAGCCGACGAGCCCCAGCCGATGGCGTTGGCCAGGCGCTCGGCCGGCACGATAAACGGCAACAGGGATTGTGCCGCCGGCCCGGAAAATCCGCGCGCGGCGCCGAACAGCATCAGCACGAGATAAAACGGCACCGTGCTGCGGACGTGTGCCAGGATCAGCGCGATCAGCAACACACCGCAAACGCCTTCGATGAGAAGGCTGGCCGACAACACCTTGCGCTGATCGAAACGGTCGGAAATGTCGCCGGCCGGCAGGGTCAGCAGGAACATCGGCGCGAACTGCGAGAGCCCCACAAGGCCAAGCGCCAGAGTGCTGTTCGAAATCTCGTAGATGTGCCAGCCGACGGCGACCGACAAGATCTGCATCGCCGCCGTGGAAAGAAACCGGCTGGCGAGAAACACGCCGAAATCGCGGCCGCGATAGACGGCCGCCGTTTCGCTCATGGAAGAACCGCGCGCTTGCGCCATTCCTCGCGGGTAATGCTCCAGATGTGGCAGTGATGGGTGTGTCCCATGAAGTCGAGTGAATACTCAGGTCCTTGGGTTTCTCCAATGCGCCGCGCGACCGCTTGTGACGGCTTGTTCTCCGGATCGATCAGCGAAATGAGCCGATCCACGCCCTGTGTCAGAAATCCGTAGTTCAAGGTCGCCTCAGCCGCCTCCGTGGCGTAGCCCTGACGCCAGTAGTGCCGGTCGAGAGTCCAGCCGACCTCCAGGCCGGGCCAGCCATCGGGATTGATCAGGCCAACGCGGCCGAGTACGGCGCCGTCGGATTTCCGCTCCAGCACCCAGGTGCCGTAGCCGCGCAAATACCAGTGGCCGGCCGAGTTCGCCATAAAGCGCCAGGCGTCGACCCGGCTCATCGCCGTGCCGGTGAGAAAGCGCATCGCCTCGGCATCGGCGAAGATCTTTGCAAAGACTTCCAGATCGCCCTCGCGCCACTCGCGCATGATCAGGCGTTCGGTCTCCAGCCTCGGAAACATTGATCTGCACCTTTCCGCCGACACAGATGATGTTCCTTACGGACCAGCAGGTTCGCCAGTCAATACAGCCGCGATCCTTGCTGGAGACTTTCGCCGAGTGCCGATTTGTGTTTGCATAGGGCACTGGGGGAGGCGTCGTCGTGAAGTTCCTTTTACTGATGGCGTTTTCAGTATTTGCGTGACCGCGACGCGGGCTGATCTGACGATTTCTTCCGGCCCGGCGCACGATGTGGACTGTTAGCGGGGTGTGCACTGCCACTGCCAAAAGCGCGAACCTCAACGCCAGCGATCTGACGCAGTTGCTCGCGGACGGCGATGCCACAGTGAACACCGGCGGCGGCGCCGTCGACATCGCGGTGCGGGACGGATTTTCCTGGACCAGCACCAACCGGCTGACGCTGGATGCCATCCGCTCGGTCGAAATCCGCAAGCCGGTGTGATTTCCGGAAAAGGCGCGGTCACACTCGCCTACAGGTGTCATTCAGAATGTCGCGTTGGATGGGGCTGTCAATGTCGTGGGAGTGAGCACGCCAGTTGTCGGTGGTCTTGTCGGCGCCGCTTTGACGGATGATACCTTCATCAGTTGCGCGGCCAACGTTTATATAACCACAACGAATGCAGTAAGGGGTTAGACCCGCAGATAGCGTTGCCCCCTCCCCGAAATTTGCCTCGCATCCACTCGCAAATTTCGACCCTCCCTCAAGGGGAGGGTCGATTCGATTGGAAGCGATAAAGCTCCCGGCATCGACAGTGCTTAAGTCGGGATCGAGGAGGGCATTGTGAAGCAATTCATCGAAGATGAATGACGATGGCGTTCGGGCCGGGAAGAAGCGTGAACTTCGTGCGATCGAAGGCAGGTGAGCCGAACATCGCCGGCGCATCGCGGGAAAAGCCATATTTTTCGTCCGGCAATCCCAGCCAGGTGAAATCGAACCTGGCGTTGCGGTTGACATCCTGAAACATCTTGAGACCGTAAATGCCAGGCTTCAGGCCCTGAAACATCACGCTGGTTTCGGGAGCGTGCGCCGCAACCACCTCATCCTTGACCGGTGGCGCGTCGTCATTGTCCCAGTGCGCGCGGTCGTACAGTGCCAGCCGCAGATCGCCGCCGCGGGTTGAAACCTTCCGGACCGTGACGGTCAAGGAAGCATCCGGCTCGGCATGACAGGCGCCGGCGGCGATCCAGATAGCAGCAAAAGTCGCAGCGAGGGATTTGAGCATGATCTTGCCGTTTCGCGCGTAGCCAGTGCGGCCTTCAGTAAAGGAAGAATGGCTTGCCACGGATGGTGTCGATCCGCGCCCGGTAAGCTTCCGTGTCGTACAGCGCGGCCACATCCACGCGCCGCTTGCCCTGGATGCAGGTATCCCCCGGCACGGTTGTGTAGTTGCCGCTCTGGATCGCCATCATCAGGCCGGACTGTCCTTCATCCAGCAGCTGCACCGCCATGGTGCCGTAGTTGAAGGCAACCATGCGATCCAGCGCATCCGGCGGGCCGGCGCGCATCAGATAGCTGAGCTTCTGGTTAAGAATGCCGATGCCGGTGCGCTTCTCCAGCTGCTCGCCGATCAGTTCGCCGATGCCGCCGAGCTTGCGATGGCCGTAGGCATCCTCCGGCCCCGACTCGATTGTTTCGCCGCTGGCCAGCTGCGCGCCTTCCGACACGGCGACGATGGCGTAGTTGGAGGGATTGGCGGCGCGGTCTTTCACCACCAGCGCGGCGAGCCGGTCGATGTCGATCGGCACTTCGGAAATGAGCGTGCGGTCCGCGTCGGCAATGTAGCCGGAGATCAGCGCCGTCTCGCCGGAGTTGCGGCCGAACAGCTCCACCACCGCGATGCGTTCGTGGCTTCCCGCGGGCGTGCGCAACGCCTCCAGCATCATGGCCGAGCGCGATACGGCGGTGGAAAAGCCCATGCAGTAATCGGTGCCGAAAACGTCGTTGTCCATCGTTTTGGGCAGCGACATCATCTTCATGCCCTGCCGGTGCAGATGCGCGGCATAGGAAAGCGTGTCGTCGCCGCCGATGGCGAACATGGCGCCGATCTTCAGCGACTCGAACACGCGCAGCACATGCGGCGTGCAATCGATTGTGCCGGTCTCGCCGGGTTGGAATTTTCCGATGAGGAATTGCGGCAGATCTTTTGCTTTCACCCGGCCGGGATTGGTGCGGGAGGTGTGGAGGATGGTGCCGCCGGAGCGATCAATGGTGCGCACGCGCTCGGCATCGAGCGGCAGGATTTGCGCTTGGCTACCTTGCGGATCATCCGGGTTGTAGCTCAGCGGCCCGGCCCAGCCGCGGCGGAAGCCGGTCACCTCCCAGCCGCGTTGCAGCGCGGCGCGCGTCACCGCCTTGATGCAGGGATTGAGCCCCGGCACATCGCCGCCGCCGGTGAGAATGCCTATGCGCATGATGGCTTTCTAACGCACCCGCGTCGTTCGTTCCATCAAGTCAGCTTTGGCTCCAGTTTCTTGCACGCGTCGATCAGGCCGCGCACGGCACCGGCGGATTTCGCCAGCTCTGCACTTTCTTGCGCAGTAAGTTCGAGTTGCAGGATCTTTTCCACGCCCTTTTCGCCGATCACCACCGGCACGCCGACATACAGATCGTCGATGCCATAAGGGCCGTTGACGTAAGCAGCGCATGGCAGCACCCGCTTCTTGTCACGCAGGTATGAGAGCGCCATTTCGATGGCGGCGGTCGCCGGTGCATAGAACGCGGAGCCCGTTTTCAGCAGTCCCACAATCTCCGCGCCCCCGTCGCGCGTGCGCTGCACCAGCTTGTCCAGCCGCTCCTGCGTGATCCAGCCCATCTTCACCAGCTCCGGCAGCGGGATGCCGGCGACGGTGGAGAAGCGCGGCATCGGCACCATGGTGTCGCCATGTCCGCCCAGCACGAAGGCGCTGACGTCTTCGACGCTGACGTTCAATGCCTCCGCCAGGAAATGACGGAAGCGCGCGCTGTCGAGCACGCCGGCCATGCCGACGATCTTCTCATGCGGCACGCCGGAAAATTGGCGCAGTGCCCACACCATCGCATCCAGCGGATTGGTGATGCAGATGATGAAGGCGTCCGGTGCGTGGCTTCGGATGCCATCGCCCACTGCCGCCATCACCTTCAGATTGATGCCAAGCAGGTCGTCGCGGCTCATGCCGGGCTTGCGCGGCACACCGGCGGTGACGATCACCACATCGGCGCCGGCGATGTCGGCATACGAGTTCGTGCCTTTCAGCCGCGCATCGAAGCCCTCGATCGGTCCCGCCTGCGCGATGTCGAGCGACTTGCCCTGCGGCAGCCCTTCGACAATGTCGAACAGGACCACATCGCCCAGTTCTTTCAATGCCAGCAGATGGGCCAGCGTGCCGCCGATCTGGCCGCCGCCGATCAGCGCGATTTTCCTGCGCGGCATCTATGAAATCCTTCCTGACTAGAAGGCGCGCTTGGTACAGTGCGAAGCAGCGCTTCGCAAGACAGCTTGCCTATCCCAGCGCCTTGACGATCTCTTCCGTCATCTTCTTGGCGTCACCGAACAGCATCATGGTGTTGTCGCGGAAGAAGAGCTCGTTCTCGATGCCGGCGTAGCCGGAGCCCATGCCGCGCTTGATGAACAGCACCGTCTTGGCTTTCTCCACATCGAGGATCGGCATGCCGAAGATCGGCGATTGCGGATTGCTCTTCGCCGCCGGATTGGTGACGTCATTAGCGCCGATGACGTAGGCTACGTCTGTTTGCGCGAATGCCGAGTTGATGTCCTCCAGCTCGAACACTTCGTCGTAGGGGACGTTTGCTTCCGCCAGCAGCACGTTCATGTGTCCCGGCATGCGGCCCGCCACGGGATGGATGGCGTAGGAAACCTTCACGCCTTCCGCCTTCAGCTTGTCAGCCATTTCGCGCACCGCATGCTGCGCCTGCGCCACCGCCATGCCGTAACCCGGCACGATGATCACCGAGCCCGCGTTTTTCATGATGAAAGCCGCGTCCTCCGCGCTGCCCTGCTTCACAGGGCGGGTTTCGGCCGGTCCGCCCGCACCGGCCACTTCGCCGCCGAATCCGCCGGCGATAACCGAAACGAAGCTGCGATTCATGCCTGCGCACATGATGTAACTGAGGATGGCGCCCGACGAGCCGACCAGCGCGCCGGTAATGATCAGCGCGGTGTTCTCGAGGGTGAAGCCGATGCCCGCCGCCGCCCATCCCGAATAGGAATTCAGCATCGAGATCACCACCGGCATGTCGGCGCCGCCGATGGGAATGATGAGCGTGATGCCAAACACGAAGGCGAGAATGGTGATTGCCCAGAAGGCCCAGATTGGCTGCTGCATCACGAAGAACACGATCAGCGCCACGATGCCCACCGCGATGAGCAGGTTCAGCATATGGCGGGCAGGCAGCAGGATCGGCGCGCCACTCATGTTGCCGTTGAGCTTGGCGAAGGCGATGATCGAGCCGGCAAAAGTGATAGCACCGATGGCGACGCCGAGGCTCATCTCGATCAGCGATTGAGTTCGGATCGCGCCTTCCGTGCCGATGCCATAGGCAGCGGGCGAATAAAGCGCGGCAGCGGCGACCAAAACAGCTGCAAGCCCCACCAGCGAATGGAAGGCCGCGACCAACTGCGGCATGGCCGTCATGGCGATACGCCGCGCAATTACCGCGCCGATACCGCCGCCGATGGCAATAGCGCCGACAATCATACCCCAAGTCAGTGCATCGCCGACGTGCGTCACCCACAAGGTCGTGGCGATGGCCAGCGCCATGCCGATCATGCCGTTGCGGTTGCCGGTGCGGCTCGTCACCGGCGACGACAATCCGCGCAGCGCCAGAATGAACAGCACGCCGGAAGCAAGATAGGCGAGGGCGGCGAGGTCCGCTGTCATTTCGCCACCTCCGCCGAAACTTCTGCCGCAGACCATTCCGCCGGCACGTTCACCACGCGAAAGGTGATGGATTCATTGGTCGCCTTGCCGACGTCCAGCAGCAGATTGCGGAAGCGCAGCGGATTGGTCCCGGCGTCGTACGTCAATTCCTGCGCCACCGCTATGCGCGACGGGTCTTGAGGATCGCGCTCCCGGTAAGCAACGTGGACAACGCCGCCCGACAATCCGCCATACACCAGCTCGAAATTGACATAGTGGCGGCGGGCATCCACCGACGACCTATCAACGCGCGTCGCCCGGAAACCCTTGTCCGCAGTGGTGGCGCCGGTCGCCCAGGCGTTTGCCGGTCCGCGGATACCCCCTTCGGCATCGATCAGCAGCGGTTGTTCGACCGTGGTGGGCGAGGGCGCCATCGTGGTCAGTTCGATGAGATGCGCCTTGGCTTCGATCACATCGTAAGCGATGCCGTTCAGCTCCTGACGATCGCGGACGCGATATTCCCCCGGAACAATAGTCACGTATCCGACAGGCATTTCCACCTTGACTGATTCCGGGATCGACCAGGCGGCGGACTCTGACTTCTTGCGGTAGTAATCCTTCACGCGGATCATGGTGTCTCCGACGAATGCCTGCCTGGTTTCGCCCGCGGAGAAATTACGTTCCGTCACGTGCTCGCTGACGGGCTCTGTCAACACCGTCGTTTCCGTACCGGCGCCGGCGCACGCGCCCAGGAGCGCGGTGACAGCCAAAATCACGGTGGTTCGCAGCACCAACATGCCGTTCAGTTCCGCTTCTCTTTCTTGCGGTACATGGCAAGCATGCGCTGGGTGACAAGGAACCCGCCGAAGATGTTCACGCTGGCGAGGATCAGCGCGAAGAAGCCGAGCAGCTTCGACGTCCACGCCGCGCTGCCGATGTTCGCGACCGAGACGGCGATCAAGGCGCCGACGACGATCACAGAAGAAATCGCGTTGGTGACGCTCATCAGCGGCGTGTGCAGCGCAGGCGTCACGCTCCACACCACGTAATAACCGACAAAGATCGCCAGCACGAAAATCGACAGCCGGAAGATGAACGGATCGATCAGTTCCATGGCTAACCCTTCAAACTTGGATGCACGATCTGGCCATCGCGCGTCACGCCGGCGCCCTTGACGATTTCATCGTCCCAGTTCAGCGCCAGCGCGCCTGTTTTCTTGTCCACGATCAGCGAGACGAAATTGAACAAATTGCGCGCGTACAGGTTGGAGGAATCGACAGCAAGCCGCGACGGCAGATTGGTGTAGCCGATGATTGTGATGCCTTGCGCCTCCACCACCTGATCCGCGCGTGTCAGCGGGCAATTGCCGCCCTGCTCGGCGGCAAGATCGACGATCACCGAGCCCGGCTTCATCGTCGCCACCATCTCTTCCGTGACCAGCACAGGTGCCTTGCGGCCGGGGATCAGCGCCGTGGTGATGACGATGTCCTGCTTCTTGATGTGCTCGGCCACCAGTGCCGCCTGTTTTGCCTGATATTCCGCGGACATCGGCTTGGCATAGCCGCTGGCGGTTTCGGCCTGTTTGAACTCGTCATCGATCACCGCCACGAAAGTAGCGCCGAGCGATTCCACCTGTTCCTTGGTTGCAGGCCGCACATCGGTGGCGGAAACAATCGCGCCAAGGCGGCGCGCCGTGGCGATGGCCTGCAAGCCCGCCACGCCCACCCCCATGATGAAGGCGCGCGCCGGTGCGATGGTCCCGGCCGCTGTCATCATCATTGGGAAGGCGCGACCGAACGTGGCCGCGGCATCGATCACCGCCTTGTAGCCGGCGAGATTCGCCTGGCTCGACAATACGTCCATCGACTGCGCGCGGCTGATGCGTGGGATCAATTCCATCGCGAAGGCATTCACGCCCCGTTCCGCCAGCTGCGCGATGCGATCCTTCTCGGAATAGGGAGCGAGCAGCGAGACATAGACCGCGCCTTGCCGCATCGCCGCGACCTCATCCGGCTCCGGCCCGCGCACCTTGAGAATGATGTCCGCGTCGCGCACGGTGTTTGCGATATCCGGCGCGATGGCCGCACCGGCAGCGGCGTAGTCCGCATCCGCGATGCGCGCACCGTTGCCGGCGGCGGACTCGACTGTGACGTCCAGTCCCAGCGCTTTGAGCTTCTTGACGGTCTCCGGCGTGACGGCAACACGCGCCTCGCCCGCGCGGCGCTCCTTGAGGACAGCGAGTTTCATCGAGGGGTCTGGCGCCTATCCGTTCGTGCGCCAGATGAGCAGGAAAGCCATCAGGACCACAGTCCCGATAATCAGCCATTTGATGAGCTTGAGAAACCCGTGCCAGGTTCGCTCGTGCTCCTTCATGAATTCAGAGCCTTCATCCTGCCCGGCGTAATCGGCCATCGCTGTTCCCCAAAATCGTTTGAAGCGGCCGGCACTATAGCAAAGCGAAAAGCACGGGCAACGGCGGAATTCAGCGAGTTATTGCAGCGCCTTGTGTGCGGCCATAGCCTTGCGGATCAGACGGTTCTTAGCCGCCATAGCGCGTTTTCAGCAGCGCATAGAGCGCACGGGCGGCATTGGCCTCGGCGCCTTTGCGACGGCCGGGCCGCGGCCTGTCGGTCCACGCCGGGATGTCGAAGTGTGCCCAGGACTTCGCCCGCGACACAAAACGGTTTAGGAACAGCGCCGCCGTAATGGCGCCGCCGAGATTGTAATCCGGATTGTTGTTCAGGTCCGCAATCGAACTCGAGATTGCCGACTCATAGCCCCGCCATAGCGGGAGCCGCCACAACGGATCGTGAGTTTCCACGCTGCATCTGGCAATGTCAGCCGCGAGTTGCTCGTCATCGGTGAAGAACGGCGGCAGCTCCATGCCGGTGGCGGCGCGCGCCGCCCCGGTGAGTGTTGCGATGTCGATCAGTAGATCAGGCGACTCGCTGTCCGCTTCGGTCAGCGCATCCGCCAGCACCAGCCGGCCTTCGGCATCGGTATTGCCGATCTCGATCGTGAGGCCTTTGCGGCTGGGCAACACGTCGCCGGGCCGATAAGCGGAGCCTGAGACCGCATTCTCCACCGCGGGAATCAGCACGCGCAGACGCAGGTTCAACTCCGCATCCATTATCATACGCGCCAGCCCCAGCACGACGGCGGCGCCGCCCATGTCCTTTTTCATCGTCAACATGCCGGAGGAGGGTTTGAGATCGAGGCCGCCGGAATCGAACACCACGCCTTTGCCCACCAGCGTGACTTTCGGCGCGCTCGCATCGCCCCAGGTAAAATCGATCAGGCGCGGTGGTCGCGTAGAGGCACGGCCGACCGCATGGATGAGAGGATATTTCTTCGCGATCAGGTCATCGCCGACGATCTGGGAGAATTTCGCGCCGTAGGTCCGCGCCACTTCTCGCGCCGCCGCCGCCAGTTCCTCAGGCCCCATGTCGTTCGCCGGCGTGTTCACGAGGTCGCGGGCGAGAAAGACACCTTCGGCGATGCGCGTGACTTCGTCGCCCTCCACGCCTTTCGGCACGACCAGCCTGGGCAATGGCCGCGCACCTTTCCGATAACGGTCGAAACGATAGGTGCCGAGTACCCAGGCAAGCGCGCCGCCCGCGCCGCCAAGCTCGGAAGGCACATCGCCAAACTGATAAATGCCTGCAGGCAAGGATTCGGAGAAGATTGCGAAGGCAAGCGGATCTTTGCCTGTGCCCAGACCGAGCACCGCGCTAGCCAATCCGCCGGCAGCATTTGGCACCAGGAGCAGCTCCTGCTCCCTGGCCTTGAAATTTGCGGCGCGAATCCAATCCGCTTCCCGCCGGCTGCGTGCGTGCAGCCAGCGCTTGAGGTTGTCCGACTTGACCGCGTGAAGAGGGATCGCGCCTTTCGCGCTTTTCACAAGGCTCGCATGCATGGAAAGGCCTATCGCGTGATGATGCCGGACCTTAGAAACGCGGCGAGAATCCTGCAACTGGAACACCGATGGCCCGCTACACCCTCATTGTCGGCACCAAAAACTGGTCGAGTTGGAGCTTGCGTCCCTATCTTGCGCTGCGCGCGATAGGCGTTCCGTTCGATGAGGAGGTTGTCCAGCTGCGGCGCGACTCCACGGCGGATGACGTCAAGCGCCACTCGCCGTCGGGCCGCGTGCCGGCGCTCAAGATTGAGGAAGGCGGCCGCACGCATCTCATCTGGGACAGCCTTGCCATCTGCGAGACGCTGGCCGAGCGTCATCCTGAGGCCAGGCTTTGGCCGGTCGATCCGTTCGTCCGCGCCGAAGCCCGTTCCTACGCGGCAGAAATGCATTCCGGATTTCCCGATCTGCGAGAGCAGCTGTCGATGGAGTTTGTCCGGCGCATTCCCACGCCCGATTTGCGCGATGCCACCAAGGCTCAGATCGCCCGGATTCTCGAAGCATGGACATTCGCGCTGGAGCGGCATGCCGGAAACGGCGGCTTTCTCTTCGGCCGCTTTTCCATCGCCGATTGCATGTATGCCCCCGTGGTTTCGCGCTTCCGGACCTACAGTATTGATCTGCCGCCTCTGTTGCAGGCCTACAGCGATAAGGTCTGGTCGTTGCCGGCCATGCAGGACTGGGCCAAGGCAGCCCAGCGCGAAGTCGACTCGGGTCTGGCATAAACGCGGGCGAACTGCAGATGTGCCTATTTGTCCCGCCGGCGGCGGTCTCCCGCGCCGAACATGCTTAAGGTTTTGTTGACGGCTGAGGGGCACTCTCCGGACGCTTGCAAGAAAGAATGGAGTGGCCATGCGCCGAGCGCCCCTGAAAGCAGCCCTATCGGCTCTCGTCCTATGTGCCGCGGGTTGCGCGGGAACCGGAACTCCTGCCCCCCAAAAGAGTGCCGCTCCTCCGCCAAAGCCCGACGCCTCGGCTACCGCATCTTCGGGGACCAAGGCCGCCACGGATTTGCCTCCCGCAACCAGCGTTGAGGAGCAGCTTCAGAAGGCGCAGGGGCTGCGCACGCAGGGAAAACTTGGGGAAGCCGCCCATATTCTCGCGCAACTGGTGCTGGCAGCGCCGGACGATCCGCGGGTGCTTGGCGAATACGGTAAGACCCTGGTTCAGCTGAACCGCTCCGACGACGCGGTCGCTTTCCTGAAACGGGCCACGGAGTTGAAGCCGGCCGACTGGTCGCTCTACTCGGCTTTGGGCGTGGCCTACGATCAGATGGACGACAGAAAGCATGCCAAGACGGCCTATGAACGCGCCCTTGCGCTGCATCCGGGCGACATGGCGGTGCTGAACAATTATGCCGTCTCCCGCATGCTGGCGGGCGATCTCGAGACCGCCCAGCGGCTCTTGCTGCAGGCTCAGAGCGCTGATCCAACCAACGCAAAGGTGCAGGGCAATCTGCTTCGCCTGGTGCAGATGAAAGCTGGCCGGAGTGCCAGTGCTCCCGTGAAATCCGCTGCCGATGTTGCCGGCGCGCCCAAGGCGATCAGCCCCAGCATCACGTCGACCGCAGCCGCCTCTCCTCCACGCGAAACGCAACCCTCCTCGGTTGCCGACACGCAAAAGCCGGCTGCTCACAAGCCGGCTGCGAAGTTGAGCAAGACAACGCCGCCAAAAACGACCGTCGCCAGCAAGACAGCATCCGCAAACAAGGCCGCGCCCGCAAATAGCGCGTCTGCAAACAAGACTGCCTCCGCGACCAAGACCGCTTCGTCGAAGATGGCTGCAAAAAAGCCCGCGCCGCCGCCGGCTTTGCGCACCGCGGATCAGAACGAGTAGCCAGCAGGGTGTAGTTCTTAAGCTGCTTGCATCGGCGACGCGCTGGGTTCGAAAACCCGCGCGCGCGTCAGTGCATGGTGTGCATCACCTTCATGACGGCCGGTCCCATGATCACCACGAACAGGCAGGGAAGGAAGAACACGATCATTGGCACGGTGAGTTTCGCTGGCAGGGCTGCCGCCTTCTTCTCGGCGTTGGCCATGCGCATCTCGCGATTTTCCTGGGCGCAGACGCGCAACGCCTGACCGAGCGGGGTGCCGTATTTTTCCGCCTGATTGAGCGCCGCCGCGATCGCCTTGACGCCGGCATGGCCGCAGCGCTTGGCCAGATTATCGAAAGCCTGCCGCCGGTCCGGAAGGTATGACAGCTCCGCCGTTGTCAACCCGAACTCTTCGGCCAGTTCAACCGATTGCGCGCCGATCTCGGTGGCGACGCGGGTAAATGCGCCTTCGATCGACATTCCGGATTCGACGCAGATCAGGAGCAGGTCGAGCGCATCGGGAAATGCCCGCATGATGGACTCGCGCCGGCGTGTGATCCGGTTCGAAAGGAACAGGTCCGGAATGTAGAAGCCAAGCAACGCGGTGCCGAGCGCGGCCAGGAACTTCTCCCAGCCCGGCCAGGAGAGATGCAGAACGCCGAACAGATACACCATCGCCACCGCGAACAGCAGGAATGGCATCACGAAGCGGAAGAACATGAAGGTGACGAGAGGCGCCTGACCGCGATAACCCGCCTGCACCAGGCGTTCGCGCGTGTTCGCCGATTCCAGAATGCGCTGCAGGTTCAGCTTGTCCAGCGTCTGCTTCATGAACGTGACAGGCTCGGTGCGCAGGCCATTGCGCTTGTTGAGCTGGGCATGATGTTTCTGCCGCAGTTCCTCGCGCCGTTCCGAAACGGCCTTCATGCGCGTGCCAAGCGAGCGGCGCTCCAGCAGGGGCAGGCCCAGCGTCACAACGGTGGCGAAGGCGAGGCCCGCGACGACCAGCATCACCAGGAAGCTGCGGTCGAACAGGATATTGAGGACGCCGACATCGGTGCTCATGGGTTGCGCGCCTTCAGTGCTTGAAGCTGATCATTTTTTTCATCACGCCGATGCCGCAGGCCATCCAGAATGCGCATCCCGCCAGCATCAGATTGCCCATGCGTTCCGTGAACAGCAGCTTGATGTAGTCCGGCGTGGTGAAATAGACGAGCAGCATCACGACGATCGGCAGCGAGCCGATGATCATCGCCGAGGCTTTCGCCTCCGACGACATGGCCTTGATCTTGTTTTGCAGCCGCTTGCGATCGCGCAGCACGCCGGAAAGGTTTGAGAGCGCCTCGGACAGATTGCCGCCCGATTTTTGCTGAATGGACATGACGATGGAGAAGAAACCGACTTCCGATGTCGGCATGGAGTCGTACATGCGCTTGAGAGCCTGCTCCATCGTCACGCCGACCTTCATCTGCTCGACCAGCTTGGAGAACTCGCCGCTGACCGGCTGTGGCATCTCCTTCGACACGATCTTGAGAGCCTCGGTGGTGGGCAAGCCGGAACGCACGCTGCGCACGATCACGTCGATGGCGTTGGCGAATTCGAGCGTGAATTTCTTCTGCCGGCGCTTGGTCAGGAAGGCAATCACCCAACGCGGCAGCCCCATCCCCACGGCGAATCCGGCGAGAGCGTCAACCGCCGGGGACTGATGGGTCATCGCGCAGCCCGCGACCGCCACCAGGGCGACGATCGCCGAGATGATCCAGAAGGTCCGCACCGTGATGTCCAGGCCCGCCTGTTCCAGCCGCCGGCGCAGCGTGGGCCTTTGTTTCTTCGCGGCCTGCTGTTTTTCCAGTTCCTTCAGCAGCGCGGTGACGTTTTTCCGGCGCTGCTGCCCGGTTTCGGCTACGTTGCGGCCGCCGGTAAGGGCGACCTGCGGTCCAACCGCGGCCGCCAGCCGCTTCTTGGAAGTTTCGCCGGATGGCGCAACAAAAGTGTAGGCAATTCCGCCCAGGCCCCCGAGGAGCAGGACGGCGGTCACCACATACATCAACGCCGTCATTGCTGCCTCACTGCTGAAGCTCGTCGAGCGCCTCGGCGAGTTCCCGTTCCATGCCGAAATAGCGCGCGCGCTCCCAGAATGTCGGGCGGACAATCCCGGTGCCGACATGCTTGCCGCTCATGCGGCCGGTATCGTCTTCGCCGGTGATCTCGTAATTCATCAGATCCTGCGTGATGACGACATCGCCTTCGGTGCCGACGATCTCGGTGATCTTGGTGATGCGGCGGGAACCGTCACGCATGCGCTCCGCCTGGATGATGACATCCAGCGAACCGACGATCATCTCGCGGATGGTGCGCACCGGCAGCGAGAAACCACCCATGGTGATCATCGACTCCAGACGCGTCATGGCTTCGCGCGGGCTGTTGGCGTGCAGCGTGCCCATCGAGCCGTCATGGCCGGTGTTCATCGCCTGCAGCAGATCGAACGCTTCCGGTCCGCGGACTTCGCCCACGATGATGCGTTCGGGACGCATACGAAGACAGTTGCGCACCAGATCGCGCATGGTGATCGTGCCCTGGCCCTCGAGATTGGGAGGGCGAGTCTCGAGCCGCACCACATGCGGCTGCTGCAGCTGCAGTTCCGCCGCGTCCTCGCAGGTGATGACACGCTCGTCGGCGTCGATGAACGCGGTCATGGTGTTCAACAGGGTGGTTTTACCGGAACCTGTACCGCCGGAGATGAGAATGTTGCAGCGGCAGCGGCCGATAACCGCGAGAACGCGGGCCCCCGCCTGGCTGATCGAGCCGAAGCGGACGAGATCGTCCATCCGCAGCTTGTCTTTGCGGAATTTACGAATGGTGAGCGTTGGGCCATCGAGCGAGAGCGGCGGCGCAATCACGTTGACACGCGAGCCGTCGAGCAGGCGAGCGTCGCAGATCGGCGAGGATTCGTCGACGCGCCGGCCGACCTGGCTGACGATGCGCTGGCAGATGTTCATCAGCTGCGCGTTGTCGCGGAAGCGGATGTTGGTCAGCTGAACCTTGCCGCCGACTTCGATGAACACGCGGCCGGCGCCGTTGACCATGATGTCGGCGATGTCGTCGCGAGCGAGCAGGGGCTCGAGCGGACCGTAACCAAGCACATCGTTGAAGATGTCCTGCAGCAGGTGTTCCTGCTCGGCAATCGACATCACAACGGCTTTGATCGAAATGATCTCGTTGACGATGTCGCGGATCTCTTCGCGCGCCGAGTCCGGATCGAGTTGCGCCAGCTGCGCAAGATCGATGGTGTCGATCAACGCGTTAAAGATCGTGGTCTTGATCTGGTAATAGTCCTCGGAGCGCTGATCCGAAATTCGTCCCGCCGTTTTCGTGGCGGGTGGCGGGGGCAGCGGAGCAGAGGCCTGCGGCCGCGGCGGAGGAGGTGCCGAAGGCGCTGCATCGGCGGGCGGAGCCGAGGGGTTACTGACCCGTGACGGCTCCGGCTCGACGCGCTGTAGCGCGGTGCGCGGCAACTCTGCGGTGGCGTTGCGTCTTCCAAACATGGATTATGCCTGCTTGCGGCCTTTCAGGAGCGAGAGGAAGGGCAACACACCCTTGTCCGTTTCTGCTGCCGGGGCGCGTCCGGTGATGACCTGGGCGAGCCGCATAACGGCGTCGGCTGTCTGGGACTTCGGCTGCACTTCCATCAACATTTGCCCATTGTTCGCCGCCGCTCCGTAGAGTTGCGGCTCGAACGGAAAGATGATGGTCGGCGTCAGCCCGACAGTGGCCGCGAAGTCCTTGACCGGAATCTCCGGCCGCTTCGGCATGCCCGTCTGGGCCATCACCAGTTTGGGCGGCGGATCGTTCGGCCGATTCTGCTTGATGACATCCGTCAGCGCCTTGGTCGCGCGCAAGCTTCCCAGATCCGGGGTCGCGACGATCACTATATCGTCCGATGCGAGCAGGGTCTGGCGGATCCATGGCGTCCACTGATGCGGCAGATCGATGACCACGCATGGCGTCGACTGGCGAACAACGTCGACGACGGCTTCGTAGGCGGGAGGTCCCGCCTCATGGAAGCGATCCATCGCCGCCGGCGCTGCGAACAGGGATAGGTGGTCGCTGATCTTGAGCAGCAGGCGATCGAGCAGCACGTCATCGAGACGCTCGGGAGACGAGATGGCCTCGGCCACGCCCTGTCCCGGCTCCTCGTTGAAGTTCAGGCCTACCGTTCCGAAGGAGAGATCGAGATCGACAATCGTCGTGTTGATGCCGAGCCGCTCGGCGATGCACCAGCCGACATTGTGCGCGAGCGTCGAGCTGCCGGATCCGCCGCGAGAGCCGAAGAAGCTGACCACGCGCCCGATCGGCGCGGCCTCGGGATTGAGATACAATCCGGATATCACCTCGATGAGGTGCAACGGGTTCAGAGGCGCAACCAGATATTCGCTCACGCCGCGGCGCATCAGCTCGCGATACAGTTCCACATCGTTGACGCGCCCGATGATGATGACCTTGCTGGAGGGATCGCAGACCTGTGCCAGCCGGTCGATCTCCTCGATCGCCGCCTTGCCCTGAAGCCGTGTTTCCACAATCAGCAGGTTGGGCGTTACGTGGCCGTTGTGATGTTCCACGGCGGCCTGCAGGCCGCCCAGCTGAACGCTGAGGTCAGCCTTGGAGAGTCTGCGGTCGGCGGCGGCGCGCTGAAGGGCGGCTCCGGTGTCCGGAAACTCACAAAAAGCCTGGATGGAAATCCTCGGCACCGGCCGCTCATGCGGCGCGGCTCCGAACGGTTCTTCCCCAGGCGGGTTTGCGTTAGTCATCGATCCGCTCCTATTGGATGTCGGAACTCAGGCCAGATTGCTCGGAGCCCTTGTCGACGGTGCGCTTGTCAGCCTGGGTAACTTCACCCTTCTCGTAATGGCCGAGAACGGTCGCCCGGCGCACGGCATCGCCCGCGTCGTCAAGCTGGCGCGACTCGTCGAGATCGCGCGGATTGGCAACCATGGCTGCGATGTTTTGCTGCACCGAACAGCCGAAATCCATGCGAGGAAGATTTGTTTGGGTGTCGGCGATGTCCTCGGACCAGTTGCCGCAAGGCGCCGTGTGCGCCTCATAGGCCATGAATCCGATCTCGACGCGGCGGTCCCCATCCTCGACTGGATGCGTGCCGACGAGAATACGCGAGCGGGGCACGCCGAGCCGCGCGAGACGCTCGCCGAAAAAGGAGATCGCATCCGATGAATCTCCGCCCTCGGGGACGGAGATGTTCACCGAGCCGTTGCCGCGTGAAAGGTAGTCTTCCGCAACGCGATCAAGCTTGGCCGCATCTTCCGGCATCAGTCCGGTGCCGTGTCCCGCGAAGGATACGCGCACCGACCGGTAGTTCGGCTCAACCGTGATCGGATGCAGCCGCGCCGGATCGATGGTCTTGACGACCATGTCGTTGTCTCCCGGGGCGGCGCAACTGCCGGCCAGCAGAACCGCGGCCAGAGCGGCGAAGCGTGTCAGTTCTTTGCGCATGACCGATGTCTCCTACTGAACGATGAAGCCGTTTTTGGCATTGCTGGCCGATTTGAGCGTGTCTGGCTCGGCCGGATGTTCCGCGTTCAACCGTCCCATCAGGATCGTGTCGAGGTCGTTCGGCGGCACGAAGTGATCGGTCGGAGCGGAAAGGTGCTTCTCGCTCGTCGGGCGCACCATGTAAGCGCTGACCATCACGACCAGTTCGGTCTCGTTGTTCTGATAATCGCGGCTGCGGAACAGCGCGCCGAGAACCGGCATGTTCCCAAGGCCGGGGAATTGGTTGATGACCTGCTTGTTGGTCTGCTGCAGCAGGCCGGCGATGGCGAAGCTTCCGCCGGACGGCAACTCAACCGTCGTTTGCGCGCGCCGCACGTTGAGGGCCGGGATTGTCAGGCCCGGAGCCGATACGATCTGTCCGGTCGTGGGATCGGTGGTAACGCCGCCAGAGAGTGTGAAGGCGCCGGTATTGGTGAGCTCGCTTACCTCGGTCGAGACCTGCAGCGAGATGCGGTTTTCGCTCAACACAACCGGGGTGAAGGACAAGCCCACGCCGAACTGCTTGAAGATGATCGAGATGTTTCCTTGCTGATCGCGTCCGGCAGGCACGGGAAACTCGCCGCCGGCGAGGAAGCGCGCCGTCTCGCCCGAGACCGCGGTGAGATTAGGCTCCGCAAGTGTGTGCATCAGGCCGATCTGGTCCAGTGCCTGCAAAATGCCCTGCAGGTTGTTGGGGGCATGACAAGGGACGCTTGATGTTGTCGTGGTGGCAGTGGTGCCGGGATTTTTGCTGATCGTCTCGCTGGTAACCTTCGGCAGGAACTGCGCGGGACACACGGACCCGAACTGCGCGCCGGAGGCATCCGAAAGGGCGCGGCCGATCAGGCCGAACTGGTTGCCTGTCGAGGCGATGATCGGCACGCCAGCCGCGATGGCCGCTTCAGACACATTCACGCCGAACTGCTTGGCGATCTGGCGCTGCATCTCGGCGACGCGCACCTTGAGCATCACCTGCTCATTGGCCTGGATCTTGATCATGTTGACGACCTTTTTGGGGTCGCCGGTAAAGCTTGCCGCGAGATCCTGCGCGCGGCTGGATTCGGTGGCGCTCGCAACCGTGCCGGTGAGAACGACATTGTCGTTCATCGCCGAGATATGAACGTTGGAGCGCGGGAAATTCTGCCGCATCATGCCGCTGAGGTCGGTCACGTCGCGCTCGACACGAATGTCGATCGAGAGGATCTGGTGGCCTGCTGCGTCGAAGAAGAAGGCGTTGGTCTGGCCCGATTTCTGCGCCAGCAGGAAGATCCTGCGCGGCGTGCGAACGACCGCGTCGACGATATCCGGGCTTGAGACGAGCACGTCGCGGGCGTCGGCATCGAGCTGCACGAGCGCGGCCTTGCCCAACGCAAGCGTGATGCGTTGGTGGGCGGGGCCATCTCCGCGCGTCGAGACATTCACGACCTTCTGCGGCACGGGATCGTGGCGCATCGGAGCTTTCGCCGTTGCCGGGACCGCCATGGCGGTTGCGGCTAAGGCACAAATTGCGATCAAACCTGTGCGCATGGCAGCGCCCCTCCCTTTACCTGGCGCCCGCGGCCACGCCGCCATTGGCGTGGCCCAAGCCGTAGCGGATGATGGAGACAACCTGACTGTCGTTGCCGTGTGTGTTCTTCGCGAGCGCCTTCTCGCCATTATCGCCCAGCGGGCGCAGCGCGAGTGAAACGGGGCCGCTCGCAGCTGCTCCGCCCACGATCTCCGCCTGCGATGGCGTCAGCTCCAGGGTCGCGGTCTTGGCGAGCACCGCCTTCTGATCCTTGTCCTGCGTGACGGTCTGGTCGACCGCAAGCACGCGGACGTCATGCAGCAGCGTGCGTGCGGCAAAGGTGCGCGGCGAGTCGGAAACCAGCGTGCTGACAATCAGGTCGACGCGATCGTTGGGAAGGATGAAGCCGCCGGCGCCGGATTCCACCGTGATTGGGATCGACACCGCGCGCATGCCTTGCGAAACCGTCGCCGCCATGAAGCCGGCTGCCTCGGAGTGCACGATCTTGGTGTTGGTCAGCGGCTCGCCAGACAGGATCGGAGCGCGTGCCACCGTTCCCTTGACCACCTGGTCGGGACTGGAGCCGCTTTCCTGCGTGATGAAGGTGGAGTCGACAGTGGCCTTCGGCCAATCCTGCCAGCGCACCATTTCGGGCGTTATCGCGCGCCCAGGCTCGATGGCGCTGGCGGCGACAAGAACGCCGACGGTGGAAAGGTTCGCCACGGGCCCCGCTTTTCCGGGCTCCGTACCGCCGCCGAGAAATCCCCGGGCAAGCAATGCAGCGGCGCCTGCGGCAAGTGCCGCGAGCGCGAGGATGATGATGCGCGACCGATTCATGTCTTCGCTCCTTTGTGTCCCGATCCGAACACAAAACCATTTAGAAAAGGCTTAACGGGACGATCTTTTGCTTAGAAAGAAAGCGGGCGAAACAGTTCCGTATACGGAAGAACTGCCATGCCGCCGGCCGCAAGAGCCACGCCGTAGGGAATTCCCCCGCGGGGTTCATGCAGGCGAACGATCCAGGTTTGCGCGCAAAGCGCGGCTGGAAGAGGAAATCGGCGCAGGGCGAGCAGGCCCAGCGTGAGCGCGCCGCCGAACAGCGAGGCTGTCACGACGTAAGGCAGCAGATCGTGAAGACCGAACCACGCCGCCACGCCGGCAAAAAATTTCGCGTCGCCGCCACCGATATAACCGAGTGCGAACAGAGTGAATCCGGCGATCAGCGCGATGAAGCCCGCTAGCAGATGCGACTGGTATTGGCCGAGCGAATATCCCGCCGTCACGGCGAACAAGAAAAAGGCCACCACCATGGCGGCAGATATGAAATTGGGGATCGTGTAGCTGGCAAGGTCCCATCCTGCCGCAAGCAGCAGCAGCAGCACGAACGGCGCGAGGATCAGAAGAGAATTCAGCATTCACTTATAGCAAAACGCGAACGGCCGCCCTTTGGGGGCGGCCGTTGCAAGCGTTTCCGCTTCGACGTGGCTTAGCTGCCGCCGCCAAGGCCGGTATTCACCGCACCGAACTTGGTGCTGAGGGCGGTACCGATGTTGGTCAGGACGGTGATGATCACGACCGAAATCAACGCAGCGATCAGGCCGTATTCAATGGCCGTGGCGCCGGACTCATCCCGCACGAAACGGGCAACCAGATTCTTCATAACAGTCTCCTTGTTAGACACCCTAGGACATCCACAAGAGGCGCCTTCAGTGGCGGCCCAGCCCGTGGACTGTGGCGAGAATAAGCCGGACTCTTTAAAGCGGACTTAAGGCGCGAGGGGGAAAAACGCGTTTTCACGTGCCGTTATGAGACTTGCGGGCGGAATGTGGTGGGCCGCTGTTCCGGACGGCAATCCGGTTTGTCTTCTTCGCGCCGATGCATCCAGACAAGCCAGCGCCGGCGCGATTTCCGTCGACGCTTATGACGCGTCTGATTAAAGGAGCGTTTAAGTCGCGGGCGGGTTTCGCCCTGCAAGCGCGCGAAGCTCTTCCCGACAACGCAATACGACAACAATCCATCAGCCTTAAGTCTTCTTTTACAGGGTGAGGGCTAGGGTTCGGCGAGACCGCAGAGGGCCCGCAACATGCGACGCGTTTCGCAAGCACTAATAACCGTATTCGCCGCCGTGATCGCCACTGGCGCCAACGCTGCCGGCACAACGCCGGGCACGCAGAGCCCCGCACTCCGGACGTCCGCGGGCAAGCCGGCGGCTGTCGCCGTTGCACAGAAGCCGATGCTGCGCACCACCACGACCGTCAAGGTTCCGGTTGCCGTCGCGGCACCGAAAATCCGCGTCGCAACGCCGGTTGCCGCCGCGCCGAAAATTCGCGTCGCCGCCCCTGTCGCGGTCATGCACCCGGCGAAACCGGTGAGAGTGGCTGTTGCGGTGCATCGTCCGCACGTCGTCAAGAAACGCGTGGCGGTACGCAGATATTCGCCTGCGATCTCGCTTCCGATGGATGAAGTGCGCGTCGTTGCGTTCACGCAGCCGATCGCGACAATCTTCGTCGGCAATCCGCTCATCGCCGACGTCAGCATGATCGATAACCGTCACGCCTTCGTGCTCGGCAAGAGCTTCGGCGCAACCAATATCGTGGCGCTCAATTCCGACGGACGACAGGTGGTGAACCAAAGCGTCAGCGTGTTCGGCCACACCGGAAACCTGGTGGTGCTGCATCGCGGCGTCGCTCAGGCGACTCTGACCTGCGCGAGTTCGCGTTGCGAACCTTTGCCCACGCCGGGTGACGACAAGGATTCCTACGGCACCCGCATGGAGCAGATTGCGAGCCATCAGGATGCCAACATGAAAGCCGCGGCCGCGGGCAAATAATTCAACGATCCTCTCAGTTTCTCTTCGAGGGTGTGGGCAGTGCGCGAGTCATCGGTTGAAACCTTCCGGTGGCTCGCAGCATTTTCGGCCCAGCCGGCTCAAAGCAGCAGCAATCCCTACCAGCGCCTGAATCGCCTGCTTGCCTGTATCGCGGCGGTTTTCGCCGGCCTCGGTGCGTTGTGGGTGGCGTCCGGGCATTTCAGGATCGATCCCGGGCCGTATTTCCTCCTTGCCCTGGTGGTGCTTCCTTGTATTGGCGGCGTGTATTTCTACACGCGCGTGAGAAGCGAGCCGGTGTTTGCGGCAATGCTCGCGGCAACGGCGTTTCTGATGGTGTTTCCCGCCGCCTGCTCGCTGATGAGCTATCTCGCCACCACGATTGCCGGCCCGCGCATCGACGCGAACCTGCTGGCGATCGATCGCGCCTTCGGCATCAGCTGGCCTGCCATCATGGCGTTTGCCGGCGATCACCGGTTTCTCGCGGATACGCTTGGCCTCGCATACCAATCCATCATTCCGCAGACGCTGCTTCTGGTGCTGCTGCTTGGCTGGACGCGAAAGCCGGACCAGCTTTACGGCCTGTGTCTGGCGATTGCCGGCGGCGCGACGTTGACGCTGCTTTTCTGGATCGCGTTTCCCTCTTTCGGCGCCTATTCGATGTACCATCTGCCGCTTGCAACGCAGATGAAGCTGAGCCTCGTTGAAGGTGTCGATTACGGCCAGCAGCTGACGAATCTGCTGAAGAACGGCCCCGGCTTCATCGAGCCGAAGGATCTGCGCGGCATCATCGGATTTCCGTCGTATCATACGGTACAGGCCATCGTGCTGGCCTGGTATGCCCGCAAGCTGCCTTATCTCGGATGGCTGTTTCTGGCGCTCAATATCGCCGTTGTCTGCGCAACCCCTATCCACGGCGGGCATCACCTGATCGATATCCCCGGCGGCGCCATCGTAGCCGCGCTGGTAATCTTCATCGCGGACCGTCTGGTGAAGAAGCTCGGCGGGAAAGCCGCTCCGGCCGCTGTGCCCGCACCGCAATCGCTCGATCCCGCGCGCGCCTAGTTCCTTCGCTTCATCTTGCACAAGTCGCTACTTACCGCCTCTCGCCGGTTGCGATGACATGCGTTCGCGGCCAGCGGAAGAAACTTATTTCATTACCATTCGTCTACCACCGGGCAATCGGCCTTATATTGGCACGTATGAAACAGGCTGATCTAAGTCATTCCGTCATGGCGGGCTTGACCCGGTCATCCATCGCGCGAGCGTCCGGGAGCAATGGAGTCGCGCCGGATGGATGGCCGCCTCGGCGGGCGGCCTGACGGAACAGAGGCATGAAACGATGCGCGTAACATGCGAAACCGGTGACAACGACTGCTCATCGGTTCGCGAACCACAACATCTGGTATTTGGTGAGAGAGGCGAGGGAAAAGTCGAAAGAGTGCCCCCCCAATTTTCCGGAAGGTTCGAATCGGAACTTTCGGGGTGGGGAGGGGGGAGGCACGCAGTTTTGTGAAAACAACTCGAAGGCGATCCTATAATGCGATCAAAGACTTAATCACGGATCGCCGGCGAAGGACCAAATTCGGCAACGTGGCGTCATCACCGCGATCGATATTCGGCCGGCGGTCTGGCGTGGGGCGCAGCCCCGGTCTATCGTTTCCAGTCTGTGTGGGAGGAAAACATGTTCGGCACGCGTAAGATTTCGGCATTCGGGATTGGCGCACTCGCGGGCGCCTTGATGCTGACAGCGGCTTCAACGGCATCGGCCAAATCGCAGATCGTGACCTTCGATCCGGCGGGCTCGGTCGGCACCTATCCATGGGAGGCCAACGAAGACGGCAGCATCGCCGGTTTCTGGTACGATTCAACCGACCAGGTCACCAAGGGGTTCATCCGCGCGCCAGACGGCACGCTCACCAGCTTCGATCATGTGGATTCGAAAGTGACAGCCGCCTACAGCCTGAACAGCAAGGGCATCGCCACGGGCTACTACAGCGTGCCTGAAGGCAACCATCCCGCCTTCATCCGCCAGACCGATGGCTCGCTCAATATCTTCCATGCCCCGGGCGACGACAGCGGCACCTTCCCCATCGCCATCACCAACAAGGGCGTGATCGTCGGCTCCTACTACGATCTGTACTCGATACCGCACGGCTTCGTGCGCAAGCCCAATGGAACGATCGACACTTTCGATGTGAAGAACGATGTCTACGGCACCAACGCCATGGCTATCAACACGAGCGGCGTCATCACCGGCCATTACACCGACGGCAACGGTCTCCCGCACGGCTTCGTGCGCAGCGCGACCGGCAAAATCAAGCGCTTCGATGCGGCAGACGGCGTCATCGGCACCTTCGCGCAAAGCATCAACAGCGACGGTGTGGTTGCCGGGTACTCCGTCGATCCGAATTATGTGATGCACGGGTTCACCCGCGCGGCCGATGGCACGGTTACGGCGCTCGATGCACCCGATGGCGTCAACGGTACCGCTGCCAACAGCATCAACGACCGCGGAGAGATCGCCGGCTACTACATGGACGCCAATTTCCTGGCACACGGTTTCGTGCGCAACGCCCAGGGCAAGTTCAAGACGTTCGCGGTGAAAGGTGCAACGGGAACCTATCCCAACAACATCAACAACCACGGCGTGGTGACGGGCTGGTACATCGATTCAACCGGCAACTATCGTGGCTTCCTGCGCACGGGAGATTAGCGGCGGCTGAGGCGATCGATCTCGGCGACGATCCGCTTCCAGGCGGCGGATTGGGGATCGATGAGTTCGAAATGGCCGGCGCCGGCGATGATGATTTCGTGCGGCGCCTCTTTGGCGGCGCGCGCTTTGGCGGCGAAGCGTGTGCCGAACTCCGGCGGCACGATTTCGTCGAGATCGGCGGAGATGATAGCGTAAGGCACGCCGATCGGCAGCAGCCGCGCCGGCGATGTATCGGCATAAACGTCCGCATTGCCGCGCGCCGTCGCACCGGTCAGCCGGTCGATGGTTTTCGGTCCGCCGCAAACGGCCGCGCCATGCGCGCGATAGTCTTCGAGGTCGAGGATGCCGGAGAGGCTGACAACGCCGCGGACCGTCAGCGGGCGGGAGTGATAGAGAGGACTTTGGTTCGGCAGGTGCGGGCGCGCGGCCGCCCACAGCGCCAATTGTCCGCCTGCGGAATGTCCGGCCAGGACAATCCGCGTCAGGTCCAGCTGGCTGTCCGGCGCCAGCCTTTGCAGGGCGTCGATGGCGCGGCCGACGTCCAGGAACGTGCCGGGGTAGCCGCCGCCGTCATGTCCGAGGCGCCGGTAGCCGATGTTCCACACCGCATAGCCGCGGTGCTGCAGATCGGCGGCGGCGTAATCCATCAGTTCGGGGCCAGGCAGCTTCGCGAGCCAGCAGCCGCCATGGATCAGCACCACGACCGGATGCGGGCCCTTGGCCGTGGGCAGAAACAGCGAACCGCGTTGCTGTTCCGCCGGGCCGTAGCTGACGATCTTGGTTGCCGCGGGCCGCGGGCGCGCCAGCAGGTCGGTGTAGAAGATCGGTGCCGCTGCGCCGGACGATCCGCCTAACGTCGTCATGATGAGAGCCACAAGCCCTGTTCGCGCGAACCATCGCATGCGCCTCCGATCATAGGCGATATCCCGCGGCCCAAAACTCGCTGTGAGTCTATCCCGCAACGAATCGCTGGATAATACCCGGCCAAGCATCGACAGCATGGTGTCGCGTTCTATCATGATCTGGAAACGAATCAGCGGGGCGTGCACTTGGCTTCCATCGCGCTTTCGCCCGTTCGTGCCGCGAACCGCGCATTTTCCGGCGCCATAAAGGCCTCGGCCCGTAACATCCGCTGGACGGTGTTGATTTCCATTGTGCTGATTTTCGGCAGCTTCGTTTCCGCCGCGGTGATCCAGATGCGGCGCGATCGCGTCCACGCCCTTGACCAGGCCGCGATGCTGGAGTCCCGCCGCGCCGCAGAACTGGCCGCCGATTTTGCGGCAACCTTCGACCGCTATGCCGCGCTTGGTGGTGCCTTTGCGAACGCCCAAACGAACGCCGAGACGTCGGCAGCCCTTTCGGAGACCGGCGGCCCTGCGCTCCAGAACATCGTGGTTCTGGACCGCCGCGGCCACGCCCTGTCCGAAATGAAACGGGCGCCCAAGGACCTTTTGCCGCTCGCCCGGGAAACATTGTCTCGTGCGGCCGCTGGGCGATTGCTGCTGACGGCGGATCGCGGGAGCAGCATTCTGCTAGCCTTTCCGCACAATGATCGTTTGCTCCTCGTGCAGCTAGCCGCGAAACAATTGTTTCCGAGCGCAAGCATGGGAGATGCAGTCCTGGCTACACGTCAGGGTCAGGTACTGCTCATCGGCCGCAACTGGCACGACCTGCCGTCCCGCGAGGCGCTCGCTGTCGGCTCGCAGGCTGAGACCCGCATTTTCGAAACCGCATCGGACAGAAGACTTGTCGCGCTTGCGCATGTTGCGAAGTGGCCCATCGCGGCTGGCGCCTCCGTGCAGGTTGGCGAGGTTTTGAGCGGATGGTACGGCACGCTGCCTCTGTATTTCTTTTTCATTTTGGGGCCCGCGTTTGCCGGCGCCGGGCTCGCGGTCGTTTTCGTGCGGGAACTGGAGCGGCGCACCCGTCCCCATGCCCGGGACCGAATGCTGAAGGCCCGTCGCAACGAAGAAGCGAGGCTCCTTATTCGTCTTGCTGACGCGGAACGGCGGGCAGCCGAGGCCGATCGTTCGAAGACCGAATTTATCACCCATATGAGTCACGAACTTCGGACGCCGTTGAACGCCATCATTGGTTTTGCGGAAGTCATAGAGCAGGGCCTGTTCGGAAAAGCGGGCCATCCGAAATATGAGGAATACGCTCACGACATCAAAGAAGCAGGCCAGACGCTGCATGCGCAGATCGACGAAATCCTCGAATTCGCAAATCTGGAAACCGGCAAACAGGCCATGGCTCCGAGCGCGATGGACGTCTCGGCATCCGTTCGTCACGCAGCGGAAGAAGCCGCCGGTCGTGCCTTCTCGCGCCAGATCCGGATTGCGGTGTCGCTAGCAGACAATGTGCGCGCGATCGCGGATGCGCCGGCGCTCAAACGTGCGCTAAACAACCTGCTGTTCCACGCGCTCCAACGGACGCGAGATGGCGGATTGGTGCGAATACAGGTGCGCGCGGCGGCCGAGGCGGTCCTCATTTGCATACAGGAGTCAATTGCCACCTTGTCAGCCGCGGGTGGTATCGGTCGGGGAAATCGGCAGTCTGAGGCGGCCGTTACCTCCAACAGCAATGCCCTGAGACTCGCCATAGCGAGCTCATTGGTCCGGCGCATGGGGGGTAACGTGTCGGTTTCCAGCATGGCCGGCGAAGGGGATGCCATCGAGATCCGCCTGCGCCGCGCCTAGAGATACCAGTCGTACTCTATCGGTGGGATGACGCGGCGGACCCGCTGGGCCTCAATGCGTTTGGTCTCTCCATAGAGCTCCAGCGTTTCTTTCCCCATATATCACTGCAAGATCGTTGCGTTCTACAATCGCCTGATGGCGTCGTCGATCGAGAATGGCAGTGAGAAGTCGGGATCACGCGAGACGTTTCCATCGGCCGGCGGGC
>JAFAWQ010000002.1 GCA_019241645.1 Alphaproteobacteria bacterium
AAAAAAGTTGAAGATGCTGAAGCGCTATCTGCGGTCAAACTACAAGATATCGCCCGAAGAATATCGCGCGAAGTGGGGTTTGCCGGCGGATTACCCCATGGTCGCACCGAACTATGCGGCACAGCGATCGGAGTTCGCGAAGAAAATCGGCCTTGGCCGTTCTTCGCCGGCCACGAAGAGCAAGCGCCGGAGCTAGTCTGGCAGCGGAGTCAGGCGGCGCGCTGAAGACGGTGCGCCGTCCAAACCTGATCCAATGCAGCAACCAAATCCTCCATCATCGCTCTGGTGTGTACGGGCGAAGGGGTGAGGCGCAAGCGTTCCGACCCACGTGACACGGTCGGGAAATTGATTGGCTGCACGTAAATACTGTGCTGGCAAAGCAGGTCATCAGAAACCGATTTGCACAGCGCCGCCTCGCCAACGAGCACGGGCACAATATGGCTCGGCGAGGCCATAACAGGCAGGCCCGCCCCGCTAAGGAGCGCCTTCAGCCGTTCGGCGCCTTCATGCAAGGCCTTCCGCTCGACATCGCTCGCCTTTAGGTGCCGAACACTGGCCAACGCGCCGGCAGCCAAGGCAGGCGCCAGTGAGGTTGTAAAAATGAATCCAGGCGCAAACGACCGGATACAGTCCACGATTTCCGACGAAGCCGCGATATAGCCCCCCATCACGCCGAATGCCTTCGCCAGAGTGCCTTCGACGATGTCAATCCGGTGCATCACGCCGTCGCGAGCGGCAACACCGGCGCCCCGAGGACCATAGAGCCCTACGCCGTGGACTTCGTCCAGATAGGTCAGCGCTCCATACCGGTCAGCCAAATCGCAGATGGCAGCGACCGGACCGAAATCACCATCCATCGAATAGACGGATTCGAACGCGATCAGTTTCGGCGCAGACCGTGCACACGCTTTGAGTTGCTGTTCCAGATCATCCAGATCGTTGTGCCGGAATATCCGTTTTTCCGCCCCGCCCTGTCGAATACCTTCGATCATCGAAGCGTGGTTCAGCACGTCTGAAAAGACCACAAGACCGGGCAACAGTCGCGACAGCGTACACAGAGTGGTTTGATTGGAAACGAACCCTGATGTGAAAACAAGCGCTGCATCCTTGCCGTGCAGGTCAGCAAGTTCAGCCTCGAGCTCGACATGATAATGAGTCGTCCCGGAAATATTGCGCGTACCGCCGGAACCGGCACCGGTGTTCTCTATCGCTTCGTGCATGGCCGCCACAACACTGGAGTGCTGGCTCATGCCGAGGTAGTCGTTGCTGCACCAAACGGTGATCGGTCGGGCGCGCCCTCCTCCATGTAAAGTGGCCTGAGGATAGTTGCCCCGGCGGCGTACGATATCCGCGAACACGCGGTACCGGCCTTCGCGCCTCAGTCCGGCCAGCGCCGTTCGGAATCTGGCTTGGTAAGGGAAATCCATGGAGGAATTACTCGGACCACTGCTGGGGCAGAATAGCCCAGCGCGCAGCTCGGCCATAGCAAATTGTGGGCTAGCAAGTTACCCGTACACCGATCTGATCGTAAAGAGGACGAACCTAGAGTCGGAACCGGACCTGGTCGATCCAAAAGCGTTCCAGGCGCCTGAGGGTGGTGTTCAGCAAGTCTAGATCGTTGGAACTTACATTGCCAACCGGCTCGAGAGAGCCGAGATGGCGCCGGAAAAGTTCCCGCAACATATCGCGCACGGACTCACCTTTGCGAGTCAGTCGCACAAGGACAGACCGGCGGTCGATTTCTGATCGCTCATGGTGGATATAGCCGCCATCCACCAGCTTTTTCAGATTATACGAGACGTTGGAGCCGAGATAATGGCCGCGAGTCCGCAACTCACCGGCTGTCAGCTCTTGGTCTCCAACGTTGAAAAGAAGCAGTGCCTGTACGCTGTTGATCTCCCGCTCGTCTCGCCGATCGAGTTCATCCTTGATGACGTCCAGAAGCTGACGATGGAGGCGCTCAACTAGGTTCAGCGTCTCCAGGTAATACTTGCCCGAAAGCGATGTGCTTTCGAACGCTGCCGCAGCCTGCGGTTTTGCCAACGCCGTCATTGCTCTTTCCCCGCGAGCGGGGCCCACCTGTCGTTTGGGGCAAGCTAGAAGATGTGGCGTTAAGACGCAGTAAATATGTCAGGCCTCTCCACGGAGCATTCGGATAATGGCGGAGAAGTCGAGGTCGCCCAGCCCCTTCGCGGCAAGCAGCGCGTAGAGCTGAGCCGCCTCTGCCCCCAGCGGGATCGGCGCACCTGCGTATTGCGCCGCAGCCTGGGCAAGTTTCAGATCCTTCAGCATAAGAGCGCTTGCAAACCCACCGGTGTAGCCGCGGTTGGCGGGCGACGAAGGTACGGGCCCTGGGACAGGGCAATAGGTCGTTAAGGACCAACATTGACCGGACGATGTGGAAGCGATGTCGAAAAGCTTCTGCGGATCCAGCCCTAGCTTTTCGCCCAGGACGAAAGCCTCGCAAGTTCCGATCATCGAAATTGCCAACAGCATATTGTTGCAGATTTTTGCTGCCTGCCCCGCACCGGCACCCCCAGCCAGCACGATACGCTTCCCCATGTTTTCCAAGATTGGTCGAGCGCGTTCGAATGCCGATTCGCTTCCCCCACACATAAAAGTCAGGGTTCCTGCCTCTGCCCCACCCACGCCGCCTGAAACCGGAGCATCAAGGAAATCGAAACCTGCCGTTTCCGCGGCACGGTGGACGGCCCGCGCAGAATCGATGTCAATCGTGGAACAATCGATAAGCAGTGTGCCTGGTGCTGCGGAGGCCAGCACTCCGTTCTCGAGATAAACGCTCCGCACATGCTGGCCTGCGGGCAACATAGTCAATACAGCCTCGACATTCTGCATCGCATCGTTGGCGTTTGCCGCGCGGCGGCAACCTGCCGAAATGAGGGGTTCGAGAACCGAGGCACTCAGGTCGAACGCACGGACATCGTGACCCGCCTTCAGCAGATTGCGCGCCATGGGCCCGCCCATATGGCCCACGCCGATAAATGCCAGGCGCATGTCAATCTCCCGTTTTAGGTCAGCGATAGTTCGTCGGGGACCGGAGTGAAATACGCATCAACATCCGTAGTGCTCACCTGAGCAAGATCCGCCGGCTGCCATTGTGGGGCGTTGTCCTTATCGATGATCAGGGCTCGCACACCCTCGTAAAAATCCCGGCCGGCCATCATGTTGGTGACCATGCGGTATTCCATCCTCAGACAATCATCGAAACTAAGGTGCCGGCCTTCTCGCAGCTGCCGAAACGTCACCTTGAGACTCGTGGGCGATTTGCGCCGCAGTGTCGCGGCGATGGCCGCGGTCCGTTCCGTCGCTTCCGCGTCCAAAGCGGCAAGAATGCCCTCGACCGACCCTTCTGAGAAGGTCCGGTCGACCATCTCCCGAATGTCGGACAGCAGCGCTGCGCTGGCGCTCTCAGCGAAGGAATTCAATACGAAATCAGGGTGATCGCCTCTCTCCAGCGCCGACAACAGTTCTTCCGAGAGATTCTGCGGCACAAAGTGCGTGGCGATACCCGCGTAGGCACAATCGCCTGTTTTCAGGCGCTCTCCTGTGAGTGCCAGGTACATGCCGATCTCAGCGGGCATCCTTGAGAGAAAGTAGCTTCCGCCCACATCGGGAAACAGGCCTATGCCGGTTTCCGGCATTGCAAAGGTGACCGTTTGATCCATCACGCGGTGGCTGCCATGAATGGATATGCCGACGCCTCCGCCCATCACGATCCCATGCAGCAACGCGACATAGGGCTTGGGGAAATGCTTAATCGTTGCGTTGAGGCGATACTCATCGCGATAAAAAGCGGTTGCTCCGGCTCCTCCTGCGCGGCCCGCCTCGTATAGTGCACGAATATCTCCGCCCGCGCAGAAGGCTTTCTCGTTTGGACTACGGATGATCACTGTTTTCACACCATCGTCGCCCGCCCAGTCGTCGAGCTGCGCCTTCATTGCAATACACATTTCGCGGGTAAGCGCATTGAGAGCCTTTGGCCGGTTCAATGTGATCAGGCCCGCGGCGCCGCGACGCTCGAAAACAACATCACCCGTCATTGCCGAAACATTTCCCGGCCGATAATCACCCGCATGATTTCATTGGTGCCCTCGAGAATTTGGTGGACCCGCAGGTCCCGTACATGTCGTTCGGCCGGAAAGTCCTTCAGATAGCCGTATCCGCCATGTAGCTGCAGCGCGTCGTTGGCAATATTGAAGCCGACATCCGTGGCAAAACGTTTGGCCATCGCGCACAGCATTGTTGCCCGCGGCTGCTTCTTGTCGAGAGCGTCCGCCGCACTGCGTATCATCAGCCGCCCGGCTTCCAGTTCCGTCGCCATATCCGCCAGCTTGAATTGTGAGGCCTGAAAGTCCGCGATGCGCTTGCCGAACTGTTTGCGATCGCTCGCATAGGCTTTCGCTTCCTCAAATGCGGCGCGGGCCGTGCCGACAGAACATGCGCCGATATTGATGCGCCCTCCATCCAGTCCGGCCATCGCGATCCGAAAACCCTCGCCTTCGGCGCCGATGCGGTTGGCCACCGGTACGCGGCAGTTATCGAAATTCACAAGAGCCGTAGGCTGACTGTTCCAGCCCATTTTCTTTTCCTTCTTCCCAAAGGAAAGTCCCGGCATGTCCTTCTCGACAACGAGGCATGAAATCCCTTTCGGCCCATCCTCACCTGTTCGCACCATGCAGACATAAACATCCGATGTTCCGGCACCCGAGATGAAGGCCTTTGAACCGTTAAGGACATAGTGGTGCCCTTCCTTCGCAGCGCGGGTTTTCAGTGCTGCCGCATCGGAGCCCGAGCCCGGTTCGGTCAGACAGTAGCTTGCGATCTTCTCCATGGTAACAAGCTGGGGGAGGAATCGCTGGCGGAGCTCGTCGCCGGCAAAACGGTCAATCATCCACGACGCCATGTTGTGAATCGAAATGAACGCAGCCGTGGATGTGCAGCCGGCGGACAGCTCCTCAAAGATGATCGCCGCATCGAGGCGCGACATCTCCGACCCGCCGACATCGCCCTTGATATAAATGCTGGCAAAGCCGAGCGCGGCCGCTTCCCGCATCACGTCAACGGGAAAATGCTCGCTTGCGTCCCATTCCGCAGCGTTTGGCGCGAGGCGGTCAACGGCAAAGCGCCGGCTCGCTTCCTCGATGGCCCTCTGATCTTCCGATAGCTGAAAGTCCATACAGCAACCTGCGCGAATTTCGCGCGAGACTTAACGCTCCGGCAGAGAGTTGCAAGAGCACAGCTTGCGTGGCCCTTCCTGGATCAGTAGACGCAAACCATGTCCACGCCTTCTTTTCCAAGCCTCCGTATGCGGCGTCTGCGCCGGCATGACTGGACGCGCAGACTGGTTGCCGAGAATGCCCTCGCGCCGAGCGATCTCATTTGGCCCCTGTTTGTCGCGGATGGTGAGAACCGGCGCGAGCCGGTTGCGTCCTTGCCCGGGGTGGAACGCCTTTCAATAGAACTTGCTGTGGCTGCGGCCGAACAAGCCGCCACGCTCGGCATTCCTGTGGTAGCGCTATTTCCATATACGGACCCTTCGCTCAAAACGCCGGACGGCCGGGAGGCTGTAAACGGCGACAATCTGGTTTGCCGGACGGTGCGCGCGATAAAACGCGCAATTCCAGAGATCGGTATTCTCTGCGATGTGGCACTTGACCCCTATACTTCGCACGGCCACGACGGCCTGCTGATCGATGGGTGCGTGGCGAACGACGAAACAGTCGAATTGCTGGTGCGCCAGGCGCTGGTTCAGGCGGAGGCGGGATGCGACATCATCGCGCCATCGGACATGATGGATGGACGCATCGGCGCTATCCGCCAGGCGCTCGAAGCGAACGGATTCCGGGACACCCTGATCATGGCCTACGCTGCCAAATATGCGTCGGCCTTTTATGGGCCCTTCCGAGATGCGGTGGGATCCGGCAAGGCGCTTACGGGCGACAAGCGCTCGTATCAGATGGATCCGGCCAACAGTGATGAGGCGCTGCGGGAAGTGGCACTTGATATCGATGAAGGCGCTGACATGGTGATGGTGAAACCGGGCATGCCGTATCTCGATGTCGTGCGGCGCGTGAAGGAGACATTTCATCTGCCTGTTTTCGCTTACCAGGTGTCGGGTGAATACGCGATGCTTGCTGCTGCCGCCGAGCGCGGGTGGCTTGACCGGGAGCGCGTTGTTTTGGAAAGCCTGATCGCCTTCAAACGCGCTGGCGCAGCCGGCATCCTCACCTACTTCGCTCCCATGGCAGCACAGTTAATGCGCCAGGCCTGACCCGTCACGTCTGCGTGAGCCTGCCGAACTCAAACGGTCGTGATTAGCTGGGGCAGCGTCATGGCTTGCGGGGCGCCATCGAAGGGATCAGACTCGTCCGGCATTCGCAAAGGAGGAATCGATGCGAACCCTTATTTTTGCAGCATTCTGCAGCGCTCTGATCCCGGTTGGAATCGCAACCGCGGATGAGCAGCAGGCTGGATCGGCGCCGCAACGCATTGCATTCGCAACTGCTCAACAGCGGATGTGCGGATACATTTACCACGACGGCACTCTCATCCGCAGGCCGGTTTGCCGCATGGCGCAGGCCATGCAGAGCGACAGGCAAGCGATACAGCAAAACTTCCGCGACTATCAGCAGCATTCGTACCACATGCCTACGCATAAGTAGGACATGGGAAGCGCGCGCGGTGATACTCGCGTAGAACTGACATCCAGGAGGGGAATAGAGATGCGCACTTTCATCTTTGCAACAGCGGTGGCTGCGACGGCATTGGCTTTTCCAGCCATAGCCGAAGAGCCCCAACCCGCCGCTACAACGGCCGGCCAACAGGCTGCAGTGGCGGTCCAGGCATCGGACGATGCGCAAAAGGCGTGCCATTACGCTTACCACGAGGGCCAGCTTCTGCGCGTTTGCAGCAGTCCCCGGGACTCCGCGAGTACGCGCCAAAGCACGCGCCAAAATCTTCGGGAGATTCAGCAACGCGCCAACCAGACTTCGCCGCCACGATAGGGGCTTATTCAGAGACCGCTTCTAGAGGCTGCGTTTGCGGAGTCAGCCGCGGCCTTTTCATCAGAACAATGACCAGCAATGCTGGCAGGCTGATGAAGAACATGAAAAGAAAATCGTTGGCGTAGGCAATGACCTGCGCATTATATTCCACCACGCCGTTCAATTGCTGAAGCCCGAAAGGCAGTTGTGGATTCCACATCATGCTTGGCGCGTTGACTCCAAGCGCGCGGTTGAAGCGAGTGACATGTTCCGACAGTTGCGAGTGCGCAGCCTGCAGGCTGGAGGCGAGCACGGTGGTCGTGATGGAAACGCCTACGGCCATTCCGACATTGCGGATCAGATTGATTAGGGCGGTGCCATCGGTCCGGTAAACCGCTGGCAAGGTGGCAAAGGCGACCAGATTCATGGGAACGAAGATGAAGCCCATGCCGATGCCCTGGACGAATGTGGTGAAAACAAGCCAGCTGGGTGTGATGGCGGGCGTCCACCGCGACATTTCCCAGATGGACCAGAGCAGAAGCAGCACGCCGGCCGCCATCAGGTAACGGGGATCCAGCCGGAAGGCGAGGCGCCCCGCGAACAGCATCGCGAACATTACGCCTACACCGCGCGGCGCCAGCAGCAGTCCCGTCTCCGTGACCGAATAACCGCCCAAGTTTTGCAGATAGGGCGGCAGCAGCGCGGAACTGGCCAACATCACCAGCCCAAGGGCGAACATCAGGAAAAGCGAGGAAACGAAGTTTCGGTCCGCGAAAACCGCACGCGGAATGAACGGGCGTTCTGAGGTAAACATATGAACAATAAAGAGGTAAAAGCCCAGCCCGGCGAGAATTGCTTCGGCGATGATCTCTCCAGAACCGAACCAGTCCTGGGAAGTGCCCCGATCCAGCATCAGTTGGAACGCGCCGAGACCAAGTCCAAGTACTGCAAAACCCATCCAGTCGAAACGAAGCGACTGGTCCCTGTGCGTATCGCGAAGGAAAAGCCAGATCCCCAAGGTCGAGGCAATGCCGAACGGTACGTTCACGTAGAAAACCCACCGCCAGTTATACACATCAGTCAGATAGCCGCCGAGTGTCGGGCCGAGAATGGGGCCGACCATGACGCCCATACCCCATATCGCCATGATCTGTCCTCGCTTCTGCGGGGGATAGAGATCGAGCATTATGGACTGCGAGAGTGGCGAGAGCGCCGCGCCGAAAGCGCCCTGCAGAATCCGAAAAAGAATCATCTGTTCCAGGCTCTGCGCCGCTCCGCACATCATCGATGTGATAGTAAAGCCAGCAATGCAAAACACGGCCAGGTTCTTGCGGCCAAAGCGGGATGCCAGCCATCCGACGGGTGCTGTCATAATCGCAGAAGCTACGATGTAGGATGTCAGCACCCAGGTTATCTGGTCGCGCGAGGCCTGCAGGCTGCCCTGCATGTAGGGCAGCGCCACATTGGCGATAGTCGAGTCGAGTGCCTGCATCAAAGTGCCGGCCATTGAGCACAACATCACAATGACCAGTTCAAACCTGGACTCGTAGGCCTCGTGTGACGCGCCGACTGCTCGACTCATGAAAAGATCGATCTCAGCCGTTGAGCAGGCGTTGCCACCTGCGCTTGCCAGTGTCGATGTTGACATCTGTGCTCATTCCCGCCCGCAATTGCGGATTGCCCGGACAGGCATCGACCTTCACGCGCACCGGAATGCGTTGGACGACCTTGACCCAGTTTCCGCTCGCGTTCTCCGCAGGCAGCACCGAAAAAGCGCCTCCCGTTCCCTGGCTGATGGCATCGACATGGCCGCTGCAGGTAATGCCCGGATAGGCGTCCACCGAGAAGCTTACCGGGGCATAGTCGTGGACATGCGTAAGGTCGGTTTCCTTCATTTGGGCTTCGACCCAAATATCCTTGTCGCTGACAAGGCCGACCGCGCTGGTAGTCGAAAACGCCGACATTGCCGAGATCACGAGCGTTCCGGGCTGTAGAGAATCCACTTCTGTCACAACGCCATCGAAAGGCGCACGCACAACCGAATGGTCAAGCTGCCGCTCCGCCTCTCGCACTTGCGCCTCGGCTTGTTGATACTGCGGGTTTCCTGCGACCGGAATGCCGGGGCTGCCGCCGAGTTTTGCTAGCTGGGTCGCAGCAGTTTGCTGAAGCGCACGCAATTGCTGTTGCGCGGTGGCAAGAGTCAGGCGCGCCTGATCGTAAGTTGCCGCGGCAATGGCATTGGCCTTCAGCAGCCCCGCGTAACGCGCATAGTTACGCTTCGCCAGATCCACCTGGGCGCGCTGCGCGTCCACATCGCTTAGCATGCGCCGATAATCTTCTTTCATGGATTCGACGGTCAAGCCGCTTTGCGCCAATTGCGCCTTGGCATTGGCCAGCGCGATTTGAAACGGGCGTGGATCAAGGCGAAAGAGTACCTGCCCTTTCCGAACGCGCTGGCCCTCGCGTACATCCACGTCCTGCACCAGGCCGGAAACATCGGTCGAAACCATTAGCTTCGCAGCCTGCACATAAGCATCATCCGTCGAAACGTAGCGCCCGCCCAACAGCCAGAATGCCAGCGATATGACCGCGACAAGAACGACACCGCCGATCATAAGCAGGCGACGTAGCGCCGAGCGGTCCTCACGAAGTCTCCCGATGAACCCCGGTGGGGCCAAATCCCTTTCGGTCCTGGAATATTGTGATTGCGTGGCGGTATTTGAGATTGCCATTCTATTCTCCGGCGGCCTTCAACCGCGGAAGCTCGGACGCTTCCGATGTAAGTTTGGTCTTGATATGGAGCAGCGCATCAATAAGCGCGCCGCGGGCTTCTTCGTCGAGACCTTCCTGGATGCTTTCGCTGAGCGTGTCTCGGTAGGAACTGATCTCTTCGAGTATCGGTTGCGCGGCAGGCAGCAAATGCAGCCTGTTGATACGACGATCCGTGGGATCCGCCCGGCGTTCGACAAGTCCCCTGTTTTCCAGCCTATCCACAAGCCGCCCGATCGTGATCGGCTCCACCTCGCAGATTCCGGCCAGATCGTTCTGGGAGATGCCCGGTTGACGAGAAAGTCTCGCCAGGATGACCCACTGAGCGCGAGTCATTCCCCGGGCTCGCGCGCGTTGATCGAAGCGGGTGCGAAGCAGCCGCGCGACGTCGTGAAGGACGATCAGCAGATCCCGCTCGAAACCACGTTTCTTGTGCTCGCCTTTCATAGCAAGGGATAATATAAGCCACGCTATTAATGGATCAAGTGGTTCGAGAGTATTCGGGGGCGCAATTTGCGCTTGGCGATCGTTATTCCGCTGGCGCCAACGCCATTTTCGTTGGCATAGTTTAACGCGTTCATGTTGGGCTGACAGGCTGTGACTGACCCCCGTACTGCTCGCCTGCCGCAGTTTTTCCTGACCCCTGGGGGGCCCTGCCCTTATTTGCCGGGCCGGGTGGAGCGGAAGGTCTTCGCGCGGCTCACTGGCAGCCTCGCTCAACAGCTGAACGAAGCGCTCACCCATTCCGGATTCCGTCGCAGCCAAATGATTGCGTACAGGCCAGCCTGTGATGGCTGCTCGGCCTGCGTCTCTGTTCGCATCGTTGTTGATGAATTTCGCCCCTCTCGCAGCCACAGGCGAATATGGAAACGCAATTTGGATCTACGGCGCCGGGAGGTACGGGCTGAGGCTACCCGGGAGCAGTTCGCATTGCTCAGAACATATCTCGACTCCCGCCATGCCGGTGGCGGCATGTCGGATATGGGACTGTTCGATTATGTCGCCATGGTCGAAGAGACCCCTGTTAACACCCATATCGTCGAATATCGGCGCCCCGCAAACGGGGCTGCGCATGAGGTTCTTTTGGCTTGCGCGTTGACCGACGTGCTCCGCGATGGGCTTTCCATGGTCTACAGTTTCTATCACCCGGGGCAAACGATGCGCAGCTTCGGCACGCAGATGATTTTGGATCACATTGCAGAAGCAAAGCAACGTGGCCTGCAATACGTCTATCTGGGCTACTGGATAAGCGGCAGCGAGAAAATGGATTACAAGTCGCGCTTCCGTCCGATTGAGGCTCTTAGATCCGAAGGCTGGACGCGCCTCTAAGCACCTTCTTTACGTTTCCGTACCGCCAAAACGGGCAGTCCATTCCATGATCTGCTCATCGGTGATCTTGGCAAACAGCACTTGAGGGGAGCGGATGGGCTGCCCCGCTTCCAGCTGATCCAATTCTTCGTCCAATGAACCCGACGGCCAAGGAATTGTAACGCGGTCGCCCAGGGGCTGAATAGTCTCGTGAATCTGGCGTGCCATGGCTGGGATGACCGGCCATGCGAGATGCGAAAATATGTGTACCAGATTGAGGCCCAACCGCACCGAAGCAGCCGCGCGGTCGCGGTCGGTCTTGATTGTCGTCCACGGAGCTGCATGGGTGAGATATTCGTTTCCCGCCACCCAGATCGCGCGCAATTCTGCGGCCGCTTTGCGAAACTCGGCCCTTTCAAAGAGTTCCGCACAGGCTGGCACACGCTTGCCGAGTTCCGCGATGAGGGCATGCTCGTCCTCGCCGTAGGCGCCTTCGCCCGGCACGCGACCATCAAAGCGCGACGCGCAAAAGCGGGTGATCCGGTTGACGAAATTACCCAACACATCGGCCAGGTCTTTGTTGACCACGCCAGCAAAATGTTCCCAGGTGAAGTTTGAATCGGAGCCTTCCGGAGCATTGGCAATCAGATAATAGCGCCAGTAGTCTGCCGGCAGGATTTCCAGCGCGGTGTCCATGAATACGCCACGTTTTTGGGAGGTGGAGAACTTGCCGCCGTAATAGTTGATGTAGTTGAAGCCTTTCAGCTGATCGACAAGTTTCCACGGCTCATCACTCCCCATGACGGTGACGGGAAACCCGACGGTGTGGAACGGGATATTGTCCTTCCCCATGAACTGGAAATAGGCGACGTCCCTCGCCTCCTCCCCGAACCACCAACTTTTCCATTCGTTGCCGCGGTTATTCGCTTCCGCCCATTCCCACGTGGCGCCGATATATTCGATGGGTGCATCGAACCAGACGTAGAACACTTTGCCCTTCAGCTGGCCGTCACCGATGTCATCCGGCACCGGCACGCCCCATTCCACGTCGCGCGTGATCCCGCGGTCATGCAGCCCCTCGTCCAGCCACTTGTTCGCAATGGACGTTACCAACAGCGGCCAATCGTTCTTGTGGCTGGCGATCCATTCGCGCAGCTGCGGGACGAATTGCGATTGCTTCAGAAACAGGTGCGTGGAATCCCGGATTTCCAGATCGCTGGATCCTGAGATCGCCGAGCGCGGCGCGATCAGATCGGCGGGATCGAGCACGCGCGTGCAGTTCTCGCATTGGTCTCCGCGTGCGCTCGGATAGCCGCAATGCGGACAGGTCCCTATCACGTATCGGTCCGGCAGGAAGCGCCCGTCGGCGTTCGAATACACCTGTTTGGTCGAACGGATTTCCAGATGCCCGTTCTTCCACAGCTGGCGCGCGAAATGCTGCGTTAGTTCATGGTTGGGCCGGTTCGACGAACGTCCAAAGTGATTCCATGAAAGGCCGAACCGGCGGCACACGTCGGCCTGCGCTGCGTGCTGCTCAGCGCAGAAGGTCACCACGTCCTGGCCCGCTTCCAGCGCTGCAAGCTCCGTCGTTGAGCCATGCTCGTCGGTGGCGCAGATGAAGAGTGTTTCGACACCACGTGCGCGCTGAAAGCGTGCAAAAACATCGGCGGTCAGCATCGAGCCGACCAGATTGCCGAGGTGCTTGATGCCGTTGATGTACGGCAGGGCGCTAGTGATGAGGACGCGTCTCTTGCTCACGACGGCGCTTTTATCTGCAACGCATTGGATAGCAAACCTGCCTAGGGGATCGTCGAGAAATCGCGCAAATGTCGAAAATCCGCCTTGCCTGGCAAGTTCGGCTCCTCTAGCGTCATCGGGCACGCGGCGTTTTTCGCGAGTAGTCTGTGCTGCGTTGTAATCAGTAAATTTCGTCGTTGGACTGCGCGTTCTGGTCGTCGGGGCAGGCGAACCGGGCTGTAATTTGGTGCGGGCGGATGATAGGGGAAGATCATCGCGGTAGCCCTGAGGCTACTCTGGCGGGCAGTCTATTGACTGTCCGAGCGCGCGCCTGCCCACACAGCGTTTCCGGGCTGTTACACCACATCCTGACGGGCGCGGCCCGCTCTCTGCTGCTATCAGGTGTAGCTTCCGGCCCCGTGGCAAACCAGCTGAGAGCCCACGCCGTTGAAGATGCGACATACGCATTGCTTCGACAACAGCCCGAATTTTCGGCAGCACGAGTAATTACCGGACGCCAGATCCAGATACTGGTCCTGTTGTTTATGGCAGTGTTGGCAATCCTCTGGTTCAGCCCGCATATCGGGCCACTGTTGGTCACTGGGGTTGTCGCCGCAGGATATCTGGCGAACGCTGTCTTCCGTGCCTGGCTATTCTGGGTTGGCGCCGACCAAACCACAACCGAGATTGTGGGAACATCGAGCGTGAAGCCGCTTCCCGTCTATACGGTTCTGGTCCCACTGTACCGCGAAGCGAATGTCTTGCCCCGGCTCGCTTACTCGCTCCGGCAGCTTTCATATCCTCTTGACCGGCTAGACGTGAAACTGATCGTCGAGGAGGATGATTGTGAAACTGTTGCCGCGGCAAATTCTGCGGCAAAGGACGGGTTCTTCGAAGTCGTGGTCGTTCCTCCGGGCGAACCTCGCACCAAGCCGCGCGCATGCAATTATGCCCTGCAATTCGCCCGTGGCGATTTTCTCGTCATTTTCGACGCGGAAGACCGGCCTGAAGCGGACCAACTGCTCAAAGCCGTGCACGCGTTTGAACATTCCACTCCGGATGTCGCCTGCCTGCAAGCACGGCTTAATTTTTTCAACGCTCGGGAGTGCTGGATCTCGAGAATGTTCGCTTTGGATTATGCATTGTGGTTCGATTTTCTGCTTCCGGGGCTTGATCGGCTGGGCATTCCGATGCCGCTCGGAGGAACGTCCAATCACTTCCGCGTCGAAACGCTCCGCGCGATCCACGGTTGGGATCCCTTCAATGTGACCGAAGATGCTGATTTGGGGATCCGCCTCTCGCGCGTTGGCAAACGGGTGCGCACGCTGGACTCCACCACGTACGAAGAAGCGACAAACGCCACAGGAAATTGGTTACGCCAACGCACCCGCTGGCTTAAAGGCTATATGCAAACCTGGCTCGTTCACATGCGTGATCCCGGCCAGCTGCTGCGCAACGCCGGACCGGCCGGCTTTCTAGGATTTCAGCTTTTTGTGGGTGGCACGGTACTCTCTGCGCTGCTCAATCCGATCTTATGGCTGATCTTCTTCCTCTCGCTTTTTGTCGATGTGCCCTATCTTGGATTTTTAGGTGGCACTCACTTGCTTTCAGGCTGCGGCTTGCTATTCGGAAACGTCCTATTCGCATATCTTGCCATGCTCGGACCGCACCGGCGCGGGTGGCTGGATCTCTCACCCTATGCATTAACTGTTCCGATTTATTGGCTGTTGATCTCAGCCGCGGGGTATCGGGCTGTTTGGCAGCTTGTGCGCAATCCCTGGCATTGGGAGAAAACACCTCACGGTGTGACAAGGATGCACGACATGGAGGAGAGCGCGTGAGTTTCGCTCACCTTCCGCACGTTCTCGGTCTGGGTGCGCTACTGTTTTTTCTAAGTGGATTGATCTTCGTCCATCTTCGCGGATCGAATCTGAGTAGTTTCCAAGCCAGCGCGCTTGGCGGCTTGTCGTTGGTGCAACCCGGCTATCTTGATGGCAATGTAGGAATTTCAGCAGCGCTCCTCGCACTGGCAACGTTGGCAGTGGGCTTGGCCACACTTGCATTTGTGAAGCGGCAAGATCCGCGGCGCACGGTCCTGCTAGGCGGATCGCTGGCGGCTGCACAAATCGTCCACCCGCTTTGGGGAACGGCGGCAACCATCGTGCTGCCGTTCACTTTGCATCGATCATTGGGGGTCAGCGCCGAGCGTGTCACCGGTCTATACGTCTCCCTCCTATTTCTTCCCGCAATTACTTCGATCCTGCTGGTTTGTCTGACGGCAACCGGCGACCTTGACCCGCCCCGCTGGCCCTCTTTGTCGGATATGCCAGGCAAAATCAGCTTGCTTTCCGCAGCAAGCACGGTCCTCGCCGGCAGTGTCTTTCTGATTGCTTCAACTGTCTCCTTGAGAGGGGCGGGCCTTGCGGCTCTGGCCGTTACCGGAACGTTGGTACTTTTTACCAGTGTGGGTCTTCAAATGGTGGATCATAGCGCGCAGATCCTTCCATGCGCCGCCGCAATGAGCGTCAGTCTTCTGTTGGTGCTGGTGCCCTCATCCAAAAGCACAGTCCACTTCAGAACGGCTATTGCTGTTGTCACCGCGAATGCCGCATTTTCGTGGGCACTCCCATTTCTCACAAGATTGGGGCAGTCCGAATGAGCGTCCGGAACGCTTTCCGATTGCTGGTTTGCGGGACAGCTACGTTGTGGAGTTGTCACGCCAACGCAGGTGCGTGGACCTTGCCTGCGGGCGACACGCAGATCATTTCAGGCGTGATCTACAGTTCAGCAACGGAAAGCTTCGATGACTCGGGCGGCGCCGTTCCCACCCTATTCAGAAAGTTCCTTCTCCAAAGCTACGCCGAGCATGGGGTGCTCGATGATCTGACGCTTGTGCTTGCGCCGGAATACGCGATCGCGACCGTGGGCGGACCCGGCAGGCCGCTTATCCATGCCGATGATTTTGCGTTCAAGGCAGGCCTCCGATACCGGCTTACCGACAGGTTCGGCGTTTTGTCGGCGCAGGCATCGTACAAGACGGCTGGCGCGTTCGATATGTCGGTTTCCGTCAACAATGACTCCGGCAGTGAGTCCGAGTTTCGGCTGCTTTACGGCGCCAACTTTAGTTTGTTCGGACGAAATGCATATGTCGATGCCGAGATTGCTCAGCGGTGGATTGGGGGCGCTCGGCCTGACGAAACACCGATAGACCTGACGATTGGCCTGCACTGGTCCGACAAACTGACCTTCATGGCGCAGAGCTTTAACATCATTGCCGCGGGCAACGGTCGCCCACCCTACGGGTATTACCGGTCACACAAGATCGAAATGGCAGTGCTCCAGCGGCTTTGGAAAGGCGTCTATCTGGAAAGCGGCGCCTACATCTCCCCTATCGGCCAGAACTCCCTGGTTGAAAGAGGCGTCGATGCGTCCCTCTGGGTGGAATTCTGACACTTCGCCCTTGTAATTGAGAATGAGTCGCGAGTATAATCCGGCGGTAGTTTTGGCCGGTAAATTGGGTGCGTTTTTCTTTTCTATCCGCCGTCCTGCTTGTGGCCGTGGCGGGCTGCCGCAATGAAGGCGCGGGTATTCCGCTGGTCCTTCAGGGCCACCGCTTCAACCCTTCCGAGATTCACGTCAGGGCCAATCAGCCGGCCCTGATTATCCTCGCCAATCGCGACAATGTCGCCGAGGAATTCGATTCGGCCGCGCTCAAGGTCGAAAAGGTCGTTCCCGGAAACCAGACAGGCAGTGTGCGGATAAGGCCTCTGGCGCCAGGACGCTATCCCTTCATGGGTGAATATCATGCCGATACAGCACGCGGCGTCGTGATCGCGGAATAAGACATGCTGGCATCACTGATCATTGTTTTTCGTGAAGTCATCGAGGCTGGCCTGATTGTCGGAATCGTGCTTGCCGCAACAAAGGAAGTGCCGGCGCGTGGCCGTTGGGTTGCGGGGGGCGTAGGTGCGGGCGTTCTTGGGGCCTGTATCGTCGCGGCCTTTGCCGGCCAAATCGCGAATTTATTTTCGGGGGCCGGTCAGGAAATTTTCAATGCGAGTGTTCTGTTGCTCGCCGTTGTCATGCTCGCCTGGCACAACATCTGGATGTCCCGGCATGGGCGCGAACTCGCCAAGCATGTGAAGAATATTGGCGCCGCAGTGACTGCGGGTGAACGACCGTTATTCGCCATGGCAGTTGTGGTCGCTGCTGCCATACTCCGTGAGGGGTCTGAAGTCGTCTTGTTTCTCTATGGAATTGTACAAGGCACGACGGCGGCTTCGCTGCTCACGGGTGGAATGCTGGGCCTGGCGGGCGGCGTCGTGATTTCGGCGCTGATGTATTTGGGGCTGCTGGCAATTCCGGCGGGCCGGCTATTTCGCACAACGTCATGGCTGATCACACTGTTGGCGGCCGGTATGGCGGCCCAGGCTGTTCTTTTCGTCCAGAACGCGGGTTTTTTGAACGTTCTTACACGCCCCCTTTGGGACACATCATGGCTACTTCCCGATGGCGGCGAAGGATGGCGCGGCATTGTGGGCAAAATGCTCCATACCCTGATTGGATATACCGCGGCGCCGGACGGCGCTCAGTTGGCCGCATATTCTTGTACAATCGCGGCAATTCTTGTGCTGATGCGCATGGAGCGCAGATGGCGTTCGAACGGTCAGCTTGTTCCAAAAGCCGCCTAAAAAAACAACGCCGCCGAAGCCGGCGGCGTTGGTGCTTTGCGTTTACCGAGGCGGCGGACCATCGTCGGGCGGACCGTCCTCCTCCGGCGGACCTTCTTCATTGTCCGGTCCATATTCGTCGGGCGGCCCCTGATCAGGCCCCATCTCATCTTCGTCCTGGCCATACTGGTCATCGTATCCCCCACCGGTACTACCATACCCGCCGCCGCTGGGTTGCGCGGGAACCGGCTCCCACGATCCATGACAGCTGCGGACATACGGGTAATAGCCCTGCGGATCGCGGCAATAGTACCAGTAGTCGCCGTAATCTTCGGCGGCCTCGTCATAGTAGGTCTCGGAAACGTAGCCGGGATATGGGTAGACCGGGGCGTTGTAGAAGAACCAGCTACCATCGACCCACCACCACCAACCATTGCGCCCATGATGGTGGCCGTGCCACCAGCGGCCCCGCTGCCATGCGGCCCGTTCCCGCGGACTGAAGCGATTGACGTGCCAGCCCAGCCGCGCTCGGAAAGGGTTTATCCGAACGGTCACGCGACCTGGAGCACGAACCCGGAAGTTGGGCGGAACTCTGTGGGCTCGATCTACGCGGATAACCGCATGGGGTCTGCCCGCCGGCCCAATCCGGACCTTGGCCCGAACATCATGATCGGCGAAGGCCACGCTTGGGGCCACAAGAGCAGTTCCAAACAACGCGCCCAGCAGAAGTTTACGAGTTTGCATTATGTCCTCTCGGAAATGCCACGATGCACAATCCATGGAGTGGGCTGAACCCACCATGAACGGGTAGTTCATGGGTTTCGACACTCCGAAAGCGGTCTTTAACCCATTTCTGTCTTTGATGCAGGACCAAATTTGGCTCAAAGGTCCGATGGCACACCCCGAACAGGCAACCGCCGAAAATGGAGCATTACGGAGAAATGCAGCCCGCTCGGCCATCCTCGAGGCCGCGCGAAGCGTTTTGGCACGGGTAGGGACAACCGAGCTGTCGCTTTCTGTTGTGGCCATTGAGGCTGGTTTCAATGCCTCCACGGTCTTTGGACATTTTCGAAACAAGGACGAATTGCTGATCGCTGTTCTCGCCGAGGATCTGGCCAATATCGCCGCGACAATGCGTGGAGGATGGGCCCCTGCCGATTTCGAGAATTTGCAAATGCTTGCGGTACCCGATGCGTCCCAGGCGGAATTGGCAATTCCAGAGCATGAAGTGCCAACGCCGATTCTTGCGGCGGATTCAAACGTTGTCCGGTTGTACGGTGGCGATGCGTCGCCGATGAATGAGTTCTATCCGACTGTAGCGCCAATTCAGTCGGAGCAGGACCAGCCGTCTACAAGCGCGGAAATTGACGACGGCCGGTACGAGGTGGCTCGATTGCTCGCAGACATCGATTGCCGGCTAAAACGATTGGAGGATAGCGCAGCGAATTCAGTATCGCTTTCCGAGCATGGCATGAAGGCTTTGTTCGACCGCATGGAAGCATTTGAGCGTCAGCAGAACGACGCACTTGAAGCACTGAACGTGCGAACCGATGAATTGGTCCGTCGCCAAGGCGAAGCCGCGTCCGAAATGCACGTGGCGATCAACCATGCAGCGTCGCGAATCGAAGTTCTGGAATCCCAGCGTCGAGCGGACCAGGATCGTCCGTTCGGAAAAAAGATTTCTGACCTGCCGGTTCAGACTCCAGACGCTGTTCCTCCTTCCCCGCCAGACCTGGAGGAGTTGGATGACATTGAGGATACCGACTCCTATCGCAGCGCGGCAGAACGCGCGGCCTCGGCCGCAGCGACCCTCGCAACGATCGAAATCCCGGTTGCCAGCACGGGTAAGGAAGTCGCGCAGAAGCGTTGGATCCTGAAAGGGCGACATTATTTTCTCGCTGCTTTGGCAGTAGCCGTTGTATTTGTCGCCGCCGCAATTGCGGCTTTCCACGTGGGCCATGCCAGAGGGCGCGAACTGGCGACGGCCGGCGTCTCTATCCGGACCCATGTAAAGGCGAATGGCTCGGCTTCACACCACGACGGCACTCATCTCGAGGCTGCCAAAAGGTCCGCGCGTCAGGACGGGGAACCGCAACAGCGGCTCGCGTCCGCTGCCCAGCAGGGTAGCCCGGTCGCAGAGCTTACGTTTGGCCTGCAGCTTCTCCGTGGCGAGGGCACAATACCGAACAAGTTTGAGGCCGCGCAGTGGATTCGCCGGGCTGCGGAAAAGCGAAATCCGGTCGCGCAGTACTGGCTCGCCAGCCTATATGAGCACGGCGATGGAGTCGCCCCTGATGCAGCTGAGGCGGTCCGCTGGTACGAGGCAGCTGCCATACAGGGCAATCGCAAAGCGATGCACGCTCTCGGCATCGCGTACGCTCAAGGCATGGGAACCCAGAAGAATTACTCCGAAGCAGCCAGATGGTTTACAGGAGGCGCTGAGCTTGGCCTGGTCAACTCTCAATTCAATCTCGGCGTTTTATACGAACGGGGCCTTGGTGTTCCGCAAAACCTGCTTAACGCCTACAAATGGTACGCCATTGCCGCCGTGCAGGGAGACGCCGAGTCCCAAGCCCGCGTGGCAGCACTCAAGACTCAACTGAAAGCCGACGATCTCGCGGCGGGAGAACGCGCAGCGCAGAGTTTTCACGCCCGGACGCCGCTTGCCGAGGCCAACGATACGCCGGAAGCGGCAAGACTGCCCTAGACTTCCCTTTGCTGGCCGTCTGCAGTTGCCGGCGCCTCACATGCGAGTGCGAAGCCACATCCCCTAGTAGCCATATTTGGTCCGATGTAGGGTGTCGCCGTACCCATCAATAGCGCGACATGTCCGACACCGTTATTCCAGTCAGGTCTGAGTGGCGCGAGCGCGCGTTCATCGCCCGCGAGACCTACGAAAAAATGTATGCGCATTCGGTGCGCGATCCGGACGGCTTTTGGCGCAAAGAAGCGCAGCGGATCGACTGGGTAAAGCCTTTCAAGACGATCCGGAGTGTATCGTGGAATCCGGACAATCTCTTCATCCGATGGTTCGAGGATGGCACACTTAACGTCGCCGCCAACTGCATTGATCGGCATTTGCCGAGGCGGGCGAAGCAGACCGCGATCATCTGGGAACCGGACGATCCGGAACGAGAGCCGCTGCGCATTACCTACGAATATTTGCACGAAGAGGTCTGCCGCTTTGCCAACGTACTAAGGGCGCATGGAGTTAAGCGGGGCGACCGCGTGACCATTTATCTGCCCATGATACCGGAGGTGGCCTACTGCATGCTGGCCTGTGCGCGCATCGGCGCCGTCCATTCAGTGATCTTCGCCGGCTTCTCGCCGGATTCGATCGCCGGCCGTATTCAAGATTGCCAGAGCACCATCGTGGTTACTGCAGACGAAGGCGTACGCGGCGGCAAGTTAATCCCACTGAAAGCGAATGTCGACCAGGCGCTCGCCAAATGCGCCGGCGTGAATACGGTAATCGTGGTGCGACGTACTAGTGCAGGTGTGCCGATGCAGTCTGGCCGCGACCACTGGTATGATGAGGAATCACTAAAAGTCTCTGCTGAGTGCCCGGCAGAAGAAATGGGCGCGGAAGATCCGCTCTTTATTCTTTACACCTCCGGCTCGACAGGGAAGCCCAAGGGCGTGCTGCACACCTCGGGCGGCTATCTGATGTACGTGGCAATGACTCACCAATATGTCTTCGATTATCACGACGGCGACATCTACTGGTGCACGGCTGACGTCGGCTGGGTAACCGGCCACAGCTATATCCTATATGGGCCGCTGGCGAATGGCGCTACCACGCTGATGTTCGAGGGCGTGCCGAACTTTCCGACAACCTCCAGGTTTTGGGAAGTGATCGACCGTCACAACGTCAACATTTTCTACACGGCGCCTACGGCCATCCGCGCGCTGATGCGCGAGGGCGAAGAGCCGGTGAAGAAAACCTCGCGCGCCAGCCTACGGTTGCTAGGGAGTGTCGGCGAACCCATCAATCCCGAAGCCTGGCTCTGGTACTATCGCGTGGTGGGCGACGGCCGCTGTCCCGTGGTCGACACATGGTGGCAGACGGAAACCGGCGGCATTCTCATCTCCCCCCTGCCCGGCGCCACGGATCTGAAGCCTGGTTCAGCCGCGAAGCCCCTGTTCGGTATCCGGCCGCAGATCGTAGATGCCGATGGCAACGTTGTTGAAGGCGCCGCAAGCGGCAATCTGGTATTACTCGACTCCTGGCCTGGACAGATGCGCACGGTGTACGGCGACCATCAGCGCTTTATCGATACCTACTTCAAGACCTATCGCGGCAAGTATTTCACCGGTGACGGTTGCCGCCGCGACGAAGATGGCTACTGGTGGATTACGGGGCGCGTCGACGATGTGATCAATGTCTCTGGTCATAGATTGGGCACTGCCGAAGTAGAATCGGCGCTTGTTGCAAACCACAAGGTGGCAGAAGCAGCGGTGGTTGGCTTCCCGCATGACATCAAAGGCCAAGGTATTTATGCGTTCGTGACATTGAAAGCGGGCGAAGAACCTTCCGATGCCTTGGCAAACGAACTGAAGAGTTGGGTAGCTACGCAGATTTCGCCGATTGCCAAGCCCGACGTCATTCAATTCGCGCAGGGACTGCCTAAGACCCGGTCCGGCAAAATTATGCGCCGCATCCTGCGCAAAATCGGCGAAGGGGATATCTCGAACCTGGGGGACATCACCACTTTGGCCGATCCCGCCGTCGTGGATGACTTGGTGAAGAACGCGCGGTGTTGAGCGGGAGGGGAATATGCTGAGGCTGATTGGCGGGGTGGCCGCAGGCATTGTGGCCTGGTTTGTGATTGTCACGATCCTCAACCTAGGCCTGCGCTATAGCTGGCCTGACTATCATGCGGTGGAGAAGGCGCTGACTTTCACACTGCCCATGATGATCGCGCGGCTGAGTGAGAGCGGCGTGAGTTCAATCGCAAGCGGCTATGTCGCCGCCACAGTCAGCCGTAACCGGTTCTCCGCGCTGGGCTCCGGCGTCCTGCTGCTGATCCCATTCGGCTACTATCATTTAGCCGTGATCTGGGACAGGTTTCCGCCTTGGTATCACCTCGCCTTCCTGGTTTCCCTCATCGTCCTAAGCTGGCTCGGCGGGCTGTTGGCCAACAGGCGGCCAGCGCTCCGTTAGGCGTAAGCGTCCATCGCTTTTGCCAAGATTATGTCTTTCTCCGTCAGACCCTCAACAGCGTGCGTCGTAAGCGTGACCTCGACCCGGTTATAGACGTTAAGCCACTCGGGATGGTGGTCCATTTTCTCCGCGAGAAGCGCCGCGCGACTCATGAACCCGAACGCTGCGTTGAAATCCTTGAAGCGGAAGGTTCGCGTAATTGCGTTTCGTCCCTCAACGTCGCGCCACTCGGGTAGCTCATTCAAGGCCGCGGTGCGCTCCTCGCCATCGAGTTTTTGCATTCCAAAGGTCTCTCAAATCAAGGCATACTGGCGTTCCGCGGCATAGATGCTGCCATTCGGTGTCAACCGGCTGGAGTAAAGCGCAAATTCTGTGACCTCAAAAGGGCTGCTTGCGTATAGCGAGTGATCGGCCAGATATTCCGCAACCCGTGCGGTGGGCGACCCGCGCAAGCGCGCGAGCGTCACATGGGGCGTGTATTTCCGCTCCTCCGCCGGAAAACGCAGCCGCTGGATGGCACTCTCAATCTTCCGTTGTAGATGCATGAGCGCATTATTGGGCGCAACGCCCGCCCACAATGCCCGTGGCGTCTTCCCTCCGAACGCTCCGACAGCCGTTAGCTGCAACATGAAGGCCGGCGCGAAAATCGACGCGAGTGCATCGTCTATGGCGCCGGCATCTTGCTCGTCCACTTCGCCGATGAAACGCAAAGTCAGATGCAGTTGCTCTCGCGTACTCCACCGCGCACCCGGCACGCCAGACTGGAGCGTTAGAAGGCTGTGCGCCACGTTATCCGGGAGGCCGAGGCCAACGAACAGACGGATCACGTTTGGGCGCCGGCCAATCGGCCCAAAGGCAGCGCGCGCCTGAACAAAAGGATCGTTGCGGCGTACGCGAGGCTGCCGGCAATAACTGCCCCCACCAGCATGAGTTCATCATGAAAGCGCATCGCGCCCATATCGCCCACCAGCATCGCCCCGCCCCAAGCGCCCATCCCTGTCGCGGACGCCGCCAGCACGATAGGCAAAACAGCTTTGCGGAAACCGCTATCGACAGAGAGCAACGCACGCTTCCGTCCAATGAAAGCGAGGATTGCCACGTTCAGCCAGGCACCGATCGAGGTCCCCAGCGCCACGCCGGCGATGCCGAGATGAAATACCCAGACCAGCACGACCTTAAGGGTGATATTGCACAGCATGGCTGCCACAGTGATCCGCGCGGGTGTCGCTGTGTCGTGCCGGGCATAAAATGTGCTCGCCACAATGCGCACCAGCGCAAATGCCGGCAATCCCACGCCGTACGTTGCGAGCGCGATCGCCGAAAGCTCCGCTGCCGTCTTGTCGAAGGCGCCATGAGCAAAGACGGCGCGCATGATGACATCCGGCACCGCCACGAATACCGCGGCAAATGGCAGAATGAGGAGTAACGAAAGCGATGCAGCCCGGTTTTGCGCTCCGTTCGATCCAGCCTGATCGTTCCTGGCCAAGCGCGTCGACATCTCCGGCAATAATACAGTGCCGAGCGCAATCCCGAGCACGCCGAGCGGCAGCTGATTGATGCGA
>JAFAWQ010000028.1 GCA_019241645.1 Alphaproteobacteria bacterium
GCCGGGCGTTGGGAACGAGCGCGAACACTGTCCCCTTCTGCTGGCGGCCGCCGTAGTAGGTGGTGCCGTACAAGGTTCCATCAGGCGCCAGCGTGAGAGCGTCATATGGCGTCTCGCCGTCCGCGCAGACCTCCTCATCCGGACAGAAAGTATAGAGGACCTTGAAGGCTCCTGCGGCGGAACTGCCTGCGCCAGCGAGGCTCAATCCCGCTACAAGGGCGGCCCACCAGGCGGCGTGCCGTATGAAGTGACTGTCGCGCATGCAGAACCCTCCCGCTTCCCGCGAATGCGCCAGCCTCGGCTTCGTTCCTGAGGGACGGAATTCACACGCCTCCTATTCCATGGCATCCGCTTGATGGCGCAAGCGCTTGATGGCGCAAGCGCGAGGCTTGGACTATTGGGATGGCGGTGCCGTAAGACCGCGAGTTCCGAATGCCGACTGCGCCGCGCGCGCGCCGCAACTATCGCTGGTATGATCTGAACCCGCGGCGCCTGGGCGGCTGGTTCGCGGGACTGGTCCGTGCGCTGGCGGCGCCACTCGGTAAAACGGCCAGCGCGCGGACCGCCGCGCACACCGCGAATCGGCTGGCGCCCATTGTGCCGGTGCACACGCCGCGTGGCGTGCTGCGTTTCCGCTGCCCCAGCTTCACCGCGGCGCGCCGCGCTACCCGGTTTCTTGTGAGCGAGCCGGAAACGCGCGCCTGGCTGGAGGAATATGCGAAGCCCGGCGACCATATGTGGGATGTCGGCGCCAATGTCGGCCTGCACGCGCTCTACGCCTGCCTGCTGCCGGGCGTGACGGTCACCGCCTTCGAGCCGGTGCCGAACACTTTCGCCGTGCTGGCGGACAATGTGGCGATCAACGGTTTCGGCGAGCGCGCCAGCTGTTTGTGTCTCGGACTTTCCGATGCGAATGCCATGGTGCCGATCTATCTCACCGATGCGGATGCCGGCACGACGATGCACGCGCTGGGCGCACCGGTGAATGTGGCCGGTGCATTCGAGGCGGCCGGTGTTGTGAATGTTCTCACTGCGCGTGGCGACGAATTGGTGGCGCGGTTCGGCGTCACGGCGCCGCGGCATCTGAAGATCGATGTCGACGGCCACGAGCTGCGCGTGCTGAAGGGCCTGCGATCGCTGCTGCCCGGGGTGCGCTCCGTCTGGATCGAAATGCTGGAAGGCGCGCATAATGCCGACGAGAATTCGCGCATCGAGTCGCTGTTGACAGAGGCCGGCTTCGAGAAGCGCCATCGCGCCGGCATGAACCAGCTGTTTGTCAAATTGCCGCGTTCAATTTTGTGTCGAGCGTCACGAGTTCGGCCCGCATATGCCGTGCCAGCAGCAGATAGCTCGCATCGTAAGCGCTGAGAGAAAGCAGTTCCGCCGCTTCCACAGTAGCCGCGGGATCGACTTCATAGAAATCGATTGGGAATGATGGCAACTTCGCGAAACGCGCTAAGATGGCTGTTCGTGCTGTAGGGTTCTTGCGCAGTTTCTTGAGACATACGCTGCTCATTTCAAATGGCAACAAGGTGGGTGCGATCAACCGGTGACCTGCGAGGCGCGCTTCGATCTCTTTCTCTTCCGGTTCGCCAAAGATCAGTGCAGCCAGCGCCGAAGCATCGACGACCTTATCGCTCATCGCGGTCTTCGCGGACCATTCGCGTGGATTCAGCCGGTGTCTTAAGCGCGACCTTGCGAAGTTCTGTCAGCGCCTCTTCAAACGTCGTTTTTACATGCCGCTGGCCATCGCTGGAAAGGGCTTGCGCCAGGATAACCCTGAGTTCTCCCTGCAGCGACCGGTGATTGCGCTTGGCGCGACCGCGCAACCGTTCCAGTTCCTTGCTGGGTACATTCTTGATCGAAAGGTCGGGCATCGCGGCTCCAATATGGAGCCATATCGAAGCCGAAACGGAGCAGTAAATCAAGCCTGCATTCTTGAACTATTGCGCGGACGCTGATATGCGCCGCCATGGAACAGCCCTCTCCCATCCGCGAAGCGCTCACCTTCGACGATGTGCTGCTGGTGCCGGCGGCCTCCGAAGTCCTTCCCTCCCAGGTCGATACGCGAACCCGGTTCACGCGGACCGTCGAGCTCGGCATACCGCTGATCTCCGCCGCCATGGACACGGTGACCGAAGCCGGCCTCGCGATTGCGATGGCGCAGGCCGGCGGCATGGGCGTGATCCATCGTAACCTGTCCATCGAAGAACAGGCGGAGCAGGTTCGCCGGGTGAAGAAATTCGAAAGCGGCATGGTGGTGAACCCCGTCACCATCCAGCCGGATGCCACCCTGGCGGATGCGCTGGAGCTGATGGCGCGCTACAGCATCTCCGGCATTCCGGTGGTGGAGAGTCCGAACGCCAAAGGCGCAGGCAAGCTGGTCGGCATTCTCACCAATCGCGACGTGCGCTTCGCCACCGATACCCGGCAGAAGGTCGCCGAGCTAATGACCAAGGACAAGCTTGTCACGGTGCGCGAAGGCGTGCGCGCCGACGAGGCCA
>JAFAWQ010000032.1 GCA_019241645.1 Alphaproteobacteria bacterium
CTGGCGTAAGAGCAGCGTTTTCGGAAACGTCCCCATCTGGCGTAACTTACGAAGGCAACGGCCCTGATACGAGAGAGATGACCGACAGTCCGCCAAAAATCTTCGACTGGAACGCGACCACCCTGCATCGGGCTCGCGCCAATCGACGTGGCGACAGTTTCCTCGTTCGCGAGGCGTGCGAGGGCTTGCTGGAACGGCTGGCGACTGTCACACGCCCCTTCGAGCGGGGCGTTGATATTGCCAGTGCCGACGAAGCGTTCGCGCTCGTGCAGAAGCATGCGGAGAGCTGGCAGCGTGTTGTGCCCAACAGCGAGGAAGTCCTGCCGCTGGAACGCGAAAGCCTAGACCTTGCGGTGAGCGTGTTCGGACTCGACGCGGTCAACGACCTGCCCGGCCTCCTGATCCAGTTGCGCCACGCGCTGAAGCCTGACGGCTTGCTGGTCGCGGCCGTACTGGGCGGCGACAGCCTGACGGAATTGCGCGATGCGATCACACGGGCCGAAAGCGATGTCCGCGGCGGCGTCTCGCCACGTGTCGCCCCCATGGCGGATGTCCGCGACCTGGGCGGACTGCTGCAACGCGCCGGGTTTGCTTTGCCTGTTGCCGATGTAGAGCGCACGACCGTTGGTTATGGCGACCTGTCGACCCTGATCGTGGACTTGCGTGCCGCGGGCCTCACGAATGCACTCGCGCAGCGAAAGCGCGGCCCGCTGTCACGACCGCTTCTGGCATCCCTGTTCGAGCACTACAGGGAACGGCACGCCGACAGCAACGGGAAGCTGCGCGCGACATTCGATATCGTCTATCTCACGGCGTGGGTGCCGCACGAGAGCCAGCAGAAACCGATGCGACCGGGCACCGCGCGCATGCGCCTGGCCGAGGCGCTGGGCACGACAGAACAGCCTGCGGGAGAAAAGACCGGGCGCTAGACGTTCGGTGCGACCATGCTCTCGAAGAACGCCTTGACCTTGTCGCCGATCTGGCCGACGGCGGCGAAGATCACGATCGAGATCATCGAGGCGACCATGGCGTATTCGATGGCCGTGCCGCCGAACTCTTCGCCGAGCCAGGTCACAGCAAATCGCGCAAGACGGGAATCAGAGGCAGGTCTGCCGGCGGCATAGGATAGTCGCGCAGGTCCTTCGGCCGTACCCATTTCAATGCCTTGTGTTCGCGTGCCGTCACCGTGCCTTCCCAGCGGCGGCAGATGTAGAGCGGCATCAGGAGGTGAAAGTTCGAATAGCTGTGAGAAGCAAAGGTCAGCGGCGCGAGACAGGCCTCCTTCACCGTGATGGAGAGTTCCTCCGCCAATTCGCGGATCAAGCTCTCTTCCGGCCGTTCGCCCGGCTCCATCTTGCCGCCAGGAAACTCCCATAGCCCTTCCATGTCCTTCCCCGACGGGCGCTGTGCGATGAGCACTCGGCCATCCGCGTCGACCAAAGCACAAGCCACAACAAGGACGACCCGGCTCATGCGTCGTTCTCTCTCACGATGCGTTTCCCTCCATTAACGGGGCGATAAGAAACACCGTTAACCGGTCATCGCCAAACCGTCACGTTGTGTTTCTATGAAGCTCACGGCACAGCAGCCGGGAGCGAGCCGCGGGGAGCGCCTTGAAGAATCTGGAACACCTGCCGACCTACGGCGCCAAAAAGCGTGTCAACGTTGTAATCGAAACGCCACGCGGTGCGACCGCCAAGTTCAAGTTCGACGCGAAGCTGGGCGGCTTCAAGTACGTGCGGTCCCTGAAAGGCACCCTTGCCTATCCCTTCGACTGGGGCTTCGTTCCTTCCACGGCCGCCGCAGATGGCGATCCGCTGGATGCGATGGTGCTGCATGACGATGCGAGCTTTGCCGGGGCGGTGATTGCCTGTCGCGCCATCGGCATCCTCGAAGTTGAGCAACAGGAAAAGGGCCGCACCTTTCGCAACGACCGCGTGCTGTTCGCACCTTCGATCGACACAATCGCTGACAACCTGACTGCCGATGCGAAGAAGCTGCGCGGCCTGCAAAAGAAGCTCGAGCGGTTTTTCAAAGCCGCTGTGGCCGGCACAGGCAAGAAACTCAAATTCCTCGGATGGCGCGATGCGGAGGCAGCCGATGCCGCAGTCCGCACAGCAGCCCGCGCAGCGAAACGGAAGCGTCGCTAAGCTCGCCTTATCTTTTCCGCAATATTCCCTGTTAAACAGGGAATCTTCCCTCGTGTTGTTTGTCCACGCGTTCGAACGGCTGTTGCATACGGCGCAGATCATACCCCACGCACGCGGCATTGTGCCGATGGTCGCGATCACATTTTCAACCAAGCAGACCTTATGAGCCGCGCAGCAAGCGACAGCGCGCCGAAGCATCAATCTCAATCGAAAATCAGGGCAGCGAAGCGCGGTGTCAGGTGGGACATGTGGCCGACCGGCGGGTTTCCTGTCACGATCACATAAATCGGACCACCGTCATAAGCCGCGATATCGGACGTCTTTCGCTGCTCGCTCTTGTCGGCGCCAATCATGATCTTGCTGACATCGCGCCGCGCCGTCGCCGTTCCGTCAGGGGCAATCGTGAACGACTGGAAGCTGTCCACCTCGACATCGTCTTCCTTGTACCAGTCGTGCGCCCCGTTCGTGCCGGCAGCAATCTGTCCCGGACCATTCACGATCAATGTCTGACTGCCGTTGGCCTGCGCATAGATGCCATAGGGACTGACGATCTTTGCGATATGGGATGAACTCGTTCGGGTCGCCAGGTCTGCCTGCTCCCGCGAAGCGACCACCACGTAACCCATCGCAGACGGTCCCGTGAAGACGAAGGTGAAGGGTTTGCGCTTCAGGTGCACGTCACCGGCGAACGGTATCGTGTTGCCATCCTGTTCGATCGCGACCGTCCAACCGTCGGCTGGCGTTGCCGCAGTCCGCTCGGCCGCCGCAAGCAACCCAATGGCGAGCAACAGAAGCGCGATTGCGGCCCGCATGTCAGCTCCGGTAGCTACCGTTGATGTCGATGTAGCCGTGCGTCAGGTCGCAGGTCCAGACGCGCGCGGCACCCTTGGCCAAACCGAGGTCGATTGCGATTTCAACCTCGCGGCCGGAAACAGCTTTTGTCGCGGTGGCCTCGTTGTACTTCGCCGCGCGCATACCCTTCTCGGCGACGACGTGGCCGCCGAAGGCAATCTTCAGGCGATCGCGATCCGCTGGTTCGCCGGCCTTGCCGACAGCCATGACGATGCGGCCCCAATTGGCGTCCTCGCCCGCGATCGCCGTCTTCACCAATGGTGAGTTGGCCACCGCCATCCCAATTCGCTTCGCCGAGCGTGCATTGGTCGCACCGGTCACATCGATGCGGATCAGCTTCTGCGCGCCCTCGCCATCTCGGACGACCTGCAACGCCAAGTCCAACAGCACCGCATCAAGCGCGCGGGCAAAATCTGCCAGCATGCCGCCATCTTCGGCCGGAATACGCGGATGCTTCGTCTGTCCGGTGGCGAACAACAATACCGTATCGGATGTAGAGGTATCCGAATCCACCGTCGTGCGGTTGAAACTGGCATCGACGCCCTTCTTCAGCATTGTCTGCATCAGGCCAGCCGGCAACTTTGCGTCGGTGAAAACGAAACAGAGCATCGTCGCCATGTCTGGAGCGATCATGCCGCTGCCTTTGGCAATGCCGCTGATCCGCACGCTGGTGTCGCCGATCCACGCGGTGCGGGTTGCAGCCTTAGGGAAG
>JAFAWQ010000012.1 GCA_019241645.1 Alphaproteobacteria bacterium
AAACGTTTGTATCGTCGTTTCGCTTCGCAGGGTACGCCATCGAGCGGGCAAGCCGGAAGTCGCGGCTCGCCCCTCACATGGAACACCTGACGAGAAAAGAAATACATGAGGCGGCAGCGATCACGGTGAAAGTATCGGGTCATCCAATTTTTTCCGGAGTCAAATTGAACGAAGCAAATACCTTCGGCCACGAGGTTCCTGTTGTCTATCGCGAGTTGGATGGTGTTCCACTGAAGGCTGACGGCAAGCTAAACCGCCGTATCTATAATGGGGGGACAGTGACTCCAAACATCATTGCGACCGCTCTGGCACTGTACGGAAAAAACCTTCGTACCGTTGGCGTAGTGGTTGAGGCCAAGGTTCGCAAAGGCTATGTGCTGCATATGGGATCGATTGGTTGGGCACGCGGAGTAACGCAGGGAAACAGGAATGTCTGCAAGATTGTCCTGAACGCCTATCGCCACTGCCGCGATCAGGCGGCACAAAGGGGCTTATACCGGCGCAACGAGCCCCCTAGGGCATGCTGACAACATCCCGCCAAGGCGTGAACGCCGGAAATGCGGAAATCATCCGGCTTGCGCGCAACGACGCTCCTCTCAGCGTGAAAGATGTTCTCGCCGGATGGCGGGAGGATCTGGCGTTCCGGCAGTTCTTCATCGCCGAACTCGCGGCCGCGGGTTACCGTGGTTTCTTTTGGGAGCTACCGCGGGTTGAATCTGGCAGACTCTCGGACGCGTTTGAGTGCGCCCTCGTTCGCGGGGACACGCTGGCAGAGATGAAGGCGGACGACAGCGATTTCGCGGAATATCTAAACGCAACAACAGAGCCGGTTGTAGCGTTCCGCAACCTTGGACACGACGCATTGCTGATCGCGCCGCGGCGGATTTCAGACGCGGATTGTTACGGACATATGGCAGCGTTCGTGCGAAAGGCCCCGCGTGAGCAGCAACACGCGCTGCTGCGGTGCGTTGCCGAAGAAACTGAAAGGTTGCTTGGCGTCGGTCACCAGTTCTGGATCAGCACCTCGGGGTTAGGGGTGCCGTGGCTGCATGTGCGCCTCGACACCGATCCGAAATATTATCAGTACCGCCCCTATGCCGACGCTGCCTGACGGACGCGGCCGATCACGCCGGCCTGTTCGCCGACTCTCTCGAAGGTCCGTAGCGCGAAAGTGATCTGATCGTCGGTCAGCGTGGCGCAAGCCTGGATGCGAAGGCGCGCCGTGCCTTGCGGCACGACGGGATAGCCGAAGCCGGTGACAAAGATACCTTCGGCAAGCAGCATCTGGCTCATCTTGATGGCGAACGCCGTGTCGCCGACGATGATTGGCACGATGGCGCTTTCGCCTTCCAGCGGCTCGAACCCGAGGTTCTTAAGGCCGTCACGGAGCTTGCGGGTTATCTCGTGAAGTCGCGCCACGCGCTGCGGTTCTTTGTTCAGGATTTCGATCGCCTTGCCCGCGCTGGCGGCAATCGTCGCCGGTAGCGCATTCGAGAAAAGTTGCGGACGTGAGACTTGGCTCAGGTAATCAATCAGAGTCTTGGAGCCCGCCACATAGCCGCCGGCGGCGCCGCCCAGCGCCTTGCCCAAGGTGCCGGTGATGATGTCGATCTGTCCTTCCACCCCATAGTGCTCGGCTGTGCCGCGGCCGTGCTTTCCCATCACACCAGTGCCGTGAGAGTCATCGAGAATGATTGAGGCGCCATGTTTCTTCGCCAGCACAATGATCTCCGGCAATTTGGCGATGTCGCCCTCCATGCTAAAGACGCCATCGGTGACAACGAAGATGCGCCGGGCGCCCTTAATCGCCTGGAACTTCGCTTCGAGGTCGGCCATATCGGAGTGCTTATAGACCAGCCGCTTCGCTTTCGAGGCCCGGCAACCGTCGATCAGCGAGGCGTGATTCAATTCGTCCGAAACCAGAGCGTCCTGCTCGCCGGCGATCGCCGGCATCAGACCGGTATTCGCCGTCCAGCAGGATACATAAGTCAGCGCCGCTTCCGTATGCGACAGTTGCGCCAGCGTCCGCTCGATCTCCTCGTGAATGGAGAAGGTACCGCAGATAAAGCGCACGGATGCGGTGCCGGCGCCGAACTCATCGAGCGCTTTTTTGCCTGCCGCAACGACCTGCGGATGATCCGCCAATCCGAGATAATTGTTGGACGAGAGAACCAGAACGGGGCCCGATTTCTCCGCCATCGACACCTGCGTGTCCATGGGGCCGGTAATATGACGGAAAGTCTTCAGCGTCCCCGCATCTCGCATGGCGGAGAGATCGCCCTGCAGGCTTTGATCGAGTGCCGCGCTCATGCTTCGCTCCAATCCAGGATAACCTTGCCGGAATCGCCCGACCGCATCACGTCGAATCCCTGCTGAAAATCCTTGTAGGAGAATCTGTGGGTAATGACCTTTCCAATATCCATGCCGCTGCGGATCATCGACGTTAGCTTGTACCAGGTCTCGCCGAACATGCGGCCGTAGATGCCGCGGATGTTCAGGCCCTTGAACACCACCGCATCCCAGTCGATTCCCGGCTGCCCGGTCTGAATCCCCAGCATGGCGATCTTGCCGCCATGCGCCATGGTGTCGATCATCTGGCGCAACCCGGAGGGATTGCCTGACATTTCAAGCCCCACGTCGAAGCCCTCCTGCATGCCGAGGGCTTTCATCACGTCGCGCAATTCCTGCTTGGCGACGTTGACAACTGCCGTGGCGCCCAGTTTGTCGGCGAGGCCAAGGCGATAGTCGTTGACATCGGTGACCACCACGAAGCGCGCGCCCGCCTTGATTGCCATCGGCACGGCGGAAACGCCAATGGGCCCCGCACCGGTAATCAGCACATCCTCGCCGACCAGATCGTAGGACAGCGCCGTGTGGGCCGCGTTCCCCAGCGGATCGAAGATCGCATAGATGTCGAGCGGCACTTGCGGATCGCAATGCCAGACGTTCAGCGCCGGCACGGCCACATACTCGGCGAAGGCGCCGTCGCGGTTTACACCGACGCCCAAGGTGTTGGCGCAAAGATGGCGCCGGCCCGCCAGACAATTGCGGCAATGGCCGCAGACGATGTGGCCTTCGGCGCTGACGATATCGCCCACTCTTGGTCCATGCACATTTGAGCCTACGGCGACAATCTTGCCTACGAACTCATGGCCGGCGACCGTGCCGGGCTTGATGGTTTTCTGCGCCCAGGCATCCCAGTTGTAGATATGCACATCGGTACCGCAGATACCGGTTTTCAGGACTTTGATGAGCACATCGTCGATGCCGTAGCTTGGCTCAGGAACGTCCTCCAGCCAGATGCCCGGTTCCGCCTTGGACTTGACCAGTGCTTTCATCGACGACCTCCGCGCATCGGCGCAACAGGAGCTGCAAAAGACGGCCTTTGGCCGGACGCGCGGGAGGTAATGCCCTCTCACCGCCTTGGCAAGACGGCAGGGTTGCCCTCGTGCCGACTCACCGCTAAACGGTCCCCTTAACCTGCAATGCGGTTTCGATTCGGCGCGCGCCCCGTGCGCGCAACCGCTCGCGCGCGAGGTTAGGATGCCCAAACGCGACGACATTCACACGGTCCTGATTATCGGCGCCGGACCTATCGTTATCGGGCAGGCCAGCGAATTCGACTATTCGGGAGCGCAAGCCTGCAAGGCGCTCGGGGCCGAGGGTTATCGCGTGGTGCTGGTGAACTCCAATCCTGCCACGATCATGACCGATCCCCAACTGGCGGACGCAACCTATATCGAGCCGATCACAACGGATTTCGTCGAGAAGATCATCGCGCGCGAGACGGCCAACGTCCCGCCAGGCCGCGTTTTTGCGCTGCTGCCTACAATGGGCGGACAGACGGCACTTAACACCGCCTTATCGCTCCGCAAGCGGGGCATTCTCGACAAGTACGGCATAGAGCTGATCGGGGCCTCGGCCGAAGCCATCGACAAGGCGGAAGATCGCGAGCTTTTCCGTCGCGCCATGATGAAAATCGGCCTCGATGTCCCGCGTGGTCAGACGCTCAAGGGGTATCTACGGCACAAGAAAGACGACCGCGGAAATTTTCTCTATGACGGCCAGAACAACCCGATTATGGAATTGTCGCCGGAGGCTTTCGCGCATGCCTTGCAGGCGCTGGAGGAAGTCGGCCTGCCGGCCGTGATCCGGCCATCCTTCACACTTGGCGGGACCGGCGGCGGCATCGCCTACAATCGTGAAGAATTCTTCGACATCGTGGAGGCAGGTCTCGATGCCTCTCCGACCAACGAGGTGCTGATCGAGGAATCGGTGCTCGGATGGAAGGAATACGAGATGGAGGTCGTGCGGGACCGCGCCGACAACGCCATCATCGTGTGCTCCATCGAAAACGTGGACCCGATGGGCGTGCACACCGGCGATTCCATTACCGTGGCACCGGCGCTCACGCTGACGGACAAGGAGTACCAGCGGATGCGTTCCGCCAGTATCGCGGTCCTCCGCGAAATCGGCGTCGAGACTGGCGGCTCCAATGTTCAGTTCGCGGTCGATCCGGCGGACGGGCGCATGGTCGTGATCGAGATGAACCCCCGCGTGTCGCGCTCGTCGGCGCTTGCCTCGAAGGCGACCGGGTTTCCCATCGCAAAGATCGCGGCCAAACTCGCGGTTGGCTACACCCTCGATGAACTGTCGAATGACATCACCCAGGTCACGCCTGCGTCTTTCGAACCGGCGATCGATTACATTGTCACCAAGATCCCGCGTTTTGCCTTCGAGAAGTTTCCTGGTGCCGCGCCTGTCCTGACCACTTCCATGAAGTCCGTCGGCGAGGCAATGGCCATTGGCCGGACGTTTGCGGAATCGGTTCAGAAAGCGCTGCGCTCGCTCGAAACCGGGCTTTCCGGCTTTGACGAACTCGCCTTGCCGGACGATCCCAACGGCATTCGGGCCGAACTCGCAAGGACAACGCCGGATCGTCTGCGCGTCGTGGCCCAGGCCATGCGGAGTGGCTTTCCGATCGACGAGATCGCGGCCATCACCAAATACGATTCCTGGTTCCTGGGAGAAATCAACGCGATTCTGGCCACCGAACGGCGAATTCTTGCTGCGGGATTACCGCAGGACGCCGAGGAGTTGCGGCGATTGAAGGCGATGGGCTTTTCGGATGGGCGCCTCGGAAAGCTTTCCGGCCAGACCGAGAGGGCAGTTCGAGAACTGCGCAACCGGCTCGACGTTCATCCCTGCTTCAAGCGTATCGACACCTGCGCGGCAGAGTTCGCAGCGCTCACGCCCTATATGTACTCGACCTACGAGGCGCCGATCGGCGCTGCACCAGAATGCGAAAGCCGGCCAACGGACAGCAAGAAGATCATTATACTCGGCGGCGGTCCCAATCGCATCGGGCAAGGCATCGAGTTCGATTATTGCTGCTGCCACGCCGCTTTCGCCCTTTCGGCGCGGGGTTACGAGACCATCATGGTCAACTGCAATCCCGAGACGGTATCGACGGATTACGACACATCCGACAGGCTCTATTTCGAGCCGCTGACCATCGAAGACGTGCTGGAAATCGTTCGCAAGGAAACCTCAAACGGCACCTTGGCAGGCGTCATTGTGCAATTCGGAGGACAGACACCTCTGAAACTCGCCAATATGCTCGTGGAAGGCGGCGTGCCGCTGCTTGGCACCTCGGCAGACGCTATCGATCTTGCGGAGGATCGCAAGCGGTTCCAGGCGCTGTTGCGGAAGCTGGATTTGAAGCAGCCGCGCAACGCCACGGCCATGACGGCGGACGAGACGCTCGCAGCCGCGCGCGAAATCGGATTTCCGATTATCCTTCGGCCTTCCTATGTGCTGGGCGGGCGCGGCATGGTGGTGGTGCCCGACGAGGCAGCGCTGAAAGTCAGTGTGCAATCTGGCGACGTGTTTCGCATTTCCGGCGATAATCCGGTGCTGATCGACGCCTTCCTGAACAATGCCATTGAAGTGGATGTCGATGCCATATGTGACCACGCGGGTGATGTGTTCATCGCCGGCATCATGGAGCACATCGAGGAAGCCGGCGTGCACTCCGGCGATTCAGCCTGCTCAATCCCGCCGCATTCGCTGAGCAAGAAAACGATCACCGAGATCGAGCGCCAAACGATAGCGTTGGCGCGCGCGCTGGAAGTGCGTGGCCTGATGAACGTGCAATACGCCGTGCAGAACGGGGATATCTACGTGCTTGAAGTCAATCCGCGAGCGAGCCGCACCGTGCCGTTCGTGGCCAAGGCGATCGGCCTGCCGGTAGCCGCGATTGCCGCGCGGGTCATGGCGGGAGAGAGACTGGCCGACTTCGATCTGCATCGGGGGGAGCGAACCCTCATCGCCGTGAAGGAAGCCGTGATGCCGTTCAACCGGTTCCCCGGCGTCGATCCCATTCTCGGCCCCGAGATGCGATCAACCGGCGAAGTGATGGGCCTGGATGAGAATTTCGGCCTTGCCTTCGCCAAGAGCCAGGTAGGTGCCGGATTGAAGCTGCCCCTGTCCGGGACTGCATTCGTTTCGCTTAAGGAGTCCGACAAGCCTGCGTCGGTCGAACCCGCGCGGCAGTTGCTCGAAATGGGTTTCGAAATCATCGCCACCCGCGGCACCGCCAAATTCCTGCGGGAGGCGGGCCTCGAAGTTCGCGTGGTCAACAAGGTGCTCGAGGGACGCCCTCACATCGTGGATGCGCTGAAGAACGGTGAAGTCCAGCTTGTCTTCAACACGACGGAAGGCGCTCAGTCTCTCGCGGACTCCTTCTCGATCCGCCGCACAGCGCTCCAACAGAAGGTTCCCTACTACACCACGATCGCGAGTTCCGTGGCTGCGACCCAGGCCATCGCCGCCTTGCGCCAGGGAACGCCCGATGTCCGGCCGCTTCAGGCGTATGGCTAGGTATGCAATTCCGCACGGTTTAGCCTCTCTCTTGAAGTCGGCAACTGGCGCTCCTAAAGTCTTGGGCGGATAGCTGGAGTTACGGCACGGGACCGTAACGGGATTTTGGACAATTGAGGACTTCCGGCCGGCTTTTTACAAGCCGGGCGGCAGGCTTTTGTCGCGAACAGGACATATGCGATGGAACGAATTCCGATGACCGCCGACGGCTACAAGGCGCTGGAGGACGAGATCAACCATCTTAAGACCACGGAGCGGCCCTCTGTGATCCGCATGATCGAGGAAGCGCGCGCCCACGGCGATCTCTCGGAAAACGCGGAATATCATGCCGCAAAGGAACGTCAGGCCTTCATCGAAGGCCGTGTGGTGGAATTGGAAGACAAACTTTCGCGAGCCGACATCATCGATGTCTCCAAGCTGTCCGGAACGACGGTGAAATTTGGCGCTACCGTTACACTGATGGACGAAGACTCCGACGCCAAGGTAAAATATCAATTGGTCGGCGATCTGGAAGCCAACGCGAAAAATGGCCGGATCTCGATTTCCTCCCCAATCGCTCGCGCGTTGATCGGTAAAAGCAAAGGCGACACCGTGGAAGTCACGGCGCCGGGTGGCGCGCGATCCTACGAAATCCTCAAGGTCGAATTCCGCTGAGCCGCGATGTCCCGCTACGGCGGAAGACCAGCCGCCATCCTTTCATCCACATGCGATTGACTCGTTTGCGACCGGGACTATCTTCGCGCGAGATGCGGAAGGATAGATGGTAAAGGATTACATCGGCTATCAGGCCTTGACGGACGCGGCGCTGCGCAGCGTTGTGCGCGACGCATTGAGGCGTGCCGAAAAGCAGGGCCTTATCGCATCCCATCATTTTTGCATCACGTTCCGGACTGAATATCCCGGCGTGGAGATTCCGGATTTCCTGCGCGAGCAATATCCGGATGAGATGATGATCATCCTCCAGCACCAGTTTTCCGGACTGAAGGTGCGCGACGATTACTTTCAGGTGACGCTGTCGTTCAAAAAAATTCCCGCCACCCTGACGGTACCGTTCGCCGCACTGACGCAATTCGCCGATCCCGGCGTGCAATTCGGGCTGCAGTTCCAGGCGAGCGAAGGAGCGGCATCCTCCCACGGCTCGCAAGCGGCAATTCCGGGGGCGAAGCCTGCGGCAGTGGGCGGACCCAAACTCGTCCCCGACAGCGCTAAAGAAGCGGAAAAGCCATCGGCGCCGGCCGAAGTGGTTAGCTTGGACGCCTTCCGCAAAAAGTAGCCCGATTGCAATCACTGCAATCATTGATTACATTGATTGCATGGCCAGCCTTACCATCCGCAACCTCGAAGACGAAGTTAAGCATCGACTGCGTAGGCAAGCTGCGGAAAATGGCCGCTCGCTGGAAGCGGAAGTACGTCAAATTCTGAATCGAAGCGTCAATCTACAAGAGCCGCCTCGGTCCAAGACCGGATTGGATCTGTTCCGGGGAATTCGGGCTGTGGTGGAAAAGTACGGTGGCGTCGAACTCGAAATTCCGCCGCGTACCGCTATGCGCGGTGTATCGTTCGAGGAAGAAGGCGAGCCATTACTCATGAAAAAGGAGAGACGCCACAGTCGCCCCCGCAAGAAATGATCATTCTCGATACGAACGTGATCTCCGAGTTTACCAAAGCGCAGGTTTCCGTCCGGGTAAGCGATTGGCTGGCGACGCAAAACCCGCTGGAACTTGCAACCACGACCGTTTGCGAAGCAGAACTTCTCGTCGGCATTGCGTTGCTTCCCGACGGCCGCCGAAAACTCTACCTGGACCGCGAAACAACATCTCTTCTGAATTCTTTCGGGGCGCGGATTTTTCCGTTCGACCGCGGGGCGGCTCGAGAGTTGCCAGCCATCGTACTCATGCGCCGCTCGGCGCAACTTTCGACGGATGAAGCAGATGGACAAATTGCGGCGATTGCACGTTTTCGAGGTGCATCGATTGCGACCCGCAATGTGGCCGATTTCGATCACTGCGCCGTATCTCTGGTAAATCCTTGGACGGGCCAGCAAATATGACTCACACACGAACAGAAACGGACAGCTTTGGCCCCATAGAGGTCTCAGCCGACAAATATTGGGGCGCGCAGGCCGAACGCAGTCTTCACAACTTCAAAATCGGCTGGGAAAGACAGCCGCTACCGATCGTGCGGGCGCTTGGTATCGTCAAGCGGGCGGCCGCTGAAGTGAATATGGCGCTGGGCAAGCTCGACCCGAAAATCGGCACGGCGATCGTGCAGGCCGCCCAGGAAGTCATCGAAGGCAAGCTTGACGAGCACTTCCCACTATCGGTGTGGCAGACAGGCTCAGGCACGCAATCCAACATGAATGCCAACGAGGTCATCTCTAACCGCGCCATCGAGATCCTTGGTGGAGTGAAAGGGTCGAAAAGGCCGATCCATCCCAACGACCACGTCAACATGAGCCAGTCGTCGAACGACACCTATCCTTCGGCGATGCATATCGCGTGCGCGGAGGAGATCGTTCACCGGCTCATTCCGGCACTGCAGCTGCTGCGAAACGCGCTGAACGATAAGGCGCAGGCGTGGAAGGACATCGTCAAGATCGGCCGTACGCATACTCAGGACGCCACACCGCTGACCCTGGGGCAGGAATTTTCCGGCTACACACAGCAGATCGAAAACGGCATTGCCCGCATCGAATCGACATTGCCGATGCTGATGCAGCTGGCGCAGGGCGGCACGGCGGTTGGAACGGGTCTTAATGCACCGAAGGGTTTCGACACGATGGTGGCGGAACGCATCGCCGCCATCACGCAGCTGCCCTTCACCAGCGCGCCCAACAAGTTCGAGGCGCTGGCAGCGCACGATGCCATGGTCATGAGCCACGGCGCGATCAACACGGTCGCCGCGTCACTGTTCAAGATCGCCAACGACATCCGCTTCCTGGGCTCGGGGCCGCGCTCGGGCCTGGGTGAGCTGTCGCTGCCGGAGAACGAGCCGGGCTCCTCGATCATGCCGGGCAAGGTCAACCCGACCCAGTGCGAGGCC
>JAFAWQ010000022.1 GCA_019241645.1 Alphaproteobacteria bacterium
TCTTCGTTGATGCCTCGCCGGAGGTACGGGCACGCCGCCGCTGGCTGGAGCTGAAGGCGCGGGGCACGGTTGAGGATCAGGCCAATCTTCTCGACGACATCCTGGAGAGGGACAGGCGGGACCGGGAACGCGCCATCGCGCCTTTGAAACCTGCTCCCGACGCGCTCTTGCTCGATACCACGCTTTTGGATATAGACGCGGCCTTCGCAGCAGCCCTCGCTTTGGTTCAACCGAAGGTCGAGGACGCGCTCAAAGCGCAAGCCTGAGGGTGAAGGAGACCCGGCGGCGCTCATCCCAGAGCCAAGCCCGCGAAATCAGAACCGTACCCTCGCCGCGGGCGGACACGTGTCCGGCGCGGAAGTCCGCCACGCCAGTGGTTGGCATTGCTGCTTGAACAGGAGTTTTAATGGCACGTGCTGCCGAATCCATAGCCACCCCATCCCGCGACGATTTCGCGGCCATGCTTGCTGCGAGCTTCGACAATCAGTCGCCGCAGGAAGGCAACGTCATCAAAGGCAAGGTCGTCGCCATCGAGAACGACAACGCGGTTGTCGATGTTGGCCTGAAGACCGAAGGCCGCGTGCCGCTGAAGGAATTCGGCATGCCTGGCCAGCCGCACAATGTGCAGGTCGGCGACGAAGTCGAGGTCTATCTCGAGCGCATCGAGAATGCGATGGGCGAGGCGGTGCTCAGCCGCGACAAGGCGCGCCGTGAGGAAAGCTGGATACGGCTCGAGAAGGCCTTCAACGATCAGACGCAGGTGACGGGCATCATCTTCGGCCGGGTGAAAGGCGGCTTCACCGTGGACCTCGACGGCGCCGTGGCGTTCCTGCCGGGCAGTCAGGTGGATGTGCGCCCGATGCGCGATGTTGGTCCGCTGATGAACCAGCAGGAGCGGTTCATGATTCTGAAAATGGATCGCCGGCGCGGCAATATCGTGGTCTCGCGCCGTGCCGTGCTGGAAGAGCGCCGCGCCGAAGAGCGGACCTCTCTGGTGGCGTCGCTCAAGGAAGGCCAGGTGCTGGAAGGCGTGGTGAAGAACATCACCGACTACGGCGCCTTCGTCGATCTCGGAGGGGTGGACGGCCTCTTGCATGTCACCGATATCGCCTGGCGGCGGGTCAGCCATCCGACCGAAGTGCTGAATGTTGGTCAGACGGTCACTGTCCAGATCATCAAGATCAATCCGGACACGCAGCGCATCAGCCTCGGCATGAAGCAGCTGATGACCGATCCGTGGGAAGGCGTCGCCGCCAAATACCCGGTCGGCGCGAAGTTCAGCGGCAAGGTCACCAACGTCACGGATTACGGCGCCTTCGTGGAGCTGGAGCCGGGCGTGGAGGGTCTCGTGCATGTGAGCGAGATGAGCTGGGTGAAGAAGAACGTCGCTCCCGGCAAGATCGTCAATCCCGGCACGGAAGTGGATGTTCAGGTGCTGGAAGTCGATTCCAACAAGCGCCGCATCAGCCTCGGCCTGAAGCAGACCCAGGAAAATCCGTGGGAACAGTTTGCGCGCGAACATCCCGCCGGCAGCACCATCGAGGGCGAGATCAAGTCGATCACCGAGTTCGGCATTTTTGTCGGCCTCGGCGACGAGCTCGATGGCATGGTGCACCTCTCGGACATCTCGTGGGACAAATCCGGCGACGAGGCGGTGAAGGATTACGAGAAGGGCCAAATGGTGAAGGCCAAGGTGCTCGATGTGGACGTGGAGAAAGAGCGCGTCAGCCTGGGCATCAAGCAGCTGCAGTCCGACCCGATGGAGAAGATGGGCGCGGCCGGCGGCCCCTTGCGGAAGGGCAGCGTCGTCACCGTCACCGTCACGGACGTGAACGACGGCGGTGTCGAGGTATCGCTCGCGGACGGCGTGAAGGCGTTCATCCGCCGCGCCGATCTTTCGCGCGACCGCGCCGAGCAGCGCCCGGAGCGTTTCGGCAAGGGCGACAAGGTCGATGCCATGGTTACCAGCTTCGACAAGGCCTCGCGCAAGATCGGGCTGTCGATCAAGGCGCGCGAGATGGCGGAGGAGAAAGAGGCCGTCGCGCAGTACGGCTCGTCGGATTCCGGTGCTTCGCTGGGAGATATCCTTGGCGCCGCGCTGAAGAAACGCGGCAAGAAGGCGGAGACCGAAGAGCCGGAAGAAGACGAAGGCGAATAGACTGTCTTATCTCGCCTAACAGGAAACGAACCGCGCGGGCTTCATCTCCCGCGCGGTTTTTTTGTTCTCTGCAGCGAAAGTTAACTCCCGGTTCCGCTACTCGGAGAGATGCTTCACGATACCGAACAGCAGCTGCCTGTCGTAACTGAGGCCGCCGTTCTTCCCGGACTGAAAAGTGATTGCAGGCTCGAAACCGGAATCGAAGAGATCAGCGGATAGCTGCACGTTCCAAAGGCTTTCCCACGAATTGTTCAGGCCGTTTGTCGGCAGGGATCCATCGTATTTGACAATCAGCCGGAATGGATGGCCGGCCACGGGAAAGCGCAGACCCGTTTTGAATTCGGCTTGCAGGAAATCCGCTTTGATACCGTCGGGCAGGATGCCCTTCAGTAGCGGCGTATCGGTCGAGATCGGCGAGTAGTAGGTCAGCGAAACGCCCGGCCAGATATCGATCCAGGGCTGGTTCAACATGCCTTTCTGCCAAACGAAATAAATGCCGCCGCCGCCCAGCACCTGATTCACGTGGCTCAGACTGCCTTGATCGTCGAAGGTGCCATAGCGATAGCGCAGGTCTCCGTAGAGGCCGTACCCCAGAAGTGGCTCGCCGCCAGAACCGCATTGCGGCAGGTTCCAGTCGTGGTTGCACTCCGGCGGTATAGGATTGGGAAGGGGATGTAGAGGCGTGAGCATCGCGCCATCGAGGCTCAGCTTGAGATCGACCGAGACCTGGTTATGGCTGTCCGGTTTGCTGTCCCAGCTGTCGTTCGTGGCGTATCCGACCGACAGCTGGTTTGGCATCTCCAGAAACCCGCCCAGTGGGGGGCCGGCATTGAAGGAAGTCAGATCGTATTGATGATCACCTTTCAGCTGCGCGCCGAAACCTCCGCCACTTACGGGTCCGGCGGCGAATTCCAGTCCCGCAAAATGGCAATTTAATCCGTGTTGGATTTTCGAAGTGTGCTTGGCTGTGTTCTTCGCCTCGCTACCGTTCGATTGTGAAGCATCATTGGTGCTGGATTGGTCGTCCCCGGTCGAGCAACCGTCATTGTCTGATTTCGCACCAGCATCCGTCTTGTCCGCCGAGGTCCCTGTTGCGCTCGAACTTTCAGATGGCCGCGCGTTCACGGAAGCGCACAGACATGCAAGTAAGACGGTTGCTGATGCCGCCGCCGCGAAAGCCCGGATCATCTTGTCGGCCCCACTAGCTGAGGTGATCGACAATGAGTGCGATCAATTCCCTGACCGTTTCCAACGGCTCAATGTCCTTTGGGGTGACGTTTTTCCATGTGAGGTTATGAGTGTCGGCGGCCTGAGCGGCGAGAAAGTTTATCTCGACGGCAAGCGTCCTCGCGTAAGCCTGCGCGTTGCCGGAAATATTGCGATCCTCGTCGACGCCGCCATTTTCCGGAAACAGTTTGTGCGCGACCCAATGCGCAATCGAATCCCTTGTATCGGTGTCCGACATTTTGCCCCCTCGCCAGCCGTCCCAAACGAGGGAAGGCTGCTTCGAGAGCACTCTTTCGGGAGTGCTCTTCACCACTCAGGTGTAGCTCTTACTGGTTGTGAATGCAACCAATAGTTGTATTTCGATTGGCGTTTCCCGTTCAATTGAGTGGAACAGGGGGCAGATCAGGTTGGGGACGGGGAGCCGCCGGCTGCGGCTCCCCTTCGCATGCGGCCCCGACGGGTTTTAGGTGGCCCCAGCCGCATGGAAAGCGATGGGTCGTTTTCGACCGCGGCTTCACTCTAGCCGCATCGGGCAAATAGAGCGTGAACGGTATCCAGTGGCGGCGGCGGACGGCCAGCGGGCCGATAATTTCCCTTGACGGGCCAGGCGTGGGACTATATGTTCACTCTTCGTACTTATCGGTAGGAGAGATGCGGAAAAAACTCGAAAAGTGAGGTTCAATTCGGTTATTTTCTTGCGCGAAGAAGGTCAGGGAAATGCCAATAACCGGAAAAGTGGTGATAACGACTGCTCAGCTTGATTCAGAACCACTACATGTTGTGCGGTGGAGACGACGCTCAAAATGCCGGGCCGGAATGGACAGCGGCGGGAGTCGCTGGACGAAATCCTCGCCCAAATTCGTGCCTGCCGGCTTTGCGCAACGCACCTTCCGCACGGTCCGCGGCCGGTGCTGCATGCCAGCCCCACGGCGAAGCTTTGCATTGTCAGCCAGGCCCCGGGCCTGCGCGTCCATGAGACCGGCCTGTCGTTCAACGATGCCAGCGGGGACCGCTTGCGGGATTGGCTGGGGATAGACCGCGAAACCTTCTACGATGAATCGCGCGTGGCCATTGCGGCGATGGCCTTCTGCTTTCCCGGCTACAACGAAGCGGGCCACGATTTGCCGCCGCGGAAGGAATGCGCAGCCACCTGGCGCGCGCGGCTGTTCGCGGCATTGCCGCAGTTCGAAACCACGCTGCTGGTGGGCACGTTCGCGCAAGCGTGGCATCTCGCCGGCCAGGCGAAAGGCGGCATGACGGAAACCGTGCGGGCATGGCGGGATTACGCTCCGCGCTATATTCCATTGCCGCATCCCTCGTGGCGCAACAGCGGTTGGATCAAGAAGAATCCATGGTTCGCGGAAGAGCTTTTGCCCTACTTGCGGCGGCGCGTGCGGCGGTTGCTTGCGGCCTGATCCTGCTCGCGGGCTGCGTATCGTCGCAGGCGCCTTCTAACGGCAGCGAGAACATCAGGCCCGCAATTGCGGAAGATGTCATTCTCATGCGTGACGGCGCGCGGTTGCCGCTGCGCCATTGGGATGCGCCAACGCCGCATGCCGTCATAGTCGCGCTGCACGGCATGAGCGACTACTCGGAGGCGTTCGACTTGCCGGGGCCTTGGTGGGCCGCGCACGGCATCACCACTTACGCCTACGATCAGCGAGGCTTCGGGCGCGCGCCGTTGCGCGGCGTGTGGGCGGGCAGCGACGTGATGCGCCGGGATCTTCAAGACGCGGTGCAGGCGGCTCGCGCGCGCCATCCAGGCATTCCGGTTTACGTGCTGGGAGAGAGCATGGGCGGCGCCGTCGTGCTGACGGCGCTTCCGAGTAGAACTGCGCCTGCTGTCGACGGTGCCATTCTGGTTGCCCCCGCGGTGTGGTCGCGCAGCGATATGCCGGTGTCGTATCGGGCAGCGTTGTGGATCGCAGCGCACTTCGTGCCCGGCATGCACGTCTCCGGCAGGGGGCTGCACATCGTGGCCTGCGACAACATCGAAGTGCTGAAGAAGCTCTCGCGCGATCCGCTGTATCAGCATTCGGTCCGGGCGGATCAGGTTTATGGTCTGGTAAACCTGATGGATGAGGCGAGGACCGCTTCAACGCAACAGGTCAAAAGGTCTCGTGTTTTGTTTCTCTACGGGGAGAACGATCAGGTCATTCCGAAGCAGCCGACCATGTCCGTGATCCATCAGCTTGATGGACAGGCGGATGTGCGGCGCTATCCTAACGGCTATCACATGCTGCTGCGCGACCTTGATGGCGAAACCGTCTGGGCGGATATCGCCGATTGGATCGGCCGTCAGCATTGAGCGCACGTTCAAAGGCTGCGCTTAACCGGTTGCCCGTTTTGACGGCAACGGTTTTTGGCACCGGACGTTTTGTACGATGACCGGCGAAATCGAGAACAGGATTTGCTCAATGCCGCTGTCCTTCTCTTTACGCAACAGCGAACAAGTGCCTAATCTTCAGAGTTCATCACGCCACCAGAGTGTCGCAGCCATTCTCCGCCACAGAGGTACAAATGGACATTCCACTGGAGATCGCTTTCCACAATCTCAAGCCCACCGCTGACGTAGAGAGCCTCATACGGGAACACGTTGAAAAGCTTGAAAAACTTTATCCCCATCTGATTGGCTGCCGGGTTTCGCTTGAGGTGCCTCACAGGCAGCATCGCCACGGCAATGTCCCCGAGGTACATATCGCCATCCGGGTGCCCGGCCGGGAAATAGCGATCAGCCGCGAGCCACACCGCGCCAAGGAACGCCACGCTACGCCAAACCTGCAAACCTCCGTCAGGGATGCGTTCCGGGCTGCGGAAAAGCGGCTGATGGACTTCAAGCAGCAGCAGTACGGCGAGGTGAAGACGAAGGAGCTGCCGGCGTCGGAATAGCGGCCTGCGATCGAGCCAGCTGGAAGCTTCAACGGCCGATGATTTGCGTTTTCGATGGTGGGCGCGACAGGGATTGAACCTGTGACCCCTCCCGTGTGAAGGGAGTGCTCTCCCGCTGAGCTACGCGCCCCCGCGTCTCCTATGATCGGCGGGGTCAGGCGTCAAGATAAGTGCGGGAGCAACCCCGGCCGCCGGGATGAATGAATCATCCTGAAAGAAAAGCCCGACCTTCATGGGAAGGTCGGGCTCATTCGTCGTCCGTAAAGCAAGCAGAAGCTTACGGGCTCTTATAGGTGGAAGTCGTGCTGCAGCCGTGCAGGCTATTCAGATAGTACTGAGTAACTCTCCAGCTTCCGGAGTCCGACGTCAGGGTGCCGCTGCCGCTGCATTTGTCGCCGACTTCGAAGCCCTGCGCATCGTTCCAGGCCTGCGGAAAGTCCGGATTGGACCCCGGCGTCGGAACGTTGTCGGTCACCGCTTCGGCGAACTCATGCGAAGCCGCGAAAGTGAGGAAGGTAAAGCCGGAATTGCACTCCGGTTCGACACTGTACCAGATATTGTGTTTCTTGTCGGTCTTTTTGTCATTCGTGGCGAAGTGATAGGCACCGAAGGCCACGCACGATTGCGAACCCTGCAGGTCGATGTGAATGTTGGACGGGAAGTAGACCATGTAGAGCGTGTCGATGCTGCGGGGCGCCAGTTTACCTTCGTCGATCTGCCTCGCGAGCTCTGCCTGGATGTCCTCGTCGGTCAGGTTCAGGCTCGTGTTGTGCGGCTTCAGTACGACCTGGCCGATATAGGTGCCGCGGCTGATCGTCTGCTTTGTACCCTTGTGGCCGCTGATCGATTTCACGCCCTTCGTGCTATATTCTTTCATCTGATCGGTATAAGTGCTGTCAACGATGGCGGCGGAAAAGAGCGGGATTTGATCCTGCGTATTCTGAACGACATCCTTGTTCCACATGACGGATTGGACAATAACGTGCGAGAACACCTTGCCGCCATAGTAGTTCATGTCGCCTGCCGGCGGCGGCGCCTGCTTTGCCAGTGATTCGAAGGATGTCGCACGAAAGATGTGATAGTGCTTGGCTGTTCCGGCGTCTGCCGATGCGGCAAGCCCGAAAGCGGCGACTGCCGCAGAGGCGGCCATGAGATGTTTGCGGAAAGACATTGAAGAACCCCTTCAGGTTTTGGCGAGCCACCGCTCGCGTTCGGCGGGACAATGGTACGCCGCTTCCGGCTTGGCAAGCGCATTTGATGGAATAGCGGGCCCGTCAGTCGCGCCGGTCATGTATCAGACCTGAGCAGTTTCCTGAGAACTGCAGGAACTTCGGAGAAACAGTCGACGATGGCGTCGGCACCCAGATTGTGGACCGGTTCCGGCGTATAGCCGTAGGATAGCAGGGCCACAGGAATAGCAGCCGCTCGCGCGGTGGCAACATCCACGGCGCTGTCCCCGATCATGATTGCGCCGCCCTCCATTCCGCCAAGCTCCTGGACCACATGGGCCACGATTCGCCCATCCGGCTTGTTGAAAGCGTAACGGCCGGAACCGCAGATCACGTCGAAGTGACGCGCCAGACCCAGCGCTGCGAGAATTGGTTCCGTGAGAACCTGCGGCTTGTTGGTAAGCACGGCGAGACGGGCGCCCGATTCTCGCAGGCGTGACAGCGTTTCATCGACCTCTGGAAACGGTTGGCTGCCGTCTGCGATGTGTTCCCGATAGTAGGCGATGAACCGGTCCACCAGCCCGGGGAGCTGCTCCGCCGCGACAGGCTCGCCCGTTGCCGACATGGCTCGTTCGATCAATGCGCGGGCTCCGTGGCCAACCATATGGCGCAGGGTTTGTGGGTCGACCGTCGACCGGCGCTCGGAAGTCAGCACGGCGTTGAGCGCGCCGAGCAGATCGGGCGCTGTGTCCACAAGGGTACCGTCGAGATCGATAAGTACTGCGGGAGAGGCCATCGGCACACAGTGCCGGGTAACCATTTCGGCGGCAATATACGGTCGCAAATCGTCATTTTGCCCGAATCGGAGGGCACATTACCTCGACCAAGGACGGGCTTGGCGACCAGGAGCAAAGCGGGTGGCGGAGCGCGCCGGAATCATTCTCGCCGCGGGAATCGGCAGGCGGATGAAATCCGCCAAGCCGAAGGTGATGCATACGGTCGCCGGCCGCCCGGTGCTCGGCCATGTCATTGCTGCCATGCGCGAGGCGGGCGTCGGCCGCATAGTGGTTGTACGATCGGCCCAGGCCGATTCCGTTCGTGACTACGCCGCGAGCCTCGACGTCGCAACGGTCGTGCAGGAACAGCAACTAGGTACTGGTCATGCGGCGGCTTGTGCGATGCCTGCGCTGTCGGATTTTTCCGGTACTTTGCTGATCAACAATGGCGACATGCCGCTCGTCACTGGCCCAACATTCTCTTCGGTTTTTGCGGCGGCCGAAAAAACAGGGCTCGCCATCGCGGCTTTCCGCGCAAGTGAGCCAGGGGCCTACGGCCGGGTGATCCTAGATGCCGATGGATACTTGGACAGGATCGTAGAACATAAGGATGCAACCGAAGCGGAGCGGGATGTCGATCTCTTCAACGCTGGTACGGTGGTGGCCAATGCGCCGGACTTCTTTCGTTGGGCGGCCAAGCTCGAGAAAACCAACGCGCAAGGCGAATTCTATCTCACCGACGTCCCCCTGATCGCAAAACGCGAGGGCGTGCGCTGCGCGGTACTGGAATCCGATGCCGTCGAAGTCATGGGCATGAACGATCGCGCCGAACTGGCGCAGGCGGAAGCACAGATGCAGACCCGGTTGCGGGCACGAGCGCTGGGGGCCGGGGTGGGAATGTTGGCGCCGCAGACGGTATTTCTATCGTGGGATTCTGTTCTTGAGGCCGACGTTTGGATTGGCCCGTTCGTTGTCTTTGGCCCTGGCGTGACAGTGCGGAGCGGAGCGGAAATTCGAGCGTTTTCCCATCTTGAGGGATCCATTGTGGAGCAGCGCGCTGTTGTGGGACCGTACGCCCGGCTGCGGCCCGGCGCCTCGATTGGAGAGGACGTGCACATCGGCAACTTCGTCGAGGTGAAAAACGCGCAGATTGAGAAAGGCGCGAAGGCGAATCACCTAAGTTACCTGGGAGATGCCCATGTGGGGCCCGGCGCAAATATCGGGGCCGGAACCATTACCTGCAACTACGATGGCTTCGTAAAGCATCCCACCCAGATCGGGGCCGGCGCGTTCATCGGTTCGAACTCCGCTCTGGTTGCCCCAATAGCAATAGAAGACGGCGCGGTGGTCGGCGCCGGCAGCGTGGTCACGCGCGACGTTTCGAAAGATGCTTTGGCCGTGGCCCGCGCGGAACAGAAGGAAATTTCAGGTTGGGCAGCCAGATTTAGAGTCCGCAAGACGGCGGAGAAGGCAAAGAGAGGATAAATGTGCGGCATTGTAGGTATTGTGGGGACTGCGCCTGCCGCGCCCGCTATTCTCGAGGCGCTGCGACGACTCGAATATCGGGGCTATGATTCGGCCGGCATTGCCACCCTGGTCGACGGCAAGATCAACCGTCGCCGCTCAGCGGGCAAACTGTCCAAGCTCGCGAATACTCTGCAGGACGATCCGCTTCCCGGCATTGTCGGCATCGGCCACACACGTTGGGCAACACACGGAGCACCGACGGAATCAAATGCGCATCCGCATGCTTCCGAACGCGTCGCCGTAGTGCATAACGGAATTATCGAGAACTTTCGCGAGCTTCGCGAAGAACTGACGGCCAAGGGTCACATCTTCGATTCCGAAACGGACACGGAAGTGGCGGTACATCTCGTGACCGATTGTCTGGATGAGGGACTTGATCCGGCGCACGCGGCAATCGAAGCCGCCAAGAGGCTCACAGGCGCCTACGCCATTGCCATGATCTTTCGAGGGGAGGAACAGCTTCTCATTGGCGTGCGGCATGGCAGCCCACTCGCGGTCGGCTATGGTCCCAATGAAGGCTATCTCGGCTCCGACGCCATTGCGCTGGCGCCTTTCACCAATCGTGTATCCTATCTGGAAGACGGCGACGTTGCGGTGGTTCGTGGCCCCGATATCCAGATTTTCGATAACGAAGGACGGCCAGCCAATCGCGAGATCAGGATTACCAGCGCCTCTGCCGGCCTGGTCGACAAGGGTGGCTACCGTCACTTCATGGCGAAGGAGATCCATGAGCAGCCGGAAGTCGTCGGCCACACGCTGTCTCATTACGTCGATCCGGAGACGCGTACCGTAGATCTGCGCGACCCTGCCGTGCTGGACGTGCTCGCCAGAGCCAGCCGGTTGACGATCTCGGCCTGCGGCACGGCGTTCTATGCCGGGCTTGTCGGCAAATACTGGTTCGAGCAACTGGCCCGCCTCCCGGTTGAAGCGGACGTGGCTTCGGAACTTCGCTATCGGGAACCTGTATATCCCAGCGATGGAGTTGCGTTGTTCATCTCACAGTCCGGCGAAACAGCCGACACGCTCGCAGCGTTGCGCGACGCCAAGCATCAGGGACAGAAGACGATCGCGATTGTAAACGTGCCGGAAAGCACGATCGCACGCGAAGCGGACATGGTGCTGCCGACCTTTGCCGGTCCGGAGATTGGGGTTGCCTCCACGAAAGCATTTACATGCCAGCTCAGCGTGCTGGTTTGCCTGGCGATCGCCGCCGGACGCGCGCGAGACTCGCTTTCGCCTGCCGCGGAAAACGCGCATGTCACCTCGCTGCTTGAGACCCCCCGCCATATTGTCGATGCGCTGAAACAGGAACCCTCTATTGAGGCTTTAGGCCTGGAGGTGGCCAAGGCGCGCGACGTTTTGTACCTCGGACGCGGCGTAAACTTTCCGATCTCGCTCGAAGGTGCCCTGAAGCTGAAGGAAATTTCCTACATTCACGCCGAAGGCTACGCCGCAGGCGAGATGAAGCATGGCCCAATCGCCCTAATCGACGAAAACATGCCGGTGGTGGTGATCGCACCCTGCGATCCGCTGTTCGAAAAGACGATTTCCAATATGCAGGAGGTGATGGCGCGGGGCGGCAAAGTGATCCTCGTTTCCGATTGCCGCGGTATCCAGCAGGCCGGAGAACGCGTTTGGAAGAGCATCGAGGTGCCGCAGGCCGATTGGCTGGCCGCGCCGCTTCTGCACGCCATTCCCATGCAGCTGCTCGCCTATCACACCGCGGTTGCCAAGGGCACCGATGTCGACCAGCCTCGCAACCTCGCGAAATCCGTGACTGTGGAGTGACCACATCGTCTGCTAGTCTCGTTCGATGCCCGAATCGGATATCGCTGCGCTGAAGCGTGCGGCTGCGGCACGCGCGCTGGAGTTCGTTCAGGAGGGCATGAAGCTTGGCCTCGGCACGGGGTCGACGGCAGAGGCTTTCCTTGAATTGTTGGGCGAGCGGGTCCGCGGCGGCTTGACGGTCATTTGTTCGGCGAGCTCTGAGCGCACGGCGCTGAACGCGAAAGATCGGGGAATTCCTATTGCTCCGCTCGCCGGACTTGCCCCACTGGATCTCACAGTCGACGGTGCGGACGAAGCGGACCGCGATTTCAATCTCATCAAAGGTGGCGGAGGCGCATTGTTGCGCGAGAAGATCGTGGCGAATGCGTCGAACCGCATGATCGTTATTGCCGATGGATCGAAATTGGTGGAGCGGCTGGGCCGTTTTCCTCTTCCCGTCGAAGTCGCCGAATTCGGTCATGGCGTGACAGCCGAAGGCATCCGTCGCTCGCTTCGAGAGTGCGGCCACGATGGCGTGGCTGTCGCCCTGCGTCAAAGCGGCGACGCTGCGTATCGGACAGACGGGGGAAATGTCATTTACGATTGCGCGCTCGGTAGCATTGCCCAGCCGAAACGCGTCGCGGATGCCTTGAAATCGATCACCGGTGTCGTGGAGCACGGCTTGTTCATTGATCTCGCCACAACCTTGATCGTGGCGCACACGTTTGAACGCATAGAAGTTCTGGAGCGGGCGAGGAATGCCTGAGAACGATTACGATCTCTTCGTCATCGGTGGCGGCTCGGGTGGCGTGAGGGCCAGCCGCATGGCCGCGCTGGCCGGCAAGCGCGTCGCGATCGCGGAGGAGTATCAGTTCGGGGGGACCTGCGTGATCCGCGGCTGCATCCCCAAAAAGCTCTTCGTCTATGCCAGCCAGTACGGCGAAGACTTCCAAGACGCCGCCGGTTTTGGCTGGAGCGTGCCGGAGCGGCGCTTCGACTGGACAACCCTAGTTGCCAATAAAGACAAAGAAATTGCAAGACTGTCGGACTTGTATGTTCAAAACGTCAGGAAAGCGGGCGCCGAGATCTTCCTGGAACGCGCCGAGCTGATCGGACCGCATACACTCCGTCTGACAAAAAGCGGCAAGACCGTCTCGGCGCAGTATATTCTGATTGCAACCGGTGGCCGGCCGTCACACGACACGCTCGACATACCGGGTGTCGAACATTGCATCTCCTCTAACGATGCCTTCTATCTGGAGAAATTACCGCGCCGGATTATCGTGGTCGGCGGCGGCTACATCGCGGTTGAATTCGCGCACATTTTTCACGGTCTAGGCTGTGACACAACGCTGGTCTACCGCGGCGACAAGGTGCTTCGCGGCTTTGACGAGGACATGCGCGACTGTATTATGGAGGAGATGGCCCGCAACGGCTTGCGCGTCATCTGCAACCGGAACTTCAAGCGGATCGACAAGCGGGGAGATGAACTCTTCGCCTTCACGGATCACAACGAGATAATCGAAACTGACGCAGTCATGCTCGCCATCGGACGCAGGCCTAACACGGACGGGTTAGGGATCGAGGGCGCCGGTGTCGCGCTAGGCCCTAAGGGCGAGGTCGTTGTAAATGAATATTCCCGGACGACTGTCCAGCATATCTACGCCATCGGTGATGTCACCAACCGGCTGCAGCTGACGCCGGTCGCAATTCACGAAGCGATGTGCTTCATCCGGACAGTGTTTGACAACAAGCCGACACCGGTCGATCATCGTCTCGTTCCCACGGCTGTCTTTTGCCGGCCGGAAATCGCGACGGTCGGGTTGACGGAAACGAAGGCACTACAAGCGGGCCATGCAGTAGACGTTTACAGTTCCACGTTTAAGCCGCTGAAGCACACCCTATCCGGGAGGGAAACCCGTTCGCGCTTCAAACTGGTCGTCGATTCCCAAACCGGGAAAGTGCTGGGCTGTCACGTCTTTAGTTTCGATGCGGCGGAGCTTGTGCAACTCGCTGCGGTGGCGCTCAAAATGGGGGCCACCAAAGATCAATTTGACGGTACGATAGGGCTTCATCCGACGGCAGCCGAAGAACTGGTAACCATGCGAACCAAGGCCTACTCCAAATCGCCCGCCGCTCCCTTGGCCTGACGAAACCGCTCCCGTATATCCTTCGGGAAGAAGGAGTTTAGCCTTGCCGCAAACGTGGAGCCCGTCGAGCTGGCGTGGGAAGCCCGTCAGCCAAATGCCGGACTATCCAGATCCGCAGGCGCTTGCGGCTGTCGAGGGGCGGTTGAAAACGCATCCTCCTCTCGTTTTTGCAGGCGAGGCGCGAAACCTGACTGCGGCGCTGGCAGAAGTTTGCCAAGGCAAGGCCTTCCTGCTGCAGGGCGGCGATTGCGCGGAAAGCTTCGCCGAATTCCATCCTGACACCATCCGCGACACTTTCCGGGTGTTGCTGCAGATGGCGATCGTTCTCACCTTCGGGGCCGCCATGCCGATCGTGAAACTGGGACGCATCGCGGGCCAGTTTGCCAAACCGCGAACGGAGGACAATGAAACACGCGACGGCGTCACGCTTCCGTCCTATCGCGGCGACAATATCAACGGCATCGAGTTTACGAGCGAGAGCCGCGCTCCAGACCCAAATCGTCTGATGCAGGCCTATGCCCAGTCGGCGGCGACGCTGAATCTCCTGCGGGCGTTCGCCAGCGGAGGTTACGCGGATCTGCACAACGTCCATCGCTGGACGCTGGGATTCATTGCGGGATCGCCCGCCGGCGAGCAGTACAAGGCCTTGGCCGAACGGATCAGCGAGACGCTCGGCTTCATGGAGGCGTGTGGGTTAACGCCAGAGGCCATTCCGCAGCTGCGAGGCACCAGCTTTTATACCAGCCATGAAGCGTTGTTCCTTAATTTTGAGCAGGCGATGACGCGGATCGATTCCACCAGCGGCGAATGGTACGATACCAGCGCGCATTTTCTCTGGATTGGCGATCGCACACGCGATCCGGAAGGCGCGCATGTGGAATTCTGCCGGGGCATACGAAACCCGCTTGGGCTGAAATGCGGACCGTCATTGAGTGAAGATGCGCTCGTAAATCTGGCCGCGGCGCTCAATCCGGATAATAGACCAGGACGGCTGACACTGATCTGCCGCTTTGGGGCCGACAAGATCATCGAGAAACTTCCGCGCCTTATCCGCGCCATTCAACGGGCGGGCGCGAACGTTGTCTGGTCCTGCGATCCCATGCATGGCAACACTATGCGCAGTCAGGGAGGTATCAAAACCCGGTCATTCGACCGCATCTTGAAAGAGGTGAAGAGTTTTTTCGACATCCATCGTGCTGAAGGGACGCACGCCGGCGGCGTGCATTTCGAGATGACGGGACAAAACGTCACCGAATGTCTCGGCGGCGCCCAGGCAATCTCGGAACAGGATCTTGCCTATCGCTACCACACGCATTGCGATCCCAGGCTCAATGCCAGCCAGGCGCTGGAACTCGCTTTCCTGATGGCTGAGAGTTTGCGCGCCGAGCGCATGAAAGACGCGCTGTTCGCGGCTTCCGCCTGACTGTGGTCTGACGGACGCGATTTGGAGGGGGTATGGGGATTGCGCGGCTGCTGGCGAAAGGCTGGATCCTGTTTTGCAGCTTCGCAGGCGCTCTTGCCATCGCTCGTGAACTGCAATCGCACTTTGCGGTTGTTGCGGCGATAGAAGCAAGCGCCATTCCTGTCTTTCTTTTCGGAGCGATGGGCATCCTCTTTGTGGCGGGCTATGGTCTTTCGAGCGGTCACCTACTTTCCCGTTTCAAACCGCATCACCTGCTACCGCGCTTCAACGAAATCGTGTTCATCGTCTTTGCTGCGATCACCCTCGCAATGCAACTGGCGCCTCAGCATGTTTTCACGCCGTTGCATGTCCTGGAAGCAGCGATGCGCTTTGCAGTGCCTGGCCAGCGAGCACTCGAGGACAATCTGGCGCGTTGTGGCGGCGGCGGAGCCGCCCAGACATTTGCGTCCGCTGTAAGCTGGCTGCTTGCTTTTATTTTTCTGGGCTCGGAGATTTCGCGGTTGCGTCTCGAAGCAGCGTTGGTGAGGCTTGAACGCAAGCGAAGAATTGAGCCGCTGGGCGCGTCCGGCATTGCATTGATGCTGGGAATCGCAGCGGTGTTGGGCCTGCAGCTTCTGTTCGTCGGCTCGCTATACCGGATTCTGCCCTGTCCCATTCTGACGGGACTGACCGGCTCTGTTTTGGCAGGTGCCGGGCCGCTCATGCTCGCCTACCTCGTCGCTGCTGCGCTGATAAACCTGGTCGCGATGCAGCCGGAGGGTTGACCTATCAGCGTACAATCCGCCCTGCCAGCCAGTGGGCGGCTTCTTCTGGCGTGCGCTTGTCGCGATCGACCATGAGATTGGCCTGTTGCATGGCCGATAGATTTATCTTGCCGATGAGCGGCTTCAGCGCGGCTAGAAATCTCACATCGCCAGCCCTTTTGCCCGACACCAGCAGCATTGCGTCGTAAGGCGGCAGCGCCGATTTCGGGTCGGCGAGCAAGCGCAGATCGTATTGCGCGATCCGGCCGTCGGTCGAAAAGGCGGCGATCACGTCGACATCGCCGTCGCGCACCGCACGATACATGAAAGTCGGCTGGTAGGTGCGCTGTCTTGCGAAATTTAGCCCATAGCTATTGACCATGCTCTTCCATTCGGGCCGCGAGAAGAATTCGTAATCACCCCCGATTGTCAGGTTCGGCGCATAGACAGCGAGATCGGCGAGCGTGCGAATGCCCAGTGTCTTCGCCCTGTCGCTTCTCATGCTCAGCACGTAAGCATTCTCGAAACCAAGAGAGCCCAGCGCGGTGATGCCGCGCGTGGTCCTCAGCCACTGCGCGACTTGCATCAGCACGGGTTTGCGTCCCGGGCTGTCTGTCCGATGCATTTCATTGGCCCAGATCGTGCCCGAATAATCGACATATGTGTCAATCTCTCCCGAGGCCAGTGCCCGAAAAACTACCGTCGATCCAAGATCGGCGCGACGGGCCGTTCGAAAGCCGGCTTTGTGCAATCTATCCGCCAGCAGGGCGCTCAACGTGTATTGTTCTTCGAAATTCTTGGCGCCGATCGTCACCTCGGCAACGTCCATAGTTACGAGCGGGTACAGGCTCGCGGCGATAACAATCAGGATGCCGCCCAAGGCCGCGATAAGGCGTTTACGTGACCTTCGTGAGAACCCCGTTTCCGCTATCGCAAGCAGACGGTCCACCACCAACGCCAATGATGCTGCGGCGACGCAGCCAAACAGGACGAACGCCCAGTTCTCCGTCTGCAGGCCGGTGAAGATGTAGTTGCCGAGGCTGGTCTGCCCCACCGGTGTAGAGAGCGTCGCCGTGCCGATCACCCACACTGCCGAGATTCGGATGCCCGCCATGATCACCGGCGCGGCCAGCGGCAGCTCGACCATGGTGAGCGACTGCCGCGAGGTCATTCCCACGGCCCGGGCCGCGGTCTTAACCGCCGGATCGATACCGGAAAGACCTGCCACGGTGTTTCGCAGAATGGGAAGCATGGAGTACAAAGTCAGCGCCAATAGCGCGGGCAAGAAACCGAGCGCGGGAATACGCCATCCGAGCAAGGCAACGGTGACGTTCGAGGCTACCAGAAGAAGTGGATAGAACAGCGCCAGCAGCGCCAACCCCGGGATGGTTTGGACAATGCTCGCAATCGCCAACACTGGTCCGCCAAGCCTACGCGAGCGGGAGGCTGCAATCGCCAGAGGCAAGCTGATGGCAGATCCCAGCAGAACCGCTGAAGCGCTGAGCACCACATGCTGGCCAAGATAGTCCGGCAGAAGCGCGAGCGCGGCCGCAAAGGCGTTGCCGCTCATGGCGCCTCGCCGAACATCTGGGCCAATTGGTTGGCTCGGCGCCGTGGCGTGTCGATCATCGACTGCACGAAGCTGTCCGCCGGACGATCGAGCAGGGCTTGCGGTGTGCCGTTCTGTACGATTTCACCGCTCCGCATCACCACAATTCTGTCTGCGAGCAGCATCGCTTCCGTCATGTCGTGAGTGACAAGGATGGTGGTGATGCCCAGTTGATCGTGAATGGACCGGTATTCGCTTCCTAGTTCGTCTCGAACCAGCGGATCCAAGGCGCCGAATGGCTCATCCATCAGCATGATCTTCGGCCGTGCCGCGAGTGCCCGCGCGATTCCCACCCGCTGTTGCTCACCGCCGGAAAGTTCGTGAGGAAGGCGGCCAGCGTAATGAGAAGGGTCGAGCCGAACCAGCTTTAGAAGGTCCAAGACGCGGCTGTCGATGTCGGTGCGTCTCCAGCCGAGCAGGCCAGGCGTGATTTCGATGTTTTCCGCGACCGTCAGATGTGGAAACAGTCCGATGTCTTGAAACACAAACCCGATGTGCCGCCGCAACTGGACCGGATCGCACAAGGCCATATCCACTCCATCGATCTCGATGCGGCCGGCGGAGGGCTCGATTAGTCGGTTGACGAGAGACAGCATGGTGCTCTTGCCGCAGCCGGACGGGCCCACCAGAACAGCAAGTTCCCGATCTTCGATTGCGAGATTAACAGGGCCCAGAGCCGGTGGCCCACCACCATAGGTCTTGCTGATGTCCCGGAGCCGGATCATTTATAGTTCCTTGGCGCCCGCTTAACATGCTTTTTATCCCGGCCGGGAATTAACCCGGCCGCCGCTTCTAGATTCGGTGAATTAGTCTGTGTTCGCTATTGCCCGTACGCAAGAATCCGGCTTAAGAAGCCGGGCGCGAACGCTGCCAAAAACCTTGCAATTACGCGGGCTTGGAACCGTTCGGGACAAGTGGCAATGCCGGTAGCTGACGCGTCAGCGAGGGCGGCTGCGGACAGGTCGTACGAGATTTACCAGCAAATCGCTTCAGGCGCGGCGTGGCCTAAGGATTGCCTTAACGCGGACGGCATACCTAGAACCTGTTACGCGATGAACCGTTCGCCGGGGATGCCCGCGACTTGAACGCGTACCAGCAACCGGCCGGAAAGGAATGGCTAGTAGCAGATGTTTGGTAGTTTACTCGGCATCCTGTCGAGCGACATGGCAATCGATCTCGGGACAGCGAACACGCTAGTTTACGTCCGTGGACGCGGGATCGTGCTGAACGAGCCCTCCGTCGTCGCCACCTTCACAAAGGGCGGCAAGCGGCAGGTTCGGGCAGTTGGCAACGACGCTAAGCTGATGCTGGGACGTACCCCTGGCAATATCGAGGCCATCCGTCCCATGCGCGACGGTGTGATCGCCGATTTTGAAGTCGCGGAGGAGATGATCAAGCATTTCATCCGCAAAGTTCACAATCGCCGTTCCTTTGCAAATCCAATGATTATTGTTTGCGTCCCATCCGGCTCGACGGCAGTCGAGCGGCGAGCCATCCAGGAATCGGCTCTCTCGGCTGGCGCTCGGCGGGTGTTTCTGATCGAGGAGCCCATGGCGGCCGCGATCGGCGCCGGTTTGCCGGTCGGCGAGCCCACCGGTTCGATGATCGTGGATATCGGCGGCGGCACCACAGAGGTCGCCGTGCTGTCATTGGGGGGTATAGTATACTCCCGCTCGGTCCGCGTGGGCGGCGATAAGATGGACGAGGCGGTCATTGCCTATATCCGGCGCCACCAGAACCTGCTGATCGGCGAGGCGAGCGCCGAGCGGATCAAGAAGGAAATCGGGTCTGCGGCTGCTCCGGCGGAAGGCAACGGCATTACCCTGGAGATCAAGGGCCGGGACCTGCTGAACGGTGTTCCGAAGGAAATTACTATCACCCAGCGTCACATTGCCGAGGCCTTGGCGGAACCCACGAGTCAGATCGTGGAGGCGGTAAAGGTGGCGCTGGAGGCGACCCCGCCTGAGCTCGCCGCGGACATCGTCGACAAAGGCATCGTTCTGACGGGGGGAGGCTCACTGCTGGCCAATCTCGATCAAGTGCTGCGAGAGGAAACGGGTCTGCCGGTCTCCATCGCCGATGATCCCCTGTCCTGCGTAGCCTTGGGAACGGGACGGGTGCTCGAGAGCCCAAAGGCCATGCGCCATGTTTTGTCCACAGCGTTCTAATATGGGTCTTGGGAGCTTGATCGAACCGGTAGCGTAGATGGCCAACGGGACTTGGAGGATCGGGCGCGGCAGAGGCGGCGCACAGCTTCCGCTGGTGATTGCCGCTGTTCTTGCGATGCTTCTCCTTGTTGCGGGAAAGGCGCATTTCGTTCCTTTCGAACGTGCGCGCGCCGCCCTCGCCGACAAAACCGCGCCCGCCCTTCAGGCGCTGAATTCGCCGGCCGCGGCCGTAACCCGGTGGTTCGGCGGCATCGGGTACTTTTTCGACGTTTACAGCGAGAACCAGCGGCTGAGGGAAGAAAATGCCACCCTGCTCCAGTGGCGTGGCGCGGCGCTGTCGATGCAGGGTCGCCTGCAGCAATACCAGCGACTTTTGAAAGCAATTCCCGAAAACACCTACTCATCCATCACCGCGCAAGTCATCGGTCGATCGAGCCAACCCTTTCTAGAAACCCTGGTGTTGAACGCGGGCAGACGCAACGGTGCCAAACCGGGGCAGGCGGTGATCGACGGCCGCGGACTTATTGGCCGGATTTATGTGGCCGGTGATCATACATCATGGGTTATCCTACTGACCGATTTGAACAGCCGTATTCCGGTGGTTGTGCGTCCGGGCAACCTGCAAGCGATCTTGGCTGGAAACAATGCTTCCATGCCTGGCATCGAGGCGTTGCCGCAAAACATCCGCTTGAAGAATGACGCGGATGTGGTGACGTCCGGGGATGGTGGGCTGCTTCCCGCCGGCTTGCCGGTTGGTGTCCTTCGGTTTGACGGACGCGAGCCTAAAGTGAGTCCTTATGCAAATCCACTAACTGCGTCCGAGGTACGCATCCTCGATTTCAAATCGCCGATCGAGCAGATGCCGAAGCCGGCCGATCAGGATGTCCCCGGCCCTGGAAAGCTGTCACGACCCCCGCCGACGCCGGCTGAGGCAACGGCCAAGCCGAAGCCATTAGCCCGGCATCCAACCCCGAGAGCCGCGCCGGTGAGCACAGCGCCTGTTCCGGAAGTAATCAGACCTGCGCGCCGACATGGGGTGACAGAACCTCCTCCGGATGCCGGTCCCCAGACAGGCGAGACGGACCAGCGTGTGCCCGAAACGCCGGACGATCAAAACGATCAGTGAACCCAGTCCAGCCCCACGCGATGTCCATATCCTCTCTCCTTGCCGCCATCATTCCCGTGTTCTGCGGCCTTATGGGCGCGGCATTCGGCAATATCCCGGTATCGCTGACCGGCGGCGTGATGCCTCCACCACTGCTCAGTTTCATGGCAGTGTACTTCTGGTGTCTCGTGCGGCCGGACCTCATGCCGCCTGCGGCTGCATTTGCGGTGGGACTGGCGCAGGATTTGCTGTCCGGAAGTCCACCTGGATTTTGGACAGCCGCCTTCATTGCAACCTACGTTGTCCTCGATCGCCAGCGGGAGTCGCTCGCAGCCCTAGCTGGTCCCGGAGCCGTGCTGGGATTTGCGTTGGCGATGTTGCTCGTGTCGGCCGCTGTGTACATGATTGCGTGGGTGTATTTTTGGCAGGCACCGCCGCTGATCCCGCTGATCCTGCAAGTCGGCGTAAGCGTTTTGTGCTATGTCCTCGTGCTACCTGTGCTGAATGGAATTCAGCATGGGATCGTCGGCGCGTTGCGGAGTGAGTTCTAGTGCCGCTTTTCGACCCAAAGGATCAAAGCCGTTACGCCACTTTCACCCGGCGCACTTTGATGGCCTCCGGAGCGGTAACATCTGTGTTTGGCGTACTCGCCGGCCGCCTGTATCAATTGCAAATTCTTGAAGGCGATCAGTTCCGCACCAAGTCCGAGGAAAACCGGATCAATGATCGGCTCGTTGCGCCGTTGCGCGGCCGAATCCTGGACCGCTTTGGCGTGGAACTGGCCAGCAACCGGCGAAATTTCCGTGTGCTTCTGATTCCGGAGCAGGCCTCGAACGGCGTGAAAGCATCGCTGGATGAGATCGGCCGTCTTATTTACCTCTCCGATCGGCAGCGCGAACGAGTTCTGCGCGAGGCCAATCAGAACAAGGCGTTTGTGCCCGTCATCGTGGCCGAGAATTTGCCATGGGAAGAGTTCGCCCGGATTAATTTGCACCTCCCATATCTCGCCGGTGTGCAGCCGGACGTCGGCCAAACGCGCTCCTATCCTTTTGGCGCTGAACTCGCGCATGTGCTTGGTTATGTCGGTTCGGTCTCGCAGGAAGATCAGGCGACCGACCCCGACCCGTTGCTGGGCCTTCCCGGGTTCCGCATCGGCAAGCGTGGCATCGAAAAAGCGTTTGAGCCGGAGGTGCGCGGCAAGGCCGGTGTTAGCCGGGTCGAAGTCAATGCCTACGGACGGGTTGTGCGCGAGCTCAGTCATCAGCCGGGTGAAGCGGGGTCCGACATTTACCTCACGATTGATCAGGATCTGCAGAGCTTCGTGTCTCGGCGCCTGGGAGCAGAAAGCGCCTCTGCTGTCGTGATGGACGTCAGCAACGGCGATGTGCTGGCGCTTGCTTCCACACCTGCGTTCGATCCGAATCTATTCAACGTGGGTGTCTCGACCAGCCAGTGGAAGGCCTGGATGTCCGACGACCACACGCCACTGATCAACAAGTCGATAGCTGGCCTTTATCCACCCGGCTCGACGATCAAGCCCACCATGGCGCTCGCGGCGGTGGATGCGGGCTTGCAAGGCCTCCAAGTCTACTGTCACGGCTCCGTCACCCTCGGGAACCACGAATTCCACTGCTGGAAGCGCGGGGGTCACGGCGGCGTCGATCTTCACCGCGGGATCATGGTTTCCTGCGACGTCTTTTTCTACGAAGTGGCGCGCCGGCTTGGGATCGACCGCATCGAAGCGGCGGCGCACGCCGTTGGGCTCGGGCGACCGACTGGAATTGAACTGCCTGGCGAGCGCGCCGGTATTGTGCCCGGCCGCGCCTGGAAAGAAGCACGTTATGGCGTGCCTTGGCAGCAGGGCGAGACGCTGGTGACTGGCATTGGGCAAGGATATCTCAACGTCACGCCGCTGCAGCTTTGTACCACCGCGGCCCGTATTGCCAGCGGCATCGCAGTTTCTCCCCGCATAACGCGCGTGGTGGGCCGCAATGCTCAACCGCGCATCGAATTGCCTCGTGTTGGCTTTTCCGATCGCGCCCTGGCAGCGGTCCGGGCGGGAATGGACGCGGTAGCGAATCAAAATGGAGGCACCGCCCACACCTGGCGCATCAGCGAGCCGGGTTTCGAAATGGCGGGCAAGACTGGTACGGCGCAAGTGCGTGTAATCTCGCGCGAAGAACACCGCTTCGGAGTGCGAAAGAACGAATCCCTGCCATGGAAATTGCGCGACCATGCCGTGTTCATCGCCTTCGCACCCGTTGCCAGGCCGCGTTATGCCTGTGCGGTATTGGTGGAGCATGGCGGGACGCACGAGCATCCTAACGTGCAGATGGCGCGCGATATTCTCCTCTACGCACAGAAGCGCGATCCGCTGAAAATGCCGGCGGCATACCCTTTGAGAGCTGCACAAGGGCGTGCCGGCGTGAACAGGGCATGACTGCTCGTCCCTACGCTGCGTTCCGCCGCACCTTGTCAATTGCAGACAAGCTGCAGCAACTGAACTGGCCGATGGTTCTGGTGATCTGCGTGATCGCCTGCATCGGCTTTGCGATGCTGTATTCGGTAGCCGGCGGGCATTTTTCGCCTTGGGCGAGCAGGCAAATGGGGCATTTCACCCTCGGCCTTGTGCTGCTTGCCATCGCGGCGATGATCGATATTCGGCACTGGCTGACGATCGCCTACCCCTTCTACGCCCTATGCCTGCTCTTGCTGGTTGCGGTGGATGTCGTGGGACACACCGGCCTAGGCGCCCAGCGCTGGATTCAGCTCGGCCCGCTTCAGCTGCAGCCTTCCGAATTGATGAAAATCGCGCTGGTGCTCGCACTGGCTCGGTATCTTCATGGGCTGAACGTGGAAGATGTCTCGAAGCCTTTGCGCCTGTTGATACCAGTGATCATGGTCGCCCTGCCGGCCGCGCTGGTGTTGAAACAGCCCAATCTCGGCACCGCCACCATTCTCGTGATGGATGGTGCCTCGCTGCTGTTCCTCGCGGGGCTTTCCTGGTGGTGGATCTTGCCAACGGTTGGTGCCGTGGCCGCAGCCGTGCCAGTCGCCTGGCAGTTTCTGCACGACTACCAGAAACGCCGTGTTCTTACGTTTATGAACCCGCAGAACGATGCGCTGGGGGCGGGATGGAACATCAGCCAGGCAAAAATTGCCATCGGCTCTGGCGGGATGACCGGAAAGGGATTTCTGCAGAATACCCAGAGTCAGCTGAACTTTCTGCCGGAGAAGCAAACCGATTTCATCGTAACCTCGATTGGAGAGGAATTCGGCTTTGTCGGTTGCATGATACTCCTGCTGCTGTTCGCTACAGTGATCGGCTATGGCGTGCGCATCGCCATGACCTCGCGCAGCCAGTTCGGCCGCCTCGTGGCGCTTGGGCTGACATTGAATTTCTTCTTCTACATAATGATCAACGGCGCGATGGTGATGGGCTTGATTCCGGTCGTGGGTATCCCCATGCCGCTATTATCTTATGGCGGCACCGCGATGCTCACAGTCATGTTCGGCTTCGGCATCATCATGTCGGTGTATGTGCACCGGCTGGTGGAGATTCCGCGGCATTCCGGCATTATCTTGTGATCTCACGGCTACGGTTCGGTCCGGTGGACAGACCCCCTTTGCGCTTGCTATAGCGCCGCACCTTCGCGGGCTTGGGCCGGCGTTCGGGCGATTAGCTCAGGCGGTAGAGCAGCTGACTCTTAATCAGCGGGTCGCAGGTTCGAGTCCTGCATCGCCCACCACTAACAACACCGATAGAGCCAGCAAGGCGGCGACGCTTCGTCAGTCCCATTCAGCAGACCAGAAGTCATATCCCATGATTGCCATCGTGAACACGTTTGTCCTGTGCTATGCGGCTCTCTTTCCGATCGTCAATCCGGTCGGTAGCGCGCCCCTGTTTTTGGGCCTCACGCAGTTTGCTGGCGATAAATTGCGAAACGCCCTGGCGCGGCGCGTCGCAATCAACAGCTTTTTCCTGCTGCTGGGGTCCGTGTTCGTGGGTTCTCACGTTCTTGAATTTTTCGGGATCAGCTTGCCCGTGGTGCGAATTGGCGGGGGACTTGTTGTCACGGCGTTTGGTTGGAAGCTGCTTAACTCGGACGCAAGGCTCGATGGTGATCACGCGACAGGAGATGCGCCGTCGACGGTTCCCGATGCCTTTTATCCTCTTACTATGCCACTCACCGTCGGACCCGGCTCAATATCCGTGGCGATGACTCTCGGTAGCCAGCGGCCAAAGGTTGCTGACTTCTATACCCTGGCGTTGTTTGGTTATGGTGCGATCGTCGGGATTGTCGCGATCGCGGCAACTGTCTACCTCTGCTATCGCTTTGCGGAGGCGACCGTCGCAGCGCTGGGGAAGTCAGGTACGAATGTCGTTGTGCGACTGTCGGCATTCATCATGCTTTGCATCGGAATCCAGATAGTTGTCAGCGGCTGGAAAGACCTGGGACTTTCCTTGAACTAGCCGCCGTAGCAAAACCAGCCGAGTTGCGCCTGCCCCATCCAATCAAGCGACCCGCCGCAATCGCTTGACCCGTACCCTGCGCAAATAGGAAACTCTGGCGGCAGTGTCAGGAGCAATACCATGGCCCAGCTTTGGGACAATCCCGTTGGCACGGATGGTTTCGAATTTGTCGAATATACCGCGCCTGATGTGGGCCAGCTCCATGCCTGGTTTGAGCAAATGGGATTCCGCGCGGTCGCGCATCATCGTTCCAAGGCGGTGACGCTATACCGGCAAGGCGCGATCAATTTCATCGTCAATGCCGAGCCCGGCAGTCATGGCGCGCGCTTTGCAGAAGCCCATGGCCCCAGTGCCTGCGCCATGGCGTTTCGGGTGAAGGATGCCCCAGCGGCCTATCGAAAACTGATCGAAGCCGGCGCCCGGCCGTTTGCCAACCAGGTCGGACCGATGGAGCTGAGCATTCCTGCCATCGAAGGGATCGGCGGCAGCGTCATCTATCTTGTGGACCGATACGGCGAGCGCTCCATCTACGACGTGGATTTTGTAGCGACCGATCCGGCGCGCGGCTTTGAGCACGAAGGCGCAGGTCTCACCTACGTTGACCATGTCACCCATAATGTCTTTCGCGGCAACATGGAGCAGTGGGCGGGATTCTATGAGCGGCTCTTCAATTTTCGAGAAATCCGCTACTTCGACATCGAGGGCAAGCTGACCGGATTGAAGTCGCGCGCCATGACCAGCCCGGACGGCAATATCCGCATTCCCATCAACGAGAGTTCCGACGACAAGTCGCAGATCGAAGAATATCTGCACGTCTACAAGGGCGAAGGCATTCAGCACATCGCGCTGGGCACAGGCAACATCTACGACACGGTGGAAGCGCTCGCGATGCGCGGCGTTCCCTTCCAGAACACGCCGGAGACGTATTACGAGCGGCTGGACAACCGCATCAAAGGCCATGGCGAGGATGTCGACCGTCTCAAGCGTGCGCGCATCCTGATGGATGGCGCGCCGACGGACGGACAGGGGCTGCTGCTGCAGATTTTTACGCAGAACGCTATCGGGCCGATCTTCTTCGAGATCATCCAGCGAAAGGGCAACGAAGGTTTCGGCGAAGGAAACTTCCAGGCGCTTTTCGAATCCATCGAGCTCGATCAGATTCGCCGAGGCGTGTTGCAGGATCAGCCGGCATGAAAAACTGGATCGAGTTTCCGCGCGTGCAGGGCGAGGCGTCCCGGCAGGCGCATGCCGATCTGCCCAGCGGCACTTACGAGCGTGAGATCGGCCGCGATGGATTCTTCGGTCCGGCCACCCACATCTATCACAAGCATCCTCCCACCGGCTGGAGCGCCTTCGACGGTCCGTTGCGGCCAAGGGCCTTCGACGCGGTGATAGCAGCGCGCGCCGCCGACGATCCGTTCAGCCCGGTGCCGCTTCTCTACAACAATCACTGCAAGATCGCGATGTGGCGGTGCGCAGAAGCGATGCGGCATCTGTTGCGCAATTCGGATGGTGACACTTTGCTGTTCGTGCATGAAGGCGCGGGCGATCTGTACTGCGACTTCGGCCACCTAGGGTACACGGAAGGCGATTACCTTCTGCTGCCGCGCGGCACAATGTGGCGCCTGGAACCGTCGCAGCCCACGCTTGCGCTGGTCATCGAAGCGACAAACGGCAATTTTCGCCTGCCGGAAAAAGGCATTCTCGGTCCGCATGCCATCTTCGATCCGGCGGCGTTGACCACACCGGAGCTGGACGAGAAATTCCGTGCTCAGGCCGACGAACGCGAATGGCGGGTGCGGGTGAAGCGGCGCGATGCCTTCACCACCATCACCTACCCATACAATCCCCTCGATGCGGTGGGTTGGAAAGGTAATTTAAGTGCGGTGAAGCTCAACTGGCGCGACATTCGCCCGGTGATGAGTCACCGCTACCACATTCCGCCGAGCGTGCATTCCACCTTCGTGTCGGACCGCTTCATCGTCTGCACCTTCGTGCCGCGGCCGATCGAAAGCGATCCCGGCGCGCTTAAGGTGCCGTTCTATCATTCGAACGACGATTACGACGAAGTGATCTTCTATCATGCGGGAGAGTTCTTCAGCCGCGACAATATCAAGCCCGGCATGGTCACCTGGCACCCCAACGGCTTCACTCATGGACCGCATCCCAAGGCATTTGCCGCCGGCGCGCGCGCCGCAAAAACCATGACGGATGAAGTGGCGGTGATGGTCGACGCGCGTGATCCCCTCGACATGAGCGAGGCGGCCGTCGGCACCGAGGATCGCGGCTACGCCGACAGCTGGAAGCCGAAATGAAATTGGCGTCGCTCAAAAGCGCCCGCGACGGCAGGCTCGTCGTCGTCAGCCGCGACCTGACGCGCTGCGTTGCCGTTCCCCACATCGCGCATACCTTGCAGATGGTGCTGGACGACTGGCCGAATACTGTGGGGCGGCTGACACGCGTGTACGATCTGCTGAACGAAGGCCCGGCAGCGGGCGAAAAGCCGTTCGATCCCGCGCAATGCGCCGCGCCGCTGCCGCGCGCTTATCAATGGGCAGATGGCTCGGCCTATGTCACCCATGTCGAACTGGTGCGCAAGGCGCGCGGCGCCGCAATGCCGGAGAGTTTCTGGACCGACCCGCTGATGTATCAGGGCGGCTCGGATTCGTTTATCGGGCCACGCGATTCTATTCTGGCGATGGATGAGTCCTGGGGGATCGACTTCGAAGCGGAGGTCGCCGTCATCACCGACGACGTGCCGATGGGCATCGATGCAAGCCATGCAGAAAAGCACATCAAGCTGATGATGCTGGTGAACGATGTCAGCTTGCGCAATCTTATTCCCGCGGAAATTGCCAAAGGCTTCGGTTTCTTCCAGTCGAAACCTGCGAGCGCATTTTCTCCGGTGGCGGTGACACCCGATGAACTGGGCGAGGCGTGGCACGGCGGCAAGGTGCACCTCCCGCTGAGCGTCTCATTCAATGACCGTCCGTTCGGCAGCCCGAACGCGGGCGACGACATGGTCTTTTCGTTCCCCCAACTCATCGGGCACGCCGCAAGAACGCGAACGCTCTCCGCCGGTTCGATTATCGGTTCGGGAACGGTCTCGAACAAAAACCGTGCCCGCGGCTCCGCCTGCATTGCCGAGCGGCGGTCGCTGGAAACCATCGAGTTCGGCGCGCCAAGGACGCCGTTCATGAAATTCGGCGATCGGGTGCGGATCGAGATGCTGGATCTCGACAGCCGCTCGATTTTCGGCGCCATCGATCAGGACGTGCGTCGCCATGGCGAGTGAGTTCGTCCTTTACACCTATTTCCGATCCTCAGCTGCTTTCCGCGTCCGTATCGCGCTCAACCTCAAGGGCATTGAGCCGGAGTTTCGCTTTGTGCATCTGCTGCGCGATGGTGGCGCACAGCATAAAGCGGAGTACAGCGCCATCAATCCGCAAGAGCTTGTTCCGGCGCTGGTGCACAACGGGCATACCATCACTCAGTCGCTTGCCATCATCGAGTATCTCGACGAAATCGTGCCGGAGCCGCCGCTCTTGCCGCGTGATCCGCTTGGCAGGGCCCAAGTGCGTGCCATGGCCTGCGCCATCGCCTGCGACATTCATCCCCTGAACAACCTTCGCGTGCTGCAGTACCTGAAGCACGAGCTGGAAACGGCCGACGAAACGCGACTTGCATGGCAGCGTCACTGGATGAAAGCCGGATTTGCCGCGCTTGAAACGATGCTTTCATCATCGGAGACACGCGGAACGTATTGCTACGGCGATGCCCCGACACTGGCGGACATCTGCCTGGTTCCGCAGCTCGCCAATGCGCGGCGGATCGAGCTCGACCTGTTGCCTTACCCCACGCTCACCCGGATCGAGGTCACGGCGTTGGCGCATCCTGCTTTCGAAGCCGCGCTGCCCAAAAACCAGCCCGACGCAGAGTGACCCATCCAAAGCCATGGCCGCGCGTTGTCCGTCTCGGCAGCCCCGGCGATTGTCCCCCGAAACACTACATGTAGTGGTCTTGCCTCTTGTGGAGCAGTCGTTGTCACCACTTTTGCGCTTTTCTTTGCCGTCCCTCCCCTCACCCTCTGCGCAACAAAATTACCGAATTGAACCTCACTTTTCGACATTTTCTTCGGTATTTTTCCCTTCCCTCGGCCAGCCTCGGTCTGGTACGAAAAGAGAACATAATATGCTGTATCGCCGCCGTCAAGCGGCTCCGGGGGCAGGTAGTGAAGCATTTTGAATTTTGGTCATCAGGTGCTTCTATCTGATCGGCTCATTATCCAATCAATCGCGCTTCCGAAGAAGTAACAGGCCAATGCGGCCCCAAAGGCGACGAAGCCTAACATATGCGCTATCGCCCAATAAGGGGACTCCAAGTAATGATCATGGAAGTTCCGGGTAGCAGCGACCAACCCCAGGCCGAATAGCAACGGCAAAAGCCATTTCATCCGCCAAACCACTCCGGACGCTCTCGCCATATAGAACGTGAGTGCCAGGTAAAACGCCTGAAAAGCGATGAACACAACAACGACGATAATCTGTCGGCTGAGAGGCAGTGTCCATGCGCGCGGTTCAAACGGAATTGTCAGCAAGCGAATCGCTATGGCCACATACATCAGCCACTCAAACCACCGAAAGTTCCATGAGCGGTGCAATTCTATGTCGCCCTTTTCTTATGCGGCCTACGCTTCGCTACAGGCGCTTCATGAGCAGCGATTAGGGACGTTACATCGATCATATCCAATCCTGTCTGTCACGCCCGCTGTCATTGCCCGCGCGTCACCTGAACGCTGTTGTGAATGCGGCAAAAGTCATCCGTGCCTGTAGCGGAGCACTGTGGTGGAGCGGGGTCTAACCTCGCACAATCAGGATCGCCAGCGCCTTTGGGCCGTGAGCGCCGAGTTCAAGCGTCTGCTCGATGTCGCCGGTGCGCGACGGGCCGGTCACGAAGTTTACCGTAGATGGCACAGTGCCCGCGGATTTGAGAGCGCGGATGACATCCTCCATGTGAGTCACGATGTCAGCCCCGTTTACCACGGCAATTTCGAAGCCGGCGCGGAAATGCCAGCAGGCGGGGCTGTCCGCACCTGAGAAATAGGCGAGGGTGCCCGTTTCCGCGACGCCGTACGGCGCGATGGCGATAGCGGTGTCTTCCGATCCCGGCGCGGAATTCTTGCGCGTTAAACCCGGCGCGGACTCCCATGACAGATGGGAGGCGCTCGGCGGAACATGCACAATAGCCGGCAAATTGTGTGCCCTGAGTAGTTCGGCGATCATGCGTGGCACGTCGGCGTCGCTATCTACGAACTGCACCATTGCATCCGCGCGCGCCGCTTTCTCTGCAAATGTCCGCGTGAGATCGGATGCCGCCGGAGCGTGATACTCGGGCGGCAATGGGGCCGCTGTCCGAGACCGGGCGCGAATGGCGGAAAGGATGTCATCGCGCGCGCTCATTTGCGGGCCGTCCAAAGTTCCTGAAAGGTCCTGCCATGCGGTGCCGGGAAATCGCGGACGGCAAACCAGTCGCGAAAAAGCGGCAAGGTACGGACGCGTCCGTCGCATGCAAACAATCGCAACACGCGCGACACGGTTTTTGCCGCAACACGGTAAAGTGCGGGCCGCCTGGCGAAAAATGCCCAGAGCCTCAGTCCTCTTCTTGCGCTCGCCGGAGCAACGCTGCTGGCATATTCGCGCGCCCGCCAATGGCGCATGATTTTGGGCAGCGGGATTTTCACCGGACAAACCTCGGCGCAGCGGCCGCAGAAGGTCGAAGCGTTGGGATGATGATGCGCTATCGGAAGGCCCATCGTGCCGGGATTGAGCGCCGCGCCCAGCGGCCCGGTGTACGTCGTCCCGTAGGCGTGCCCGCCGACCGCCGCATAGACCGGACAATGGTTGAGGCAGGCGGCACAGCGGATACAGCGCAACACCTCCTGCGCTTGCGTGCCGAGCAAGTGAGTGCGGCCGTTGTCCACCAGCACCACGTGAAAGTTCTCCGGCCCATCGGTCTCACCGGTGGCCCGCGGCCCGCTCATAACGGTGACGTAGCTGGAAATATCCTGCCCCGTGGCCGAGCGCGTGAGCAGGCGGAGCAGCACGGCCGCCTGCTCAAGATTGGCCACCACCTTTTCGATCCCCGTCAGCACGATGTGGGTCTTGGGAAGCAGGCGGGTCAGATCCCCGTTGCCCTCGTTGGTGACAAGCATGGTGGCGCCCTCAGCGGCGGTGAGGAAGTTGGCGCCGGTGATGCCCGCGTTGGCCGATTCGAAATGTTGGCGCAGCACGCGCCTTGCTTCCGCGACAAGCTCGCTTCGTTCCGCAATTGACCGGTCGGCTGGTAGTTCAGTATGCGCCGCGCGAAACGTGGCGGTTACGTCTTCCTTATTCAGATGGAAGGCAGGCGCGATGATGTGGCTAGGCGGCTCACGTCTGAGTTGTACGATGTATTCTCCCAAATCGGTTTCAACCGGTACAATGCCCCTGGCTTCGAGGAACGGGTTCAGCCCGATCTCCTCGCTCACCATCGATTTGCCTTTGATGATGGAACGCGCGTTGCGCTGTTGGAGGATGGCAAGCACGATGTGACGTGCCTCCGCGCCGTCGCGAGCCCAATGCACGTGGCCGCCGCGTGCAGTCATGTTGCGCTCGAATTGCTCCAGCAGTGTGTCCAGATTCGCCAGCGAGTAGTCGCGGATGGCACGTCCTTGTTCGCGCAATTCCTCCCATCCGGGATAGCGTTCCACCGCGCCAGCGCGGCCGGCGGCGAAATGCGTGCGCAGTCGGCCTAGTGCAATCCGCAAACCGGGATCTTCCAGCGCCGCGCGGCTGTTCTCGCGAAAGCGGCGGGGATCGAGATTCATGGCTCGCCAAGTGCCGGCTCGTCCGCCATGCCGGCCAGCACTTCCGCGACGTGGCGAACACGCATGGGTACGCCTTCGCGCTGCATGCGGCCTTTCAAATGCAGCAGGCAACCCAGATCGCCGCCGATCATCAAGTCGGCGCCCGTTGCTTGCGCATCCAAGATCTTCTCGTCGGCCATGCGTTCGGAGATTTCCGGATATTTGACCGAAAACAAACCGCCGAAGCCACAACAGACTTCCGGCTCGCGCAATTCCGACAGTGTCAGGCCCTCCACTTGCGACAGCAAAGCGCGTGGCTCGTCCTGCACGTTCATTTCGCGAAGCGACGAACAGGAATCTTGATAGCAAGCGGTGCCGATGCACCGGACAGACACGTCGTTGACGCCGCGCACGCGCATCAGAAACGAAATAAGTTCGTGAGTCTTGGCTGCCAGCGCGCGAGCGCGCGGCAGATACGCGCTATCGTTCGTCAACGCCTCCACGTAATGCCGCACGATCATGCCGGCGCACGAACCGGACGGCGCCACGACGTAATCGAACGACTCGAAGGCATCGATGACCTGCCGCGCCAGATCGGCGGCAGGCGTATCCGCGCCGGAATTCCACGCCGGCTGGCCGCAGCAGGTCTGCACCGGCACCTCGACATCGCAGCCGGCCTGTTCCAACAATTTGACGGCGGCAAAGCCAATCTGCGGCCGCACCAGGTCAACCAAGCAGGTCACAAACAATCCCACCCTTGGCCGTGCAGTCATGACGCGGCGCCGTTCATCGCGGTAGCCGCATCGCGGTCCAGGCAAGGGCCAACCATCCAGCCAAAAAGGCCATGCCGCCGACCGGGGTCACGAAGCCGAACGCGCGAATGTCGCTGAGCGCCAGCGCGTAAAGCGAACCCGAAAACAGAACGATGCCGGCAAGAAAAAGCCACGCGGCGATCTTGGCCGGCCGCGCCGCCGCGCCGTGCATCGCAAATGCGGCCAAGCCGATCGCAAGCGCGTGAAACATCTGATAGCGCGCGCCAGTGTCGAACACTTGCAGCCCGCGCACCTCGATCCGGCTCTGCAAGGCATGCGCCGCAAACGCGCCTGCAGCGACCGCGAGGAATCCGTTGATCGCTGCGGCAGCAAGCCACGCTTTCATGCACAACCGCATCCGGTATGCGGCGCGCCGTGCGAATGGCCTGCAGATTCCTCCAGCTTGTCAATTGCGCGTTGTGACAACTCGGCCGTGGCCTGGAAGTCGGATTTCACCCGTGTCATCAGCGCGGCATCGCACATCAGATCGAGCGCCGTTTGTGCCATGGCCTTGGCGCCATCGAGGACCGCGGCATCACCGCGTTCCGAGGCGGCCCATCGGGTGAATTCCGGGTTGTGAATGATCACGCCCGCCGGCGCGACGGAAAGCATGGGATGAATGCTGGGCACGCGGTGGCTCACATTGCCCATATCGGTTGAGCCTGCGAAGCCGGCGGGAATATCCTTCAGCGGGAAGAACTCTCGTCCCAGCGCTTCGGCGTTGCCCTCGAACGCGCCGGCCATCGGCCAATTCGTTTTCAGGTCCAGATAATCCGTGCCGCCCCAATGCAGGTCGAGCTTGCATCCCGTAGCCAGTGCACCGGCCTCGAAGCAGGCGCGCACGCGAACCTTCAGCTCAGTGAGCTGGTGAACATCCGCCGCGCGTACATAGAAGCGGCAGACGGCACGCTCGGGCACGATGTTTGGCGCAACGCCGCCTTCGGTGATGATGCCGTGAATGCGCTCGCTCTGCCGAATGTGCTGGCGCAATTGCGCGATTGATTGATAAGCCGTAACCACCGCATCAAGCGCATTCAATCCCCGATAGGGCATGGCCGCCGCGTGAGCGGCGCGGCCGTGATAGGTCGCTTCCACTTCCGACACCGCAATGCACGGCATGGTCGCGAGATCAAGATTGGCCGGGTGAATCATCATGGCGGCATCCAGGCCATCGAAGCCGCCCGCTCGCGCCATTAGTTCCTTGCCGCCGAAGCGTTCTTCCGCCGGCGTGCCGAGATAGCGCACCCGCCCAGGCAATCTTTCCTTCAGTTTGGCAAGGGCGAGCGCCGCGCCCAACCCGGCTGTCGCGATGATGTTGTGACCGCAGGCGTGACCGATCCCCGGCAGCGCGTCGTATTCCGAAAGAATTCCGATCGCCGGTCCGCCGCTACCGAATTCAGAAACGTAGGCGGTCTTCAGTCCGTATGCTTCCCGCTGGACCGGCAGGCCGTGGGCTTCGACGGATTTGGTCAGCCGGGCGACCGCTTTGAATTCTTCCAGCGCCAGTTCCGGTTCCTGATGGATGGCATGGCTTAAAGCCAGCAGCTCTGGCGCGAGCGCATCAATGGCGGATGCAACGTCTTTTTTGAGCGCTTCGAGCGACATTCGTTCTCACCCTGGATGGTGCATCATAGACAGGTCATCCGGCCTTTGCGAAGTTCCGCCGATGACCGAGTTTGTGGTAGCGCCGGATGGCGTTCGCATCGCGTTTGAGATCGTGGGTGAAGGCGAGCCCATCGTTCTCGTGCATGGGTTTGGATCGGATCGCCGCCAGAATTGGCGCATCCCCGGCTGGTACGAGACGCTCGGCCGGGCCGGCTATAGTGTCATTGCGCTCGACTGCCGCGGGCACGGTGAAAGCGGCAAACCACACGACTCAGCAGCCTATGACGAACATGTCATGGCGAGCGATGCGGCGCTGGTGCTCGATGCGGCCGGACACGAGCGCGCATGCATCATGGGATATTCCATGGGCGGCGCGATCGCCCTCCGCTTCGCCCACGAGCATCCCCAGCGGATCAAAGGCCTGGTGACGGGCGGCGTAGGCGCGACCTATTTCACGCGCAACCAGCAATGGCGAATCATGATCGCGGATGGTCTTTTGGCAGAAGACGTTTCGCTCCTTTCGCCTGTCCAACGCATGTTCCGCGATTTCGCGTCGCAGTCCGGCAAGGACCGACTGGCACTGGCCGCCTGCATGCGCGCGCCGCGATTCAATATGTCCAGAGACGATTTCGCCAGAATCTCATCTCCGGCGCTTGTGGTGTGCGGGGAGACCGACGAAGTCTCCGGGCCGCCCGAACCGCTGGCCTCCGCGCTCGGCAATGCGCACGCCATTCTGGTACCCAAGCGGGATCACATGCTGACGGTTGGCGACAAGATGTACAAGCAAGCCGTGATCGAATTTCTTGGTTCGCTGGCCCGATGAGAGACCGGCGGATCATACTCTGCGCCGGCCTAAAGAGCAGTGGTTCTACCTGGCTCTTCAATGCCGTGATCCAGCTCGTGCGTGGCTCCGCCCATCCTGCGGCACGGCGAGCACGGATTTCGCAATTCTACGCCGACGATGTCTCAGACTTTCCGTTGGCGGCACGAGCGGCCGATATCCTGATCATAAAGACCCATATTCCGTCACCGGCGCTTCAATTTCTTACCCGCTTTATGGACGGAAGCGTTCTGGTCACTATTCGCGAGCCACGCGATGCGATTGCTTCACTGATGCAGCGCTTCGGACACAAATTCGGGGACAGTCTTACCGAGGTTTCGGCTGGAGCGGCGGCGCTTGTCACATTGGCCAAATCTGGCAATCACTTGCTGCTGCGCTACGAAGACCGGTTCTGTGAGCGTCAGGCCGCGTTGCACCGCATCGCTCGCTACCTTGCGCTTGACCATGGCGCCCATCTGTTGGCGAAGGTTCATCGCTCGTTGCATCAAAGCAAGGTTAACGGCCGGATTGCACAGCTGAGCCGAAAAGGGGTTTTTGGCAGCCGACCAGATCCCGATCGCTTCGATCCAGAGACGCACTGGCACCCCGGCCATATCGGAGATGGGCAGATTGGCAAGTATAAAGCCGTGCTGTCGGTTGCACAGTCTCGGTCAGTGTTGGGTCGAACGAAGGCTTTCCGCGAGGTTTTCGGCTATGTTCGAAGGCGGCCGGGGCACGTCGCCATAATGTGAATGCGGCGGCGCCCCATGGGCCGCTCAATAGCCGCGGGTGGCCTGCTTCACAGGCGCCACAAAATCCGATATCCGCAGCAGTCCCAAGCGTGAGGCGGCGGTGTCATGACTATCGAAGACGTGGAAATCTCTCGTTCGCGAGCTCCGACCTCGACTGAAAGCCACAACGCCGCTGACCTGATCGCCAAAGCGGATCGCGCCCGCGATGCCCGCGACTGGAAGGAAGCGCGAACTCACTACGAACATGCGTTGCAGATGGATCCGACAATGGCCCCGATATGGGTTCAGCTTGGTCACGCCGCCAAGGAATCGGGAGATATGGCGGCGGCGGAGGCTGCGTACAGAAAATCCCTGGAGCTGAATCCCGAAGATGCCGACGGCCATCTTCAGCTCGGACATTTGATGAAGATCTCCGGCCGTTCGTCCGCGGCAATTGCATTCTACTCACAGGCTCTCGGGCTTGATCCCGCGCTTAACGATGCCCGCCGGGAAATCCTGGCGTTGCGCGAACAGGCAGGTTCTGCAAGTCCGATGGGTCGCGACACGTCTCTATACACGCGTCCGCCGAAATCCCGCACGCTGGCACCGGGAACACTGTCGGTGATCTTCGAAGTCAGCGACCTGATGGCTTATTTCCGCGATTCCCGTTTGCCGACGGGTATTCAGCGGGTGCAGATGGAAGTCATCAAAGCCGTCAGCGAAGCAGAGGCCATCGATCTGAATTACGCCATTGTCTGTTTCGTTCAGGAACGGGGATATTGGGTGGAAGTCCCGCTTAACCTGTTCCAGCGATTTTGCCAGGCGTCTCTTGCCGGTGGCGATCCACGGGCGGCCGACTGGAGGGCACTGATTTCCGCGCTTGATGCCGCGCTGTCGGCGGGACCGCTTTTCCGGTTTCCCGAGCGTGGAATTCTGCTGGATCTCGGGACGTCCTGGTGGCAGCGCAATTACTTTCTCCACCTGCGCGTGGCCAAGGCGATGCACGGTCTCCGGTATGTGCCGTTTATCCACGATCTTATCCCGGTGATGACGCCCGAATATTGCGCCGCTGATTTGCGCAGGGATTTTCTGGCGTGGATTGTCAGCGTGTATCACCATGCCGACTTCTTTTTCGCCAATTCGCAGGCAACAAGAAAGGATCTTGAAACAGTTGCCGGAAAGCTTGGCCACAGGATCCAGGATGCAGCGGTCGTCACTCTGAACGCGGACTTCCGGCGCTCGCTGGATTCGTCCGAAGACGAAGAATTCGATACCGACGCCTATCTGGAAGCGCACGATTTGCAGAAGGAAAAATACGTTCTTTGCGTCGCCACTATCGAAGCGCGGAAGAACCACGTCGCCGCATTCTCCGTATGGTTGAGACTTATCAAGAAGCACGGCGTGCGCAATGTGCCCAAGCTTGTCTGTGTCGGAAAGGACGGCTGGCTCAACGATTCTGTCTATCATGTGCTTCGCGCGAGCGAAATTCTCAGCCATCACGTCGTCATTCTGCAAAACGTTCCCGATCCCGCGCTCGCGGCGCTGTACAAAAATTCTCTGTGTACGCTCTATCCCAGTTTCTATGAAGGCTGGGGGCTGCCGGTCACGGAGGCGCTGTGCTACGGCAAAATTCCCGTGGTCGCGAGGGTTTCATCGCTCCCGGAAGCTGGCGGCGAGTTCGCGGAATATTTCGACATTGGTTCCGAAAACGAGCTGCTGGCGAAACTGGAGCGGCTGATCTTTGACGCGAAATACCGGACAGAACGCGAGGAGAAAATTGCGGGCGCGTTCCGGCCGCGAACTTGGCGGGACATTTCCAATCAGATCGTCGAGCAGTTGCGGCAATGGGGAGCGCAGGACAGGCGGGCAGGGAAGACTGCTGAGGAGAACTCGCCCATTGCCGAACTGGCTCAACTCCATTCGTTGGGCAGGGGGACGGACGTCATCCTGTGGGGCGGCATTGAAAACGGCGAAGTCTACCGCCACGGGCCCGCGTGGTGGCCCGTAGAGGATTGGGGCTGCTGGACCAAACCCAAGCCCGCCGCAAGCTTAAATCTGAGAGTCCACGACGTCGCTGGCGCCGAACTACTGCTCTACCTCGGGGTTCGCGGGATTCCCGGCAACGACACGCGCTGCACCGTGCGCAGCGACGGCGTTCAGTTTGTGCAGGAGCTGCGGCCGGAGCAAGATTGCGTCATGGTGTTGGATATTGAGTCAGAAGCCAGCGCAGAAAGGTCGATCACGATTTCGATCAACAGCAGTGCCGGCGTCGACCTTGAAGTGCTTACGGGCGGCGCGGATAAGCGCGTGATCGGTACGGGCGTGCGCTGGTTCTATATTTGCAAGAAGAGCGACGTGCTGGCGCGCGTGGCAATGGCGGAGGCTATCGCCATGGGCGACTTCCGCCGGCTGACACGGCGCCCGCCCACTCAACCCGATTTCTTCGCCCACACATGATTCGAGCGCGGTACCGATCCCACTAACGCGCGAAGCCGAGCAACTCGAATTCCTGCGCGCACCGTTCGAATACGATATCTCTTTGTGCCTCGCTGAGAATTTCCCGTGCAGGCCTTGTGTCCTTTCGGCTTGTCGTCTTCATCCGTCGTAACTCGTCTGGCACCGGAAATCCCAGTTTGGCGCCAACGCGCTTCAGATCCGCAACCAAGGTTTCCTGACGGAGAAAGCCGTCGACTACGGGTTTGCCATCGATGGAGTAGAACTCGAAGCTCCCATAGTTGCCCTCGCGTACATACGTATCGAGGTATTGGGTAAACTCCGGATGCCTGCCGGCCCTATATTTAAAATAGGCCCCCGATACCGCTTTCTCGTAGGGATGGCGTTCAACCGTGAATTTGTAGGCGCTGTCCCAGAACTCTGGCGCAACAGTTTGCTTGATCGCGGCAGCTTTCATGTGTGCGTAAAATTCGCACTTTTGGCGAGCCTTCACGTATCTTCGTTCATCCTCCGCAATCAAGGCCTGCATAAGAGCAGCCTCCACGGCGGGATCGGATGTATAGTTCCGGCAAAGCGGCTTTCCGTTTCCGCGCACCAGTTCATCATGCCGTCCAAGCGGCGTGATGATATCGTCAGGCCCGCAGATATCTGCGAGCGCAACCTCCACCGTGGTTCCGGCCGTCTTTTTCGTCTTGATGAAGATGAAGTTATATAAGTAGGAGGCAATCATCGCCTTATCTCGGAGATTTGCTTAGAGCGCGCTAGGCAGCTGTAGACCATCGGACAGCAACATCTTCGTCCCTGTTCGCCCGCGATCCCTTTCGGCGTGGGCTTCCCTAAGTGTTCCAGGAGCTTTTCGCGTGCTCATGAGATGGACATAGGCCGTGACATGATCGCTACGTTCAGCCACTGCCCATTTGCTATACCGGTTCATCCGAGGCAGGCAACCCATGCAAGCACAATGTGGCGATAGCCTGTGAAAGTCAGCGCCTTGGGCCGCCGCACGGCCACAACGGCTTGATTTGCATGGGAGTTCGCGAGCGGATAGACACCCCGGTCGGATCAGGCATCATTTCCAACTCTTGGTCCCCGGAATTTTGTCCACGAGCAGCACGTTCACATGACCAGCATTCAGCCAAGCTTGCGGAAGGCGCTTTTGGGTGCCTCCGTTCCCCGCTCCGGCCATCATTATCTTCAGCGCATCCTGTGCCTCTATTTCGGCATGGATATGCACTATTGCGAGTGGTATGGGCCCCCGGACTGTTGCCGGCAGGTGCCCTGCACCCGAATCGGCTATCGCGTGACTTACCAAAAGAGTCACGATTGGGATTTCGCGCTTCGCCAGGATGTGCCGGACGGCTTATACTTAATCCAGTATCGCCACCCTGTTCCGGAGGCGCTTTCGGACCGCGACCTGATGCGGGACAGTATCGCCGGACCAAGCTTCAACTACAGGCTGACACGGGATCATTACGGCTGGTGGCTGGCCGCCAAGGCCATCTATTTCCGGAAATTCCACCAGAAATGGTTCGAGCGCCGCCTGCCAAATGCAATCTATGTGAATTATGAGGCACTGACGCAGGAGCCCGCGAACACGATCGCCCCGATCATCGAGTGGGTGGACGGTTCGGTCGATCTGGAGCGGTTGTCCGGCGCCATCGCGGAGGCGAGTCCGTCCCGCAGTGCGGCGACCGAGGTCTACAAGCCGCGGGTGATCGAGGACAGCGCGCACTTCGATCGGGACCTGCTCGCGGCATTCGAAGCCTATGTCCTTCATCACTGCCCCAAGCTCGAATTCGAGTCTATCTTGTCGGGCTCATATGAGGATCACTGGCTCAACGGGCTGATTCTCATTCAGGACACGGACCTGAACCCGCCCGAGGGCGAAGACCGGCTGGATGCGGCTGCGCGCTTGGCCCCGCAGCATCCTGAAATCACCACGCGGGTTGCCCGTCGCGAGCTGGACCGTGGCGCGGCTGAGAAGGCAATCGGACTGCTTGAGGAAACGATCGAGCGCAATCCGTATTTCGGTGGCGCATACCGTTTGATGGTGGATGCCTGCAAGGCGGCAGGCAAGCCGCTTCCGCCATCCGTGACCAACGCAAACGCACTCTTCGCTTGCAGCGAGACCCCCGGCGCGCTGACCGAAATCGCGCGCGCCATGGTGGATGACGAGCGGTTGGTGAATGCCGTGGCCGCGCTCTCGTTCAATTGCGTCATACAGCCCGACAATTTCCGCGCCCATCATATTCTCGCCCGCACTCTGATACGGCTGGGACGCTGGGCCGAAGCGAGGCGACATGCCGAACGTGCTGCCCGACTAAAGCCGGAGCATGAGGCGAACAACAAGCTGATCGCCAACATTCGCGATCATTTGGGGATAGGGTAAGCCGCCCGCTCGGCTGGCGGTGGCTGGGGGACTAGGATTCGAACCTAGACTGGCGGAGTCAGAGTCCGCTGTCCTACCGTTAGACGATCCCCCAACGGCAGCGGCGAATTAGAGGCAACTGGCCCATTGTGTCAAACCACGACCGCTCGCCCGATGCGGTTGGCCTTTCCGAAGAATTCGGCAAGATGTCCGACGCATGATTCCATCGTCAGGAAAGCGGACCGGACGCGTCCGCGTGCGCACCGCAAAAGGGCGGCGGCCATCATCCACAAAATGGCTCGAGCGGCAGCTGAACGATCCCTTCGTGCGCGAGGCGAAAGCGAAGGGCTACCGTTCGCGCGCCGCCTTTAAGCTGGTCGAGCTGGACGACAAGTTTCATGTCCTGAAGCCCGGCGCGCGGGTGCTGGATTTGGGCGCGGCTCCAGGCGGGTGGAGTCAGCTCGCGGCGCAGCGCGTGGGGTCGAAAGGCGCGGTGGTAGCAGCTGACATCCTGGAGATTGCCCCGCTCTCAGGCGTCACCCTGCTCAAGCTCGACCTCGGCGAAGCGAAGTCACTGGCGCGGATCGACGAGGCACTCGGCGGACCCGCGGATCTGGTTCTTTCCGACATGGCCGCTTCCACCACCGGCCATCGCGCCACAGATCATCTGCGCACCATGGCGTTGCTGGAGGCCGCGCTGGCCATCGCCGAAGCCGTGCTGAAGCCGGGCGGCGCCTTCATTGGAAAGGCCTTTCAGGGCGGCGCAACCGGGGAGCTGCTGCCGCGCATCAAGACAATGTTCCGCGAGGTTAAGCATGTGAAGCCTCGCGCCTCGCGCGCGGAATCGGTAGAGCTTTATCTGGTTGCGCTCGGCTATCGTGTCTCGAAAGACCCATGATTGTCATGGGAAGATGTGCCCGCTAACATACGCACGAGCCGTTCAAACAGCCCCATCCAATGATTGTGTCATTTCAAAAGAATTTCGTTTTCATCCGCACGCGCAAGACTGCGAGCAGCACTATTGAAACCGTGCTCAGGCAAAGTCTCGATTCTGAAGATCTTTTCGTCGGCAAGAGCACCCTGCGGCACCCCAAAGGTAAGGACAGAGCGCGCCCTCAATCGAACATCGAAACCGTCGCCGCCCATATGAAAGCTGAGGACATCGCGAAGCTCGTACCGGACTCTTTTTGGAGCGGGTCTTTCAAGTTCACGTCCGAACGCCATCCCTATGAGAAAGCGGTCTCGCTCGCGTATTACAATTTCGGCAAAGCGCAGCAGAGTGAAGGCGACTTCGCCGAATTTTTGGATATGACCGTTCGGCGCGGAAATTATCGTAGCTTCGATCACTACACAATCGATGGCAAAGTGGTGGTAAATGATTTCATCCGCCATGAAACCTTGGAATCGGATCTGAAGCGAATCGCGGATATCATTGGCGTTTTGGTGCCGGACGATTTGCCGCAAAAGCGCACGGCGTTCCGCGCCGACCGGCGGCCTGCTCATGAAATATTGACACCAGAGCAAAAGCAGCAGGTCTATCAACGGTGCCGCGAGGAGTTTGAGCTGTTGGGATACGCCGCTTAACCAGAGGAGCGACCTTCTGAATGGGTCAGCCGTTAGTCTCGCCCGCAATTGCGCTGGTGATGGAGGGTGTCGGGAGCTATCCGGAGTGCCTGGATTCCGCGTGCACTGATCTTCCGATCGAGGCAGGGCATTTTGGTTTGCGCGGGTAACCGGCCGATCTAGCCTTGCTCGCCGTGGGCGAGGCTTATCCTTTACCCGAACCATCAGGGATCGCGGAGCAAGCACCATGAGACACCTTTGCATTTTCCTGGCATTGGCGGGATTGTGTTGGGTGCCAGCCCATGCCAAGACGCCGAGCGCGGACGCGAAATTCCGTGCTATCTATGCAGCGGAGTGGAAGTGGCGGCTGGAGCAGTTCCCCGACCAGGAGGATAGCCAGAAGCCGATCGCCGATCATCTGCCGAAGGAGGATCCGGTAACGCAGCAGATGCGGCTGCAGTACTGGCAGAACGTACTCCGAAAGCTGGATGGTGTTCCGCGCGACCGGCTCTCGGCCGAAGAGCAAGTCAATTACGATGTATACCGGCCCGAGATCGAGGACTTCATCGCGGACGCGAAATTCCGGGACTATGAAATGCCGGCCAATTCGGATTCCGCCTTCTGGACGGATCTCGGATACACCGCGCGGCGCCCGTTCAAGACGCTGGCGGACTATAAGAACTGGATCGCGCAGCTGCGCGACATTCCGCGCTACTTCCACGAGCAGGTAGCGAATATGCGGGCAGGTCTGGCGCGCGGCTTCACGCCGCCGCGCGTCACCTTGCAGGGGCGCGAGAAATCAATCGCCACGGTTGCGGAAGGCAAGCCGGAGGACAATCCGCTCTACACGCCGTTCAAGGAACCGATGGTCGGCCTTCAGCCCGCCGAGCAGGCGCGGCTGAAAGCGGAAGCGGCGCAGGTCATTGGCCAAATTGTGCAGCGGGCCTATGCGGATTTGCTGAAATTCTTCCGCGATGAATACGTGCCGCGCACGCGCACCACCCTGGCTGCCGAGGCGCTCCCGGACGGCAAGGCCTTCTACCGGCAGAAAATTCGCGAGTTCACCACGCTCGATCTTTCGCCGGCCGAAATTCACCAGATCGGCGTGGACGAAGTCGCCAAGCTGCATGCGCGGATGGTGGAGGTGATGCGCGAAACCGGGTTCAAGGGAGACTTCCCCGCCTTCCAGCAATTCCTCCGCAGCGATCCGCAGTTCTACGCCAAGACGCCGCAGGAGCTGCTCAACCGCGCCGCCTGGATCGCCAAGGTGTTTGACGGCAAGGCGTCGCAATATTTCGGCTACCTGCCGCGCGCGCGCTTCACCATCAAGCCGGTGCCGGATGACCTGGCGCCGTTCTACACCTCCGGCCGCGGCGGACCGGGCATCTATCTCGTCAACACCTACGACCTGCCGCACCGGCCGCTCTACAATCTCGTGGCGCTGACCTTGCACGAATCCGCGCCTGGACATGCGTTCCAGATGCCGATTGCGCTGGAGCACAAGAACCAGCCGCAATTCCGCCAGCACGATTACATCTCGGCGTATGGCGAAGGATGGGCGCTATATTGCGAAACGCTGGGTGTCGAGATGGGCATGTACGAGACGGCCTACGACCGCTTCGGCATGCTTGGCTGGCAGATCTGGCGGGCGGCGAGGTTGGTCGTCGATACGGGCATCCACAGCCAGGGTTGGACGCGGGAGCAGGCGTTGAAATACATGCGTGACTATACCGCGCTGCCTGAGCACGAGATCGAAACCGAAGTGGACCGCTACATCGCCTGGCCGGGGCAGGCGCTGTCTTACTATCTCGGCGAGATGGCCATCCTGAAAGCGCGAGAGAAGGCGCAAGATGCGTTGGGGCCAAATTTCAACATCCGCGCCTTCCACGATGCGGTGCTGGAATTGGGCTCGGTGCCATTGCCCGTTCTCACCGCGCGCATAGACCGCTTCATCGCGGAAGGCGGCAAGGGACCATATCCGGAGATGGAATAAGCCCCTCGCCGTCAAAAGCGGCTACAGGTGTTGTGCTTTCAAGGTGATCTCGACCGGCGAAACGAAGTCGGCGAATGCGCCGTGCATACGCTTGTCGCCGTCCGCAAGCGTCAAGATGCTGCGGCACATGGCGGTGACGCCGCTGAGAAAATCCCGCCGCGCTTGCCCCGGCAGGAAAGCCGTCTTGCCAAACTCGGCTGCCGTCTTCGGAAACGCGCCGGCGGAGTGCAGGAAGGCGCGGACGTTTTGGTAGTAGGCAGGACTTAAAGTCGCGTCAGCGAAGCGATGCCCGTTCACCTCCATATAGGTGGGCGCCAACACGATTTGCTTTCCGCTGCCGGCAAAGGCGATCCGGTCTCCAGCGATGCTGACCTCGTAAGGAACATCGACATTCTGAATCGCCGAACACCGGTGCGGATCGAAGGCCGCAGGCGATGCGTGAGCCGACATGCCGAAGCCGGCCGTGGCAGTAGCCGCTGCCAACCCAATAATGGTTTTGGTGATCATGGCGGAAGTCCTCCCTTTTGCAGGTCTGAGGTGGCGCGCTGAGCCATGACTTCAAGCGCGGGCCTCCCATGCAAAAAGCGAACAGTCTTCCCGGCGGCAGCCGATCGTGAAAATGCGCAAACAATTTCACACGAATCCTTAGCCAGTCCCGGGCCATCCTCCGGCTCCGTCAGGAGGAGTCCGATCATGTCCAACCCGCGAGCCTTGGCAGCCGGTCTTGTTGCGGCCGTGGTGGCGCCGATTCTGAGTTGGTCTGCCGCAGCAGGGGGGAACCCCGTTTTTTCGACCGTCGATCCGCCGGACGTAACCAGGCGGGCCAATTCGGGAACGCGCGCGGTTTTCATCAATGGACGCGGAGAGATGGCCGGCTATTACGAAATCGCCGGTGGCTCCGGCGCTCTGAACGGTTTCCTGCGCGAAGCCGACGGCACCTTTCAGTCTTTTGCCGCGCCGGACGGGTCGACCGACATCTATGTGCACGCGCTGAACGATCGCGGCACGATCCTCGGGAGCTATGTGGGCAAGGATCTCCGCACCCACGGCTTTTTGCGCAAGCGGAACGGCGGCCTGACCGCCATCGACGTTCCCGGCGCGCGCGAGACATTGGCCTACGCGATCAATTCCCGCGGAACGGTGGCGGGAACGGCGGACGGCTCAGGCTTTGTGATGACAGCGCGCGGCGCTGTTTCGACGTTCAGGCCCCAGGGTGCTGTCACCACCGTGGCATGCGGATTGAATGACGCGGGGGAAGTTGGCGGCGTCTATTTCGACTCGAACGAAGTCGCGCACGGGTTCAAGCGTTCCGCGAATGGCGAGATCACCGCTTTCGACGCACCGGGTTCTGCGAAAACGTTCGCGAGCACCATCAGCGGCAGCGGCGATATCGGCGGATATTTTGTTGACGGCTCACACGTGATGCACGGCTATGTTCGCCACAATGATGGAAGCTTTGCTGCCGCCGATCTACCGAACGCGCAGGAAACCAGTGTGGGCAATCTTAGAGAGGGCAATGCCGCCGGCAGCTTCAGAGAGGCAGGCAATCGGCACGGCTTCATCCGTGAAGCGAGCGGGACGATGATCAGGATCGATTTCCCAGGCGCGCGATATTCGATGCTTTCGCAACTGGGCCCGCGCGGCAGCGCTGTCGGTACCTACTACGATTCACACAATGTCTCGCACGGCTTCCTGCTGCGCGGGCCAGCAACGCAGGACTAGCCCAAAAGAAAACTCCGGCCGAAAGGAGGGTCTCGTCATGGAGCCTTCTTTTTTACCTCCATGATTTTGGCCATCAGCAAACAAAAAGGGCCGGTGCGAACACCGGCCCTTTCCTTGTACTCTTGCGCTGAGCGCGGACCTTAGAAGTCCATGTCGCCCATGCCGCCGCCACCGTGAGGCATCGGGGCTGCGTCCTTCTTCGGACGATCGGCAACCATCGCTTCCGTGGTGATCAGCAGCGAGGCGACCGAAGCCGCGTCCTGCAGCGCGATGCGCACCACCTTCGTCGGGTCGACGATGCCGGCGTTCACCAGATCGAGATACTCTTCCTTCTGCGCGTCCCAGCCGTAGGTGGCCGACTTCTGCTCGAGCAGCTTGCCAACGACGATCGAGGCTTCCTCGCCGGAGTTCTCGACGATCTGGCGGATCGGCGACTGAATCGCCTTGCGCACGATCGCGATGCCCTGGTTCTGGTCTTCGTTGGAGCCGGTCAGGCCGGCCAGCGCCTTGGTTGCATAGAGAAGCGCCGCGCCGCCGCCGGGGAGGATGCCTTCCTCGACCGCCGCCTTCGTGGCGTTGAGCGCGTCATCGACGCGATCCTTCTTCTCCTTCACTTCCACTTCCGTGGCGCCACCGACGCGGATCACCGCCACGCCGCCGGCGAGCTTCGCCAGGCGTTCCTGCAGCTTCTCCTTGTCGTAGTCGCTGGTGGTTTCCTCGATCTGCGCCTTGATCTGGCCGACGCGTGCCTGGATGTCGGGCTTCTTGCCGGCGCCGTCGATGATGGTCGTGTCGTCCTTCGTGATGCGAACCTTCTTGGCGGTGCCAAGCATGTTCACCTTCACGTTCTCAAGCTTGATGCCGAGATCTTCGCTGATAACCTGGCCGCCGGTGACGATGGCGATGTCTTCCAGCATGGCCTTGCGGCGATCGCCGAAGCCCGGCGCCTTCACCGCCGCGACCTTCAATCCGCCGCGCAGCTTGTTGACGACGAGCGTCGCCAGCGCCTCACCCTCGACCTCTTCGGCGATGATGAGCAGTGGGCGGCCGCCCTGCACGACCGACTCCAGGATCGGCAGCATCGGCTGCAGCGAGCCCAGCTTCTTCTCGTGGATGAGGATGTACGGCTCGTCGAGCTCGGCCATCATCTTGTCGGCGTTGGTGATGAAGTACGGGCTGATATAGCCGCGGTCGAACTGCATGCCTTCCACGACTTCCAGTTCGGTCTCGAGGCTTTTGGCCTCTTCCACCGTGATCACGCCTTCATTGCCGACCTTCGCCATCGCCTCGGCGATCATCTTGCCGACGGTAGCATCGCCGTTCGCTGAAATCGTGCCGACCTGGCCGATCTCGTCGTTCGACTTGATCTTCTTGGAGCGGCGCTTCAGATCGGCGACGACGGCGTTGACCGCGGTCTCGATGCCGCGCTTCAGATCCATCGGGTTCATGCCGGCCGCAACCGACTTCGAACCTTCACGCACGATCGCCTGGGCCAGCACGGTCGCCGTGGTGGTGCCGTCGCCGGCCGCGTCGTTGGTCTTCGACGCCACCTCGCGCACCATCTGCGCACCCATGTTCTCGAACTTGTCGGCGAGTTCGATCTCCTTCGCCACCGTCACACCGTCCTTCGTGGTGCGGGGAGCGCCGAAGCTCTTCTCGAGCACGACGTTGCGGCCCTTGGGGCCGAGTGTCACTTTCACCGCATCGGCAAGAATGTCGACGCCGCGGAGCATTTTCTCGCGGGCATCGGCGCCGAAACGGACATCTTTGGCTGCCATTTCTCTCTCACTTTCGTTCGTTCGCAGAAATCAGAAGTCGGAAACCGGAAGCCGGATTCTTTTTCTGATTTCAGATTTCTGGTTTCAGATTTCCAACGCGTAGCGTCACGCGGCCTTCTTCATCGGCTTGGTCGGACGGCCCTCGAGGACGCCCATGATGTCGGACTCCTTCATGATCAGGAGCTCCTCGCCATCGAGCTTCACTTCGGTGCCGGACCACTTGCCGAACAGCACGAAGTCGCCGGCCTTCACTTCGGGAACGACCCGCTTGCCGTTGTCATCGAGGGCGCCAGGGCCCACCGAAATGACTTCGCCTTCCTGCGGCTTCTCCTGGGCCGTATCGGGGATGATGATGCCGCCGGGGGTCTTCTGATCCTCCTTGACGCGGCGGACGACCACGCGGTCGCCCAACGGACGGAATTTCATTCGGAATTCTCCTCAAATCGTAGTGTTTTCAAGCGCTTGAATGGGAGGCCCTTGCGGCGCCACCCGTGGCAGCACTCCTGTTACCGGAGTGCCAAATGGATGCCCGGCATATAGTTTTGGGGTCTTGGAGCGTCAAGAGCGCCTCGAAACTAACAATCTTTCGTCCGCTTGAGTGCCAGGTGGGCTGCTTTCCGCCGCTCCTCCGCCGCCCGAAAAGAAATTTTATTTCGTGCTTGAAACGATAACTTTCATGCGTAAGTGAAATCTGACAGGTCAGGAGATTCTCATTGGGGCTAACGGGTGACCAGTTGCTGTCGAAGCTTGCGGCGCTCGCCAATCCGCACCGCCTGCGGGTCGTCGCGGCGCTGGCAGCGAATGGCCGGACCTATGTGAGCCAGCTCGCCCGCGAACTGGGGATCAGCCGGCCGTTGCTGCACCTCCATCTGCACAAGCTGGAGGAAAGCGGTCTCGTCACCAGCAAGTACGAGCTCTCGCCCGACGGCAAAGCACTTAATTTCTTCGAGGTCACGGACTTCGCCATCGAACTGACACCGGCCGCCGTCGCGGCTGCGGCCGCGTCACTCTCCGCTCCAAACAAATCCGACGAATGAAAGGAACCCGGGATGCAACCCTTCTACTATGTCTTGACGCTGACGTTCCTCTTCGGAACGCCGCTTCTGATTTTCGGAATGAAATATCTCTCGGTTGCCTATCAGGCACGCGCGAAGGCGCAAGCCGACGAAGCCTATCGCGAACTGGCGCAGAAAGCAGCAACCGCCGAATCCCAAAACGGCGCGTCGCTTGCTGCAATACGCACTGAGCTTTCGCAGATCGGTGAGCGGCTTTCCGCCGTCGAGAAGATTCTCAAAGCCGTCGAATAATCGATCAAGAAAGGTGGGAGTGCCATGACCATTGCAGCCGAATTCCAAACACTCGCTCAAAAAGAAGCCGCACATGATGTTCCGCTGTGGCGCTTGTATTTGTTGCGCCTGCTCTACGGCGCCATTGCTTTTCTCATGGGGATGCAAATCTGGCCGATCGTGCTGCAGCACGGGACGATGACCGTGATGCGCGGCGTCGCCTTTGCCATGCTTGCGGCGCTCAGCGCGGTCGCCATCCTTGGCCTTCGCTATCCGCTTAAGATGTTGCCGCTTCTTTTCTTCGAATTGATGTGGAAGGCCATCTGGCTAGCAGCCTTCGCGCTGCCCGAGGCGCTTAAAGGCCCGCTCGGTCCCGACATGATGGAAACCGTCATCAACACTTCTGTGGGAATCGTTGTGCCGTTGGTGCTGCCGTGGCGTTACGTGTTCGCCAACTACGTCAAGAAGCCCGGTGACCGTTGGCGATAGTTGCCGCCTTCGCTACGCTGTTGTGGACACAAGGAAGGTGGAATGAAGTTGCTAACTCACCGTGTTGGCCTGATTGCCAAGGGATTGGCGCTCGCCATTGGACTCGGGACTTCAATTGCAGGTCGTGCCGCGGAACCCACTCCGGCGGACAGCGCCGTTGCAACGGCGAACACGCCGGTCGCCGACTATAGCAAGCCCCTTCTGCTGCGGTCGCGCGCCCAGACCGAGGTCATGCTTTCGTCACCGGCTGGCTATCCGCACCGGATTATGATTTCCGCGCCGCAGGGCGCCGAGCCGAAGGACGGCTATCCCGTTTTCTATATACTGGATGGGGATGCCTGGTTCGCGACGGCGGTCGAGATCGTCAAAATGCGCGAATATGAAAAGCTCGATCCGGCAATCGTTGTCGGCATCGGTTACCCTAGCCGTTCCTTCTTCGATGCCTTCGGCCGTTCCTACGACTTCACGCCGCCCGCTTCATCCGACCCTGACATGGAAGGGATTCCACTTGGCGGTGCAGATGACTTTCTAGCGTTTCTCAACGGGACGGTGAAACCCTGGGTACAGACGCGCCACCGCGCGAATTCGTCGAGACAGATATTGTTCGGCCATTCGCTCGGTGGACTATTCGCGTTGTACGCACTCTACAAAGCGCCGGAGAGCTTCGCCGTTTACCTGGCAGCCAGCCCCGACCTGCCATTCTCTGACCATATTATCAAAAAATATGAGCCCGCATTCGCGGCGAATCCTGCGCGGCGCAGTCCGCGGCTGCTGGTCACCGATGGTGGCTTGGAATCGCATCCCAGCCCGGAATTGACGGACGATTACCGCCGCTTCTACGCGGCGCATCCCGAAACCCATCCCGGCCAAACCGCGGACCAGGCGGTCCAGGAACTGTTTGCGATGGGAAAAGCCGGCTACGACAAGATCGCGGATACCCGCTCGCTGGTGGCGCGGCTGGCCCATCACGGCGTTCACGCCAACTTCGTGGACTTCCCGGGTGAGGAGCATATGTCTTCGGCGGTCAATGCGCTTAACCGCGGAATTCCCTTTGCCTTGCGCCCGGCAAGATAGCGCGGTCAAATACAGCGGTCTTTAGGCGGACGACGATGGAGACGACGATGCAGAACTTGCCGCGCAAACTCGCATTGATATTCCTCATGATGGGCACGCTCGCGACGCCCGCGATTGCACAAACGTCGCTCAACGTCCCGCCAGCCACCTACAACATCGATCCCAAGCACACGCAGATCATCTTCAGCATCAGGCACATGGGTCTCAGCACATTTTACGGGCGGTTTGGTCAAATCAGCGGCAGCCTGACCTTCGATCCCGCGACCCCGGAAAAAAGCGCGCTGACGGTGCAAATCGACATGAAGAGTCTCAGCATGCATGTGCCGAAGCTGGACGAGGAATTGATGGCGGACGTGTTTCACGCCGACAAATTTCCGACCGCCACGTTCGTGGCAACGCAAAGCACCAAGACCGGTGCAAATACCGGGACGGTGACGGGCAATCTCACGATCGCCGGCGTCACCAAGCCTGTGACGCTGAAGGTCACTTTCAACGGCGGCCGGAATTCTCCCTTCCCGCTGCAGCCCTACCGCGTTGGCTTCGACGCCACCGCGACAGTCAAGCGATCGGATTTCGGCTTGACCAAGATGATGTGGTCCGGCCTCGTAGGGGACGATGTCGCGTTGATGATCCAATGCGAGCTGGAGAAGAAATAGAACGGGCTGAAGCGCCTGCTTCGATCATCTCGATATGGCAGGCTTCTCCGTCGCGCAGAACATGGAAAACCTGGGCCGCTATCTGCGGCGGGCCCGCTTCGTCATGCTGCCGAACCGCTATGGCGAAACGCCGATACTTCGGGCGCGATTCAACGATGCGGTATTCGTCTCATTGCGGCATCGCTATCTCTTCACCTCGAACGAGAAGGTCGCGAACTCAACCCTGCGCGCCACGTTCCAGTCGCTGGAATGCAATGGCCATCTGCCGCGGCACTACAAGCCGTTCAAGCGCTGGACGGGACCGTTGCTGCAGCCGAGTGACATCGGGGAATTCCCTGCGCTGCTGAACGACCCGGGCATTCGGAAGTTCTGCGTCGTGCGTCACCCGTACACGCGCCTCATTTCCTGTTTTCGCGACAAATTCGAGCGCGAGCCCAGGGGCGCGGGCTACCGGCGCAAGATGCGTGAGCTTGGCCTGCCATGCCGAAAGAAGCTCGGCTTCGGTGAATTTCTGGAGGCTGTCTCGCGGCAGCCGCAGCAGCTGATGAATTCGCACTGGCGCATCCAGTACTACAACGTGTTCATGGACCGTATCCACTACGGCGAAATCATCCGCTACGAGGAGCTTCCGGAGCGCCTGCCGCGACTGTTGACTGAGCTCTATCATAAGGCCGACGCTGGAGCCGTGCTTACGCGGCACCGGCAGGAGAAAAGCTCTGACGCGCTGGTGGAACAGTATTTTACACCGGAACTGAAGGCTCTGGCGCACGAGGTCTACGGCCTCGACTTCCAGACCTTCGGCTACGTCCCCTGAAAATTGGCGGACTGGGAGCAGACGGCCCTCGCACGCGTGATCCTGACCCTATAAGATGCGGCGCAGTGGCTGGGGATGGTGCAACGTGCCTCGCTGGGCGAACGGCAATAGCGTCAATGTAGTGCTCCTGGGCGGCGTGGCCTTTGTTGCGGCGCTGCAGCTGCATTTGCTGCCGCTGTCGGGCCAGATGCCCGCGATGACGATCGTGCTGCTGGCCGCGCTGACCGCGCCGCTGCATTACGGTCTGATGCACGAGACCATGCATGGACACCTGTTCGGCCACGAACCGACGGATCGCGCCATCGGCCGCGCCCTGGGGATCGTGCTCGGATTGCCGTGGGAGACCATGCGGTTCGGGCATCTCGCGCACCACAGCATGAACCGGCACACCTTCGACCGGCCCGAGGTGCTGGAGCCGGATCGGGCGCGCCTCCCGGCGACAGGTGTATACTATTTCAAGCTCATCGTTGGACATGCCGTGAGCTACGCGCTGATGCCGTTGCCGGCGCTGTTTCCTGTCAGCACGACTGGACGCGTTCTGGGCCTGATGGGGAGCGGTCCGGGTGTGGATCAGTTGCGCAACCGCGCGCTGGTGACATTCACCAACCCGAAGCGCCGCAACGCCATCCGCTTCGATATCGCGGCGATTTTCGCACTCTTCGGCTTTGCGTTCTGGGCCTGGGGCGCCTCATGGCCGGTGTTCGCCGGCTGCGTCGTTGCGCGATGGAGCGTGCTTTCCTTGCTCGACAATGCGCCGCATTATGGAATGCCGCTTGAGTCCGGATTGGATGCGCGCAACACTTCGCTACCGGCGGTGGCGCGCCTGCTGGTGATGAATGGAAACTATCATGGCACGCATCATCGCAATCCGCAGCTTCGCTGGCATGAATTGCCGCGCGCCTTCGAACATTCCGGCGCGCTGCCGGAAGGCAACTGGCTTGCCGCCGTGGCGCGACAGTTTCGTGGCCTTGTAATCCTGGAATCCCCATGACCGTACCCGCCGTCACGACCGACCAAATCCCCGCAGATCAGGCCGAGGAACGGCCGCATTCGCGCTGGACATTCCTGCGCGACGTGCTGGTGTTTCAGCTGAAACTGCTGCTCGGCAATCTGCACAATCTCGTCTTCGTACCGATCTCGCTGATCGCGGCGGGGGCAGACATCCTGTTTCTATCGGGACGGCAGGGCGCGCGCTTTTACAAGGTGATGGAGTGGGCACGCGAAGGCGACGAGGCGATCGGCCTTTACAGCGCGCTCGATGAGAACGCGGAAGTCCAGCGGAGCTACTCGGTCGATGCCGTGGTGGCGCGCGTCGAGGACATCATCATCGGCGAATACGCCAAAGGCGGAACGGCCGCTACCGTCAAAACGGCCGTGGATCGCGCGCTGGATCGTATACAGCGCGAAACCCCGGCGAAGCTCGACCCCGAGGACATCATCAAGCGCGCCGCCGAGAAGATTCGCGAAAAGGTGAAACGCCGGACCGCCGCCCCCTGAAAGCGGCCTTTCGGCCAGGTTTGGCTGTCATCCAAGTGACAGGATCGTTCATACGACGTTCAGGCGCCGGGCGACATATTCCGGCGCATGGCCCGGAGGGGCGTTGAGACGGAGGATTCGGAGCAATGACACGAATGAAGAAGTTTATCGCGGGCGCGATCGCGGCAGCCGGCATTGCCGGCGGCGCGACGCTTGCGACCACGACTCCCGCCGAAGCGCGGGTCGCGATCGGCATCGGCATCGGCGTGCCGGGTTATTACTATGGCCCCGGCTATTATCCGCCTGGCCCCTGCGGCAGCTATGACTACTACTACAGCGGCTATTGCGGCTACCCGACCTACACCGGCGGCGTTTTCCTCGGCGGCCGCTGGGTCTATGGCCCGCATTACTATCGCTGGTGGCACGGCCGTCCATGGTTCTGGCACCGCGGTGGCTGGCACTACTGGGGCGGTTGGCGTCACGCACGCTGGAACTGGTCGCATCATCCGGGCTGGCGCGGCGGCTGGCATGGCGGCCATGGCTGGCACGGTTGGCACGGCCGTCCGCGGATCGGCAACCACGGTTGGCATGGTCGTCCCACTATCGGTAACGTCCACGGGCGCGTGGGCGGCGTTCACTTCCGCGCCCATGCGGGTGGCCGTCACCACTAGGCAGAATCTGCCTTGATTCAGGCAGAGACAAGTGTGATTCGACCCCCGGCGGGTGACCTCCCGGGGGTCGATCGTTCCAGGCCCGCTTGACCCTGCCGTCGGGCAGGGCGCTAGGGTGCGCGATGCGCGCGCCGAACGACCTTTCCGCCTTTTGGCTTCCCTTCACCCCGAACCGGCATTTCAAGACAGCGCCGCGCATGCTGACACGCGCGCAGGGCATGCACTATTACGACGCGAGCGGCCGCGCGCTGCTCGATGCCTGCGCCGGCCTTTGGTGCGTCAATGCGGGCCATGGCCGAACCGAAATCGCGGAAGCCATATCGGGCACGGCGCGCGAACTCGACTACGCGCCGAACTTCCAGTTCGCGCATCCGCAAGCGTTTGTGCTTGCGCAGCGGATCGCGGCGCTGGCGCCCGACGGCCTGGAGCATGTGTTCTTCGTCAATTCGGGATCGGAGGCTTGCGATGCCGCGTTGAAGGTTGCTCGCGCCTATTTCCAGAAGATCGGGCAGGGCGGCCGCTTCCGCCTGATCGGCCGCGAGAAGGGCTATCACGGCGTGACGATGGCCGGCATTTCGGTCGGCGGCATCGGCAACAACCGCAAGCCCTATGGCCCACTTCTTCCGGGCACGGACGATCATCTGCCGCTGCCCTACCATCCGGAGTCACGCTTCACCCGCGGCGAGCCGGAAAGCGGCGCGGAGTTTGCCGATGCATTGGAAAGTCTCGTTGCGCTGCACGGTGCCGAAACCATCGCCGCGGTCATCGTGGAGCCGATGGCGGGATCGGGCGGCGTGTTTGCTTCGCCCCACGACTATCTGAAGCGCCTGCGCGCGATCTGCGACCGTTACGGCATCCTGCTCATCTTCGATGAGGTGATCACAGCCTTCGGACGGCTCGGCCACGCTTTCGCCGCCGAGCGGCATGACGTGACACCGGACATCATCACCTTCGCCAAGGGCGTCACCAACGGCGCGGTGCCGATGGGTGGCATCATCGTATCAGACAAAATCCATGACGCCTTCATGGGCGGCCCCGATCATCAGATCGAGCTGTTTCACGGCCATACCTATTCCGCGCATCCGCTCGCCTGCGCCGCGGCGCTGGCAACCCTCGATATCTACCGCGAGGAGGATTTGTTCGCCCGCGCCCGCATGCTTGAGCCGGTGCTGCAGGATGCGGTGCACGCGTTGCGCAACGCGCCGTTCGTGACCGATATCCGTAACGTCGGCATGGCCGCGGCCATCGAGCTGGAATCCGATCCTGCCGCGCCTGGCCGCCGCGGCTACGATGTCATCCAGCGTGCTTTCCATGGCCAAGACATGGTGCTGCGCGTCAGCGGCGACACCATCGCCCTCTCCCCGCCGCTGATCGCCAGCGAAGCCGATCTTGCGCGGATCGCTGAGACGATACGCAACGTATTGAACGGGATAACGTGAAAGCGCGAATGGTGCTTGCGCTCAGGCGGCTGCTGCTGATTTTATTGGTGCTGCTCGTCCCGCCGGCGCTGACCGTTTTGCTCTATTGGGGCACGGGCGCTTTGCTCGCGGCGACAAATCGGGTAATCGACCCGGAAATCGTCCGGGCGGCGGCCATCCTGGAATGCGCGGCGTTCTATTTCGTCGCCTTCCTGGAAGTGAAGGAGCGCTGGTCCGCCTGATCTGAAAGAGGAATTTCGATGCGCATCGGTGTGCCAAAGGAAATCAAGAACCACGAATATCGTGTCGGCATGACGCCGGCGGTGGCGCGCGAGTTGACGGCGCGCGGACACGAGGTGTCCGTTGAAACCAAGGCCGGTGACGGTATCGGTCTTTATGACGACGCCTACACGCGGGTGGGCGCGCGCATCCTGCCGAACGCGGATGAAGTTTTCGCCAGTGCCGACATGATCGTAAAGGTGAAGGAGCCCCAGCCGGTCGAGATCAAGCGGCTGCGCCCGGGACAGACATTGTTTACCTATCTGCATCTGGCGCCGGACCCCGAGCAAACGAGGGGCCTGATGGAAAGCGGCGCCATCTGCATTGCCTATGAAACGGTGACCGATGCGCGCGGCGGCCTGCCGCTGCTCGCGCCGATGAGCGAAGTGGCCGGCCGCATGTCGATCCAGGCCGGCGCGCATTCGCTGGAAATCGCGCAAGGCGGCCGTGGCATGCTGCTGGGCGGCGTGCCCGGCGTGCCCGCGGCGAAGGTGGTGGTGCTCGGCGGCGGCGTGGTGGGAACCAATGCCGCGCGCATGGCAATGGGTCTGGAAGCGCACGTCACCATTCTCGACGTTTCACTGCACCGGCTGAACGAGCTCGATCTCCAGTTCGGCTCCATGCTCAACACCGTTTTCTCCACGATCGATTCCATCGAGGAGCACGTGATCGGCGCCGATCTTGTGATCGGCGGCGTGCTGCTGCCAGGCGCGGCGGCGCCCAAGCTGATCACGCGCAAGATGGTCGAGCAGATGAAGAAAGGCTCCGTGATCGTCGACGTCGCCATCGACCAGGGCGGCTGCGCGGAGACTTCGCATGCGACAACGCACGCCGATCCCACTTACATGGTGGACGGTGTCGTCCACTACTGCGTCGCCAACATGCCGGGCGCGGTGGCGCGCACCTCCACCTTCGCGCTGAACAATGCGACGCTTCCGTTCACCAAGCTGCTGGCGGATCTTGGTCCCGAAGAGGCGATGAAGCGCAATCCGCATCTGCGTGCCGGCCTCAACGTGTACAAGAACACGCTGACCTACGGTGCGGTGGCCGAGGCACAAAACCTTCCCTTCAAGAGCGCCGAGGACGTGCTGGGGATCGCGGCCTAGGGCGGCTGTCCTTAGCCCAATTGCGAAGAAGGCGCCTTGAGTCTGGAGCCGGGGAGCGGTGTCCAACCACATGAAGTTGGTGGAGAGCGACAGGCTTTCGCCTGCCGCACTCCTGGGCAACTCCGCCGTCGGGGTGGCGAAGCGGCCCGGGTGCAGCGCTAAACAGTTTTCGGAATCAACGCCTTAACACATGTTAAGCGATGACAATTTGGCTGTTTTTGCAGGGTTGTCTTCCGGCCTGCCGTGGAAAGACCGCACCCCCTTGTGAGAATCGCCACCGGCCTGTCACAAAGATGGTGGCTGCTCTGGAGCGGCCGCGCGAGATGTGGAGGGGTTTTTGACAAAACGGCTTGCTGCGTCGGCCATCCTCTGTCTTTTGGCCTCCTGTGCGGCACCGGCTCCGCAGGTATCCCGACCGCCGGCAGGCCGCCTTCACAGCCAAGCCGTTGCCAGCGCGGCAGCCCCGCGTCCCGTGCCCCGTCCCGCGGCCGCAGCGCGGCCGATCCTGCCTGCTGTCGCGCCAGCCCGGTTCGTCACAGTGGCCAGCTACATGGATGCGGCGGCGCACGATTTGCGCGAAGGCTTGCGCAGTACCAATGGCGGCCTGGCGCGGCCCGGCAGCCAGATCGTGGTGGGCCTGCTTGATCAGGTGTTGTTCGAAGATGCCTCGCCGGAGCTGACCAGGCGGGGTAGTTCGGCCGTCGCCACCATCGCTGCGATCGCGCGGCGGTATGATCGCACCTTGCTGTATGTAACGGCGTTCACCGATGTGACGACCGCATCAGGGCAAAGCCTGGCGCGCGAGCGTGCGCGGATTGTTGCTGACAGCCTGATCGCCGGTGGCGTTCGTCGCGGGCGGATCGGTAACCGCGGCAGCAGCGCCACCCGGCTTCACCTGCGCAGCGGCCGTCAAATCAGCGTGCCGGGGGACCACCGCGTGGAGATCCGCATGTGGGTCCCAGCGAGAGGATAGCGCGCGGCAATTTTGCAAATGACGACGATTCCTGTTCTGTCGGGCCTCTCCGAGATTGCCGGCAACTACGACGCGCTGCTCTGCGATGTCTGGGGCGTGCTGCACAACGGACGCATCGCGTTCGATCCCGCCGTTGAGGCGCTGCATCGCTTTCGCGCCGAATGCGGGCCGGTGATCCTGCTGACCAATGCGCCCCGCCCGGTTGTGGATGTGGAATCGATGTTTTCGCGCGTTGGCGTGCCGCTCGATTGTTACGATGCGATCGTTTCGTCGGGGTGGCTGGCGCGGGAGGACATGCAAAGCCGCATTGCGGAAGTAAACCGCACCCTGAATGTCTACCATCTCGGGCCCGATCGCGACGGCGGCGTGCTGGGTGACCTCGATATCGAACGCGTGGACGTCGCAAGCGCCGATGTCGTGCTTTGCACCGGACTCTACGACGACGACACGGAAACGGCAGACGACTACGCCGCACTGTTCCAGGAAATGCGCGCAAGAAATCTTACCATGCTTTGCGCCAACCCGGACATTGTCGTGCAACGCGGCGACAAGCTCATCTGGTGCGCTGGCGCCCTTGCGGAAGCCTACGAGAAGCTAGGTGGCAGCGTGATCTATTACGGCAAGCCCCACCCACCCATCTACGAAGCCTCGCTGGCTCTGGCGCGGCAGGCGGCAGGTAGGAATGTCCTGCATCCGCTGGCGGTGGGCGATGGCGCCGATACCGATATCAAAGGCGCCAACCGCGCTGGCATCGATGCGCTGTTCGTGGCGCAGGGCATTCATGCCGCGCATCTGGGCGAACTGACCGCCAAAGGTCTCGCGCAACTGTTTGTAACTCCGGATGCGCACCCGAAAGCGGCAATGCGAACGCTTGTGTGGTAGCCCGCGCTTCCGCTAATCCGCTGCTCATCAAAGGAAAAATCACGTGCAATACTACATCGATCAACTGCAGCCGGGCATGAGCGAGAGTTTCTCGAAGACAGTGACCGAGCAAGATGTCATGCTGTTTGGCGAGATCAGCGGTGACCTCAATCCCGTACATTTCGATGAGGAGTTCGCCCGCAAAACCATTTTTCGCGGCCGCATCGCGCACGGCGTCCTTTGCCTCAGCTACATCTCGACCGTGCTGGGCATGAAGATGCCGGGGCCGGGCACGGTCTTCATCAGCGCCAACTCACGTTTTAAGGCCCCGGTTCGCATCGGCGACACGGTGACGACTATTTGCACGGTGCGGGAAGTCGTCCCGGAGAAGCGTCGCGTGCAGTTCGATTGCGTCTGCAAGGTGGGGGACACGGTGGTCGTCGAAGGCGAGGCATTGGTCATGCCGCCAACGCGGCCAAAGGCCTGATGCAGATCGTTCGCCACTATAGCGACCCGCCGAATTCCAGCAGAGGAGCGGTCGTCGCTATCGGAAATTTCGATGGCGTGCATCTGGGCCACCAGGCACTGTTGGCACATGCCGGTGAATTGGCGAAGGCACGGGGTGCGCCGCTTGGCGTGCTCGTTTTCGAACCGCATCCGCAGGAGTTCTTCAAGCCGCAAGCCGAATGCTTCCGCCTTACGCCGCTTCGAACCAAGGCCCGGCTGCTCGCCCAGCATGGTGTGCAAAATCTGTACGCGCTTCCGTTTGACGCGGAGATGGCGGGCAAAAGTTCCAGCGAATTCGTGGCCGATGTCCTGGTACGCGGAATCGGAGCGCGCGGCGTTGTTGTTGGCGCAGACTTTCGTTTCGGCAAGGGCCGGACGGGCGATGCCGCGTTTCTCGCCGAAGCTGGAAGGCACTCCGGTCTTGCCGTGGATGTTTTTGACCCGGTCAGGGCCAACGGTTCCGACAAGATTTCCTCAAGCGATATCCGCAAGGCGTTACGCAATGCCAAGCCGGAAGAGGCTGCCGATTTGCTCGGGCATTGGTGGACAATCGAGGGCAGGGTGGAGCACGGTGCTGCGCGTGGCAAAACGCTTGGCTATCCCACTGCCAATATGCGGCTCGACGGGTACCTGAAACCGGCATTCGGGATATATGCGGTGCGCGCCACGCTGGTGGAAAACGAAAAACCTGCGGCATTGCATTGCGGCGTTGCCAGCCTCGGTATCCGGCCCATGTTTTCCACAGAGACACCGCTGCTCGAGACATTTCTGTTCGACTTCTCCGGCGACCTCTACGGCAAACATTTGGCAGTGGAGCTGGTCGCCTATCTGCGGCCCGAAATGAAATTCGACACCGTCGAGCAGCTGAAGGCACAGATGGCCACGGATTGTGAAGCGGCGGCTGCGGCGCTGGACCGTGCCGGAGTGCGCTGTTAGACGTGATTCATGCCCAAGCCTGAATCAACCGCCCCCGACTATCGCAGCACGCTGTTCCTGCCGCAGACGGATTTTCCGATGAAGGCGGGGCTGCCGGAAGCGGAGCCGAAATGGCTGGCGCGCTGGGCGGAAATGGATCTGTACAGCCGCATGCGTGCCGCCGCGAACGGCCGGCCGCTGTTCATCCTGCATGACGGGCCGCCTTATGCGAACGGCGAAATTCACCTCGGCACCGGCATCAACAAGATACTGAAGGACTTCGTGGTGCGAAGCCAGGGAATGCTGGGCAAGGATGCGCCGTACGTTCCCGGCTGGGACTGTCACGGCCTTCCCATCGAGTGGAAGATCGAGGAGCGCTATCGCGCCGAAGGCAAATCGAAAGATCAGGTGCCGGTTGCCGAGTTGCGCCGCGACTGCCGCGCCTTCGCCGAGAAATGGATTGATGTGCAGCGCGAGCAGTTCAAGCGGCTCGGCTGCATCGGGTTGTGGGACCACCCGTACACAACGATGAACTATCGCGCCGAAGCAGCCATCGCGCGCGAGTTGCACAAATTCGCAGCCAACGGATTGCTTTATCGCGGCTTCCGTCCGGTGATGTGGTCGCCTGTGGAGAAAACCGCGCTCGCGGAAGCCGAGGTTGAATACAAGGAGAAAACCTCTCCGACGATCTACGTAAAGTTCCCAATCAATGGCGTAAATGCGCGCGGGAACGAGGAGCTATCCATTTGGCAAAACGCCAGCGTCGTAATCTGGACGACAACTCCGTGGACGATCCCCGGAAACCGTGCAATCGCATATTCGGCAACTATCGAATACGGCCTGTACTCGGTCGATGAAATTTCTGACGGTTCTCTTGCCAAGACCGGTGAGATGTTGGTGATCGCCGACACCTTGGCAGCTAGTGTGTTTGAACACGCTAAGGTCAAGAAGTGGTCGCGCATCCGGAACGCAAATCCGCGGCAGTTCAATTTTTGCGATCATCCACTCAACGGCAGGGGGTTTGATTTCGAAGTGCCGGTTCTGCCGGGAGCGCACGTAACGGCCGATACCGGTACGGGCTTCGTGCACACCGCGCCGGGGCATGGGGAAGACGACTTTGAATTGATACTCGCGAATTTTCCGAATTACACGCGCGAGCATCCGGAAGCATTCAATGTCGTAGCAGAGGACGGCTCCTTCACGAAAAACGCGCCGGGGTTCGAAGGCAAGTTCATTCTTTCGCGCGATGGCAAGAAGGACGGCGATGCCAACCGCGCGGTGATCGATGCACTGACGGAAGCCGGCGCGCTGTTGGCGAAAGGCACATTGCGGCATCAATATCCGCACAGCTGGCGGAGCAAGGCACCGGTGATCTTCCGCGCCACGCCGCAATGGTTCGCGGCGATGGATCGGCCGTTCGAAGGTTCGAATGGCAAAACCTTGCGCCAGCTGGCGATGCAGGCGATCGGCGACACGCGTTGGTTTCCGCCTGCGGGCGAGAACCGTATGCGCTCCATGGTGGAAACGCGGCCTGACTGGGTACTGTCGCGCCAGCGCGCCTGGGGCGTGCCGCTCGCCATCTTCGTCCACAAGGAAAGCGGCGCGATTCTCAATGACGCTACAGTGAACGCGCGCATCTCGGACGCCTTCGAAAAGGAAGGCGCGGATGCGTGGATCAATTCACCGCCCGAGCGCTTTCTTGGCGCCGGCCGCAACGCATCAGAGTATGAACAGGTCAAGGATATTCTGGATGTCTGGTTCGATTCCGGCTCCACGCATGTGTTCACGGTGGAAGAACCAATCGATCCGCACTGGCCCGAAGCCGATCACGCCGACGTTTATCTCGAAGGCTCGGATCAGCACCGCGGCTGGTTTCAGTCCTCGCTCCTGGAAGGTTGCGGCACACGCGGCCGCGCGCCATACGATGCGGTTATCACCCACGGTTTCGTGCTGGACGAGTCCGGCGACAAGATGTCGAAATCGCTCGGCAACACGCTGCTGCCGCAGGTTATCGCCGAACGGAACGGCGCGGAAATCCTGCGCCTCGTCACCGCCAGCGCCGACTACACCGGCGATTTGCGCATCTGGGATGACATCATCAAATCGAATGTCGAGTCGTATCGCCGGCTGCGCAACACCATCCGTTTCATGCTGGCCAACCTCTCCGGGTTCACGGAGGCCGAGCGCATCTCGCTAGACAAGATGCCGGAGCTCGAGCGCTACATGCTGGCGCGTCTCGCCGCGCTGGATGCACTGGTGCGAGAGGGATACGCGCAATACGACTTCAACCGGGTCTTCACGGCGCTGTTCGCCTTCTGCACCAACGATCTTTCCGCCTTCTACTTCGACATCCGCAAGGACTCGCTCTATTGCGACCGCGCCGATAGCGTGCGCCGCCGGTCCGTGCGCACGGTTATCGACGAGAATTTCCGCCGCGTGGTGACCTGGTTCGCACCCATCCTGTGCTTCACCATGGAGGAAGCCTGGCTGTCCCGCTTCGCAGGCGAGAACGAAAGCGTTCACTTGCAGATATTTCCCGAGGTGCCCACGGAATGGCAAAATGAAGATCTTGTCGGGAAATGGGATCGCATTCGCGACCTGCGCCGCGTCGTCACCGGAGCGCTTGAGGTCAAGCGCAAGGACAAGGTGATCGGTGCGTCGCTTGAAGCTTCGCCGCTTATCTATCTGGAGAACGATGCGGACCGCGCGATGGTGGAAGGCATTAATCTCTCTGAAATCGCCATCACCTCCGGCATCCATCTCGCCCAGGTCTCGGCGCCGGACGATGTCTTCCTCCTGCCCGACGTTCCAGGTGTTGCCGTCCGTTTCGAACATGCCCAAGGCGACAAATGCGCGCGCTGCTGGATGATCCTGACGGAAGTCGGCAGCAATGCCGCGCATCCCGATCTCTGCAATCGCTGTTCGGACGCCGTGGACGCCTTGGCGCGTGTGTCCGCATGAAATTGTCGGTGCGCGATTGGGGCTTCATCGGCGCGATGGCCGCGCTGGTGCTCGATCAGGCAAGCAAGCTCCTGCTGCTCTACGGCTTGGGTTTCCGGGACATGTTGCCGGGTTCCGCCGTTCCGGTTTTGCCCTTTTTCAATCTTGTGATGGTCTGGAACCCGGGCGTCAGCTATGGCCTGTTTCCCGCCCGTGGATTGCTCGGCACCGCCTTTCTGGCCCTTTTTTCCGTCGTTGCCGTGGCAGCTCTGGGCTGGTGGTTGTGGAATGCGCACCGGACTTCGCTTGCTGTCGGTCTCGGCCTTGTGATCGGAGGCGCCATCGGCAATTTGATTGACCGGCTCGTATATGGCCGGGTTGCCGACTTTTTTCACTTTTATTTCCGGGGCTACGATTGGTATGTGTTCAACGTTGCGGATTGCGCCATCACCGTGGGGGTCGGCGCACTCCTGTATGATGCCTTGCTGCGGCCGGAACCCATAACCGCAGCCGCCAAAGAAAGCCCGGGAGTTACCGATGTGGAGTAATCGCGCACGCAAGCCCGTGTTGCTTGCAGGCTTGGCAGGATTGGCACTTTCGCTGACAGCATGCGAAACGGTTCGCAATGTGGTGGGCGGAGACAAGTCGCCGCCGGACGAATTTGCGGTGGTGAGCAAGGCGCCGCTGATCATTCCTCCGGACTACAATTTGAAGCCCCCAAAGCCCGGCGCGCCGCCGTTGAACCAGGTTTCTCCCACCGAGAGCGCCCAGGCCGCTCTCTATAACAGCGACCCCAAAACGGCGGCGAGCGCGATCACCGGCAGCTACAGCGAGGGCGAAAAGATGCTTCTCGCGCAGTCGGGCGCCGCCACGGCCAGCGACTCCATCCGGCAGCAGATAACTGCGGACAACCGGGGTCTGGACAGCGCCGACGAAAGCTTCACGGACCGGCTGTTGTTCAGTTCCAACAATACGAGCGAAGCGCCGCTCGATGCCGATACGGAGAAAGCCCGGATCGATGCAGGGAAGAACGCGCCGCCGGCGCCGCAGGGGCAGGATCACAAGAAAGACAGCGGCGGCTGGCTCGATGGAATTTTCTAGGCGCCTTGCACAAGGCGTACTCGCGGCCGCTCTCTTCACGTTGACGGCTGCCGCGCCCGCGCAGCACGCGCAATCCGAAAGGCCGTTTCAGTTCGCGCTGCAGAACGGCATGCAGGTTCTGGTGATTCCGGATCACCGCGCGCCTGTTATCACGCAAATGCTGTGGTACCGCGTTGGCGCGGTCGACGATCCGCCGGGCATCAGCGGGCTGGCGCATTTCTTCGAGCACATGATGTTTCGGGGAACCACGAGCAATCCCGGCGACGCGTTCGCCACCACGGTTGCGCGAAACGGTGGCGAGGACAACGCGTTCACCACCCATGACTACACGGCGTTCTACGAGCAGATCGCTAAAGAACGTCTGCGGGTCGTCATGCAGCTTGAAGCGGATCGCATCGCCCATCTCGATCTTTCCGACGCCAACGTCCGTACCGAACGCGACGTGGTCATGGAAGAGCGCCGCATGCGCGTCGACAACGATCCGCAATCCCTGCTGCGCGAACAGGTGCAGGCCGCCCTCTACATGACGCATCCATATGGACGGCCGGTGATCGGATGGCCCGAAGAAATCCGCCGCATCGACCGGGTCGCGGCCCAGGATTTCTATGCCCACCACTACGCTCCCAATAACGCCATCCTCGTAATCGCAGGGGATGTTACGCCGGATGAGGTGCGCAAGTCGGCCGAAGCGGAATATGGCAAGCTGCCGGCGCGCGAGCTTGTCCCTCGCTGGGAATTCGCGCAGCCGCCGCGCATGGGCGAGACGAGGCTGGCCGTTTCGCGCGCGGACGTGAAGGTCCCTCTTTTCTTTCGGACCTATCGCGTTGCCAGCTACACGGAAGGCAAGCCGGGCGAGGCCGAAGCGCTCGAAACCCTGGCGCAGGCGCTTGGCGGAGACTCGACGGCGACGCTGTATCGTGAACTGGTCGTCGAGAAGAAATTGGCGTCGGATGCGGGGTCCTCATACGACGGCTACAACCGAGATTCGGGGGAGTTCAGCGTGTACGCGATTCCCCGACCCGGCGTGTCGCTCGAGCAGCTGGAGAAAGCGGTCGATGACGTGATCCGGGGATATGTTGCCGCGCCAGCCAGCTCAGGCGATCTCAACCGCGCGAAAACCCAACTCATCGCCGCCGCCACCTACCGCAAGGACAACCAGTATCAGATGGCCTCGACTTATGGGCAGGCCCTGGTCATCGGTTTGACCATCGACGATGTCGATCAATGGCCGGACCGCATCAAAGCAGTGCAACCGGAGGCGGTTCGGCAAGCCGCAGCGCACCAGCTTAATCGCCGGGAAGCCGTGACCGCGTATCTGACGCCAGCATCGCAATCGGGTGCGAGCAAGTGAAAGCCCTGTTCGCCCTTCTTATTCTGGCCGCCGCCTCATTGATGCCCGTCACGGCGAGCGCCGTGAACGTCAAAAGCCTCGACATGGGGAAGAACGTGCAGGTGTGGTATGTGGAAGACCACACCCTGCCCATGATCGCGATGACGGCGGCGCTTCCGGCCGGCTCGGCTTACGACCCAGCCGGCAAACCCGGCCTCGCCGCCTTCACGGCCGACATGCTCAACGAAGGCGCCGGCAATCTCACGTCGCAAGCCTATCAATCGGCGTTGAGCAACAAGGCCATCCGGCTCAGCATGACGCCGACGCGCGACTATCTTGTGATTTCGCTCGTCACCCTGAAGGAGAACGCGAAGGAAGCGTTCCGCCTGCTGGGGCTTGCGCTGACCCGCCCGCGCTTCGATCCCGACGCCATTTCCCGCGTGCGCGCGCAAATTGTCGCCGGCCTGCAGGAGGAAGATGTCGATCCGCAGGATGTCGCCTCCAAAACCTTCATGGCGACATTCATGGGCGACCATCCGTATGCCCATCCGATCAACGGCACGGTTGCATCCATCTCCCGCATCAGCCGGAACGATTTGCGGACTTTCGCGCGCACGCATTGGGTGCGCAACGGACTGAAGCTCTCCATCTCCGGAGACGCCGATCCCGATACGCTGAAAATGCTGATCGGCAGTGCCTTCGGCCAGCTGGCGGTGAAATGGGCGCCGCCATTGCCTGCACCCAAACGCCTTGGCGCGCCGGGCACGAAAGTGATCCCGATGCCCGTTCCGCAGCCCAACGTCGTCATGGGCCTGCCCGGCATCTTGCGCAGCGACCGCGATTTCATCCCCGGCTATGTCGCCAACTACATTCTTGGCGGCGGCGGCTTTTCCTCGCGCCTGATGCAGGAGGTGCGCGAAAAGCGCGGACTGACTTACGGAATCAGCAGCTCGCTCGATACCCTTCGCAAGGCCGGAATTTTCGCCGTGCAGGTGGCGACCCGCGCCGCCGCGATGCGCCAGACCGTGGACGTAGCCCGCGCAACGATGAAGGACTTCGCCGAGACGGGAGCCACCGAAAAGGAGCTGGCGGACGCGAAAACCTATCTCACGGGGTCCTTCCCGATGGCGTTCTCGTCCAATGCCGGAATTGCCGGCCAGCTGAACTCGTTTCAGCGCGCTGGCCTGCCCATCGATTACATCGGCAAGCGCAACGCGCTGATCAATGCAGTGACTCTGGACGATGTGAAGCGGGTGGCGAAGCGGCTGCTGAATCCCAACAAGCTGACCATCGTGATCGCCGGCAGTTTGCCCGGACGGTCCGCTCCCGCCCGGCCGTTGCCTGGTCCTGGCAAACCCATCCAACCGGCGACGCCGCCATCCAAACCCGCCGTGCCCAAAACCGGGGCGCCGGGGCCAAAGCCGCCCGTCTCGTCCACAACGGCCGCAAAGCCCAAGGAACAGGCGCGAATGCCGGCCGCGGACGCCCCCGCTCCAAATCCGCACCCCTGAGCTGTTGACGAAAGTTCGGCGCGCAAGTTCGTGCGTGTGGCGTCTGCTAGACTTCGGCGCATGAGCGCCGAATCGGAAACGCGCATCCGCAAGCTGTCCGAGGGCACCGTCAACCGCATCGCGGCGGGCGAGGTGGTGGAGCGCCCTGCGAGCGCCGTGAAGGAGCTGGTGGAGAATGCGCTGGACGCCGGCGCGACACGCATCGACATTGCGGCGAGTAGTGGTGGCGCGGATCTCATCGTGGTCGAAGACGACGGCCACGGCATGAAGGCGCCAGAGCTGCGGCTCGCGGTCGAACGCCACGCAACGTCGAAGCTGTCTGTTGCCGATGGCGAGGACGACCTTTCGCACATCGCCACCCTGGGCTTTCGTGGCGAAGCGCTGCCGTCGATCGGCGCCGTGGCTCGGCTTTGCATCGCCAGCCGCACGCGTGGGAGCGAAGCCCATGAAATCAGGGTGGAAGGAGGCGAGGTGCGCGGGCCGGCGCCGTGTGCTTTCCTGGCGGCCGGACAATCCGGCACGCGTGTTGAAGTGCGCGACCTGTTCTTCGCCACGCCGGCGCGTCTCAAGTTCCTGAAGTCCACACGCTCCGAAGAACTCGCCATTCTCGATGTGGTGAAGCGCCTCGCCATGGCGCGCGCTGATGTCGCTTTCATGCTAACGTTGGACGGACGCCGCGTGCTGGCGCTGGAAGCAGAAGCAAATCTCGTCGACGGCCGGTTGCGGCGGCTGTCGGCGATCATGGGCCGCGACTTCGCCGGCAACGCCGCGCCGGTCGAAGCGCAGCGCGAGAACATTTGCATCGGCGGCTTCGCCGGGCTGCCGACCTACAACCGCGCCACATCCGCGATGCAGTACCTCGTCGTCAACGGCCGGCCGGTGCGCGACCGTCTGCTGATCGGCGCGGTGCGGGGCGCCTATGCCGACTATCTGGCGCGCGACCGCCATCCCGCGCTGGCGCTGTTTCTCGACTGCGATCCCGCGTTCGTGGATGTGAACGTGCATCCCGCCAAAACGGAAGTGCGCTTCCGCGATTCCGGCCTGGTGCGCGGGCTCATCGTGTCGTCGCTGAAGTCGGCGCTGCACGAAGCCGCGCATCGCACGTCCACCACTGTGTCGAGCGAGGCGCTGGCGGCCCTACGGCCGCAGACAGGACCTTTCCATGGTATGCCTCATGCGCCTTTGACAACCGGCTTTTCTGAGGACGCACGCGAATACCATGCGCCGCTGTTCGCCAATGGCGAGCAACACATCGCAGCGGCCCGCGTCGAGCCGATAGATGATCCGCCTACGGACCATTCTCCGCTCGGCGTGGCGCGCGCGCAGGTTCACGAGAACTATATCGTGGCGCAGACGGAAAGCGGCATCGTCATCGTCGATCAACACGCAGCCCACGAACGCATCGTCTACGAACGGATGAAGAAAGGTCTCGCCAATGGCGGCGTGGCGCGCCAGCCGCTGCTGATTCCCGAAGTGGTGTCGCTCGATCCCGCGGAAGTGGACCGCATCGCCGCGCGCGCGGAAGAATTCGCGCAGCTCGGCCTCGTGGTGGAACCGTTCGGGCCGGATGCGGTGATCGTGCGCGAGATGCCGGCGCTGCTTGGCCAGATCGACGTGGCGGCGCTGCTGCGCGATCTCGCCGACGAACTGGCGGAGCGCGGTTCCGCGGCGTCGCTGAAGGAACGGCTGGATCATGTCGCCGCCACCCTGGCCTGCCACACCTCGGTGCGCTCCGGCCGCCGGCTGAATGCCACAGAAATGAACGCGCTGTTGCGCGAGATGGAATCCACGCCGCATTCCGGCCAGTGCAACCACGGCCGCCCCACTTATGTGGAACTGAAGCTGGCTGACATCGAGCGCCTGTTCGGCAGGCGCTAAACCGCGAAGCGGAATTGTTCGTTTTGTTTGGTGGTAAGCGGGCCCACCCCCTCCCCCTGCGATCTACCAAAACACCACATGTTGTGGCTCGCGCATCCGATGAGCAGTCGATGTCAAGGATTCGCGCGAAAACATGCGCATCATCTCCACCATTTCCGCGCGTCTTGGCCGGCCCTGTGCCGGCCATCCATGAACGCGATGCGCGACTGCGCGTATGGGTGGCCGGGACGAGCCCGGCCATGACGGAATGGAACAGCGATGTGATGTGCGCAGTCATGCGCGACAATATAAGGCCGAATGCGCGGTGGTAGATAAATTGTAACGAAATAAATTTTTCCCGCTGACCGCGAAGGAGAATGAATGTTCAGGGACTTTCTCAAGCGCTTTGGCTCTGCCAATCCGACCTCTAGCCTTGCAGGCGGCGACCCGGAATCAACAGACAGCGTCTCGTTGCCTCGTCCTTACAATGACGAAGCCAGAGACTTACTCTACAATCTGTTGTTCTGCGATCATCCCGAGCTCTTTCGCTCGAAAACGCAAAGGTCCTCAGTCGGTGATCTGTTGAACGATCCCGCGGCTGACGCGAGCCAGGTGCAGGCAATTGCCGATGACGCGGGTGAGGAAAGCCGATACCGGGCGTTGGCGTTCCGGTGGCTGCGAGAACACGGCACAGCGATTCCGTCAAAACTTTTGCTCGGCGTAATTGTTGAAGTGCCGCAAGAGGGTGGACTCGATACGCTGGCGGCATTCGAGGACGGCCGAATTCGTTACATCAATCAAAGCGGAAGGATGGCCAGCTTCGAAACCGCGCCGCCTGACATAGAAACCAAAGCGCGGGCGCTGATCGCGGCTGCCAGAGCGGCTGTCGAGCAGATCGGATTGTGGGACAAAGCAAGATTGCCTCCGCCAAGTTCGGGAGTTCGCGTGACCTTTGTTGTCTCCGATGGACTTTGTTTCGGTGAAGGTCCGTGGGACGCGATTGCGAACGATTCCATCGGCGGTCCGGTATTGAAGTGCGCGACAGAACTTCTGGTACACATTACCGAGAGCGCGAAATAGCTTTGCGAGTGCAACGAAATTTTCTTGCCGGTTCCGCGTGCGAAACGAATCACCTGTGGATGAATCCGGAATTGCAAGCGAATTCTGTTGCGCGCACGAAAGGGCGGGCATAGGCTCCTTGCAACTGAGGCGCCGGCAAGAAATCAGGGGTGGCGCCCTTGATGGAAAGACGGAAAACGCTTCAGACCGTGCCGCAAATCAAATTGCGATGCTGGCCGCAAGGCAGGCGACGCGAAGAGAGAGCGGAAGCCAACGGGACTGTGCCTGACGGAGGTACGAACGTCAGGATAACAGGGCGATGTTATCACCAAACGACGCCCAAATCGTTCGGTGAGACGCTACAGGCGGTCTGTCAAAGGACCAAATGGTGCGTGACCCGGAGGGGATCGCCGAAAGGCGGCCCCTTCCCCGTCGAACCCCCCGCGTCAGGTGCGTTTTGCCTACTGTACTTTTCGGGTCAGCAGCGCGGAAGCGCACGATGATGCACGGATATGGGCGGGAAGCTTCGCGGCTTTCCGTCCATTTCGTTTTTGCGTGTGTGCTCTTCTCTTATCCCCCCCCCGCGTGTGGGGGAGGTGGATCGCCGCGAAGCGGCGAGACGGTAGGGGGCGTTGCAAATCGCCCTTCCGCCTCGCACGTGAATGCGTGCTCGGCACCTCCCCCGTAACTGGGGGGAAGATAGGTACACCCGTTATATGGAAGTGAATCGCAAGAACGAGACGCGCGTGTCGCCGTAGCCGCGCGCATCGAGCGAAACGAAACCGGCAGGCGCAGAGAATTCTTCATCCTCTGCTGTTTCCGCCACGAGAAGCGCGTTTTCTGTCAGCCAGTTTCCCTCAATCAAACTCGCCAGCGCGGCGGGCACGAGATTTTTCCGATAAGGCGGATCGAGGAACACGAGATCGAAAGGCCCGCCGCTTCCCACAGGCATGGGCCCGAGCTGCGTGGCATCGCGCCGCCAGATTTTCGTTGTGCCGGTCAGCTGCAGTGTTTCCACGTTGGTGCGGATAAGCGCGCGGCTGTCGGCGGAGTCGTCCACGAACAGGCAGTAGCGTGCGCCGTGCGACAGCGCCTCGATCCCCATCGCACCGGTGCCGGCGAAGAGATCGGCGACGCGCGCGCCGTCCAGCGCAAAGCCGATGCCAAAATCATTGTGCGCTAGGATGTTGAAGATCGCCTGGCGCACCTTGTCCGAGGTCGGGCGCACCCGCGCGTCGGCCGGCCCGGCGAGCGCGCGGCCGCGATAGATGCCGCCGGTGATCCTCACGGTGGCGCCATGGCAGATTCACATCGCTGCGAGGGTAGGGCGGTAACTGGCGAGTCTGGCACGGGGCCTGTATAGCCGCGGGCATGCGCTTTGTGCTCGCGATTTTCGGGCTGCTCCTGTGTACCGCCGCGGCGGAGGCGCAGGTGGATTCCGCGCCGAAAGTGCGGGCGCGGGTGATCGCGGAAACGGGCGAGATCGCGCCCGGTGGCACGGTGGCGATAGCGCTGGAGCAGAATATCCGGCGCGGCTGGCACACCTACTGGCGCAATCCCGGCGAGGCGGGGCTTCCCACGGAGATCCATTGGTCGCTGCCCCCCGGTTGGCGCGCCGGCGCCATTGAGTGGCCATATCCCGAACGCCTGCCGGTCGGGCCGCTGATGAACTATGGCTACGCCGGCAAGGTCTGGCTGCTCACGAACGTCACTGCGCCGCGCGATGCCAGGCCCGGCAATGTGTTTTCGCTGAAGGCGACCGGCAGCTGGCTGGTGTGCAAGGAAGTCTGTATCCCGGAAGACCAGCCGCTGACATTGTCGCTGACGGTGAGCGCTGCGCCGTCGCCGCCTTACGCCACGGTGCGCGAGCAGTTCGCGGAGGCGCGTGCGAAAATTCCAACGCCATCGCCGTGGCCCGTGACGTTCGATCTCCGCGACAGCCTCGATTTGTTCATCGCCTCGCCGGCCTTGGCGAAGTCGCAGCTGAAGCAGGCGGCGTACTTTCCCTTTGCGGCCGGGGCGATCACCGATTTCGCGCCGCAACTTTTTTCGGAAACCTCCGGCGGAGTCATGCTACATCTGCAGCCGGCGAAGAAAGCGAGGATCGGCAAGACGCTATCCGGCGTTGTTGTGCTCACATCGTCCGATGGTTCGGTGCAGGCGATGACGGTCAATGCCAAGCCCGGCGTCGTTCCCACTGCACAGACTTCGGCCGATGGCGGCGTCAGTCTGCCGCTGGCCATTCTGTTCGCGCTGCTGGGCGGCGCGATCCTCAATCTTATGCCGTGCGTGCTGCCGATCCTGGCGATGAAAGCGCTGGCTATCGCCAATCACGCGCATGGGGACCGCGCACATGCCACGCGTGAAGGGTTGGCCTATGGCGCCGGTGCGGTCCTGAGTTTCCTGGCGCTCGGATCGGCGATCGCGCTGTTGCGGGCCGGCGGCAACGCCATCGGCTGGGGATTCCAGTTGCAGAATCCCATGGCGGTGGCCGCGTTCGCATTGCTGATCTTTATGGTGGGACTGAATCTCTCCGGCGTGTTCGAGGTGCCCGGTGTCGGTGCCGGGGAAAGCTTCACGCGGCGGGGTGGTAGCGTTGGCGCGTTTTTCACCGGCGTGCTCGCGGTCGCGGTCGCGGCGCCGTGCACCGCGCCGTTTATGGCGGCGGCCTTGGGTTACGCGCTGACGCAGAGTATTGTGGTTTCGCTGCTGGTCTTTCTTGCGCTGGGCATCGGCTTTGCGGCGCCCTTCGTGCTCATTGGAATTTCACCGGCGCTGACGCGATGGCTGCCGAAGCCCGGCACCTGGATGATCCGCTTCCGCCAGCTGCTGGCGTTTCCGATGTACGCGACGGCGCTGTGGCTGCTCTGGGTGCTGGGGTTTGAAACCGATCAGGCGCGCACCGTTGGGCTGTTGGGACTTGCACTGCTCGTCGCGTTCGGTCTGTGGGTGTTTGGAAATGCGCAAGGAGCGCAGCGCTGGCGCGGCTTGCGATGGGCAGGATTGCTGCTTGTGGTGCTCGCTTTCACGGCCTTGTTTGTTGCGCCTGGCGGCAATACGCAAACGCGATCGCTTGCCAGCGGAAGCACTCCGGCGGAACGCTATAGCGCGGCGCGACTCAGCAGCCTGCGCGCGCAGCACCGCGCGGTGTTCGTCGATGCGACCGCGGCGTGGTGCATCACCTGCCTGGTCAACGACAAGGTGGCGTTTTCGGACAGCGCGGTGCAAAGCGCCTTCGCCAGGCGCCGCATCGTCTACCTGGTGGCCGACTGGACCAACCGCGACCCGGAGATCACGGCGCTGCTGCAGGCCCATGGCCGCTCCGGCGTTCCGCTTTATCTCTATTTCGCGCCGGACGCCTCAGAGCCGGCCGTTCTCCCGCAGGTTCTCACCCCGGGCGAGGTCTTGGGAGCCGTCGGCGGCTGAGGCGGTTTGTTGCGCGCCTGTGGGCTGTTCGGCACGGCTGTTGCGCGCGCCTTCTGGAAAAGGCAAGCCAATTACGGTTTCGTGAGCGTATGGTCCGCCGCTTTTTCACCCACGTCATTATATATTCCGGAGCCCTCGATGAGCGCGTTTGAAGCCGCGGATTTCGATCACCACGAAACAGTCGCGTTCTTCGACGACAAGGCATCCGGGCTTCGCGCCATTATTTCGATTCACTCCACGGCACTTGGCCCCGCGTGCGGTGGAACGCGCATGTATCCCTATGCGAACGGTGACGAGGCGTTGACGGATGTGCTGCGGCTGTCGCGCGGCATGAGCTACAAGAGCGCGATCGCGGGACTGCCGCTGGGTGGTGGCAAGGCCGTGATCATCGGCGATCCGGCGACGGACAAAAGCGAAGCCAAGTTGCTCGCCTATGCCAACGCCGTGAACACCCTTGGCGGCCGCTACATCACGGCAATGGATGTGGGCATCGGGCCGAAGGATCTGCCGATTGTCGCGCGGCGCACGAAATATGTGGCGGGGTTCGATCAGCCCGGCAAGACCGGCGGCGATTCCGGGCCGCTGACGGCGCTGGGCGTTTTCGTAGGGCTCAAGGCCGCGGTGAAGCACAAGTTCGGGACGGACAGCACGAAGGGCATGCGCATCGCCATCCAGGGCATGGGCAAGGTGGGGATGGGGCTGGCAAAACAGCTGCACCAGGAAGGCGCGCAGCTGCTCGTCTCCGACGTCGACCGGCAGGCCGCAGCCAAAGCGGCGGAGACGTTCAAGGCCGAGGTGGTTTCACCCGACGCGATCGTGACCGCCGATTGCGATGTGTTCTCTCCGAACGCGCTTGGTGCCATTCTCGACGACAGGACGGTTCCCGCGCTGCGCGCCAAGGTCGTCGCCGGAGGCGCCAACAACCAGCTGGCGCGCGATGAACACGGCGAATCGCTCCGGCAGCGCGGTGTGCTTTACGCGCCGGATTATGTCATCAATGGCGGCGGCATCATCCGGGTGGCGGGGCAGATTTTCAGTTGGGACGATGCCGATATCGAGCGCCGCGTCCTGGGAATCGCCGATACGGTTGCCGAAATTTTCCGGCGCTCAGACGCTGACAGCGTGCCGACGAACGCCATCGCGGACCGGATGGCTGAGGAGCGTATGGCTAATGCGGCCGGCAAGATGGCACACGCAGCGGAATAGCTAGTGCAGGACGTGGCTGCCGAAAATGTGTGGCCACAATCCCACAAGTCCGACAATGATCAGGTAGATCGCAACCAGATAATTCAGGATCCGTGGCAGCATCAGAATCAGAATGCCGAAGATCAGCGCGATCAGCGGCTGGATGATAATCAAATCAACCGTTGCCATCGAGGTTCACTCTTTCTCTTGCGGGTTGTCGCAATCGGGCTTGGCGCAATCGGGCGCCGGCGTTTCGCGTTTCTGCGGCGCGCCGACAATATGCTTGCCGCCCATGAAGGCAGGCGGATCGCTGGCCGGGAAAGTTTCCTCGACCTGTTCGTCGATCTTGCGGTTCTGCGCGCGCTTTGCCGCTTTCTGGCTTGCCTTGGATTCGCGCTGGGGCATCAACCAACCTCCGGGTTCGGCTAGCCAACGATTATCATTCGACATCGGTTCCGGACGCCGGTCAACAGGCCAGTCCCGTCGGGTTCCTCAACTTTCGAAGATCAGCCGAATCGGCCGGTGACATAATCGGCCGCTTTCGATGTGCGCGGATTGTTGAACACGCGTTCCGTGGAGCCGTACTCGATCAGCCTGCCAAGGAACATGAAGGCGGTATGGTCCGACACACGCGCGGCCTGCTGCAGATTGTGGGTGACGATGGCGATGGAAATGTCGCGCTTCAGCTCCACGATGGTTTCTTCAAGCTTTGCGGTTGAAATGGGATCGAGTGCGGACGCCGGTTCGTCCAAGAGCAAAACTTCCGGCCTCACCGCCACGCTGCGCGCCACGCAAAGCCGTTGCTGCTGGCCGCCCGATAGCCCGAGCGCCGAGGTTTCCAGTTTGTCCTTCACTTCCTCCCACAGCGCGGAGCGGCGCAGACTTTCCTCCACGCGCGCAGAGAGCTCCGCCTTGTGCAGATTCTCATAGAGACGGACGCCGAACGCCACATTGTCGTAGATCGACATGGGAAACGGCGTGGATTGCTGGAACACCATGCCGACCCGCGAGCGAAGCCAGGGAAGATCGGTGCTGCGGTCGAGAATGTTCTGGCCATCGAGCATCACTTGCCCTTCGGCGCGCTGTCCAGGATACAGCGCATAAATGCGGTTGATGACGCGCAGCAGCGTGGACTTTCCGCAACCCGACGGTCCGACGATCGCGGTCACGGCATTTTGCGCGACAGGAAGGCTTACCGAATAAAGCGCCTGATTCCGCATGTAGAAGAAATCGAGACCGCGAATATCCACCTTCGTGCTTTCGGGTGGAATGGTTTCGACGAATTGTTCGAATTCGTTCGTACCCGGTTGCTGCGCAACGTAGGCCTCGGCAAACGGCTTTCCAGCGAAATCGTTCATGTCCGCCGCCTCTTGCTTGCCAGAATGCGTACCAATGTGTTGATCGACAGAACGGTGAAAGCAATCAGCAGTGAACCAGCCCAGGCCAACCGCTGCCAGTCCTCATAGGGGCTCAGTGCGAAGCTGAAAATCGTCACCGGCAGATTGGCAATCGGCTTCAGCAGATTCAGGCTGAAGAACTGATTGTTGAGCGAGGTGAACAGCAGCGGCGCCGTTTCACCGGAAATGCGGGCGAAGGCCAGCAGCGCGCCTGTGATGATTCCGCCGGCCGAGGCTTTCCACAGAATGCGCCGGATTGTGATCCAGATGGGCGTGCCCAACCCTGCGCCGGCCTCCCGCAATGCCCTGGGCTGCAGCCGCAAAACATCTTCCGTCGCCCGGGTGACGATGGGAGCGGCAATCAGCGCCAGCGCCAGCGCGCCCGCCAGGGCGGAGAAGCTGTGCAGCGGACGCACGGCAATGACATAAACAAACAGGCCCACCAGGATCGATGGGGCGGACAACAGCACGTCGTTGATGAAGCGGACAGTCTTCGCATACCAATTGTCGGTGCTGTATTCGGCAAGCCAGGTCCCCGCCAGCATGCCCACAGTCACGGCTATGGTCATAGCCGCCGAGCACAGAAACAACGATCCCAGAAGAGCGTTGCGCAATCCGCCCGGCGCGCCAGGCGGCGGCGTGTCTTCGGTGAATACCGCCAGGTCCAGCCCGCCGATTCCCTTGCGCAACAGCGAGGCGAGAATGATCGCCAGAACGACGAGCGCGACAACGGTCGCCAGCGTGCAGACGATTACGAACGTGGCGTTGGCTAGCCTGCGCCGGCCGCGTCGATCGAAGATGCCAGTGAAGCCGCTCATGTTCCGTGACCGTGCCCCAGAAGGGCGCGGGCAATGGCCAGCACCGCGAAGGTGATCAGGAAGAGCAGAAATCCAAGCGCGAGCAGCGCGGAAATGTGCATGGGGCTGGTCGCTTCGGCAAATTCATTGGCGATGATGGAGGAGATGGTGGCGCCGGAATCGAACAGGCCGCGCGGCAAACGGTGCGAATTGCCGATCACGAAGGTGACGGCCATGGTTTCGCCCAGCGCCCGGCCGAGCCCCAGCATCACGGCGCCGATGGCACTGCGGCGCACATAAGGGACGATCACCGACCATACCACTTCCAGAGGGGTGCAGCCCATTCCATAAGCGCTTTCGCGCACGCGCGGCGGGATCGACAGGAAGAGCTCCCGGAGGGTGGCCGCGATGTAGGGCAGGATCATGATCGCAAGAATGATCGACGCGGTGAACACGCCGGAGCCGTTGGGAATACCGGTGAAAATCTTTCCCCAGATCGAGTCTGGCGCCGCCCACGCCATCAGCGGCGCCTCCACGTACTTTGCAAACACCGGCGCAAAGACGAAAAGCCCCCACATGCCGTAGACGATAGATGGAATTCCCGCCAACAGCTCGACCGCGATTCCGATGGGCCTTCGCAGGAATTGCGGACAAAACTCGGTGAGGAAAACGGCGGTAAAAAATGCGAGCGGGAGAGCAATCAGAAGCGCGACCACGGAAGTGATCAGGGTGCCCAGGATGGGACCGGCGCCGCCGTAGACGTCGGTCACAGGGTTCCAGGTCGTGGAGGTGAAAAAGCTCAGGCCGAAGGTCGATAGTGCCGGCCATCCGCCGATCGCCAGCAGAATGCAGAGCCCGCCCATGGCACAAAGCAGCGCAGTTGCCGCCGCGCCGCAGGCATAACGGAAGAAAGGCTCCGCCAGCGCCCCTCGCGCCTGGGCAAGCATCGGTCGGCTGGACACGGCTGTGGCGGAAACCATGGTAGGACTTATGTGGATCGTTGGGCGCTATCGCGCCATTTACTGGGCCATCTTCACGGTTTTATGACGTTGCCCCGCCAATCCCAAGCGGCGAGTCGCAAAAGCGTCATGCTTCAGAGGCAGAATGCGGTCATGGCTGTGCTGTCCTTTCCCTGGCGAAAAAGTGCTGCTTTGCCGGACTCAGCGGCCACGCCGACGGCCAACGACCGCCTGTCCCTTCTGGCTGCCGTGGTCGACCTGCTGCCGGACCCCGTTCTCATTGTCCAGCGGGCCGCTATGCCGAACGCTCCGGTTCGGGTCATGGCCAGCAACGCGGCAGCACAGGAACTGCTTCGCATCCGGGGTGACGGCGAAAGCCTGATCGCCGTGCTCCGGCACCCGGAAGTCCTGGGCACTGTCGAGAACACGCTGGCGACAGGCGAAGGCCGGACCATGACCTATGAGACGGGCGGCCCCCAGTCGCGCGCCTTTCGCGTATGGACGAAAATGCTCGAAAATGATGCCCGGCAATCGGCGCTTGTCGTTCTCCGCGACGAGACCGACGCACGGCGGCTGGAACGCATGCGCGCGGACTTCCTCGCCAATGCGAGCCATGAATTGCGCACGCCGCTGGCTTCCATCACGGCATATGTGGAGACCCTGCAAGGTCACGCCCGGGACGACATCGAGGCGCGTGACCGCTTTCTGGCGATCATGTCCGTTCAGGCGCGGCGCATGGGTCGGCTGATCGACGACCTGATGTCACTTTCGCGCATCGAGCTGAACGAGCGCGTGCCGCCTTCCGGCGTTTGCGATGTGGCGCTGGTGGCGCGTGAAGTCATCGACGGATTGCTGCCGGTTTGTTCCGGCAAGAACGTCCGGCTGCAACTGACCGCGCCCGCGGGAAGCCAGGTTGTCGCCAGCGGCGAACGGGATCAAATCGCGCAGGTCATGCAGAACCTGATCGATAACGCGGTGAAATATGCGCCCGAGGGAACAACGGTGTTGATCAGCGTGAATGCGAGCGCATCGTTCGAGCCCGAAGCCGAAGGGCCCGATGCCAATGTCTTACGGGAACAGGGGGGTGGGCGGGTCTGCCTCGTCTCGCCCGAGCGGTCCCACGAGCAGCGTTATGTGATGGTCCGCATCGCGGATCAGGGAAGTGGTATTGCCCGCGAGCACCTTCCCCGGCTGACCGAGCGATTCTATCGCGTTCCAGGGCAGAAGAGCGGAGAGATCGGCGGCACTGGCCTCGGACTTGCAATCGTAAAGCATATTGTGAACCGGCATCGGGGCGGGCTGGCCGTTGAAAGCGTGCCGGGGCAGGGCACTGTCTTTGCTGTCTTTCTCCCGCAGGGGGAATTTGGTTAGCGCCGGGGCCAGACACAAAACCTTTGCAAATCTGTCACATGGTGCGCACATGACGGAGACATTTTCGCCGCGGCGATGGGAGCCATTCCGTAGATGACCGAGCATACCCTCAAATTCTTCGGCGAAGAGCTGGAGCAGTTGAAGGCGGAAGTGATCCGCATGGGCGGGATTGTCGAGTCGCAGGTGGCTCAGGCGGTCCGCGCGGTGGCAGACAGGGATGTGGGCCTTGCCGAACGCGTGGTGATCGAAGACGAGCGGCTGGATGTGCTTCAGCATGAGGTCGAGCGCGGAGCCATCCGGCTCATTGCCCTGCGCCAGCCCGTGGCGCAGGACCTCCGCCGTACGGTCGGATCGCTGAAGTTAAGCCTGGTGCTTGAACGCGCCGGCGACTACGCCAAGAACATCGCCAAGCGGGCGCTGGTGATCGCGCATGCCGATCCGGAGATTCCGCTGACCCGTTCGGTGCAGAGAATGGGTGAGCTGGTCGGCGACCGGCTGAAAGAGGCGCTCGATGCGTACAGCGCGGGGGATGTCGACGCGGCACGGAACGTCTGGAACCGCGACGAGGATATCGACGAGCACTACAACAGCCTGTTCCGCGAGCTGCTGACCTACATGATGGGCGATCCGCACACCATCGCCGCCTGCGCGCATCTGCTGTTCGTCGCCAAGAATCTGGAGCGCATCGGCGATTACTGCACCAGCATCGCGGAGATCGTGCAGTACGAAGTGGCCGGCGAGGAGTTCCTGGACCCGCGGCCGAAATGGAGCAGTGTGGAGCCGCCGGCGCGCAGCTCGGGAGAGCCGGCATGAAGCCGTCTGTCCTCGTGGTCGAGGACGAAGACGCGCTTGCCACCCTTCTTCGCTACAATCTTGAGCGCGAAGGCTTCGAGCCGCGCCTGGCCGGCGACGGCGAGGAAGCGCTGATTGCCGTGGACGAACAGCTGCCGGACGTGGTGGTGCTCGACTGGATGCTCCCCAAAACGTCCGGCGTTGAAGTGTGCCGCCGCCTGCGCAACCGGCGGGAAACGCGCAACGTTCCCATCATCATGCTGACGGCGCGCGGCGAGGAGACCGACCGCATCCGCGGATTGGAAATCGGCGCCGACGATTACGTCGTCAAGCCGTTCTCGATGGCCGAGCTGATCGCGCGGATTCGTGCCGTGCTGCGCCGCATCCGCCCGGGCCTTGCCGCGGACCAGCTGAAGCACGGCGAGATCGTGCTCGACCGCGCCGCGCACCGCGTGCTGCGTTCGGGGCGCGAGGTGCATCTTGGCCCTACCGAATACCGGCTGCTCGAGCACTTCATGCAGTATCCCGGCCGGGTCTTCAGCCGCGAGCAGCTGCTGGATGCTGTGTGGGGCTCGGACGTTTACGTGGAGATGCGCACGGTGGACGTTCATGTGGGCCGCTTGCGCAAATCGCTGATCGGCGAGGGCGAAACCGATCCCATCCGCACGGTGCGCTCCGCCGGCTACTCGATGCAGAGCTGACTCACGCCGCTTCGCCCATAAAAAAGGCGGGACGTTCGATCCCCTTTTCCGTTTCGTCCGCATGTGGCGAACGTGAGCAGGAATGAAGGGCGCGAAACCCGCCTGGCTTCAAGCTTGGCAGGCCTCCGATGTGCTGACGTCACTCAAGACGCCGCCGGCAGGCACCATCGCTTCTCCCCACGGAACTTGCGAATATACTTGGAATCTACCCCTGCGAGCGGCCCTTGAGCGCTCCGCAGGCTGGCAAGTTTCCCGATTTCGCGCGGGTGCGCGCGAGGCTGCACCCTTGCCCTGTATGTCCTCGCGCCTGCCTAGCTCATGACACCAATTCTTCCAAACCATCTAGCAAGAACATAAGACGAACATTGGGAAGGTGCAAGGGGTAAGGAGGATTATTTTTAGAGTGACGGAAGGACCGATGACGCGGCCGCGCGAGTCGGAGTAAGCACGGCCATGCCGCTGTTTAGCCCGAAAACGATTTCCGCCGCACTGGCTGGGTTTTCGTTTGCCCCTAACGCAACGCAACTCGAAGCGGCAAAGAAGTGGGCGGAGTTGGTACGCAGTGGCTTCATCTGGCGGCCGAAGGAAACGTCGCTGGAGGCGGACTTCAACCGCTATGTTGTTCAGGACATTCTCGGATATCGCTCCTTCGATTCTACGGGCGTGGCCACCGTCTCGGTGAAACAGGCTATCGGCTCGGGCGAAGTCGATCTCGCACTGGGCCATTTCGGACCTGGCAAGGCAGAAGTTCTGGCGCCTTTCGAACTGAAAGGCCCTTCACTGGAAAATCTCGACTCGAGGGCCGCGAAATTCCACCGTCCCCAACTTCCGGCAACCGTGGCGAAATCGCCAAGTGGCGGCGCTCGCAAGCCGAAAACCTGACAAAATCCATCTGTCCGGACCTCTGGACCCTCTATGAAAAGAGAAAGCCATAGGCTAAGAGCCGGGCCTTCCAACCATGCTTTCAAAGCCGCCGCCCGGAGTCCGAAGCCATGAACCTGCTGAAACAGCTCGAAGCCGAGCAGATGAAGGCCGTCCGCGGCGGCAAGGGCCTTCCCGAATTCCGTCCGGGCGACACGCTCAAGGTTAACGTCAAGGTGGTCGAGCAGACCTGGGACGAAAAAGCCAAGCAGATGAAGACTCGCGAGCGCCTTCAGGCGTTCGAAGGTGTGTGCATCGGACGCCAGGGTGCCGGCGTGAACGAGAGCTTCACCGTGCGGAAGATCTCCTATGGCGAAGGCGTGGAGCGTGTGTTCCCCATGTTCTCGCCGCTGGTCCATTCCGTGCAGGTTGTTCGCAAGGGCCGCGTGCGCCGCGCCAAGCTCTATTACCTGCGCGGACGGCGCGGGAAGAGCGCGCGCATTGCCGAGCGTACCGATCGCGGCGTGGAAGAAGGCACGGCACCGGAATCCACCGCCTCCTAACCCGTTTCGCCGGCGCGCGAGGGGGCGCACGGCATGGAAACCTTCGAGCGCTGGTTTCTCGATAGCGACCGCAGGCTGACGCCGCTGTGGCGCGCCATTGTCTATTTCACGCTCACCTTCTTTGCGCTGCCGATGATCCTGGACCCGCTGGCAGCCGGCCTGGCCGAGCGGCTTCAGCTTGGCACAGCCCTCACGCCCGGCGTCATCGCCTTCGCGGAAGGCGAGCAGCTCCTCATCGCGCTGATCGCGACCGGCCTGTTCGCCTGGTACGAAGGCCGCCGCATCGACAGCTACTTCCTCCCATTCGGGCAGGCGCTGGGGCGACGCACCTGGGAAGGCGTTCTGACCGGCGTCGTCATCGCCGGCGGCGTTGCCATCGGCATGATCGCGCTCGGCGGCATGCAGGTGCATGGTATCGCGCTCAGCGGAACCGCTTTGCTCACTTTCGCCATCGCGTGGTTGATTGCGATGGTTCTTGTGGGACTGGCCGAAGAGCTGTGGTTCCGCGCCTACTTTCTCAAGACCTTGTGGCAAGCCATCGGCTTCTGGCCGGCAAGCCTGATCATCGCGGGCATCTTCGCAGCCATGCACTACTTCTTCAAAGACGGCGAGAATGTGTGGGACGTCATCACCCTCCTCTGGTTCAGTCTCCTCATCTGCTATTCGGTGCGGAAGACGGGAACCCTGTGGTTCGCCGTTGGCCTGCACTTCGCCTTCGACTATATGCAGTTCTTCGTCATCGGCTCACCGAATGGCACGCTGGTGCCGCAAGGCCGCCTACTGGACGTGACCTTCAACGGACCCGCATGGGTCACCGGCGGCGTCCTCGGCACAGAAGCGAGCCTCCTGATGTATCCGATGCTGGCGCTGGCGACGCTTTACGTCTGGCGGCGCGATCCCACGCCTGCTCTCGATCAGCTCTAGATTTGGTCCCCTTCTTTCCGTCACCTCACGATCTTGATTGTTGAAGCAAAGTCGCAAGTGCGTTTCCCATCGCATGCGTCTGAATTGTTCGTTTTGTTCGGAAAAAAAATCACCACTCCCCCTCCCATTACGGGAATTGTTCGTTTTGTTCGGCGAAAAATGGAGAAGGGGGGCCCCTCTGCCTTCGCTGCATCTACCACCACACCAGATGTTGTGCTTCGCGGGCGGCGGCGCATTTGAAATCACGACTCCGCGCACTTTCGCGCAACGCCTCTTGCCACGTCATGGCCGGGCGTGACCCGGCGGCGGGCAATGACGAAACAGAACAGCAATGAAACCGATTCATTCATGCGCACAATATAAGACCGATTGCGCCGTGGTAGACGAATGGTAACAAAATAAATTTATCTGCCCGCGCCGTCACCAGTCATGCCGTCCAGCCACCGCAGATCACGTCGCTGAACATAGCCTTCGCAGGGGCAAAGCGATGCCGGAGCAGTTGCCAGCGAGGCCAGCAAACTGCATTTCGCGATAGAATAACTGTCACCACATGCGGTCACCAGATGCGCCGTCACCAGATTCGCATCTATGCAGTAATGTGGCTTTTCGAGTCGGCCGGCGGGAACAGCATGCCCCGCGTCCTCGTTGACGCTTTGCATGAAAGCTCTCACGTATTTATCCCTGATATGCCTGCTGACGGAAATCGGCAGCGACGCTCTGGCGCAGGGAGTAACCGGCACTTATTCGAACCGGCAGTTTGGATACTCGATCCGTTATCCGGCAGCGCTTCTCCGTCCTCTCTCAACACACAGCGCTGAGGGACAGGCATTCACCTCGCTTACCGGACACGCTGGGTTTCGCGTTTACGCGATACACCTCAACGGACGCTCCGCCGAAGATGTCGCCGACGAAGCACAAGCGATTTGCCCAGACCGCCGGCCGAGCTACCGCATTGTGAAACCGACGCTGGCCGCGATCTCCTGTAAGGTCGGCGACCACATCGTCTACCAAAAATCGTTATTGCGGCGAGACATCGCAATCACCGTGCGCGGCGCATATCCCATAGCGGAAAGGGCAAAATGGGATCCGGTCGTGACATCCATCGCCCATTCGATGGCGGCGGCGGACGCGGTTTAGGCTGAAGCACCCTGGCCGCTGCGAGAACTGCAAAGAGCCTTGCGGATTAACCTTTGAACCCCCTCTCACTACGCGGCGGCGCTACGCTACTGCACGATCTGCAGGATCTTGCGGGTGTAGGGCTCGACGAAAACCACCTTGCCGCCGGCCACGAAGTATTCATAGTTGCGCACTTCCGGCACTTTCGAAACCATTCCCAGCGGCACGGGCGCGAGCTGGACCCCATCCGGAATGGTCGCGCCGATCTCCAGCGGCACGGTGACGACGACCGGCTTCACATGCTCGGTCACCACATATTCCCGCACCAGCTTGCCATGCGCCGGTTCGATGGTGAGCTTCGTCTCCTGCGCCTGCGCTGCACCCGCGAGCAGCAGCACCGGAACCAGACTTAAACATGATCGATGCATCGCAAATTCCCCGTTTTGGGTTCAACGGTTCCGGGCCACTCTCGTTCCACGGGTCTGGTTCACCCTCTCCCCCAATGGGGTAGAGGGAAAAGTATCAGTCATTCTCTCACATTCTGCGGCCCCCCACCCCTGGCCCCTCCCCTCGCTGGGGGAGGGGAATAAGCAGCAGCCGATTTCACACCGTTGCGAAGTCGATGAAGCCGCGGGGGACATCGGTGTGCAGAAGCTTCACGTGCACGCGGTCGCCCACATCCAGGCCTTCGAAGCCGCGCACCACCTTGCCTTCCGCCGCCGGTCCCCAAATCCGCGCCCAGGTGCCTTTCTCCGAGGCGCCGGTGACGATGGCATCGAAGCGCTGGCCGATGCGCGACGATAGCAACAGCGCGGCGGCGGATTTGCGCACCTGACGCTCAACCTTTTGCGCGTTGTCCTCCTGCAAGGTGCAGTGCGCGGCGAGAGCCGACAGCTCCGCATTGTCGTACGGGACGGCGCGGCCGCCAATCGATGCCTTCAGCAGCCGCTGGGTAATTAAATCGGGGAAGCGGCGGTTTGGCGCGGTAGAGTGCGTGTAGTCGCGCACCGCGAGGCCGAAATGTCCCTCGCCCTCCTGTCCGGGAAGCACCATGGCGTATTCGCCGGAACCCAGTAGCTTGACGATGGTGAGCGAGAGATCCTCGAACCCGTCGGGATCGATCCGCCGCCGCTTCTGCAGAAACAGATCGAGCGCGCCGGCATCCGGCTCCTCCGGCAGGTGCTCGCCGAGATCGAGCGCCAGCGTCACGATGCGGTCCCAGCGCTTGGGCGTTTTCAGCACGCGGCGGAGCGTGGGAAACTTCTTGTTCTCGAGATAGCGCGCCGTCACGCCATTGGCGGCTATCATGAAATCCTCGATCAGATCCTTGGCACGGTTGCGCTGCTCCGCGCGCATGTCGACGAGATTGTCATTCTCGTAGACGGCGCGGGCTTCGGAGGTTTCCAGCTGCAGCGCGCCTTGCGCCTGACGATTGCCGCGCAAGGCATGCGCGACCCGATCCTGCAGGCGCAAATTTTCATCGAGACCTTTGACCGCCGCGAGTTTTTCCGGTGGCGGCGCATCGCCATCCATCCAGGCCGCGACGCCATTGTAGGCCAGCTTGGCGTGGTTGAAGACGGTGGCGCGATAGACATCGCCGGCGCTGACCACGCCATCGGCGCCGACCGTCATGTCGATGACGATGGCGAGGCGCTCCGCGCCTTCGTTGAGCGATGTGAGGTTGGTCGAAAGTTTTTCCGGCAGCATGGGGAAAATTTCGGCGGCGGTGTACACCGATGTCGTGTTGGTGGAGGCGTGACCGTCGATGGCGGAGTTCTTCTCCACCAGCGAATCGACATCCGCGATGGCCACGAGAATGCGCACGCGCTCCGCGTCGAGCGATTCGGCGAAGGTCAATTGATCGAGGTCTCGCGAATCGTCGTTGTCGATCGAGCACCAGAGCAGATGGCGCAGGTCGCGAATTTCCGGCGATGACACGGCCGCCGGTCCATCGATCGTATCCACCTCACGCAGCACGGCCTTGGAAAAATCCGGCAGCAAGCCCCGCTGCAGCATTACATCGTGCGCGATGTCGCGAAGCCAGCTTCTACGGGATGATGAGTGATGACTGGTCATGGATTCTGCCGTACCTTACTGTTTTCTCGGCAACTGCTTGGCACAGTGGAGGCCGATATTCTATCGAACAAACACCGGCGAATGGGGAAGCGCTTCGGCAGAATGATTGGCCGTGCTATTCCCTGCGCTGTTGCGCATTGTCTCGGTTAGAAAATGAGCGCCGATCGCCGGTTATTTGCTGCCGCCACCGCGCGCAATCGCGAGCCCATCCTCGCGGTTCTGCGCCGCATGCTGCCCGTCAACGCGAAGGTGCTGGAGATTGCATCCGGCGCGGGTGAGCACGCCACCTTCATGGCCAAGGCGATGCCGGGGCTCGATTGGCAGCCGAGCGATCCCGACCGCGAGGCGCGCGACAGCATCGCCAGCTGGGTGGCGCACGAAAAGCTGAGCAATGTTCGCGCGCCGGTTGCCATCGACGCGCGCGACGATGTTTGGGGAGTCGAAGGCCGGGCGCCGTTCGATGCCATCGTTGCCATCAACATGATTCAAATCGCGCCGTGGAGCGCGACTTTGGGTCTGCTGAATGGCGCCGGTCGGCTTCTCCGCGGCGGTGGTATCCTCTTTCTCTATGGGCCCTTCATGCGCGATGGCCGCCACACCGCGCCTTCCAACGCCGCCTTCGATGCTTCGTTGAAGGCACGCAATGCCGAGTGGGGCGTACGCGATCTCGACGACGTTCGGGACGCCGCTGTACTGCACGGTCTTCACTTGCGCGAAACCGTGGAGATGCCGGCGAACAATCTGTCGGTGATCTTCACGAAGGGCGGCAAGCGTTAAGGCGCGATCAGGTTGTATGGAAGCGCGCAGACAGATTTGTCGCCCCCTGCCTTTATCCTCCCCCGTTTACGGGGAGGTGGATCGCACGAGCGATAGCGAGGGCGAGACGGTAAAGGGGAAAGTCGCCCCTCCGCGTCGCACGCGAAACGCGCATTCGGCACCCGCAAGCGGGGGAGGATGAATCTTTTGAAGGAGCGCGCCTCAAGGGTTTCGCACGAAACCATGGGCTACGTTGGCGCCATCGAAATAGAACCCCGCGATAGCGCCGCTGCGATTGATGCTCTCGGCGGCTGTATACGTCGATCCGCGAGGATCGAACGTCTTGATCTTCCCATCGGCCGTGCGAACGAAGCCATGATAGATGAAGGTGCCGCCCTCGTTGTACGAGCCTGTGACCACACCCTTGTCATTGATGGCGAGCGGTTCGGTGGCATGCCCTTTCGACGGGTCGAATGTCGTGAAGCCGCCACCCGGCGCTCTCAGGAAACCAATGGGCGAGCCAGATTGGAAGCGGTAAAAGAATCCGGTGATCGCGCCAGCGCTATTAACGCCGTACGGAAAGACTTGCTGCGAATCGGGAGGGTCGAACTTGGTGAAGGATCCATCCGCTCCGCGCACGAAGCCGGAAATCCCAATGCCGCCGGAATAGTACCCGGTGATCGCGCCATGGCGGTTGATTTTCCACCCCAGTGTCAGAAGCGAAAATGGGCCGTCGAATTTCGTGATCTTGCCATCGGCTGAACGCATAAATCCGTGCTCAACGTTGTCGGCCGAACAATCAGCGGTGTCACAGTAGAATCCCGCGATTTCCCCCTTGGCATTGATGCTGTGCGGTATTGTTTTTTGCGATCCGGCCGGGTCGAATTTCGTGATCGCGCCGTCCGCGGTCCGCACAAAGCCGTGAAACCTTGCTCCGTCGAAATAGTGTCCTGTCACCATGCCATCGGCGTTGATTTCAAAGGCAGTCGTGCTGGTAGCGCCGGGGCCGTCGAAGCTCGCGATCGTTCCGTCGGGTTCACGCACGAAGCCGTGGCGACCCGAGCTGTCGTCGTACATTCCTGTAATCGCGCCCTTATCGTTGATGCTGTAGGCGTAGGTTCCGACCGATCCTGGTGGATCGAAGGTGGCGTATTTCGCTTTGGCAGCCGCTGCTCCGCTGCCGAGACCCGCAAAGGTGAGCGCCACTGCGCTAGAAAAGGCAATGTTGAAAAATCTGGACATGGTACCCCCTCCCTATTCTGCACCTTTCTCCACCAACGTTTGGAACCGCAGATTTATTCCATGCCACCGAACGCATCCCGGTCTTGCAGGACGCAGCCCATCTGATCCGGCTTCGAGCTGTTTCAGCAGGTTGGCTTGGATTTTTCATGAAGGGCCCAGAGGTCCGGGCGGCGGGATTTTGTCAGGTTTTCGGCCTGCTCCCGCCGCCATCGGGCGATCTCGCCATGGTTGCCGGAGTTGAGGACGGGCGGAATTTCGCGGCCTTCGAAGCTCTGCGGCCTTGTGTATTGCGGGTATTCCAGGAGTCGGGCGGAGAAGCTTTCGGCGGCGGGAGAGGTTTCATCGCCCAGCACACCGGGAATGAGCCGCACGCAGGCCTCGATCAGCGCCATCGCGGCGATCTCGCCGCCCGCCAGCACGAAATCACCGAGAGAGATTTCTTCGAGGCTGCGCGCCTCGATAGCGCGCTGGTCCAATCCCTCAAAACGCCCACAGAGCAGGATAACGCCGGCTCCGTGCGACAGTTCTCGCACGCTCTTCTGTGTCAGAGGGGCGCCACGAGGGGTAAGATAGATCGTCTGAAGGTCCGGATGGCGTTCGCGCGCGGCGTCGATGGCGGCACAGGCCACGTCGGCCCGCATCACCATGCCCGGCCCGCCGCCGGCCGGCGTATCGTCAACGGTGCGGTGCTTCCCGATCCCGTGCTCGCGAATGTCGCGAACGTCGAGCGACCAGAGATTTGTCTGGAGCGCCTTGCCAACGAGCGAAATGCCGAGCGGCCCGGGAAACATCTCGGGAAACAAGGTCAGCACGGCCGCGTGCCAGGTCATTCAACCCAGCCTTCGCGTTCGGCCTCGGCCTCTTCCGGTGCAGCGACGACGATGCGCCGCTCGGCAATATCGATGCTCGGCACGATCTCTTGCGTGAACGGCATCAGCACCGTGCCGCCGCCATCTTCCCGATCGATCTCGATCACATCCCCGGCGCCGAAATTGTGCACGGCAACGACCTTGCCGATGCTTCGGCCCTCGGTGTCTTCAGCCCGCATGCCCAGAAGGTCGGCGTGGTAGAACTCCTGCGTTTCCGGCGAAGGCAAGGTCGCGCGGGCGATGTAGAGTTCGACACCCTTCAGGGACTCCGCCGTTTCGCGTGTTGCAATGCCGTCGAACCGCACGACCGCCAAACCTTTGGCTTCGCGCAGCGCCGCGATCGCGAATTTCCGTCCGTCGCGCGTGTGCAGCGAACCATAGGCGGCGATGTTCTCTGGAGTCTCGGTGAAGGTCTTCACCTTCACCTCGCCTTTGAGTCCCTGCGCGCCGATCACGACGCCGAGCAGAACATCGCCGGACATTGCGCGTCAGCGAACGTCAGGCCGCCGGGGCTTCCGCCGCCTTGGCTGCTGCGGCGGCGCGCTCCTGTGCCTTCTTCTTCGGCTGCATCTTCTGCGGATTGTTCTTCTGCAGCGGCTTCACCAGGCCCGCGTCCGCAAGGAAACGGTGCACGCGGTCGCTTGCCGTGGCGCCCTTCGCCATCCACGCCTTCGCCTTGTCGAGATCGAGCTTCAGCCGATCCGCATGGTCTTTCGGCAGCAGCGGATTGTAGAAGCCGATCTTCTCGATGAAGCGGCCATCTCGCGGGCTGTGCGAATCCGCGATGACGACGTTGTAATGCGGGCGCTTCTTGGTGCCGCCGCGCGAAAGCCTGATTTTCAGTGACATAGACTGCTCCTTCGTAAGTTTGTGCTGACTATCTGCGTCCGGGGAACATCCCCGGTGGAAGCGTGGGCATGCCGCCGCCGCCCATGATGCCCGAAAGGCCTGCCGGCAAACGGCCGCCGGATTTCTTCATCGCCTTCATCACGTCAGCCATGGCGCGATGCATCTTCATGAGCTTGTTGACCTCGCTCACTTCCACGCCCGCTCCGACCGCGATGCGCTTGCGGCGCGAACCGTTGAGCACATCCGGATTGGCGCGTTCTTTACGCGTCATCGACGAGATGATGGCTTCCTGCCGCGTGAGGATCTTGTCGTCGAGCCCAGCTTGCGCCATCTGGTCTTTCACCTTGCCGACGCCGGGCAGCATCGCGAGCACACCCGTCATCCCGCCCATCTTCTTCATTTGGCGCAGCTGCTCGGCGAGGTCGTTCATATCGAACTCGCCCTTGCGCATTTTCGCGGCGAGCTTTTCGGCCTTCTCCTTGTCCAGAACCTCGGCCGCTTTCTCGACAAGGCTGACCACATCGCCCATGTCGAGGATGCGGCTGGCGACGCGTTCCGGATGGAACGGCTCCAGCGCATCGAGCTTTTCGCCCATGCCCAGGAATTTGATCGGCGCGCCGGTGACGTGGCGCATCGAAAGCGCGGCACCGCCACGGCTATCGCCATCGGCGCGGGTCAGAACGATGCCCGTCAGCGGAACGCGCTCGTTGAACGACTTTGCGATGTTCACCGCGTCCTGACCGGTGAGGCTGTCGGCCACCAGAAGCGTTTCGTGCGGCTTGGTGGCTTCGCGCACCGCGGCCACCTCCGCCATGAGTTGCTCATCGATGTGCTGACGGCCGGCGGTATCGAGAATGAGCGCGTCGTAGCCACCAACGCGGGCTGCTGCCATGGCGCGCCGTGCGATGTCGACCGGCGTCTGATTGGCGACGATGGGCAAGGTCGGCACGCCTGCCTGCTCGCCGAGAATCTTCAGCTGCTCCATCGCAGCCGGGCGGCGCACGTCGAGCGACGCCATCAGCACGCGCTTCTTCTCTTTGCCTTGCAGCAAGAAGCCGAGCTTCGCGGACGTGGTGGTTTTGCCGGAGCCCTGCAAGCCCACCATCAGGATCGGCGACGGCGGCGAACCTAGATCGAGGCCGGTGGATTCCTGGCCCAGGGTTTCCACCAGCACGTCGTGCACGATCTTGACGACCTGCTGGCCCGGCGTGACGGAGCGGATGACTTCGGCGCCGGCCGCGCGCGGGCGCACGCGGTCGACGAACTGCTTGACGACCGGCAGCGCCACATCCGCTTCGATGAGCGCGGAGCGGATGTCACCCATCGCTTCGTCGACATCGGCTTCCGTCAACGCGCCGCGGCCGCGCAGGCGGTCGAAGGTGGATGTCAGGCGCTGCTGCAGACTGTCGAACATGCGTCCTCTTCACAAAGCACAAACGCCCCAGGGGGCGCACCTGCGCTGCCTGGGGGCGATCACCGGCCTAGCCGGCGACCGGAAAGTCATGTGGCTTTCCGGAACGGGGCGGGATTTAGGTGAAGCGCGCCGTCAAGTCAATCAAGTCCAGATTGAGAGGGCCGTGTATCCGACGTAGAGCATGATGCCGAGCACGAAGACGCTGCAGACCAGCCGTACCGCGCCGACGCCGTCCAATCCCCCGCGGCTGATCGTGCGAAGAACCTGCCAGGCGCACATGCCGATCATCAGCGTGATGACCAGGCCGGCCATGATCATGTTGCGGTTTGCCTCGTCGTCCATCGCAGGCGCCTCGAGATTGAGTCGCCTCAGTTTAACCGGCCGTTCTTAAAGAGTGGTTGGCGGCGCCGCGCGAATTGGATGGATTGACCCTATCGTGGGGCGGCGGAGTGCGCCGAACCGGCCGCGGTGGAATCGCCGCTTCCCAGCCCCAACTTTTGACGGAAGAAGGTGTAGGACATCGCCCAGTATTCAGCCTCTGCCTCGTGCGTGACGCCGCCTCCGTGGCCTCCTTCCGCCGTTTCATAAAACAGCACGTCGTGCTTTTGCGCCTCCATCTTCGCCGCCATCATGCGGGCCCAAATCGGCGTCACGCGGTCATCCGTGGTTTCGGTGATGAAGAGAATGGACGGGTATTTCTCGCCAGCCTTCACCTTCTGATAGGCCGAGTACTTCGCGATCCATGCGCGATCTGGCGCGTTCGCCGGATCGCCATATTCTTCGACCCAGGATTGCCCGGCGCCGAAGCGCGTGTAGCGCATCATGTCCACCAGCGGGCGCTGGCAAACCACCGCGTTCAGCAACTCGGGATGCTGGGTCATCGTCACGGTGGTGAGTACGCCGCCGTTGGACGCGCCGACAATGCCCAGTTGCTTGGGCGTGGAAAACTTGCGCTGCTCCAGATCCATCGCCACTGCCGCGAAATCGTCGAAGGCGCGCTGGCGATGTTCCTTCAGCGCCGTCTGATGCCAAGCTGGGCCGAACTCGCCACCACCACGAATATTGGCAACGGCAATGGCGCCGCCTTTGGAGAACCACGGTTCGCCCGGATAGATCGGCCGGTGGCCGTCGTTCCAGTACCAGGGGTTCAATGACAGCTCGAAGCCGCCATAACTGTAGAGAATGGTTGGGATCGGTCCCTTCGTATCCTTAGGGCGGATGAGGAAGTACGGCACCTGCGTGCCGTCGCGCGACGTCGCCCAGTTCTGCGTCACGGACAGATTGGAAGCATCGAAGCGTGATGGCTCGGACTTGATCGCTTTCGGCGCACCGGTCCCGGCATAATGATAGAGCGTCGGCGGCTGGGTGAAGCTCTGATAGGTAAAGTACGCGTCCGGTCCCCAATCGTTGGTCGAAACTACCTGCGTCGAGCCTTGCTTCGGCAGTGGCAGCATGGTTTCCGTCCACTTATCGTTAGCGAAGCGGAATTCGTGAATCGAGCCGATAACGTTCTCGTAGATCGGCGCGTACACGGCATCGCGGCCGGCGGACACGCTCGCCTCGATCATCGAGCGCGGGCCGGGTGTGTAGAGCAGGGCCGCCGGTTGCATCTTTCGAGTTTGCGCGAAAGCCAGAACAGGAAAAGCGACCAGCGATCCTTTGGCGATAGCCTTGCCGCCTGCGGGTGTCCATGCGTCGCGCAGGGTGAAGACCAGCTGCCCCTGTGTGACGCCTTTCATCTGGGCGCCGCGCGGAATTGGTAACTGCTTCGCCGTGTCGTCTGCCGTCACCAAGAAATAGTCGGCGGTGAAGAAGGTGACTTGGCGTTGAACCAACGGCACGACGCCGTAAGGCCCGCGAAACACCAGCAGGTTCGCGCCGACATCATCCGCCTTCGCCTCGTAGACGACCTTTGCGCGATCTACCGGCTCGCCGCGATGCCACATCTTGGCGATGCGCGGATAGGATGAAGTCGTGATCGAGTCTGGACCGAAATCGGTGGCGAACAGAATCGTGTTATTGTCCACATATCGTGCCTGGGACTTGGCTTCAGGAAGGGAAAATCCGCCTTCGATGAATTGTCCTGTCCTGGGATCGAATTCGCGGACGACGTGTGCGTCGGTGCCGCCGGGCGAAAGCGCGATCAGGCAGCGGTTGAAGGAGGGCGTGCAGTCCGTCCCCTGCCAGACCCAGTTCTTGCCGGTCTCGCGATCGTATTTGTCGACATCGAAAAGCGTCTGCCAGTGTGGTGCCGCCGTTGCGTATTCCGCGGTGGGTGTGCGTCGCCAAAGGCCGCGCACGTGGTTCGCGTCCTGCCAGAAATTGAAGACCCATTGGTGATCGACGATTTGCGGTTCGGGGATGCGATCGTTGGAATTCAAAATGGCCAGCAGCGTTTCGTAGTCGCGCCGATAACCGGGATCGTTCTTGAGAACCGTATCGCTTTTCGCGTTCTGCGTTTTCACCCACGACAGCGCCTTTGCGCCGTGGATGTCAACGAGCCAGAGATAGGGATCGTTGTCCTTGACCGGGGCGGCGGCGAAAGCTCCCGCGAGTCCCAAGGCAAAGGCGGATAGGGCGGCAAGTGGCAGCAGACGCATCGGTGTCCTCCCGCGACGCGCTGGATGTGTGGGAAAGCGCGGGGGCCCGGTCAAGCGCGCCATTGTCACGATTTGCGGAGAACGACTCTAGTCAACAGGTGGATCGTGCGGCCGGGTGAAGCGCTGGCGGATCGGGCCAGGCGGCCGGCTGCCCAAGGGCAGGGCGCCGAAATAGATCAGCGCGGCCGCGCTCAAGGTTGCCCATGGCCAGACGACCACGCACATGGCCAGACCTGCCCCGACCGCGATTACCGGCGCCGCAAGGTGCTTGGGGACGTAGAGATTTTTCAGCGAAAGCGTCGGAAGACGGCTGACCATCAAAAGGGAAATCAGGGCCATCCAACCGCCGTTGAAAAATGGATCCCGGAGCCATGCGGCGTCGCCCTGGAAGCTGAGCAGCATCGGCAGAAGAATGAGGCAGGCTGCAGCAGGCGCGGGTACGCCGGTAAAATGCTCTGCCGGAGTGCGGTCATCTTCATCATCGGCCTGGCTGTTGAATCGCGCCAGGCGAATTGCGCAACAGGCACAAAACACCAGCGCGATGATCCATCCCGCGCCGGCGCCCTGATACAACGTCCACATGTAAACCAGCACTGCGGGTGCTATGCCGAAGCTGACGAGATCGGCCAGCGAATCCAGCTGAGCGCCGAATTTGCTCTCCAGCCCGAGCAGCCGCGCAATCCGGCCATCGAGCGTATCGAGCACAGCTGCAATCATCACGGCGACCACGGCAGCCTGCCAATGACCGGATAACGCGAAGCGGATGGCTGTCGCCCCCGTACAGAGGCCAAGCAGCGTTAGCGCGTTTGGAATGAATTTCCCAAATGGCAGGTCGTCGCGCATGGCCGCGATACGGTGAAAACGCTTTGTCATCTCAGTTCAAACCTCAGCCTAAAGAATGGCAAGAACGGTCTCGCCGGCTTGTACTCTTTGACCCGGTTGCGCTGTCACGCGCGCGCCCGGCGGCAGATACACATCCAGCCGGCTGCCAAAGCGGATCAGCCCGAACCGCTCCCCTCGCGATACTTGTTGTCCCTTTATTAAGGAACAGACAATCCGCCGGGCCACGAGCCCTGCGATCTGTACCACAATAAGGTCCTTTCCCCCAAACAGGGCCAGCCGGACAGCCATGCGTTCGTTGTGTTCGCTGGCTTTATCGAAAGAGGCGTTGAAGAACTTCCCCTTTTTGTAGGCAAGTTCTCCTACCGTCGCACTCTCGGGGATCCGATTCACGTGGATGTCGAAGACGTTCATGAAAATGCTGAGGCGGGTCCGGGCTTCCCCACTTCCACCAAGCTCAGGCGGCGGCAAAGCGACCGCAACAGGCAACAGCACGCCGTCGGCCGGGCTCACGACGAGGCCTTCGCCTGCTGGCGGGACCCGCTCCGGATCGCGAAAAAAAGCAACCACCCAGACTGCTATCGGCGTAGCAATCAAACCCCACCAACCGAGAACGACAAACAGGGCTGCATTCAGTGCCGCTGCGATGGCAATGAACGGCCAGCCCTCGCGATGGATTGGAAGTCTCAAATGAGTATCCGATGGGAATGCGCAAGCCCGGCCTTAGCGAAATGGCGCCCGACAGTAAACACAAGGCCCCGCCGGCCCCGCCAAGAACAATATCTGCAGCGGCGAGCAGCAAGATTGATTCGTGGTGTAGGCTTGAAGCAGAAGCTGCAATACCAACAACCGAAAATCGGAGGCGCTCGTGGTGCAAAGAACTTTGGTGCTCGCCGGTGCGCTGGCGCTCCTTGCTGGTGGCGCCAGCGCGCAGACATCTGAATCTAAATCGCAGTCGCCGCCGGCAATGGGCATCGCGGTCGCGGCGCCGCCACAGGCAAGGATTGAAACTTCGCTTGGCAGCTTCACGATCACGCTAGACCTCAGCGACGCGCCAAAATCGGTCGCCAATTTCATCGCCTACGCGCGCGAGGGCCATTACGATGGCACGATCATCTATCGCGTGGCGCCCGGTTTTGTGATTCAGATGGGGAGTTTTGAGGCCAGCGGTACGGCGCGACCCACGCACGCGCCGATTGCGCTTGAGAGCGCGAACGGCCTGAAGAATGTGCGGGGCACGGTTGCCATGGCACGGCAAGCAGACCCAGCGAGCGCGACGGCAGAATTCTTCGTCAATCTGACCGACAATCCGGATCTCGATCCCAAGCCCGATGCCGCCGCCAACGCAAGCGGTTATGCTGTTTTTGGTCGGGTCAGCGGGGGCATGGACGTGGTCGACAAGATCGCCGCGGTGCCGCTTGGCGGAGAGGGGCCGTTCCCACCGAGCGCCACGCCCGCCACACCTGTGGTAATCCGCAAGGTCACAATTGCGGAAACGGCATCTCCAAATCCGCCGCCCTACGCGAAGTAGAGTCGGCAACGCATCGGCTACCGGCTACTTTTTCCCCGGAATTTTCACGGTTGTGCCGTCGGATTGGTTGCCGCCGCGGATCGCGGTCGCATACAAGTCGCCCGTCTCCGGGTCACGCGCCGGCGGCGCCGCGGGAGTCATTCCGTCACTCACCAGGAAGGTGTGAAGCAGCTTGACATTGCCTTTTGTGTCGGCGCGGTAGACCGTGCCCTCCCGATGCGGATCGTCAAAGGGGAGGCCGCCCTTTGCGGTCGTGCCGTAGAAGAAACCGTCCTCCGCCAGGATGAAATTGGATTCCGGGTCGTTTCCGGTCAGGCCATCGTTGCGAAAATCATGCAGGACGGTGATCTTTCCGTTCCCGTTTGCGCTGAAGATCGTCCCTTCCAAATCGGTGCCGCCGCCGTTCGAAGTGCCATAGAAGAATCCATCCGGGGCCTGCAGGACGCCGTTCGGCGCCGCTGGTTCGGGATATTGCGTGAAGACGTGAAGCAGCTTGAGCTTGCCGGAATAGCTGGCGCGCCAGAACGTTCCGGCCCCGAGATTCTGCCCGTTAGGGCCGTCCTGCTTGCAGGTTCCATAGAGAAAACCGTCCGCGGCCTCGGTAACGCTGTCGGGACCGGACCCGTCGATCTCCTCGCAAAACGTGTGAAGGCGCGTGACCTTACCGTCCGGCGTCATGCGGAACAGCGTGCCGTGCGATTCACTGAGATGGCACCCGGCCTGCGGAATCCCGCCTATTGAAGCGGTGCCGTAGAAATTCCCGTCCTTGCCAAGTAGCAGGAAATTTGGACCCGCGCCGTCTTTGCTGAAATCGAAATTGTGGATGATCTTGTAGTGATCGCTGCTGTCGATCGTGTAGACCGTGCCGCCGGAATGCCTTCCGCCGCTGCCCGTCACGCCGTAAATTTTTCCGTTCGGCCCCTGAACCAGGCGGCCGGGGATGGAGCCATCGGGCGTGTCCGCAAACGCGTGCAGGATCGAGAAATTGCCTTGCGGGTCGATCTTATAGAGCACGCCTCTGCCAGTGGCGTCCGGAACGCCGCCGCCAAGGACCGTGACGCCGTACAGGGTTTTGTCCGCCGTCAGGAGCACAAACGTCGGCTCGTTGCCATCGGTATTGTTGAAGTTGTGCAGCACGACAGCATCTTTTGCCGATACGGAATTTGCGGCGCCTTCCGCTGACAGCATGAAAAGCGATGCCGTTGCAGCACGGCCGAGGAACTCGACGAAACGCATTGTATATCCTTCTTGGTGTGCACTTTGATAGCTACGGGCCAACGCCGGGATCGCCTGCAAGTTCCGTGGAAAACGCGCATGCGGCAGACGACGTTCGAAACATAGAGATATTCCCGGCCGTCCATTACTTCTGGACGACCGGGGACTTAGGCGTTTGACGTTATTGAGGCTGAATCCAGCCGACCAGACCGTGACGCTCGCGCTTCATACCGGCGCTGAAGGTGATCGAACCGTTGCCGGTATCGTCCAGTTGCCACAGATGCTCGAGCTCGATGGACCTGCCGTTCGGGCCCTTCAACGTGCCGAGCAGCGCGCCGCTGTCGGGATCGAAGACGTTGATGCGGCCTTCGCCGAAATTGCCGACCAACAGCTTGCCGGCGTAGTCGCCGAATGTCGAAGGAGCGATGGCCAGACCCCACGGCGCATTCAACACGCCGTTGGAGATCAGGCGCTTCTCGAGCACACCAGCCGTCGTAAACACGTCGACATATCCCAGACCTGGGCCTTCCTTTGCATCGTCACCGTTCTTCTTGCCGTAGGTGACGTACAGCTTGCCGTTCAGCACCGCGGCGTTGAAAGGCGCATAGCCTGCCGGGATGTTGGGGTCGGTGAACGAGCCGATCTTTGCAAACGTGTTGTCGAGGACGATCACCGCGTTGTTGGTGAAGTCGGTGACGAACAGATGGTTGGTAACCGGATCGTAGGCGATGCCTGTAAAATAGGGGCCGTCGTCGCCGCCGTGCTTCGGCGCGTGGCCGGTGCTCGCGGAATAGCCAATGACCGCATTGGTTACGTCGACGCCGGGGTTCCAGCCCGTCACCGTGCCCTGATTGCTGGCGAAAATGAACAGGGCTTCTCCGCTCTTGCCGTTCTTGGAAACGACGAACCCGTTGCCCGACGGAATGGCAACCTGACCGGTTGGTTCGCCCTTCGGAATCTTCACTACCAGATCCTGCTTCGCGCCGGTGGTGGGATCGTAGATGGTGGAAACGCCGGTGCGGTTGTCGGATACCCAGAGATTGCCGCCGGGAAACTGGGAAATGCCCCAGGGATTCTTGAGAAGCGGATCGGTGTTCGGCGCCTTGCCTTCCTTGTCGGCGATAAGCGGCACCACTTTGACTGACGGCACGGCATGCTGATGCGCGCCCGCCAACGCGGATGATGACAGCATGGCCAGCGCGGCCACAACGCTCAAACTGATTTTCATACTTGCTAATGCCTCCTCGGCACTTTGGTTGTCGTTGGTGAACGGTGACAGCAATCAGAGCACCCCGATGTCCACGATCACCGCCGCTATTGAGACGCTCGCTTGCTCCGAACTATTCCGTGCAGCTGAGTTTTTGCATGCGACGTACATTGTCGCCGGACGAATCCACCTATGTTAATCGCAACGCAAAACGTGATCGCTGGGCGGAGGGAACAAGATCATCGGGCGATTCGATCGCGGCCAATGTGTGTCTAGGTACTTTTTTTCTGCCCGAAATGACGCGCGAAATAGTCTGCCAGCGCGTCGACCCGCTTGGTCTTCAGTCCGCCTGGCGGCGTAACCCAGTACATTGCCGATGCCGGCAGCGACCACTCCGGGAGAACTATTTCAAGTTCCCCTGCATTGAGCGCGGGCCGCGCGATGAATTCCGGTTCCACTCCGATGCCGAGCCCAGCGATGAGGCACGGCAACATGGCGTAGCCATTGTTCACACGCAACGGACCGGATGGACGGGCGGTGGCCACTTCGCCGCTTTTCTTTCGAAGCCGCCAGACATCCTTGGTCAATTGATAAGCGTACTGAAGCGCCACATGGCCGCTCAATTCTCGCGGGTGCGTCGGCCTGCCATGCGCGTCCAGATACGCGGGCGCAGCCACGAGGTAGATCGGCATGGAGCACAATTTGCGGGCCACCAACGAAGAATCGGGGAGTGCGGCAATGCGAATCGCGGCGTCGAAGCCGCCGCCAATAATATCGATGACCTCATCGCTGAGGTGCAGATCGATGGAGACTTCGGGATAGTCGCGAAAAAATGCGGGCAGTAGTGGCGCGATGTGCAGAACGCCAAACGTCATGGGTGCAGCCAGACGCACGAGTCCCCGTGCGCGCACGTTCTGCGAGAACGCTTCGCTTTCTGCTGCTTCGCCATGCGCAAGAACCGCGGCAGCCCGTTCCGCAAGCTGGTGGCCTTCATGTGTCAGGGCCAGGCAACGGGACGTGCGATGGAACAGGCGCGCGCGCAGTTTGGTTTCCAGGCGCGCCACCGCTTTGGAAACGGTCGCCTTGGAAAGCTGCAAGTCCTCGGCTGTCCGGGCGAAGGAACGCAGTTCGACAACCTTGGCGAAAATGGCCAGGCCTTCGAGGTCGGGCAGTTTCCCCATCTGGCGCTCCGAATTTTATTCCACCCCATTGCGGAAACAGTGTGTTTCTATCGTTTCTCTTTATGACGTTACAGGGAAGTAATAGTTCCACGTCTCACGAACCTACCCCCTAAGGAGTGAGATATGAGAACGAAAATAGGCCTGGCGGCCGGGCTGGCGTTGCTCGCAACGTCTGCATTGGCGGCGCCCACCTTCAAGGTGGTGCCGATGATTGCGGACAAGGCCGGCAAGGCGCCGGTCGTCGATCCGCAGCTGAAGAATCCCTGGGGCATTTCCCAGTTTCCCGGTGGCAATCTCTGGGTATCCGACAACCGCACCGGCGTTTCCACCATCTACGATCCCAAGACCTGGGCGAAGAACGATCTGGTTGTGAAGATTCCGAAGGGCGAGCCTACCGGACAGGTGGCTGTGGCACCGGGCCACGGCTTCGTGGTCACGAAAGGCGCCAACAGCGCGGAGAGCCTGTTCATCTTCGCCACCAACCAGGGCACCGTTCAGGGCTGGAACCCGAACGTCGATTTGACCAACTCGATCGTCACGTACTCCCAGCAGGCGCCGAAGCACGGCGGTGGCGATGACGGCGTGTACTTCACAGGCATCGCCTACGATCCGGTTACCAATCATCTGTTCGTCACCGACTTCACCAACAACGCGGTGATCGTCCTCGACAGTACCTGGGCGAAGATCGCGTCCTTCACCGACCCCAACATCCCGGCAGGCTATGCGCCATTCAATGCCGCCGTGCTGAACGGTAAGCTGTACGTCACCTACGGCAAGAAGAACGGTGACGATGCAAAGGAAGGCGCAGGACTGGGTTACGTGGATGTGTTCACCACGGCCGGCGCGCTCGAGAAGCGGCTGATTTCCAACGGCGTGTTGAATGCGCCGTGGGGTCTGGCCATCGCTCCTTCGACATTCGGCGACTACGCCGGGAAGCTGTTGGTCGGCAATTTCGGCGAGGGCCGCATCAACGTCTTCGATCCCGACAGCGGCGCGCTGCTCGGCACGTTGAAGGATGCCAAAGGCAAGTCCCTTCAGTACGAGCATCTGTGGCAACTGGACGATACCGGCAACGGTTCGATCACCTTTGCCGCAGGCATGAAGCGCGAGCGTCACGGTCTCATCGGCATGATCACGCCGAACTAAGCATGCGACGATAGTTCCGGCCGCGGCGACGCGGCCGGAGCATCTTCTGGAACAAGCTTCGTAATTTATTCCACGGCGCCGGAAAAAAATATTCCCGCATCGTCTTAACTTAAGTGGTTGCAGCGGCGGAAGGCGCCTGAGCAGGTGCTTGCGTCATTACCTTGAGAGGATTCGTCATGCATCGCATTGAGCCGCTCGCGCTAGCATTCCTCGCCGGCAGCTGTCTTACCAATTCCATCGAGGCGTCTGCCTCGAACTTCAAGATTCTTTACAGCTTTTGCCATGACAACAAATTCGTCTGTTCCGATGGAAAAAGCCCGGCTGCGAACCTTATCCGGGATGCCGAAGGCAATCTCTACGGCACCACCACCGCGGGCGGCGCCACGGGCAATGGCGTGATTTTCGAGCTCGTTCATTCCGCTGGAAAATACAAATACCAGGTGCTCCACGATTTTGACGGCAATTCCGATGGCGGCGTGCCGGTCACTCCCCTGATCATGGATGTCGCAGGAAATTTGTACGGCACCGCGACGGCGGGCGGCGCGATTTTTGGCGGCACGGCCTTTCAGCTTTCCCCGAACGCCGAGCGCACGAAATGGACCTACAAGGTGCTGATCAATTTCTGCTCCAGCGCGGGCGAGAATTGCATTCTCGGCATGGTGCCGGAATCGCCGTTGACCTATGCCGGCGCGGCGGCGGGACAGCTGTACGACGGCGCCTCACCGCTTTACGGCACGACTCTGACGGGTGGCTCCAATGGTGTCGGTACGGCGTACCAGCTCACAAACACCGGCGGAAAATGGACGGGTAACATCATCTATTCGTTCTGCTCCGTCGCGGGTTGCGCGGACGGTGAGTTTCCAGGCGGCCAGTTGGTGCTTGATAACTCCGGTCATCTGTTCGGCACGACCAACGGCGGCGGCAGCAGCGAAAACAGCAGCGGCGTCGCATACAGGATCTCGACAAAGACGGGTGTGCAATCCGTCGTCTATAATTTCTGCAGCAAGACGGACTGCGTCGATGGATCGGGTCCATTGCTGGGACTTACGCTGCACGACGGACCTCAGTTCTTTGGCGCGACCGCGGTCGGTGGAAAATTTGGCAGCGGCACGGTTTACTCGCTGAACGCCGCCAACGACCGCGAACAGGTCCTCTATTCATTCTGCAAGCGCACGGACTGCGCCGACGGCGTGGGGCCGACGGCGCCTATCATCGAATTCGGCGGCGCATTGATTGGCACTGCGCGCGGCGGCAACAGCACGTCCGCGGGCGTGATTTTCCGCATCGGTGCCGGCGACAAGGAGGCGGTGCTTCACACCTTCTGCGCAGAAGCGGATTGCACGGACGGATCACAGCCGGTGGGCGTGATAGCCGATGACGCCGGCAACCTGTTTGGAGTCACGCAGGCCGGCGGCAAGAAAAACTGGGGCATCGTCTACAAGCTGGCGAAATAAATCATGCACGGATGGTTCCACGAATTCGCGCGCTCGCAGCCGGCGACGATATCGCGAAGCACCGTCGGTCACGAGAGCGTGAGGGCGCGTAAATTCTTCCATTTCTTATCGCAGGTTATGGCGGCCATGTTTCAAAAATCGCATGAGAGTGAGGAATATGCGAGCGGGTCGTTTCGTCAATTCTATGCGCGATCGAGTTCGCGCACGGTTGAGACAGTCAGAAATAGTTTGCCGTGTCTTCTTCCCCTGAGGACGGCAAAATCGGAAAGGGCGGCCATGAGTAAGGCCGCCCTTTTCTGGTCTTGCATCCCATCCTTGCAACTAACAAACGAGGGTTCCTTGTCATGAAGTATTCCGTTCGCGCTTTTGCGCTGGCGTCTGTTTTCGGGTTGGCGGCGACGTCGGCGGCCTACGCGGCGAAAACCACAATTCTGCATCGCTTCGATGGGAGCGATGGTACGAATTCGGCTACAGCGTTGACGTTAGGCCCTGACGGGCGTCTCTACGGTACGACGCTCGCGGCCGGTCAATTCAATCGCGGAACCGTGTTCGCCGTCGACCCAAAAACCGGCGCCTTCACCACGTTGCATCATTTTGCGAACAACGAGGGTTCCGATCCCTTCGGTCAGTTGCTGCTCGCCTCCGATGGATTTTTCTATGGCACGACACGCTACGGCGGCGACCCGAATTGTCCGTCGGGCTGCGGCACCATCTATCGCATTTCGGCGACCGGCGATTTCACGCAGCTGCATGTCATGAGTTTCGTTGAAGGCACAACGTTGCAAGGCGGGCTGATCGAAGGTACGGACGGCCGGCTGTATGGCACGGCGACGCTGGGCGGCCAGGTGGAATGCCACGGAGGCACCGGCGCCGGTTGCGGCACCGTCTACGCGTTCTCTCGCGCCGACTCGAGTGTCAGCGTCATTCACAAGTTCAACTTTGCCGATGGCCGTTGGCCCTACGGCCGAGTCGTACTGGCATCCAATGGCTCTCTCTACGGCACGACGAGCAGCGGCGCTGCCGGCGAGGCTGGCACTGTCTATCGCGTCAAGCCGAACGGCAAAGGGTTCAAGACACTCGTGGAGTTCGGCAACACCAGCACGAACGCCGGATGCCAGCCTAAAGCGGGTCTTATCCAGGCGGACAACGGAAGCTTCTACGGCATGACGGAAGACTGCGGTCATTTCAATTCGGGTGCCGTTTACTCCCTGTCTCCGCGCGGCGAGATCAGCACGCTTCGCCTTTTCAACCCGGATGGGTATGCGCGCGACGGAAAGAATCCGGTGGCGGAGTTGCTGCAGGGGCCCGACGGCAAGCTGTACGGCACCACGCGTTTGGGCGGCTTGCCGGTGGAAAACCCCGACCGCAACGGAACGGTGTTCCGGATCGATCTGAACGGCAGCAATTACAAGCTTCTGCACACCTTCATGGGCTCGCCGGATGGCGCGCAGCCCACCAGCGGACTGACCGCCGGCCCGGACAACAACCTCTATGGGGTCACCCCGGTTGGCGGCGTCGAGAGCTTCCCGGGCAACGGCACGGTCTACAAAGTGAGGATCGCGAAATGATCGAGGCGATGAACCGCCTGCATTTCGCGCTGCTGGGTACGGTTCTTGCCGGGATGGCGTTCGCCGCCCCGGCAACCGCCCGGCCCGCATATTCTCTCACCGATCTCGGAACCTTGCCAGGCGACCAGCTGAGCGCGCCAAGCGCCATCAATCGGAAAGGCGAGGTTGTCGGCGCCACCGAGAAGCACGCGTTCCTCTACAGCAACGGCGTCATGCACGATCTTGGCGCGCTGCCGGGCGGCAACATCAGCAGCGCCGCTTCTATCAATGACAAGAGCGTGGCGGTTGGCGCGTCCCAATTCACCGATGGCGGCGCGATCTTCCATGCGGTCATCTTCAAGCATGGCGATATCGAGGATATTGGCTTTCTGCCGGACTGGGGCAACTATGGCTTCGCCACCGGCGTCAATAACCACATGCAGGTGGTCGGCTACAGCTCCCCGAGCCGCGGCAGCACGTACAACCGCGCCTTCATCTGGGAAAAGAAGAAGGGCATGCAGGATCTGGGCACGCTTGGCGGCCAGTATTCTCTCGCCACGAGCATCAACAATGCTGGAGTTGTGACCGGGAATTCGCAGGTCCCAACCGGCTTCGGGTCTCGGCACGCTTTTGTCTGGAGCGCGGCCGACGGCATGCGCGACCTGGGCACGATCGCCGGAGACACAAGCTCCGGCCAGCACATCAATGACAAGGGACATGTCGTCGGCGCATCGACGATCAACGGCTTCGACAATCGCAACCACGCGTTCCTCTACAAGGACGGCGCGATGCAGGATCTCGGATCGCTGGGCGGGAATTCGCAGTTCACCGATTTCAGTGCTGCCTATGGGATCAACATCAAAGATGAGGTCGTCGGAAGCACCTACCGAAAGTATCAGGGCGGTGCGGCCTACCAGATCGCCTTCGTCTGGAAGAAAGGAAAAATGACCGACCTGGAGAAACTCGTAGACGCGTCTGGCGCGGATTACCGCTTTTATACCGCCACTGCGATCAACGACGCCGGGCAGATCGCGATCGATGCCATCAGGAAATCGACGGGTGAAAAACGCGCCGTCCTGCTGACGCCGACCGGTTCCTGACGCGCGCAATCACAGACAACGAGATGGGATGATAATATGACACTCGCTTTTTCGCGCGCGATGGCAATCGCCGGCGCTCTAGGCTTGCTCGTAATCGGTGCAGCACACGCCGATTCGTTCAAGGTTCTGCACAATTTTGGCGGCAAGGATGGCCTGGCCCCAACCGGCATCATTCAGGCATCGGATGGAAAGCTCTACGGCGCGACCACCAGCGGTGGGGCGGTGAACAACTGTCTGCCGCCGGATGGCTGCGGCACGCTCTTCGGCATGGACCTGTCGGGTCAATTTCAGACGCTCCACGTGTTCCATAAAACCGACGGTTTTTATCCCAGCGGCCTGGTCGAGGGTCCGAACGGCAAACTTTACGGCGCCGCGCGGGAAGGCGGCCAGAAGAGCGGTGGAGGGGGCGGCGTTCTCTTCAGCATTTCTCCGACCGGCGCGGACTTCAAAATTCATCATCGCTTCGTCGGAGGCTCCGACTGCTGCGATGGTGCACGTCCCCAGCCGGGGATGGTGCTTGCGGCTGACGGCAAGTTTTACGGAACATCGGAGTTCGGCGGCGATTTTCGTGACGTCGATCATCCCGGCTTCGGCACGGTATTCCGGTTCGATCCCGCTACCAACAAAATCACCTACATCCACTCCTTCCAGCTTGCCGACGGCAACGGCATCTTCCCGAACGGGTACCTGCTTCAGGCGAAGGACGGATTTATCTACGGCACCACGCGTGAAGGCGGTTCGGCGGGCGGCGGCACGCTGTGGAAGATCAAGGGGGACGGCAGCGGTTTTCAGGTTCTGGCACAGCTGCCGAATTTGGAGACGCATAGCGGCCCGATTCAGGGCGCCGACGGCAGTTTCTACGGCACGGACGACATCGGCTACGGCTCAGTCTACAAAGTCGACGTCGCCGGCAATCTCAGCTTCGTCAATCGCTTCGACAGCGCCGACGGAAAGGGATTGTTCTATCCAGTCACTCAGATAAGTGACGGATTCCTATACGGCACCACGGAGGAAGGCGGGCTACTGGATCCCCAGGGTGGCGATATCTTTCGTCTCAGCACCGAAGGAAAGATCCGCATTCTGCATTCCTTCGACACGGATGTTCCGCAAGAGGGCTTTATCCCCAATGCCAAGCTTATCCAGGGAACGGACGGCAAGCTGTACGGCACCACGGCGCTTGGCGGAAAAAAGCGGCTCGGCACCATCTTCCGTTTCGATGCGAAAGATGTCGGACCGGTCAAGACGGTCTCTGCTCCGAAGGAAATGCAGTCCGGCACCAGCACCAGGGGCAAGGTGACACTGTTTAAGCCGGCGCCGCAGGGCGGAACCGTTGTCAACCTGAACGCCGGGTTCGGCGCCATCACTGTGCCTGCCACGGTGACGGTTCCAGCCGGTGAGACCACAGCCAAGTTCAAGATCGACAGCATGAAGATCGGGGCGCAGGCCACCATCCGCATCTACGGTTCGGTGAACGGACAGGGCTTGCGCACGGTGGTCATCGTCAATCCGTGACGGATCAATTCACGCTTCAAATTGCACAGCAAACTAACGGAGATCATGCATGCGTGTGTCCTATGTTTCACGCGGACTGTTCCTCGCCGGTAGCTTGCTGGCATCGTTCGCGGCGATGCCCGCCGGGGCCGCCACGGAAAAAGTGATTTACTCCTTCAAGGGGGGGTACGACGGTGCCGTTCCCGTTGCCGGTGTCCTAAAGCTCGGCAAGTCGTTCTACGGCACCACCTATAGCGGCGGCGGGACCGGATGCAGCGGAGTCGGTTGCGGAACCGTGTTTAGTGTGACGACCGCAGGCAAGGAAACCGTGCTGCATACCTTTGGAGAGGGCGTCGACGGCGCGCGCCCGTTAAGCGTCCTACTCAATTTTGACGGCATGCTCTACGGCACAACGCAAGACGGTGGAGACACCAATGCGGGCACCGTTTTTTCGATTACCCCCGACGGTGCTCATACGGTGCTGCATTCCTTCGGCAGCGGCGCGGACGGTGTCGAACCGTTTGCCGGCCTGATCAATGTCGATGGAACGTTTTACGGCACGACGATTGGCGGCGGCCCGGATTTCAACGGCACCGTCTTTTTCATAAAGCCCACGGGGCAAGAAAAGGTGCTTTATTCATTCAATGCGAATGAGAGCGGCTATCCGTTCGCGGCACTTCTTCAGAAGGGCAAATCGCTTTACGGCACCACCGGGCGGGGCGGTGGCGGTGGTGTGTTCAAGGTTGCAATCAAAAGCGGGAAAGAGAAGGTGCTTCACTCCTTTAAAGCTGGCACCACTGAGGCGTCATTTCCTTACGCCAGTCTTATTAATGTAGGCGGCACGTTTTACGGCACCACGTTCGGGGGTGGAAGTGGCGACTGCGGCGGTGGTCAACACTGCGGAACGGTATTTACCGTGACCCCGGATGGGAAAGAGCAAGAGCTTTATTCCTTCAAGGGCGGTTCGGACGGCGCCAATCCGTACGCAGCCTTGCTGAATGTAAACGGTACGCTGTACGGCACGACGCAGGCTGCTGGGTCGGGAGGCCGCGGGACGGTCTTCAAGATAACCACAACTGGCGTTGAGACGGTGGTGCATGCGTTTGGCGGCGCCAATGGCGCCAATCCGCAGGGCACGCTGATTGAAGCCAACGGCAAGCTGTATGGCACGACCACTGCGGGCGGCGCTTACGGCGAAGGCACAGTGTTCGAACTTACGCCATAAGAGCGAGTGCGAGCGCAACGGCTTCGCCGGCTACAAATTCAACAATCCAAGTAAGGAGTAGAATCGTGAAATTCACTGCCATTTTCTTTCTCGGCACGGCGTTGACCGCTTCGCCATGCCTTGCCGGCCCAAAATTCACGACTGTCGACGTCGAGGGCGTGTTCACGATCGTCACCGGGCTCAATCAGTCCGGAGCGGTTACCGGAAGTTACGATGACGCCGATCTCAGCGCGCACGGCTTCTTGCGGACGCCGGACGGAACGGTGACGAAGTTCGATGCCGTTTCCGGCAGCCATCGCACTGTGCCCGCCGGCATCAACGATGACGATGCCGTCACCGGAAATTACACCGATCCGGACACCGGCTTTGCGAAGGGCTTCGTGCGCGATCCCGCCGGCAACATCGCCACCTTCGATGCCACGGATGGAACGGGGCAGACATTCGCAAGCGCCATCAACAAAAAGGGCGAGGTCACTGGCTTCTACATCGACGGCACCGGCAACACCTTTGCGTTCGTCCGCAGCGCCAAAGGCAAGATCGACAGCTTCACGGTCGACGGCGCCGGCGCGCAGCCCACGGGCATCAACAACAAGAGAATGGTGACCGGCACCGCCTTCGGAGATCAGCCGTCCGGTTTCGTGCGCAACCGAGACAAGACCGCTATCACCTTCACCGCGGCGGCGGACGGACACGGCACCGAATCCAATGCCATCAACGATGCCGGCTGGACCGGCGGCCGCTATGCCGACAGTAAGTTCAAGGTCCATGGCTTTCTGCGGAATGCGGATGGAAAGGTAATCACCGTGGATGTGCCGGACGCGAAATCGACCAGTGTTCTCGCGCTCAACCAAGGGCACGACAGTGCCGGCCGGTGGGACGATGCCAAGACCTTCCACTCGTTCGTCCGCAAGGCGAACAACCGCTATTTCGCCTTCGATCCGCCGAAGGCCGTGAAGTCGATGGCGACCGACATCAACGATGACGGCGTCGTGGCGGGCAATTACGAAAAGGCGGATGGAATCAGCCGTGGCTATATCCGGACGCCGTAATTCACAGCCGACTTGAGTTCGCCGGCGCTGTCCATTTTGTAGGGCCGGCGAATGCCTTTCTGAAGTGGGCCATTTGCCCACGCCGGGGCTTGCCGCTATTGCTCCTCTGACAAAGCAGGGGAGCAGAGCGGCTTATTCATGTTCGGCCAGAATCCGTTCGCCACACTTTCAGACTGGATCGATCCCGCACTCATGCAGGGTTATATCGGCCTGATGGTCGCGCTGGTGGTGGGCGGCACGCTGTTGGACATGCTGCACAAGCGAAACGCCGAATACTTCTTCCGCCACCGTCAAAAGGCTGCCGCATCCCAGCGCCGGAAGGTAGCCGGCGGTGAGAAGGTTCTCCTTGCGGTGGAGGCGGTCGGCGAAGGGCTTGTCTCCGGTGAATTCTGCAACCCGCGCCGGCGCCTCGCCCATCTACTGACCATGTATGGGTTCCTTGCCTACGCAGCCGCTACCGCCATCATGGTGTTCAGGTACGCGTCGCCCGATGCCGCGACGCCGGTCATCATCCCCTGGCTGTGGCACGTGGGGGCATTGATGCTGTGCATCGGCGGCGCGTGGTTCTGGTTCTTCATTCGCGTGGATGTTGCCGCCGAAGGGCATTCGCCGTTTCGCTTCGTGCATGCGGACCTATTTGTCGTGGTGCTGCTGAAGAGTGCGGCCTTGGCCCTCATTTGGTCGTGGCTGCAATGGATGCACAGCCCGCTCGCGATTTGGGCGCTCGGGCTCTACCTGATCGCCACCACCGCGCTGTTCGCGTCCGTGCCATGGTCGAAATTCTCGCATATGTTCTACAAGCCAGCGGCGGCGTTTCAGCGCCGGCTGGAGGAAGCGCGCGGGTCGCGCGCGAATCTGCCGCCGCCCGCCGACAAGCCCGAGACCTTCGGCAGCGCTCGCGAACTGCCGCAGCACTATTGATCCACGCTCCATAGACCGAGGCTGACATGCCCACCTTCGTGTACATGACGAGTTGCGATGGCTGCGGGCATTGCGTCGATATCTGCCCCTCCGACATCATGCATATCGATAAAACTTACCGGCGCGCCTTCAACATCGAGCCGAACTTCTGCTGGGAATGCTATTCCTGCGTGAAGGCGTGCCCGCAGAACGCCATCGACGTTCGCGGCTATGCTGACTTCGCGCCATTGAATCACAGCGTCCGCGTGCTGCGCGAAGAAAAGAAGGGCGTGATTTCGTGGAAGATCAAGTTCCGCGACGGACGCGAGAAAGATTTCGTCTCTCCAATTCGCACCACACCCTGGGGCTCGATCAAGGCGCCGTCCGAATATGCCCCGCCGGGCAAAGCAGCGTTCGCCGCACAGGAGCTCGCGCATGAGCCGGATGCTCTGAACGTCCCGGCGTTGCCGGCGCTCGCGCGCGAAAAACTGAAACAGGGCATTCTCTGATGGCGCTGTTCTCCCGCCGCAAAACCATCCGCGTCGACTCCGATATTCTCATCATCGGCGGCGGCATGGCCGGCTGCGGCGCAACCTACGAATCCCGCTACTGGGGCCGCGATCTGAAAATCGTCTGCGTCGAGAAAGCGAACATCGAGCGCAGCGGTGCGGTGGCGCAAGGCCTGTACGCCATCAATTGCTACATGGGCATGCAGTGGGGCGAGAACCAACCCGAGGATCACGTGCGGTACGCACGCAACGACCTGATGGGATTGGTTCGCGAGGACCTCGGCTACGACATCGCACGCCATGTCGACTCCACCGTGCACAAATTCGAGGAATGGGGCCTGCCGATCATGCGCGATCCCGCCACCGGGCGGTATCAGCGCGAAGGCAAGTGGCAGATCATGATCCACGGCGAGAGCTATAAGCCCATCGTCGCGGAAGCTGCGCGTAAAAGCGCAACGCAAATCTACAACCGCATTATGGTCACGCATCTGCTGATGGACGCGACCAAGCAGAATCGCGTCGCTGGGGCCGTCGGTTTCAATGTGCGCACCGGTGATTTCTATGTCTTCCGCGCCAAAGCGGTAATCGTTTCAGCGGGCGGCGCATCGCATATCTTCAAGCCGCGGGCAGTGGGCGAGGGCATGGGCCGTACGTGGTATGCGCCGTGGAGCAGCGCCTCGGCCTACGCGCTGCCGATCCTTGCCGGCGCCAAGATGATGCAGATGGAAAACCGCATTGTGCTGACGCGCTTCAAGGATGGTTACGGCCCGGTCGGCGCCTACTTCCTGCATCTCAAGACGTACACGCAGAACGCCTATGGGGAGGAATACGAAACCCGCTGGTTCGACAAGCTGCGTGAAAGCATCGGGGATTATGTCGATCACCATCCTGTGCCGACCTGCCTGCGAAATCACGCCTTCCTCGAAGAAACCAAAGCCGGACGCGGTCCCATCCGCATGGTGACGAAGGAAGCCTTCCAGGATCCGCACAAGGAAACGGTGGGCTGGGAGAACTTCTTGGGCATGACCATCGGCCAGGCGGTCGTGTGGGCCTCGCAGAACATCGATCCCAAGCACATCAATCCGGAGCTCACCATGTCTGAGCCGTATGTGATGGGTTCGCATGCGACGTGTTCCGGCGCGTGGGCCAGCGGGCCATCGGATTACGCACCGGCGGAATATCAGTGGGGCTACAACCGGATGATGACGGTGGAAGGGCTGTTCGGCGCCGGCGACACCATCGGCGGCACCGCGCACAAATTCTCTTCCGGCTCTTTCACCGAAGGCCGCATCGCCGCAAAGGCGGCGGTGAACTACGTGCTCGATCTGCGTGACCAGCCGCAGGTGAGCGAAGCGGAATGCGAAAGCTTGAAGAAAACCGTGTTCCAGCCGATGGAGCACTACGCGGTGTACCGCAACGAGATCGTCGCAGGCACGGTTTCTCCCAGCTACCTGCTGCCGATCCACGGGCTGCAGCGGCTCGAGAAGATCATGGACGAGTATGTCGGCGGCATCGGCGCCAACTACACCACCAACGAGCCGCTGCTGATACGCGGCCTCGAACTTCTCGACATGCTGAAGGAAGATCTGGCGCAGATCGGCGCGGAAGATCTGCACCAACTGCAGCGCGCCTGGGAATTGCAGCATCGCGTGCTGGCATCGGAAGCCGTCACGCGCCACACGCTCTACCGCACCGAGACCCGCTGGCCGGGCTATTACTACCGCGCCGATCATCCCAAGCTGGATGACAATGACTGGCATTGCTTCACGCTCTCGCGCTTCGACCGCAACAGCGGTAGCTGGGAGATGGAGAAGGCGCCGGTCTACCACATCGTGGATTGAGGCCGGGGAGATCGCGCTGGTTCGGTTGTTGCGTTGTGTGGCAGTGATCGGCGTGAGTTTGGCGCTGACCAATGACTCGTTCGCGGCTGCCAAAATGCAACCGCCTGCGTCGAAGGCGGCGCCATCGGTATTTCAGCAGGAACAACGCATGAGCTTCGGCCAGCGGATGCGCCGCTGGGAGCCGCTGATCGCGCAAGCCGCGAAGCGCTTCGATGTGCCGGCGGAATGGATTCGCGCCGTGATGCAGGCGGAAAGCGGCGGCCGCACCATGCTGGCTGAAAACCGGCCGATCATATCGAACATGGGCGCCATGGGGCTCATGCAGCTGATGCCGGACACCTACAACGACATGCGTCGGCAGCACGGTCTGGGAGCCAATCCATACGATCCGCATGACAACATCTTCGCGGCGACCGCTTACTTGCGCTGGCTGCGCGGCAAGTACGGTTATCCGAAGATGTTCGCGGCCTACAATGACGGCCCCGGCAATCTCGAAGCGCGGATGATGAATCTGGGGCTGCTGCCGCGCGAAACGCAGGCTTATGTCGCCAGGATCACGGGGCAATCGATAACCGGCGGCGTGTTCGCACGCGGCAAGCTGAAATTCACCCGGCCGAACGGCGCGGCGGTGATCATCGAGGGCGCGAGCGTGCGTGCCGTCCGCGCGCCGTTTCCCGGAGAATATACCGATGGCGTGCAAACGGTGATCACCGCCGGCCGCCTGAGTCAGGGTGTGCGCGAAAGCCTGGCGCGGGTGAAGGCGATCATCCGCAGCCACGGCGGCGCGGCTTAAAAAGGCACTTTCGTGCCGTGTTACGGCCGCGGGGCGCGGTGGGCTGTTGGAGCGTTGCGTGTGCTGCTGATAGATTCTGCAAGCCTTGAAGAATCGGCCGAAGAGACTTCGAGATGAAAAGACACAGTTTGCAGAATTCCTTCGCGTTATGGTGGGAACAGCCATCGTCTAAAATAAAGGTCGGCGTCTTCGTCGCTATGTTAATTGTGGTGGGACTTTTCGCCTTGGGATTAGAGCCCAAACCTGTTGCCGCCAAATTTGGGCTTGGGCCTGGCTGGGGTGCGCGCTGGAAGCCTTGACCCGCGAGGGGCGGTAAGTATATTGCGCGGCTTGCTCGCGGGGCGCTGCTCCAGCGGGACATTAACGATTTCAGGAACTTAGCTCATGTTTGCGGTCATCCGCAGCGGCGGAAAACAGTATCGGGTTGCCGAGAACGACGTGCTCTCGCTGGACAAGCTCGAGGGGGAGGTCGGCGCCAAGCTGACGCTATCCGACGTGCTGATGCTGGGCGGCGACAAGCCGAAGCACGGCGCGCCCCTCATCTCCGGCGCCAGCGTCGCGGCGGAAATCATCGAGCAGGGCCGCGGCCCGAAGACGATCGCCTTCAAGAAGAAGCGGCGCAAGAACACCCATCGCAAGCGCGGCGGCCGGTCTCACCTGACCACGGTGAAGATCACCGGCATCAGCGCGGGCAAGGAATAGAACGATGGCGCACAAGAAAGCAGGCGGCTCTTCGCGCAACGGGCGCGATTCACCGGGCCAGAGGCTGGGCGTGAAGATTTTCGGCGGCCAGGAAATTGTCGCCGGCAACATCATCGTCCGCCAGCGCGGCACGCAGTTTCATCCCGGCGAGAATGTCGGCATGGGGCGCGATCACACACTGTTCGCCACGGCGGACGGCAAGGTGCAGTTCCGCGAGGGCTTCAAGCGGCGCACCTATGTGTCGGTTGTCACGGCAGGCGCGGAGCAAACCGCGGCGGAATAGGCGGCACGGAATTCGGGCCGCCACGAATTGGCGGCCCGTCACGGGCGAGGGAAGATGGTCCGCCATCTTCCCTTTTTTGTTTCCCTCGCAAGATTGAGGGCGTGCCATGAATGACGAACTGGAATCGGAGAGATTGCTGCTGCGGCCGATGCGCGCGGAAGACGTGCCGCAGATCGCGGCGCTGATGGCGGACTACGATATCGTGAAAAACCTCTCCACCGCGCCTTATCCCTACACGCTCGCCGATGCGGAAGCATTTTTCGCGCGCCAACGCGAGGCGAAAGCGGATGGCGAAAAGCACGATTTTGCAATCGTTGAGAAGAGCGGCGGCGGGTTGATCGGCAAAATCGGGATGTGCGCGAAGGAGGGCGTGTTCGAGATCGGCTACTGGATCGGCAAGCCGTATTGGGGCCGCGGTTTCGCGACCGAAGCCGCGCGGCGGGTGCTTGCCTTTGGCTTCGGCGAGCTGAAGTTCGAGCGCATCGTTGCCGGCTGGTTCGAAGACAACCCTGCCTCAGGCCACGTTCTCGACAAGCTTGGCTTCACCGCAACCGAAACCGTCGGGCGCGATTGCCTTGCGCGCGGCCACACAGTCCGCTGCAATATGATGGCGCTGACGCGCGAGGCGTTCGCAGAACGACGTGTTTCATGAAATTTCTCGATACTGCCAAGGTGTACATAGCGAGCGGAGCAGGCGGGAACGGCTGCGTTTCGTTCCGGCGCGAGAAGTTCATCGAATTCGGTGGGCCGAACGGCGGCGATGGCGGCCGCGGCGGTGATGTGTGGGCGGAAGCGGTGGAGAATCTGAACACCCTCATCGACTACCGCTTTCAGCAACACATCAAGGCCAAAAACGGTCAACACGGCATGGGCAAGGAGATGACGGGCGCGACCGGTGTGGACGCCGTATTGCGTGTGCCTGTGGGTACGCAGATTTTGGAAGAGGATGGCGAAACACTGATCGCCGATCTCGATCGTCCCGGCGCGCGCGCGAAACTTCTGCAGGGCGGCAAGGGCGGCTTCGGCAACGCGCGCTTCAAGACCTCCACCAATCGCGCGCCGCGCCACGCCAATCCGGGTCAGCCCGCGGAAGAGAAGGCCATCATCCTGCGCCTGAAGCTGATCGCCGATGTCGGGCTGATCGGCCTGCCGAATGCCGGCAAGTCAACATTTCTTTCACGTGTCTCCGCTGCGAAACCAAAAATCGCGGACTACCCGTTCACCACGCTCAATCCACAGCTTGGCATGGTACGGATCGATGAAACTGATTTTGTGATCGCCGATCTGCCCGGACTGATCGAAGGCGCGCATGAAGGAGCTGGGCTGGGGGATCGTTTTCTCGGCCATGCCGAACGTTGCAGCGTCGTGCTGCATCTAGTGGATGGCACGCAGTCGGAGATCGTCAGCGCGTACCGCACCATTCGCGGTGAGCTTGAGGCCTACGGGCACGGCCTTGCGGAGAAGCCGGAGATCGTCGCCCTCAACAAGACAGATGCCATTCCAAAACCGGCGCTGTCGCGGAAACGTGCATCGCTCGAAAAGGCGAACGGGTCCGACGTCTTTCTGATGTCGGGCGCCACCGGCGCCGGCGTGCAAGACGTCTTGCGCGCCTTGGCGAAAGCCGTGAACCGGGATCGAAAACATCACCGGCGCGGGACATCTCCAACGGCATGGTTGCCTTGACCGCCTTGGGGTAGAATTTGGGTGCCATGAATCAGACGGCTGAGCGGTCCGCGTTCCATTGGCTGAGGCCGCCCGGCCCCGTGGCTGACGGACTGAAAATCGGGCTTCTCGGCGGCTCCTTCAACCCCGCGCATGAAGGCCATCTCCATGTCAGCGAAGTGGCCCTGAAACAGCTCGGGCTGGATTACGTCTGGTGGCTGGTGGCACCGCAAAATCCCCTGAAGGCGATTTGCGGCATGGCCCCGTTGCAGGAGCGGCTGGCCTACGCAGCGGAAAAATTCGAACACCACCCTCGCATTGTCGTGATGGATATCGAACGCGGCCTGGGCACGCGGTACACCATCGACACCTTACGCATTCTTCTGCGGCGTTTCCCGGGGGTGCATTTCGTCTGGCTGATGGGCAGCGACAATCTGGAAGGCTTCCGGGGCTGGCGGCGCTGGCCCGAAATCGTTCGTTCCGTTCCCATCGCAGTTGTGATGCGGCCCACAAGCTCGTTGGCGCCGCTGCGTTCCAAGGCGATGCAACGTTTTGCCAACGCGCGCGTGACAGATTTGCGAAATTTCGCGGTCATGCCACCGCCCGCGATTGCGGTTCTCGACGGCCATCGCTGCCGCCAAAGCGCGAGCGCTATCCGGGCCCGGAATCTTCCGGGTGAAGCATTGGTCCGGCTCGCCGCCTTGTGCTAATGTCTCATAGTTAGAAGGAGCGCCGGCGGCCGCTTTATGCGAACAGAATCTGTGTCTCCGCGTTTCCTTTGTCCAGGAGGAGAAAGACTCTGATCAGCAAGCCGTCGAGCACCGGCAAATTGCCGCGCCGTTCCAAATCGCCGCTGTCCGCACCGGACGAAACGTTGTTGTCCCGCATTCAAGCTTCGCTGGACGCCGACAAGGCCGAAGATATCGTCACCATCGAACTGGAGGGACGATCCTCGATTGCGGATGCTCTCGTGATCGCCAGCGGACGTTCCGCGCGCCACGTTTCCGCGATCGCCGAGAATCTTGCCCGGAAGCTGAAAGACGCCGGCTACGGCACGCGCCCGGTCGACGGGCTCGCGCAGGGCGATTGGGTGCTCGTCGATGCTGGCGATGTCATCGTGCACATTTTCCGTCCGGAAGTTCGCGCTTATTACGATCTTGAGGGCATGTGGATCGTGCGCGAGCCGGAGCGCGCAAGCGCGCATTGATTGTGCCGCGAGGATAGTGCTTACACAGTCACGAAACACTGCAGGCCAGCGCGATGCGCCTTCTCGTCCTCGCTGTCGGCCAGGCACGCGGCACGCCCGAAAGCACGCTGTGCGATGATTTCTGCGGTCGCGCCGCCGGCATGGGCAAGCGGCTCGGGTTCTCGTCCGTGGCCGTGAAGGAAGTTGCTGTCTCCAAAGCGCGCGATTCGGCGGCGCGGATGCGCGAGGAAGGCGAGCGGCTGGCAGCGCGAATTCCGGAGCAGGCGCACGTGATCTGTCTCGATGCCAAGGGCAAGGGCATGACAAGCGATGCCTTTGCTGAAATGCTTGGCGCCATGCGCGACGCCGGTGCCCGCGACCTTGCATTCCTGATCGGCGGTCCGGACGGGCTCGATGTCGGCCCCACCGTAAAGCCCGGCCGCAGCCTGGCCTTCGGACCGCAGACATGGCCGCATCTGCTGGTGCGCGCAATGCTGGCCGAACAGATCTATCGCGCGATGACGATATTGGCGGGCCATCCCTATCACCGCGGGTAGGCTTCGGAGCGAACCACATCCCACAGATTTTACTCTGGCAGATCAAATATTTCGCTTTGAGGCGTCGCACGCTCACCTGTATAAACCCGCCCGCTTGGTTTGGGGCGAATCGTTTCAAGGGGTGCGTATATGGGTATTCAGGTCCCGGTTGGCTATCTGCCGTCGGAAAGCGAGCCCTTCATGAATGAGCGGCAGCGCGAATATTTCCGGTGCAAGCTTTCATGCTGGAGGGAAGAAATCCTTCGAGAAAGTCGTGAGACGATTCAGCATCTCCAGGTCGAGACGACGCCTTTTGCCGATCTGGGGGATCGCGCCTCGACGGAAGCCGAGCGGCAACTGGAACTCCGCACACGCGATCGTCAACGCAAGCTGATTGCCAAGATCGATGCAGCCCTGCGCCGGTTGGAGGATGGATCCTACGGTTTCTGCGAAGAGACCGGCGAACCGATCTCGCTCAAGCGCCTGGACGCGCGGCCGATCGCGACGCTCTCGATTGAAGCGCAGGAACGGCACGAGCGGCGCGAACGCGTGTATCGCGACGACTGACGGCCGCGTCCGGCGCGCCTAAGTTTCCGGTCCGGCCAGATCGCGGAACGCGGTGATCACCTTCATATAGGTGTCCCGTTTGAACGGAACGATCATCCGCGGCAGGGCTTCGATCGCCAGCCATTTCCACTCCGCGAACTCGGGCTCCGCCGTGTCGACGGTGATTTCCGAATCGCGGCCTAAAAACCGCATGGCCAGCCATTTTTGCCGCTGTCCGCGATAACGGCCTCGCAGTGCCACGCCCAACAAATGGCTGGGCAGCTCGTAACAGAGCCACTCCGGATAATCGCGCAGCAGCTTGACGTTTCTGGTTCCGATCTCCTCTTCCAGTTCGCGAAACGCCGCCTGTTCGGGCGTTTCGTCGCCGTCGATGCCCCCTTGCGGCATCTGCCAGCCTTCCACGGTCTGGTCGATGCGTTTGCCTACGAAAACCAACCCTTCGGCGTTCAGCAGCATGACCCCGACGCAGGGGCGATAGGGCAGGTCCTCGCGCTTGATATGCATGTTGTAGCGAGTCATGAGGGCGAGATCGTATTAGTGAATATGGCGGGCAAGCGGGTATCAGACCAAGGGACTCTCCCGCAAGCAGACATGGTTTCGCCGCCGGCGGAATGGCACAAGAAATCGAATCCCAAGAGGTTACGGGACGTTAATATTTACGGGCGCGGATGAGGCTTCCGCAATTCCATGCCGGCCTTTCCCTGCAGAATTTGCACGGCATAGCTGAGTTGGAAGTCAGGATACGTTTTCTTCGGATCGGGCCGAATCACCGAGGCTATGTCGGACTTGATCGGCGGTCCTTCCGCAGCAAGGTGTCGTGGCAGGTCCGCCTCTCGCCCAATCAAGGCTCGCAGCACGTTGCTTTCCGCTGCGTTGTCGGAAACGGCGATATCCGGCACGATACCCGTCGTCTGGATCGAGCGTCCGGATGGCGTGTAATAGCGTGCCGTCGTGAGATGCAGCGCCCCCGCCTTGCCATTTTCGAGGGGGACCACCGTTTGCACCGAACCCTTGCCGAATGTGACACTGCCTTCCACGCGCGCCCGCTTGTGATCCTGCAAGGCCCCGGCGACAATTTCGGACGCGCTCGCCGATCCGCCGTTCACCAGGATAATGACGGGCTTGCCATCGGCGATGTCCCCGGGCTGCGCGTCAAAACGCTGCGTCTCGTCCTTGCTTCGTCCGCGAATGGAGACAATTTCACCACCACCCAGAAAATCATCCGAAACGGCCACGGCTTGATCGAGAAGACCGCCACCATTGTCGCGCAAATCGATGATGTACCCCTTCAGTCTGGGTCCAATCTCTTTCTTTAATGCCGCCACCGCGGCGCGCAGGCCGGAATCGGTATGCTCGTTGAACGCGGGAAGTCTGATATAGCCGACATCGCCCTGACGCTTGTGCGTGACAGCTTCAACAGCAATCACCTGCCGCTTCAGTGTCACATCGAACGGGTCATGCAGCCCCTGCCGCATGATGCCGAGCATGACCTTTGTCCCTGCCGGGCCCCGGAGCTTGTCCTGCACGTCGTCGAGCTTCTGGCCGGTGATGAGTTTGCCGTCGATGGAAAGAATATGGTCTCCCGCCTTGATGCCGGCTTTGGAGGCCGGTGAATCTTCGATCGGCGAAATCACGGTAACGAGGCTCTCGTCCAGGCCGATGACGAGACCGACGCCGCCATACTGACCCTCGGTTTTGACCTGCATCGCGGCAAAGGTCCGCGGATCGAAATAGCTGGAATGCGGATCAAGCGATCCCAGCATGCCGCTCAGGGCGCCTTCGACCAACTGCTGGTCGCCCGGAGGCTCGACGTAGTTCGCGCGCACGACGGCATAGGCTTTGCCGAACCGGGCAAGCTCGGCGCTCGAGTCGGCGCCTTGCGCCAGTTGAAGCAAGCCCAGCGTGCCGCAAAAAACTCCAGCCGCGCTCAGGAGGCCCAGCGAAAAGCCGTTCACGAAAGCTCCATCGCGCTATGGCGCGCGTTCAATTTGCCGCCGCGCTTTTCATCGCGGAAGCGACCGTTTTGGTGCCGCGCAGGTAATCGAGCGCGTAGGAGAGCTGAAAGTCGTCGTATTTCTTGCCCGCCGCCGGCTTAATGACGGTCTGGCCCGGCTTCTTCGCAGCTTCGCCTGCCAGATGGCCCGGGAGATTGGCCTCACTGGTGCGCAGCAAACCGGCGGTGTCGTCATCGTCTCCCTGACTGACCGCCACGTCTGGAATGATGCCAGTTGCCTGAATGGAATGACCGGAAGGCGTGTAGTATCGGGCGGTTGTCAGCCGCAATGCGCCGCCGCCCTGCGCAAGCGGAATAATGGTCTGCACCGACCCCTTGCCGAACGAGGTCATGCCAAGAACCGTTGCCCGCTTGTGATCCTGCAAAGCTCCAGCGACAATTTCCGACGCGCTGGCCGTTCCGCCGTTGATCAACACAACGATACGTTTGCCGCCAGTGAGATCGCCGCCCCGGGCGTTGTAGCGCTGCGTATCGTCGGCATGCCGGCCGCGGGTCGAAACGATTTCGCCCCCTTCCAGGAAGTCGTCGGAAACCATGACCGCTTGATCCAACAGGCCACCAGGGTCGTTGCGCAGATCGACAACGTAACCCTTGATGCCTCCACCAATCTGCGTCCTCAGATCGCGGAGAGCCTTCTCCAATCCCGGTGCGGTGCGCTCGTTGAAGGCTGAGATGCGGACGTAGCCGACATCGCCTTCGCGGCGGTACTTCACGCTGTCCACGCGGATCACGGCGCGGGTCAGGGTGACGTCGAAAGGCTTCTTCGCGTTGGGGCGCAGAATAGTCAGGCTGATCTTCGAGCCGTTCGGCCCGCGCATCTTATCGATGGCCTCGGTCAGCGCCATGCCGCGGATCGGCACGCTGTTTATGGCAGCGATAAAATCGCCGGTCTTGAGCCCGGCTTTTGCCGCAGGCGTGTCATCGATTGGCGAAATCACTTTCACCAGCCCATCTTCCATGGTGACTTCGATTCCCAGGCCGCCGAACTCGCCTTTCGTCTGGATCTGCATGTCCGCGAATGTCTTGGCGTCCATGTAACTGGAGTGCGGGTCGAGCCCCGAAACCATGCCTTCGATCGCATTGTTGACGAGTTCGCTGTCCTGGACGGGGCGAACGTAGTTGGCGCGGACACGCTCGAAGGCATCGCTGAACAGATCGAGCTGCCGATAGGCGGAAACCTCATTGGCACCGTGGGCCACGGGAAACAACATCAGGGCCGATGCAAAACCCGCGACACCGCCCAAACCCACCCACGCATACCGCTTCATGTCCCTTTTGCCTTCCTTAGACTCACGCCCAGCCATGGCGCCGGGCTAACACCTTTTCCGTTTCGCCGGAGCTCGAAGTAGAGCTTCGCCCCGTGCTTCCCCAACGGCATCCTGCCGAGAGGTTCGCCGGCGAGCAGTTCGTCGCCGGGCCGGACATCGATATGGTCCAGTCCCGCAAGTACCAGATCGTAGCCGCCGCTGACCTCCAGGATCAAGACGCCGCCGGTCCTATGGTAAGGGCCGGCGAAAAGAACCTTCGAATCTGCCGGGGCAACAACCGCCGCACCCGATGCCGTGACGTAACTGAGGCCTGGAGCCCGGTCCTCCGGCAAGTTCGGCGCGATCTGCCCCACAACCGGTGGCGCGAGGGATCCTGCCCTTAGCGGCGCAAAAGCGCCATTTCCCGGCGGCTGCACGACAACCATACCCGCCCGGGAAGCGTCGTTGCGCAAAGCCGCGACGCGGTCGATCAGGGCCTTCAGGTCCGAAGCCTCCGAAGCGATGGCATCGAATTCTGCTTGCAGCGCCCGATAGGCGGCGCCAGCACCCGTCGCCTCGCGTTCCTTTGTCGCGACAAGTTGATTGAGGTCGGTCTGCGCGGCCACCAATTGTTTGGAATTGCGCAAGCCTTCCTGCCGCCGCGCGAAAAGGACCGTGCGTGTGTGGCGAAGCGCATCCAGTTGTTTCACCAGCGCCGCCGCCGCGCCATATACGCGGGGCAGCGCAGCGCCCAAAACCATGGCGGCGCGGGTGGAACGAAGGGCATCGTCGGGCTCGAGAGCGATGGCCGGCGGCAAATCCGACTGCAAACGTTCCAGAACGGCCAAGAGGTGGGCGACGCGCACGCGATCTTGGGCAAACCGAAGGGAGAGCGTTTTCTCTTTTCCCGCAAGCTGCGCGATCTCGGAATCGATCCGCAGCTTGTCTCGTTCCAGCCCCTGAACGCGAGCAGCCGTCTCAATCAATTGGCGGCGCAACGAGGCGGCCTGCGCGGCAAGCGCCGCGCTTTTCTGCCGGGCCGTTTCAACTCCGGGCTTGGCTTTTTCGATTTGCTGTTGAAGCGCGCGGTAACGCTCCTCGCTCTTGGGAAGTTTTCGCGCCTGCGCGGCCGGAATGGCATTGCGCGTGTCCAGGTCCAGAGAGGGCGTTTGCGACGCGGCAAACGCCATCGAGACCATAGAGGCCAGGAGTAGCGGCGAAAGGCAGGCCCACGTCACGCGCGTTGCGTTTGCTTCTGGACGGAGTCGATCTTTGCCTGGATAGCCGCCGCATCGCCGAGAAAACGCGCCTCCGTCGCCCGCCAGTTTCTATCCAGCCGGTAGACGCGGGGGATGCCCGTCGGTAGGTTCACGTCGACAATGGCTTCATCGCTGATGCCTTCGAGGTGCTTCATCAGCGCCCGCAGCGAATTGCCGTGGGCCACGACGATCACGCGCTTGCCATCCGCGAGTTGTGGTATGATCGACCCTGTCCAGTAGGGCAGAACGCGCGCGAGAACCTCTTTCAAACTTTCGCTGCATGGCAGATCGCTTCGGCGGATGCCGGCGTATCTTGGATCGTTGCCCGGAAAGTCCAGCGAGGTCTTTTCGACGGGCGGCGGCGGGGTCGCGTAGCTGCGGCGCCATTTCTTGACCTGCGCTTCGCCAAATTGCTCGACGGCTTCCGCTTTGTTGCGGCCCTGGAGGGCTCCGTAATGGCGCTCGTTCAGCCGCCAGTCATTGGTTACGGGAATCCACATGCGATCCATGGCCTCCAGCGAAAGCCACAGCGTTTTGATGGCGCGACTGAGAAGCGAGGTGAAGGCGAGATCGAATCCCAGATCCGCTCCCCTCATCAGCCGGCCAGCTTCCCGGGCCTCGCGCTCTCCCTGATCGGTGAGACGCACATCGCGCCAGCCGGTGAAGAGGTTCAGCTTGTTCCACTCGCTCTCGCCGTGACGGAGGAGAACCAGCGGGTACTCGGCGCTCGAAATGCCGGTCTTAATCATCGCGACTCGGTCTCCCGCCTCTGCTCTGCGTCCCTACCGCAGGGGAACTGCAATGAAAATGGCGGAGACGGCGAATCCTGCTAGGGTGACGCCAAGATTCGGAAAGCCTTCGACACCCGATTGTTCGCCGATGACCCGTCCCTTTCCAGCCGCATGAAAACCTTGCTGATCGTATCGGGCGGGCGGGAAGCACTCCATGCGGCAAGCCTCGCCAAACGCCTTGGCCACTATGTCGTGGTGTCGGATCGTGACATGCAGGCGCCTGCATTTGCGCATGCGGATTCCTGTGTCATCGCAGACTGGCGCAGCCCGGATGAAACACCGGCGGCCGCGGAACGGTTCAACCGCAAGATCCGCAGGATCGACGGCGTGATGGCCGCTGAGCCGGCGGCCATCCCCGCAATGGCGGAAACCTGCGAGCGGCTGCGCCTTCCGGGCATCTCAAGCGACGCCGCGAGGCTAAGTGGCGACCGGCTGCTTGCGCGCGAGCGCTTGCTTGCCGCCGGCATCCCGCTTCCCTGGTTTTCTTTGGTGGCAACGCTGCAAGCCCTGCAGCGGATTGCCATCGAACGCGGGACACCGCTGGTGATCAAACCTGCCGATGGTGTGCGCAGTAGTGCTCAGCGCGTCAGTCGCGCGGAAGACCTTGATAGGGCGTACCACACGGCGCGCGATCAATCGCCGACCCAGCGCGTCATGGCGGAAGAATTTGTGATTCCGCCGCACGTCACGGCGGCGAGTCTGGTCGTGAACGGCCGTTGCTATACCGTTGCAATCGCTGACAGCATTCTGGATGAAGAACATCCGCCGTTTCTCATCCGCAATGGCAGAGCCATACCCGGCACGATGCCGGGTGAACTGCTGTCGCGCGTGGGCCAGGTCATCGCCAAAACAGCCGCTGCGCTCGGCATCGATTTCGGTGCGATGGAAACCACGCTTGCAGTCAGGAATGACCAACTCCAACTGCTGAACATACGTATGGGGCTTCCCCCATACGTATGTTGCCGGCAGATCGCTCTGAGTTCGGGCGTGGATATTTACGCATCCGCCATAAAGCTCGCCCTGGGTGACTCATTGACGAGCGAGGACACGATCGCGAACAGTGGCCACCCCTCGGTCGTCAAGGTGCGGTACGCGCCGCCCGGCCGGATTGTCGGCATCTGCGGTGAGGAAGAGGCTCGCATGGTTCCAGGTGTGAGAGAGTTGGTCTTGTCGCTGCAGCCGGGAGAAATTATCCGGCCGGAGCAAGCTCCGACGGCTGCCGTGGCAGTGCTCGCTACTGGATCATCACGGGAAGCGGCCGAGAGGACAGCGCGCGATGCACTGTCGCTGTTGCGCATAGAGAATGCCTAGACGAATTGCCGATTGGACGCGTCCACAGGGCATTCAGCTGGCGGATGGCGACACTGCTTCGTCGGAAACCAGCGACCGATAGGCAAAGGCGCTCGCGCCCGCCAACAATGCGTAAATAACTGCGCCGATCAGCAGGCCCGCAGGATAGAGAATGTACCAATACGTCCGATACAATCCAAACGAGCGAACCATTTGCTCACGCTGGTATTGTTGCCATTGCGCAAGTGCCTCGGGCGAGTTGTTAGGCGGAAGGAGGTTTCCTTTGAATGCATAGAGAACGTAGATCAGATCCGCCAAAATCAGGGGAATCATTACTGCCATAAGGATCGCGAAAATTCGCCAGAAGTTGCCGCGCGTCAGCTGCCAGCCACGAAACAGGTCGATTTTTTCCTCGGCTACAGCGATTGGCGCCATGAAAAAGGACAATCGTATGGCAGCCAGGAAGAGGAGGCAGACTGCCGCAATGATGCCGAGGATTACTGCAATAGCGAGAATGGCGACCAAACCCTGCCCGCGCAGCGTGCTCGCGAGCACACCAAATACGATGCCGCCAAGGAGCGATACAATGAGGATCGCAATGTAGACCGCTGCCATCGCGAGTAGAAAAAGAAGATACATTGCGAGCAATCGCCAGGTAGCGAGACCAAAGGGGTTTTGCCGAAAAACCGAACCTTTCCGGATGCCAAGAGCCTCCTTCGTCAGTGAGGCCCACTGTGCGACAAGCAGTACGAATATTACGACGAAATATGCGATCAGAATGAGGGCCGAATTGCGGAAAGGCTGTGGATCACCGCTTGCGAGCTTCGTTAGTGCAGCCTGATAGGGTCTCGAGATCGCGAAGCTCAGTGCCCAGAGAATGATCACGGGAATCAAGATCACTCCGAGATTGTTGACGATGTTGCCAAAAGCGAAACGGTATGCATTCGCTATTGTGGCGCCGACCGGAATTTTCTCCGGCATATGTCTGCCCCCGCGAAGCCCTTCGGGAGATATTGTAACCTATTTTCCGCCTAGATGAAGCGCTTGCAGCGCCGTCATGCTCAAATGCGGAACGATGTAACCGGCGTCCATTTGAGCTTCCGCCGGTCCACGCGGGCCGCTGTGTCCTCGCCGTCGAAAACCATGGGCTGAAGCGCAAAGTCCAGCGGAGGCGGTTCGCGGAACGTGTTCGCGTTTACCGTGAACCAACCCAGTTCGCCCTCAGGCAACAAGGCCCCGATGTATGCTCCGCAATGCGAGCAAAGGAGGAAGTCCGCGGTGCGCAGGCCGAATCGGTAGCGCACGAGCCGATCGGGCGAACGGATGTGGATTTGCATCGTGCCGCGCGGATCGCTTGCGTTCCGGGCGCCGTGCGCGCGGCAGAACGAGCACATGCAGGCACGCAAACCCAATTCCTCAAGTGGCGAGATTGTCTCGAATGCGTACCAGAGATTGCCGCAGTGGCAGCCGCCCTCGAACCTTGTCATGTCGGCCCTTTGCCCAGTCGTCATCCACCCTACTACCGGTCTGCAAATTCTTCGATAGGGGAGCTTTGTGGAAGGCGGCGGGCCTGCGCACACCGCGGCATTCAAAGTCTAGCCAAAGTCTCTTGCCAGTTCGGCGCGGACATCCGGCATGATGGCGGTCATGTGGCTGTAGGCGGGATGGGCCAGGCCCAGCACCGCCTCAACCGAAAGCATTCTGAACTTCTCGATCTGCTCAGGGATGAACCGGAAGCGCACCCGGTGCACGGATGACGTTTTCCCGTCCTGCATGGTGCGCTCGCCGTTATCCATCGGCGTGGCGGGAATGCGCTCCTGGTTGAGCGCGATGTAAGCGGCTTCCCCGAGGCCTGCCAGGCGATACAATTCGCGCTCGCGCCGCTTAGGATCGTCGATCTCAATCGTCAGCGTGGCAACCAACTCGCCGCCTCGAAGATTCGGCGGCCAGCTTGCCCGCGCCTGGCCGGCCATTCGCGCTTCGACAACTTTTTCGCTGCCGAAAATAAAGATGGCGAATGGCCCGACCTTGACGCGCCGATTATTGTTCGCGGACACGATGCTTGTTGCCGCCTTAGTGATAAGCGAGATCGAAGCGATCCGCGTTCATCACCTTATTCCAGGCAGCGACGAAATCCCTAACGAACTTTTCCTCCGCATCCTTTTGCGCGTAGACCTCCGCATAGGCACGCAGCTGCGAGTTCGACCCGAAGATGAGATCGACGCGGGTGCCGGTCCATTGTGGCCTGCCGGTCTTGCGATCGCGGCCCTCGTAGACGTTCTCGTCCGCCGTCTTCGTCCATTCCGTGCCCATGTCGAGCAGATTGACGAAGAAGTCGTTGGTCAGCATGCCGGGACGGATGGTGAAAACACCGTGCTTCGACTTGCCGGCATTCGCGCCCAATACCCGCAGGCCCCCGACGAGAACCGTCATTTCCGGTGCGGAAAGAGTCAGCAATTGCGCGCGATCGACTAAAGCCTCCTCGGGCAGCATGAACTGCCTGCCGCCGAGATAGTTGCGAAAGCCGTCGGCCCTCGGTTCGAGTGGCGCAAAGGACTCCACATCGGTCTGTTCCTGCGAAGCATCCCCGCGGCCCGTCGTCACCGGCACTGTCACCATGACACCCCCATCCTTTGCAGCCTTTTCGATGGCCGCGGCGCCGCCGATCACGATCAGGTCGGCCATCGAAACCTTACCGAAGTCCTTCCGGATAGCCTCAAGCTTGCCGAGTACCTTCTGGAGTTCCGCGGGATTGTTTACCTTCCAATCCTTCTGGGGGCTGAGACGGATGCGCGCTCCATTGGCGCCGCCGCGCTTGTCGGAACCGCGGAAAGTGGATGCCGAAGCCCAGGCGGTCGAGACGAGCTCGGACACCGAAAGACCGGATGCCAAAACTTTCTGCTTCAGCGAGGCGACGTCCGCTTCGCTAAGCGTCGTACCTTTCGGAACCGGATCCTGCCAGATCAGATCCTCCTTCGGCACTTCCTGACCTAGATAGCGCACCTTCGGACCCATATCGCGCTGGGTGAGCTTGAACCATGCGCGGGCAAACGCGTCGGCGAACTGATCCGGATGGTCGAGAAAGCGGCGCGAAATCTTCTCGTAGGCTGGGTCCAACCTCAGAGCGAGGTCCGTGGTCAACATCGTGGGGACGCGCTTCTTCGAAGTATCGTGCGCGTCGGGAATCGTGGCTTCCGCGTCCTTCGCCCGCCACTGCTGCGCACCCGCGGGACTTTTCTCCAGTTCCCATTCGAATCCGAAGAGATTTTCGAAGAAGTGATTGCTCCACTTTGTCGGTGTCTGCGACCAGGTGACTTCCGGCCCCCCGGTAATGGTGTCAGCGCCGCAGCCGGTGCCGCATTTGCTCCTCCAGCCCAGACCCTGATCCTCGATCTGCGCCCCTTCGGGCTCCGGTCCTACGAAGGACGGGTCGCCGGCGCCATGTGTCTTGCCGAAGCTGTGGCCGCCGGCAATCAGGGCGACGGTCTCCTCGTCGTTCATCGCCATGCGGAAAAACGTTTCGCGGATGTCGCGCGCCGCGGCGACGGGATCGGGCTTGCCGTTTGGACCTTCCGGGTTGACGTAGATGAGCCCCATCTGCACCGCGCCAAGCGATTCATGAAGCTGGCGTTCGCCGCTATAACGCTCATCGCCCAGCCATGTGCCTTCCGGACCCCAGAACAGCTCTGCGGGCTCCCACTCATCGGCGCGTCCCCCGGCAAAACCGAACGTCTTGAAGCCCATCGATTCGAGCGCGACATTGCCGACGAGAACGAAAAGATCGGCCCACGAAAGCCTGTTGCCGTATTTCTGCTTGATCGGCCACAGCAAACGCCGTGCCTTGTCAAGATTTGCGTTGTCCGGCCAGCTGTTCAGCGGCGCGAAGCGTTGCTGTCCGCCGCCGGCGCCGCCGCGACCATCGGTGATGCGATAGGTCCCTGCGCTGTGCCATGCCAGACGGATGAAAAGACCGCCATAGTGTCCGAAATCCGCGGGCCACCAATCCTGCGAGTCCGTCATCAGCGCCGTGAGGTCCCGCTTCACCGCGGCAAGATCGAGCTTCCGGAACTCTTCGGCGTAGCTGAACGTCGCGCCCATCGGATTGCTGGAGTGACAATTCTGGTCGAGAACCTTGAGGTTCAATTGCTGTGGCCACCAATCCCGATTGGTTCTTGCTCCACCGCCGGAGCGGCCGGCCGGACATTTGTTCTCAGACATCCCGTGGTCTCCCTTTTTATCTTTTCCGACGAACTCGCTCGGGCTTACAGCCTTCGGAAGGCGGCACCTTGCCACCTGCGGCGGAACATTGCGCCCCGCGTAGGAGTACTGTCAACAGATTAGAACAATTCTAAAATGAATTTTCTGTTGCGCTGAAAGGCCGCTCAGTTTCGCCGGATGCGGACTACGACGTCCACCCGGTCTATGGCAGTGCCCTTGGGCGGGCCCGGAATGCCGTCCACGACAATGGCGTTGCCCGGAATGTCCACGAGTTCGCCACTTTCTTCGCAGTAGAAATGCTGGTGGTCGCCGGTATTGGTGTCGAAATAGCTGCGACCGGCACTGATCGCTACTTCGCGCAGTAAGCCAGCTTCCGTGAACTGGTGCAGCGTATTGTAGACTGTCGCGAGCGAGACGGGGACCCCGGCTTTGGCGGCTTCCCGGTGCAGGGACTCGGCCGAGATGTGGCGATGCTCGGAGCCGAGCAACCCGGCAAGAGCTGCCCGCTGGCGGGTCGGCCGCAAACCCGCAGCTCTCAGCCGCTCGATTGTATCCAACAGCCTCATCGTTTTGCGCTTGCTTGATTTCCGCATGAAAACTCGCACTCTCCAACTCTGGCTGACGCTCGGGCCAAACTCTGCTAATCTGGGCAAACACGTGGTTAGAACGTTTCTAACTTGAAAATCCGCCTTGAACGATTCGAAGTCAAGGGCGTTCACGGCCCAAAGGGAAACCGGCATGTTGGGAAGGCAATCGAGTTTCGATCTGCAGGGGCTGCTCGCTTGCGCCCGAGGGGAGTTGTTTGGGGAAGGAAACGCGAAGCTGCCGCTGCCTCCCATGCTGATGTTCGACCGCATCACACGGATCTCGGAAAAGGGCGGTGCCGCCGACAAGGGTCGCATCGAAGCCGAACTCGATCTCAAACCGGATCTCTGGTTCTTCAAATGTCATTTTCAGAATGACCCGGTGATGCCGGGCTGTCTCGGTGTGGACGCCATGTGGCAAATGATCGGTTTTTTCCTTGCGTGGCTTGGCGGCTTGGGCCGGGGCCGTGCCCTGGGCGTCGGAGAAGTCAAATTCTCCGGAATGGTTCTGCCTGCAAACAGGCTGGTCAGTTATTACATCGATCTCAAGCGGGTGATCATGCGCAGGCTGGTGGTCGGCGTCGCCGACGGCATCATGCAGGTGGATGGAAAGACAATTTACGAAGCAAAGGACCTGCGCGTTGGTCTCTTTACGGAAGATGCTGCCGCAGCCACCGCCTGACCCGGCTTGGGGTAACTCACACGGACACGGCGGCGAGCTGTACCCGCCGCGCTGGAGGAAAAGACCATGAGGCGCGTCGCGGTCACCGGCATGGGCATCGTGTCGTCGATCGGCAATAACACGCAGGAAGTGTTGGCTTCCTTGCGTGAGGCAAAGTCCGGCATCACCGCAGGCGCGGAGCAGAAGGAATATGGCTTCCGCAGTCAGGTGCAGGGCAAGCCCGTGATCGATCTCGAATCCATGATCGATCGTCGCGCCAAGCGATTCATGGGCGATACAGCCGCTTACGCGTTCGTAGCGATGCAGCAGGCACTGACGGATTCGGGCCTGGAAGAAAACGATGTCGTAAACGAGCGCACTGGATTGATCGTCGGGTCCGGTGGTCCTTCCGTGGACATTATCGTCAAAGCGGCGGACACCACGCGCGAGAACAAGAGCCCGAAGCGCATCGGGCCGTTTGCGGTGCCGAAGGCGATGTCGTCAACCTGTTCGGCCGTGCTTTCCACCTGGTTCAAGATAAAGGGCGTGAATTATTCGATCAGTTCGGCTTGCGCGACCAGCGGGCATTGCATCGGCAACGGGGCGGAGATGATCCAGTACGGCAAGCAGGACATCGTATTCGCCGGCGGCGCCGAACAGCTGGACTGGGAACTGTCGGCGCTGTTCGACGCGATGGGCGCGATGTCATCCAAGTACAATGATACGCCGCAGCGTGCCTCCCGCGCCTTCGACAAGGATCGCGACGGCTTCGTCATCGCGGGCGGTGGCGGCATGCTGGTGCTGGAAGAGCTGGAGCACGCCAAAGCGCGCGGCGCCAAGATCTACTGCGAGCTCGTCGGCTATGGGGCCACCAGCGACGGCCACGACATGGTCGCGCCATCGGGAGAAGGCGCGGTGCGCTGCATGAAGCAGGCGATCGCCGGTGTGAAAGGCCCCATCGACTACGTCAATGCGCACGGCACGGCGACCCCGGTAGGCGACCTCACTGAGATCAGGGCCATGCGTGAGGTGTTCGGTGGGCGCATGCCGCCGGTGAACTCCACCAAGTCGCTTACCGGGCATTCGCTGGGGGCAGCGGGGGTGTGGGAATCGATCTTTTCCATTCTGCAGATGAAAAACGGCTTCATTGCGGAAAGCGCCAACATCGACGAACTCGATCCCGAAATTGCGGATGCCCCGATTGTGCGTTCGCGCATCGATGGCGCGAAGCTCGAACGCGTGCTGTCGAATTCGTTCGGCTTTGGCGGCACCAATGCCACGCTGGCTTTCCAGCGATACGACGCCTGATGCCGTCTGAACCGCTCATGCAGGGCCGGCGCGGGCTGGTGATGGGTGTTGCGAACGACCACTCGATTGCGTGGGGAATCGCGCGAACCCTGCATGCCCACGGTGCGGAGCTGGCCTTCACCTACCAGGGCGACGCGCAGGGCAAGCGGCTGGCGCCGCTGGCGGAGTCGGTTGGCTCCTGCTTGCAGTTGCAGGCGGATGTCGAGAACGAGGGCGAGCTGGACGCGGCCTTCGCGCAGCTGGCCCAGCAATGGGGCCGCCTCGATTTCGTTGTCCATGCCATCGCGTATTCCGAACGCGAAGAGCTCAAGCGCCGTTACGTTGAGACGAGTCGGCAGAATTTCTGCCGTTCTCTCGCCATCTCGTGCTTTTCCTTTACGGACGTCGCGCGGCGCTCGCTGCCGCTGATGACAAACGGCGGCGCGCTCCTCACACTGACTTATCTTGGCGCCCATCGCGTGACGCCAAACTACAACGTGATGGGCGTGGCCAAGGCGGCGCTGGAATCCAGCGTGCGTTACCTGGCCGCCGACCTGGGGCGAGACAACATCCGCGTTAACGCTATTTCCGCCGGCCCGATGCGGACTTTGGCAGGCTCGGTGATCGGCGAGTCGCGCACGGTGTTCAAATGGAACAAGGCCCACAGCCCGCTGAGGCGTACGGTCGACCTCGATCACGTGGGAAACGCCGCTCTTTACCTTCTCAGCGATCTCTCCTTGGGCGTGACCGGCGAAGTTCATTACGTTGATGCCGGGTACAACATCATCGGCACTCCGCCCTCGAGCCAGCTCAAGGGCTGGATCGGGCCGGAGGACAAGGACGAATGACCAGCAAGGCCTTGCTGCCCCTTTCCGTTGTCGCTCTGTCATTGCTCGGGTTCATCGCTTCGGCTCAGGCTGGATGGGAAGACGTCGCATCGCCCTACGATGTGCAACGCCTGTCACGACTGGAGGAGGCTCGCGCCAGTGGCATGGACGCGGCGCATGATGGCTGGATCGAGCGCCATTCCAGCGCGGTGCGCGCGGCTCTTGAAGGCGAGACCGGTCCCCTCGCTCGGCGCGATGTGATCGGCGGGTGGCGTTGTCGCACGGTGAAAAGCGGCGGCATCTTGCCTGCCATCGGCTATGGCTGGTTCCGTTGCCGGGTGAGCGAGCGCGAGGGACACCTGTTCTTCCAAAAGCTTTCCGGCACACAGCGCCTGGCCGGCTATCTCTATCCGCACCGTTCGGGCGGATACGTGTTGCTGGGTGCCTGGTCGGTGAAGGGCGAGCCAATGCACACGTATTCCGGCAACGGAGTTTCGGCCGGCGCCGTAACGGGGCCAGACGATGCCATCGCACTGGTATCCGCTTCGGGGCGCGGGCGCGTGCGGATCGAATTCCCGTTTCCAGGGCAGGAATCCGTCTATGACGTGATGGAACTGCGGCGGTAGGCCGGGCCCCTATAGGCTTTGGCGGATCACGCCTGATTGATATTGCCGCCCGATTTGGCGGACTATCGTGGCGCATGCGTATCGTCACCGCTTTCCTCATTCTAGTGTTTTGCTCCGGCGCTGCGTTGGCGGTGCAGAACCCTCAGGCGCAACATCCTGCGAGCGAAATCGACTCCTTGTTCGCTGCGCTGGCCAAGGTGGACTCGGAGGAGGAGGCGCGGTCCATCGAAGACCGAATCCTCACTGCCTTCCTGAAATCCGATAGCCCGACGGTCGATCTTCTGATGACCCACGCCGCCGCGGCGCTGCATGGCGGTAAGGCCGATGTGGCGAAGACCCTGATTGCCGCCGTTACTCGCATCGCGCCGGATTACGCGGAAGGCTGGCATCAACGCGCCGAGATGCAGGCGGAGGCGGGGGACGACCAGGGGGCGATGTACTGCCTCGAAAAAACCGTCACGCTCAATCCGCGGCACTTCGAGGCGCTGACAGAGCTGGCGAGCAAAGTTGAGGAATACGGCGACAAGACTGCGGCGCTTAAGCTCTACCGCCGGGCATTGGCGCTTGACCCTTTTCTGGAGCAGGCGGGCCAGCGGGTTCGCGCGCTGGAGCACGAAGTGGAAGGACAGAGTCTGTAGTTCTGCCGAGGCGCCGCTATAATCGCCGCATGGCGGACGTGAAAAATGTTCTCGTCACCGGCGCCGCGAAGCGGCTCGGCCGCGCTATTGCCCTCGATCTGGCGCGCAACGGCTGGAACGTGGCGATCCATTTCAATGCTTCGGAACGCGAGGCGCGCGTAACCTGCGAAGACGTAAAGGCCTCGGGCGTGCGTGCCGCTCTGGTCAAAGCCGATCTCTGCCGCGAAACCGAAACGGGGGACGCTATCCCGCGCGCGGTCAGCGAGTTGGGGCCGCTGACCGCGCTCGTAAACAGCGCATCGGTGTTCGAGAATGACCAGTGGTACAGTGCCGATCGCGCTTCCTGGGATCGCCACATGGAAGTGAACCTGCGCGCGCCCCTTGTGCTGGCGCAGGGCTTTGCGAAACAGCTGCCGAAGGGCGCGCGCGGCGCCATCGTCAATCTGCTCGATCAGCGGCTGTTGAAGCCGGCACCCGATTTCCTTTCCTACGGTGTCAGCCGCGCCGGATTGCAGTGGCTCACGATAACGCTGGCGCAGGCATTGGCACCGGCCATACGCGTCAACGCCGTCGCGCCGGGACCGACGCTGAAGGGAGCGCGTCAAAGCGCCCAGCACTTCGAAAAAGAAAGTCGCGCCACCATTCTGGGACATGGCTCGCAGCCGCAAGACATTTGCGATGCCGTGCGCTATCTGCTGGGCGCTCCCGCGGTAACCGGCCAGACGATTACCGTGGACGGCGGTCAGCATCTTATCTGGAAACTTGCCGACATGGCCGACAGCGAATGAATTTTCCCGAACGCCAATCGCCGACCGGCACACGTACGCTCCGCCGTATTCTGATTCGAGATCTCGAACTTTCTGTCCAGATCGGAATTCACGGGCATGAGCACGGTCGGGCCCAACCTGTGCGAATCAATCTCGACCTTGCGGTCGATGACAGCCCGGTCGACGACCGCCTCGAAGCCGTGGTGGATTACGAAGCTATCGTCGGCAATGTGCGCGCCATTACCGAACAGGGGCACATCAATTTGGCCGAAACGCTGGCCGAGCGCATTGCGCAGGTCTGTCTCGACGATCCACGCGTGAAGATCGCTCGCGTGCGTGTTGAGAAGCTCCACGCCGTTCCCGGTGCGGAATCGGCCGGCGTGGAGATTGAGCGCCGCCGCGGAGCGAATTAGTCAGTCTTGAATTCAACGGCGGCGGTGGTGTTTGCGATGCGTCATGACGACTGTGCCCGCCTCTTGCGGTCCAAGCGTCATGCACAATTCGATCGGCCTCTTGACTGTGACGGATTGCGAGGCGCTCACGAACGTCACCAGCGATGGCTTCATGGGAACCAGTGCCGCGGAGAGCAAGGCGCCAGCTTCGGCGCAGTAGGCCGGATTGTCGTGGATGCTGCGCATCTCCGCGTCGTTCGCTGCCTTGGTCTTGAACGCATGGTACGCCGCTTCGCCGCGCCTCTTGCCGTACAGCCGCGAGAACATGCGCGCCAGTCGGGCATCTGTTTCCCTCAGCTCCGGTCCGTAGCCCCGCTGAAAGCTGTTGAAGCGCTCGACCTCGTGGCAGGTCAGCGCCGCAACCATCAACTCCTGCTGGATCAGGGCGGTGTCGACTGGAAACACTTCCTCCGCTTTGGCGCAGAGAAGGCGGCCTCGGGCTTCTGCGCCGGTGGCCAACGTCGCCAACGCCAGCCCTGCACCGAATATGGCTATTGTTCTCGAGCGCACGAATCACTGCCGCGATATTCTACGGCCGCAAGCATAGCGGCATAAATCGGGCGGTGGAACATCGCGCGCGCCGCAAGGGCTGTGCTATACCCTCGTCATGTCCGAAAGCTCACCTGGCACAGCGTCGCATGCGGTCGATCTCAGCGGCGAAAATGTCCATTGGGATCTGGGCGAGGCGATGTCCTACGCGGACTATCTTCGCCTGCCAGAATTGCTCGCCTGCCAGCGCCCGCTGACCGACCGGCACGACGAATTGCTCTTCGTGATCATCCATCAGGCATCCGAACTGTGGATGAAGCTGAGCCTGCACGAAATCGAAGCGGCGATCCGGCAGATTCGAGCCGACGATCTTGGCCCCGCCTTCAAGATGATGGCCCGCGTGGCCCGCGTGCAGGTGAACTTGATTCAATCGTGGGAAATCTTGTCTACCCTCACGCCCGCCGACTATTCGAGCTTTCGCGCCGCGCTGGGCCGCTCCTCGGGGTTTCAGTCGTATCAGTACCGCATGCTGGAATTCCGCCTCGGCAACAAGCATGCCGACATGGCGCGGGTGTTCCAGTCCAAGCCGGAAATCTACACGCACGTCCAGCGCGCGCTTACTGAGCCGAGCCTGTACGATGTGTCGCTCGCCCTGTTGGCCACGCGCGGCCTCGAAATCCCCGCCGAGAAGCTCGATCGCGATTTTTCGCAACCCTATACATCGGACCCCCGGGTCACCGCCGCCTGGCGCGAGGTGTATCGTGACGCCGAAAAGCATTGGGAACTATACGAACTGGCGGAGAAGCTGGTCGATCTCGAATACCGTTTTCACCTCTGGCGCTTCAGCCATATGAAAACGGTCGAGCGCATTATCGGTGCCAAGCCTGGTACCGGCGGGACCTCGGGTGTCGCCTATCTGCAGAAGGCGCTCAGCTTGCGCTTCTACCCGGAGCTTTGGGACGTGCGCACCGAAATCTGAAGCGGAGGATTTTGTGGGAGCGTTGTCGCACATCCGCGTGCTGGACTTGAGCCGCGTGCTCGCGGGGCCGTGGGCGACGCAGATACTCGGCGATCTGGGGGCCGAAGTCGTCAAGATCGAAAAGCCGGGGGAGGGCGACGAGACGCGGCGCTTCGGTCCGCCATTTCTGTCGATGCCGGACGGCAGCCAAGGCGACGCAACCTATTTTCTTGCTGCCAACCGCAACAAGAAATCCGTCGCCATCGACATTTCGAAGCCGGATGGCGCGGCGCTGGTGCGGCGCTTGGCGCGGCGATCGCATGTAATGGTGGAAAACTTCCGCACTGACATGCTGGAACGTTATGGCCTCGATTATGCATCGCTCGCCAGCGAAAACCCGGCCCTGATCTACTGCTCGGTGACCGGCTTCGGCCATGACGGTCCGTATAAAGACAAAGCGGGATACGATTATCTCATTCAGGGCATGGGCGGGTTGATGAGCATCACCGGCCAGCCCGACGGCGCGCCGGGCGGCGAGCCGATGAAGGTTGGCGTCGCTGTGGCCGATGTCGTTTCCGGCCTGTACACGGCAATCGCCATTCTGGCGGCGCTGCTGCATCAGTCGCAGACAGGCGAGGGGCAGGAGATCGACATGGCCCTGTTCGATTGTCAGGCCGCCATGCTCGCCAATCAGGCGACCGGCTATCTGGCCGGCGGGACCGTGCCGCGGCGCCTCGGAAACGCCCATCCCAGTATTGTGCCCTATCAGGTTTTTGCCACGGCCGACGGGCATCTCATTGTGGCGGTAGCCAATGACGGCCAGTTCCATCGATTGTCAAAGGTGCTGGGAGCAGAAAACCTCGCGGGAGATGCGCGGTTTGCCAGCAATGGCGAACGGGTACGGCACCGCGAGGCATTGAACGCGGTTCTGAAGCCGCTCCTGCGTGCGCGCTCGACGGCCGAATGGATCGCCTTGCTGGAAAGCGCGAACGTGCCGTGCGGCCCAATCAACCGGGTCGATCAGGTGTTTACCGATCCGCAGGCGATCGTGCGGGGTCTCGCGATTCCTGTGGCGCATGCGAGCGGACCGCTTGACCTCGTCGCCAGTCCGTTGCGCCTCACGGCTACGCCGCCGGAATATCGTTTACCGCCGCCGCGCCTCGGCGAACACACCGATGAAGTCTTGCGGCAGCATCTCGATCTTTCATCTGAAGAGATTGAAAGCCTGCGCGCTGCCGCAATTGTTGGCTGAGATCGTCTCCGCAAACGTTACGCCGGCGCCGCCGGAATCATTCGATACCAGTCCATCCGTCGCGTTGCATACATCGTCGCTGCCAGCGCGGCGAACAGCAGCCCCGCGCCGATCAGCAGCGCATAATCCTCCTGATTGAGTATCACGTAGAGGAGGCCATAAAGCATGCCGAGCAAGACCGCCAGAACGCCGGCGCGCGCCCGGCTCGCGAAAGCGCTCACCGCATAAGCCGCCGTCAGCAAGACCGTTGCACAGGCGGCCGCCAGATAGGAACAGCCGAATCCGATGTGTTCGGCAAAGGACAGCAGCAGGAGATAGAAAAGAACCTGCGCGGCAGCGATTAAGGTATATTGCATGACATGCAGGCGGCGGGCGACCACCAGTTCGGTCACGAAAAACACCAGCAGCGACAGTCCGACGAACAGGATTGCGTATTTCAGCGATCGTTCTACCAGCTGGTAAAAGCCGACCGGCTGATAAAAGCGCACGCCGAGCAGCGAAGACGTGAGAAGCGGGACGGCGTCGGTTGCGGTGGTGAAGCTTTGGCCAAACCCGCGGGCGAGATACGGCACATCCCAACGCGCATCGAAGCCCGAACTCCCTACCTTGCGGTCCACCGGCAGGAAACTGCCGAAGAAACTCGGATCGCGCCATGGCGATTGCAAATGAACCGTCGTTTGCTGACCGAGCGGCGCCAGGCTGAGCTCGCGGGAGCCACGCAGTCCGACATGGGTCTCGAGATGCAGAGTTGTGGGCGGCGCGGATAGTCCCAAGGGCGCGTGGATGCCCGGTATGAGCCGTCCGGAGGTCCAGATGCCCGGCTCAAACAGGGTACTGTGGTCATCGATGCGCAGCGAGACGTTGTTCGCGAGCCCTCGGGGGTCTGAAATGAGCAGGCCCGCATAGGCCTCGTTCCAATGAATTTGCGCGCCGTCGGGAAATACACCGGTGAGTGCCGCCGGACCGAAATCGGCCTTCATCGTCAGCGCCGAACCGTAAACCGGCACCTCGAAAATTCCCCGCCAGCGCGTTGCGGTGTCCACCTTTGCGGCGACCGAGAGAGTGCTCGGCAGCAACACTGCCTGCTGATGTTCGTTTGAAACCAGGGTCTTGCCGTCCACCACCGACTGTCTCTCGATATCGTAGGGAACGAAGAGAGCCAGGCCAGCCACCGTCTGCGCGGAGCCCCAGCCGGAAGCGACATCGCCGGCTGCTTCGGTCGCGCGCTGCTCGCGTCCGCTAAGGGCAAGATTGATCGCGAAAAGGGGGGCGATCATCAGTATGGTGAGAACAACGACCGTGATGAGTTTCAGCCCGGGTGAACTATGACGGGCATCGTTTCGAGAGCTTGCGTCTGACACGCCATTCTCCGTTGCTGTCGCAGAGAGTTGAAAACAATCGCGGCGCAAACAAGGCGTGCGGATTAAATGGATGTATTGTTGGTGATTGGACTTCCTTGCGCTACTGCGGACCTACCGTGTTGGCACTGAAGGACGGCGCGATGAAATACGCCCTCTATTACTGGTCGGGAATTCCGGGACGCGGGGAGTTCGTGCGGCTGGCGCTGGAGGAAACAGGCGTCCCTTATGCGGACATCGCGCTGACCAAGGACGGCGACAAAAAGATGATGGCGGACATGAAATCTGAGAGTACGCACCCTGCCTTCGCGCCGCCTTATCTAAAGGCCGGCAAGCTCGTCATCGGTCAGACTGCCAACATCCTCCTGTTTCTGGGGGAACGGCACAGCCTCGCGCCGAAGAACGATAGCGGCCGCTTCTGGGTGCACCAGCTGCAGCTCACGATCGCCGACCTGGTGGCGGAAATTCACGACAGCCACCATCCGGTTGCAGGCAGTCTCTACTATGAAGAACAGAAAGCCGAAGCTGCCCGCCGGGCAAAAAATCTGCGCGACGAGCGGCTGCCGAAATATCTCGGTTATTTCGATCGAGTTCTCACGGCTCAGGGTTCGGGCTGGCTGGCCGGCCGCAGCGTCAGCTACGCAGACCTGTCGCTTTTTCACGTTGTCGAAGGCTTGCGTTACGCGCTTCCGAGGACCATGCGGCAACTGGAGAAGCGCTATCGCGAGTTCGCACGCTTGCACGACAAAGTGGCGCGGCGGCCACGCATCGCGGCGTATCTCGGGTCCGGGCGCCGGCAGCCGTTCAACGAGGAGGGCATCTTCCGGCACTATCCAGAACTGGACATCTGAACCAGTCCCTCAAGCCTCTTCGCGCAGCCGGCCGCCGAATTTCTGCCTTAATCGTTAAAGTGCGGGGGATTTCCGCAAGAGGACTTCAGCATCTCTTTGCCATGGTAGCGGTGGAGGTGGGGCAATGCGTACCGGCGTTCCTTTGATACTTTTGGCGATTGCAGCGGCTACAGGGGCGATGCCTGCCGCGGCCGATGACGCTATCCCCAACGATCTGGTGCTATCCGGTGACACGGATGCGCTGTTCGGCCCGGCCCTGATGCAGACGGATGCATCGGATCTCGCCTCGGCGCCACGCCTTACGGCACCGTCCAGCAATATTGGCGGGTTCGACCCCTCGCAGATGCGTATTTTCGGCGGCGAGATCGGCGGCGAGGGTGTCCAGGGTGGGGCTGTCGTTTCCTTGAGTTGGCCCACACAGCACTAACGCCGCCACTTTCCCGCCGCGCTCCCATGCCGTAATGCTCGCGGGTCGCGGGCATTTTCCCGCACATCCGAGGATTCAAGATGCCGTTCAAGGTTGCCGTTGTCGGCGCGACGGGAAATGTCGGCCGCGAAATGCTGAACGTTCTGGCGGAGCGGGAATTTCCTGTCAGCGAAGTGGTGGCGGTGGCCTCCAGCCGCTCGGTAGGCACCAGCGTGTCCTTCGGCGACGCGACGCTGAAGGTTAAGCCGCTCGAACATTTCGATTTCCGCGACACCGACATCTGCCTGATGTCGGCCGGATCGGCGGTATCGAAGGAATGGGCGCCGAAGATCGCGGATGACGGCGCGCTGGTGATCGACAACGCCTCCTACTGGCGGATGGACCGCGAGGTGCCGCTGGTCGTGCCCGAGGTCAATGCAAACGTCCTCGAACACGGCATCAAGAAAGGCATTATTGCCAATCCGAACTGCTCGACCATTCAGCTGGTGGTGGCGCTGAAGCCTCTGCATGACGTAGCCACGATCAAGCGCGTGGTAGTATCCACCTATCAGTCGGTTTCAGGCGCCGGCAAGGCGCCCATGGACGAGCTGTTCCGCCAGACCCGCGCGGTATTTGTTGCCGATCCCATCGAGGCGCAGCTGTTTCCCAAGCAGATCGCCTTCAATGTCATCCCGCACATCCAGGACTTCAAGGATTCCGGCTTTACCAACGAGGAATTCAAGATGATGGTGGAGACGCAGAAGATTCTCGATCCGAATATTCAGCTGGTCGCCACCTGCGTGCGCGTGCCGGTGTTCATCGGCCATTCCGAATCGGTGAATATCGAATTCGAAAAATCGATCACCGCGGAGAAAGCACGCAACATCTTGCGCGAGGCGCCCGGTGTACTGGTCGTGGACAAGCGCGAGGACGGCGGCTACGTAACGCCGGTCGAATGCGCCGGCGAAGATGCCACCTATGTGTCGCGCATCCGCAAGGATCCGACAGTGGAGCATGGGCTTGCGATGTGGGTGGTGTCCGACAATCTGCGCAAGGGTGCGGCGCTGAACGCGGTGCAGATCGCCGAATGCCTGGTCAACCGCAAAATCCTGAAGCACGCCGCTTGAGCCGCTGATCCGATTGACCCTGCGCGACAGCATCGAGACGCGCTATCGCGCCCTGCTCGCCAATCGCGAGCTTGTTCCGGATACGGCGCAAGAAAGCGCGGTTCGGCACCTGCAGCGTCTGGCGACGCAGTTGCGGCGCTACCGCGGCCAATGGTGCTTTTTCTCCGCTGTCGAACCGCCGAGGGGCCTTTATATCTGGGGTGATGTTGGCCGCGGCAAATCCATGCTGATGGATTTGTTCTTCGAAGCCGTGGCGACAGCCCCGAAGCGTCGGGTGCACTTCAATGCCTTCATGATCGAGACACATGCGCGCATTCACCGGGCGCGGCAGGTCGGCGCCGACGATCCCATTTCCTCTGTCGCAAAAAAAATCGCTGAGGAAGCAACGCTCCTCTGTTTCGACGAATTTCAGGTGACGGATGTGGCCGACGCCATGATTCTCGGCCGGGTGTTCGAGCAGCTGTTCGATCTGGGCGTGGTTGTGGTGGCAACCTCCAACAAGGCGCCGCAACGGCTGTATGAAGGCGGGCTGAACCGGCAGTTATTCCTGTCTTTCATTACCCTGATCGAGCGGCAACTGGATATCATCGAACTGAATGGCCCCACAGACTACCGGCTTCAGCGGTTGTCACAGCTCGATACGTACATCACGCCGTTGGGGCCTGACGCGGACGCGAAGATGGATGCCGCATGGGCGCGCCTGACTGATAAGCGGCGCGGTGCTTCGGCCGTTTTGACAATTCTCGGCCGCGAGTTGCGAGTCCCCCAGGCCGCCAAAGGCGTGGCGCGGTTCTCCTTTGGCGATCTTTGCCGGCAGCCACTGGCCGCCGTGGACTATCTGGAAATCGCGCAGCACTTTCATACGGTGCTGGTCGACCATATCCCTGCGATGGGGCCGTCAAACCGCAACGAGGCTCGGCGCCTAACCATCCTGATCGATACGTTGTACGACGAAAATGTGAAACTGATCTGCTCGGCCGCCTTGCCGCCCGCCGCGCTGTATCCGGAAGGCGATGGCGCGGAGGCCTTCCGCCGCACCGCGTCCCGGTTAACCGAGATGCAAAGCGCGGCTTACATGCGTCGGGGCCATGCCGTTCATGGTTCTGCAGTTGAAAAAGTCGAGGCGCCGGCATAGCTCGGTGCCGGAGGCGGGTTGGATGCCGATAGAAAGCCTGATCACCACCACGGCGCTCATCATCGGAGCGATTCTGCTGTACCGCTTTCGCGGACCGGTGCTGTCGGCGCTACGTCGCTTCGACGAACGCAATGTGGAACGTATCGCGGAAGAAAGGGATGACCGGCGCGATCCTGTCGCCCACTACAAGCACACCTTGCGTCTGGCGGAAGAGCAGGTCGAAGAGGTGAGCGAGATGTCTTTGCCTGACCCACGCACCGGCCAACCGGTCACCCGCTATGTGTTTGAAGGCGAGCAGTATGCCACCGGCGACGAAGCCGAAGCCGCGCGCCAGCGCAGCATTGTCGCCAAGGCCCGGCATTTCTATCAGGAGCTCCCCGCCGCGCTCGCCCACCGCCGCAAGGAAACCCTGAACTGAGTTTTGTCTAGGCCGGTTCGCCGCGCATCAATCGCGGCAACGTTCCCAGATCCCCGCCGGCATTGCGCATGAAGAAGCGCCGCAGCGGCCCGATTGCGTCCACGATACCTAATCCCAGATCCCGGACGGCGCGGAGCGGTGCGATGTCGTTCGAGAACAGGCGGTTCAAACCGTCGGTGGCCGCAGCGAGCGCGAAGGAATCGAACCGCCGCCATCGTTCGTAGCGCCGCAAGCCATTTGCATCGCCTGGATCGAGCCCCAACCGGACGGACTCCAGCACGCACTCGGCCAACGCAGCGGCATCCTTCAGGCCGAGGTTCAGGCCTTGTCCGGCGATGGGGTGAATGCCATGCGCCGAATCGCCGGCCAGCGCCAAGCGCGGAGCGATATAGCCACGCGCCAGGTGAAAGCGCAGCGGATACGACCAACGCGCGCCGATCACTTCGATGTCCCCGAGATGATTGCCGAAACGCCGTTCCACCTCCGCGGAAAATTTGTCGGCCGGAAGACGCAGCAGCGTGGGCGCGAGATCCTCCATCTCGGTCCACACCAGTGACGAGCGGTTGCTTGTCATCGGCAGAATGGCGAAGGGCCCGGAAGGAAGAAAGTGCTCGTAGGCTACGCCGTTGTGAGGCTGTTCGTGCCGCACCGTAGCGACAATGCCGGTTTGCGGATAGGTCCACGAGATCGTGCGAATTCCCATCTGCTCGCGCAGGGGAGATTCTCGGCCATCCGCCGCAACCGCGAGACTTGCGCGCAGCCTTTGTCCGTTCGACAGCTGGGCTTCCACATACGCGTTCGATACCTGGACGGCATCGACACCGGCTGGCGCTATCAGGCGGATGCTGCTCGCATGTTCGATGGCCGCGAACAGGGCGCGGCGGATATGCCGATTTTCCGCAATGGCACCCATCGGCTCGCCGATCTCGCGATGGTCGAAATGCAGGGAAAACGGACTCGGTGTTCGGTTGAGCGCCGCATCCGTCACCAGAATGTCGAAAATCGGCTGCGCTTCGGCCTCCAGAAAGGGCCAGATGTCGAGCTTCTTCAGCATGCGCACTGCGGCATAGGACAGCGCGCTTACCCGGCCGTCGAAGGCTTCGTTCAAAACGGCTGACGGCGAAACGGGATCGGCCACGGCGACCAGTATCCCCTCTTGTGCCATAGCCAGCGCCAGGGTCAATCCGACCATGCCGCCGCCCGCGATCAGAACATCGCACCGCTCCACGTTCACTCGAGGGTTATCCGTCACCTGTCACCCATTTCCGATCCGGTTCCATCAAAGAGATCAGACTTAAACGCGTCCGTGAGGGAACCACAGTCCGCCATCGGATTATATAGGAGCGAGGAGAAGTGATGAGACGCTACTATTTTCACTTCCGAAAAGGCGGCGAGTTGACGGTTGACCGGCGGGGTATGTGGCTTTCCGACGAGTCACAGGCGCGAACGCAGGCCATTCAACTTTGGGGCGCGCTACTTGCCATGGTCATCGTCTCCGGCGATGCGCCCGAGGAATGCGAATACGAGATCACCAACGAGGATGGCGAAACCATTTTCACCATTCCCTTCGCGGCGCGCGGAAGCATTCATTAAACACTTTCGAGGAGGGCGTTCGTTATCCAGGCTTCTTTCTCGTCCCCAGAAGGGAGGAAAGAGTCCGCAGCACCCAGCGCGACGAACCGCAGCCGGCGTATCCGTGTTCCGGATTGAAGGTGACAATCAGGGTCTTCTGCTCGATACGCAACGAGGGCTGAAGCCCGGTCGCCAGGGTGACTTTGTCGATGCGCTTGGCGAGTATCTTGCGTGCATCGCGGTCCTGCACGAATTTGTCGATCGCCAGGGCCGCGTTTCCCATCGCCTCCGACGCCGTCGCCCGCAAATCAGCACTGGTCTCTAGTACGCTCCAATCGACGGTGAAGGCCACGCGCAGGTGACGATGACGCAGTCGCGCAGCTTCCTGTGCGGCGATGAACTGCACGTCCTGGAGCGAAACGGGTGAGGGGGCGAGCGGGGGCGCATCTCCTGTCCGGGCCGCGGGCAGGCCGTTCGGCTGCGCATCGGTGTACAAGGTCAAGGCACCCCATCCCGAGACCCGGATGGCGGTTTCGCCGGAATCATATCTTAGCACCTTCGCGCCGAATGAGGTGCGGTCGGGCGAAAGGACAAACACCTCCGCGTCGCCAGGAAAGTGCAACAGAAACGTTCCGCCGTCGTGCCTGATGTCGAAGCGGACGTTGTCGCCGGCGACATAGCTGCCTTCCTCGACCGAAGCGAGGCGCTCACCGAGGAGGCGATCGAGGAGCCCGGCCTGCGCGCCGGACGGTATCAGGACGCCAAGCATCAAAGCGGCCGCGAGCCCTCGCGGGAGCCACGCTGTTTGCTTCCAAAACGTTCGGTTTAAGTCGAACACATTTGCCCGCTTTGCCGGTTGCGCAAGCGTAAGCCAATCCCCCGCGAGACTCTTTCATGAACGAGGAATTTGGCATTTTTAAGGTTCGCGGGTGTGGTGGCGAAGCAGGAAGGGCAAAGGGGGCTGACAGGGGGGGCGAAATTCCCTAAATCACCGCGCTTCTATCGAACTTTCGTTCACGAAAGGCTCCTTGCGTGACGCGCTGCCTCAACAGTTTCAAGGCCCGCCGCACCCTGAGGGTGGGCGCAAAGAGCTATGTCTATTTCAGTCTCACCGCCGCCGAACGGAACGGCCTCGAAGGCATTTCGCGGCTGCCTTATTCATTGAAGGTCTTGCTGGAAAACCTGCTTCGTCACGAAGACGGCCAGATCGTCAAGGCAAGCGACATTCGCGCGTTTTCTGAGTGGGTGAAGGCGCGAACGTCCGAACGCGAAATCGCCTTCCGCCCGGCGCGCGTGTTGATGCAGGATCTGACCGGCGTGCCGGCGGTCGTCGATCTGGCTGCGATGCGCGGGGCCATGAAGGAGCTCGGTGGCGATCCGGAAAAGATCAATCCGCTTGCCGAGGTGGATCTCGTCATCGACCATTCGGTGATGGTGGACAATTTCGGGCAGCGGAGCTCCTTCAAACGCAATGTCGAAAAGGAATACCAGCGCAACATGGAACGCTACGCGTTCCTGCGCTGGGGCCAACAAGCGTTTGCGAATTTCCGCGTGGTGCCGCCGGGCACCGGCATCTGCCATCAGGTGAATCTGGAATATCTGGCGCAGACGGTCTGGACGCGCAAAGCGAAGGAGAATGGCAAGGCAGTCGAATACGCCTTTCCGGATACGCTGGTCGGCACCGACAGCCACACCACCATGGTCAACGGATTGTCCGTGCTTGGTTGGGGCGTGGGCGGAATCGAGGCGGAAGCCGCCATGCTCGGTCAGCCGATCTCGATGCTGATTCCGGAGGTGATCGGTTTTCGCGTCACGGGCAAATTGTGCGAAGGCGTCACCGCCACCGATCTTGTGCTCACCGTTACGCAGATGCTGCGCAAGAAGGGTGTGGTCGGCAAATTCGTGGAATATTTTGGTCCCGGTCTCGACGACATGACGGTCGAGGATCGCGCCACCATAGCGAACATGTCGCCAGAATACGGCGCGACCTGCGGCTTCTTTCCCATCGATGCGGACACCTTGCGCTATCTGAAAATCACCGGCCGCAAGCCGGCACGTGTCGAGCTGGTGGAGAAATACGCGAAGGCGCAGGGACTGTTCCGGACAACAAAGTCTGCCGAGCCGGTGTTCAGCGATACGCTCGATCTGGATCTCGGCAGCGTCGAGCCGAGCCTTGCCGGCCCAAAGCGGCCGCAGGATCGGGTTGCGCTTTCAAATGCAGCCACCGAGTTCGCGGTTGCGCTCAAGGATACATTCGGCAAGGACGAGAACCCCCGCGCGCCGGCACCCGTTAAGGGCGCCGATTACAGTTTGAGCCATGGCGATGTCGTGATCGCCGCCATCACCTCCTGCACCAACACTTCCAATCCCAGCGTGATGATCGGCGCGGGCCTGGTGGCGAAAAAGGCGGTTGAGCGGGGCCTGAATGTGAAGCCGTGGGTGAAAACCTCGCTGGCGCCGGGAAGTCAGGTGGTCACGGACTACTATGCGAAGTCCGGCCTCGACAAATACCTCGACAAGCTGGGTTTCCAGTTGGTCGGTTACGGCTGCACGACCTGCATCGGCAACTCTGGTCCGTTGCCCGATCCTGTGGCGAACGCCGTCAACGACGGCGATCTCGTCGCGGCTGCGGTGCTTTCCGGCAACCGCAATTTCGAGGGCCGCGTGCATCCGCAAGTGCGCGCCAACTATCTGGCCTCGCCCATGCTGGTGGTGGCCTATGCGCTGGCCGGCTCCATGACGATCGATCTCACGCGCGAGCCGCTCGGCACGGATCGCAAGGGCAATCCGGTTTACCTGAAAGATATCTGGCCCAGCCCGCAGGAGATTGCGGACACGGTGCGCAAGGCCATCACCGCATCCAGCTTCCGCGCCCGGTATGGCGATGTGTTCGAAGGCGATGCGAACTGGAAAAAGGTGAAGGTGCGCGGCGGCAAAACCTACGCCTACGATCCCAACTCCACCTATGTGCGCAATCCGCCCTATTTCGAAGGCATGACCTCGGAGGCGCCGGGCACCGGCGATGTGAAAGGCGCGCGCATCCTGGCGCTGTTCGGCGATTCCATCACCACCGATCACATCTCGCCCGCGGGTTCGATCAAGAAGGACAGCCCGGCCGGCAAATACCTGATCGAGCACGGCGTGGAATACGCCGATTTCAACTCCTACGGCGCCCGGCGCGGCAACAACGAGGTGATGGTGCGCGGCACCTTCGCCAACATCCGGATCAGGAACGAGATGATGGGCGGTCGCGAAGGCGGCAACACCGTCTACTATTCGGCGGCCGCGCCCTCCGGCGAGGAAATGCCGATCTACGATGCCGCCATGCGCTATCAGGCCGCCGGCGTGCCCACGGTGGTGATCGCGGGGAAGGAATATGGGACTGGCTCGTCGCGGGACTGGGCCGCCAAGGGTCCGAAGCTCCAGGGCGTGCGCGCCGTGATTACGGAAAGCTTCGAGCGCATCCACCGCTCGAATCTGATCGGCATGGGCATCGCGCCGCTGGTGTTCGAGGCCGGCCGCACCCGTCATGATTACGGTCTCACCGGCCGCGAAGCGATCGACATTCCGTTGTCCGGCAAGATCACGCCGCGCATGCAGCTGACTGCCACCATCCATTATCCGGACGGCCGAAGCTGCCCGTTGCCGCTGTGGCTGCTGATCGTCACCGCCGATGAAATCGCCTATTTCCAGAACGGCGGCATCCTGCCCTTCATGCTGCGGAGCCTTTTGGCCGCTCACGATCCGTCCGATAAATTTCAGGCACTCGCCTGAACGCTATTACGGTCTCTCCTTGCCATCTACCGCCACACCAAATGTTGTGGTTTGTGCAGTGCGGGAGCATTTGAAGTACCAACTCTGCGCATTTTTGCATTTCTCGCATGCCTCCTCCCGTGTCTTGGCCGGCCTTGTGCCGGCGATCCGTGAACACTTTTGGAGCAGGCGTGTATGGGTGGCCGGGACGGGCCCGGCCAAGACAAACGCGAGAATGAAGCTCGGCCAAATCGAAACTCGCCATACGCACTAATATAAGGCCGAAAACGCGGTGGTAGACGAATGGTAATGAAATAAATTTTTCAGCTGACGCGAACGGATTTTTACTCCGCGACATGGCGAACGCGAGAGCGGCTTGCTTTGCTCTATCGCGGCGGATTGGAACGCAGATATGGATAGCCGTTGTTGATCTTCGGGTCGCTGGCCCAGATGTTTGCATCGAAGCCTGCAGGCAGACCGGATTTCAACTGCACGTCAGTTAGGCCCGTGATGCCGGGATCGTTCGCAATATTCCCCGCCCCTTGGCTCGGATCGCTAATACCCTTATCCAAATCCCAGTAGGTGTTGGAAATATTACCTGGGTTCGATCCATCGTGCCCAACCAAACCGCCAATCAAATCGTCCGCGCCCTTGTTTTGATGGATGTCTCCTGCGGCATATGCAGTCTCAATCTGCGCACCCGCGCTGTTTGCGCCCACCAATCCACCAAAATATCCGCCGCTGCTTTTGTTGCCGTCCGCCACGCGAGTTCGCGCGAACACATTGCTCACGGCGCCCTCGTTCAAGCCAACTAAGCCGCCCACCGCATTTTCGCTGCCGTTCTTGAATGACACGACCCCTAGCGCATAGGACGCGCTAACCGTTCCTGTGTTGAAGCCTACTAAGCCACCCATCCGTCGGCCTGCCAGCGTGGTGTTGTGAAGTTTGACGTTCGAGAAGGAGTGGCTAAGACTGCCAGTGTTGGCGCCCATTAAGCCGCCGATGTTTGTGGCGAAAAAATTAGTGATGGCACCATTCGCCCAACAGCGTGTGACGAAGCTTTCGTTGTTGCCCGCAAGAATGCCAACGCCCACGGAGTTTTGCGTTGATACGATCCCATTCCTGATTCCCAGATGGCGAACTGCACCGCCGGTCCGGATAACAGAGAATAGCCCTACAGCTCCTCCCTGTGAAACGTGCAAGGTAAGATTTGAAATGGTGTTTCCGAGGCCGTCAACCCTGCCGTTGAAGGTATCTACTATCGGCGCGGTCGTGTATGTCCCATCTTTCGACGCATCGTAAGGTTTCGCCAGCGCGTAGAAGCCGCTCGGGTTGGCGGCGATGGCGGCGGCGAGCGTTTTGATGTTATAAACCAGCTTGTACTTCTGCCCGTCGATGACGAGGCTGCTCTTCTTGTCCCACAACTGCACGCTGCCGCGCTCCGGCACGATGACGAATTCGCCGGACTTGCTTTTTGGATCGCCGTTGTCATTGGTGGCGATGGTAAGCCCGCCTTGCCCTATTACCGTCACCGGCTTGTTGACCGTCACCGAAGCTTGCGCGTCCAGGGTCAGCCTGCTGGTGCTGGCCCATGTCAGCGGCTGATCGATGCTGATGTCGTTTGCCACCGTGCCCGTCTTCACCGCCACGTCGCCGCTGCCGAGCATGGTTTGCAACTCGGCGACATTTAGCACCGCCTGCTTCGCGGTGGCCGTGCACACCCCGGCATCGCAGCTCATGTTCGCCGTCGCCTTGTTCGATATCTCCACATCCGCCAGCGCCGCCTGCGCCAGCGCCACCAGCGAAACGCCGATCAGCAAGGCCGCAATTCTGCTTGTCATCGCGCAACGCCCTCAATCCAGGTAAGAGCATACACCCGATGCTGCTATTGGCATCTGCTCCAAAATGGCGGCATGCTGCCCTCCAAACTACTGCCGAGCTTCACGGCGGCATGGCGGCGCCCAAACGCCCGCGGCGCTCAAGCCCTTGACGCACAAGGCTTTTACACTGGTTCGTCAAATGAGGTTCACGCGCTTCAAGCCGAAGTGACTGGAGCCGCGCGCATGCTCGCAGTATGGTCCCTCCATGCCATCCCGCTGGCCTTTTACCGGCGCCTTTAGCGCTGCCGTTTCGCTCATTGTCGCCGTCTCCGCGGCGGCACAGCCGCAAGGCGAGGGGAGGGTGAAGCGTCCCATTGTGGTTGAACTTTACACCAGCCAGGGCTGCAGTTCCTGTCCTCCGGCGGATGCGTTGCTGGCACAACTGGCGGGCCGCAGGGATGTGCTCGCCATGAGCCTTCCCGTCACCTACTGGGACATGCTGGGCTGGCGGGACACGCTGGCCAGCGAAACCAACACGCGGCGGCAAAAGGCCTACGCCGGGCAATTGGGACGCGGCGGCGTCTACACGCCGCAAATGATCGTGGACGGCAAGACCGATGTTGTCGGCAGCCGTGAGCCGGCGGTCGCTGCGGCGATCGCAGCGCGATCAAACGACATGTCAAGCGTTCCCGTGGGTGTCGAAGGCAATCCTCAGCAGGTTCACATTTCGGTCGGCGCGGCCGCGGCACCCGGACAGCATGAGGCGACGATCTGGCTGTTCAGGCTCACGCCACAAACGACGGTGAACATCGCCGGCGGTGAAAATGGCGGCCGCACCGTCACCTACCGCAACGTCGTGCGCGAGATTCGCGCGGTGGGCGAATGGAAAGGCCAGCCGCTGTCGCTCAGCGTTCCGCGTGCCGAAGCCGGCGCCTCGCACCAGGGCCTTGCGGTTCTTTTGCAGCAGGGCGGGTATGGCCGTGTGATCGGCGCGGCCCTGATCGATCATCCGAATTTCGACTATCTGCGCTAACGCATTCTTTACCATACCTGCCACTGTCGCGAGTGAGCGACTCAGCAAACTGCATGGCAGAATCCGGCACAGGTTTCGCCTTTTTTAATTTCCTTCGTACATCCTGATGCAAAGGCCCCCGGAAAAGTAGCCGGCCAGGGTGGGTGAACGTGCTGAACCAGACGCTTACGAAAGAACCAGGTGAAAGCCTGCAGACGCTGGCCGCGATTCACCGCATCGAACGGCTGCAGCTGGCGCTTGGCGGCGCGCGCGAAATCGCCTTCGACTGGAGCTTGCCGGACGATCGCATTGCATGGGAAGGCGCGCGCAACGTGCTCGCGCTTCACCACAATCCGGACTGTCTGTCTTCGGGTGACGTCTTCCGGGCATGGATGAGCGAACCCGGCCGCGAAAAGCTGCGCGAGATCGTCGAAGGACCGTCGCAACAAGATTCGTCTTTTGCGTTTGAGTTCGAAGCGCCTTCTGCGCTCGGCTCGGAATGGCTCGAAATCCGCGGCTTGAGAGTGCCGGGCCCGGATGGATCGGCGGAGCGCCTGGTGGGACTGATGCGCATAGCCACCGAGCGTGTGCGCGATGCACAGCGGCTGCATTATCTGGCAACCCGCGATGAGCTGACTGGTCATCTCAACCGCACTAGTCTCCGTGCCGAATTGTCCGAAGCGATCGAAGACGCGCGCCGCGAGAATTGCGGCTGTGCCTTCCTTGTGGCGTCCATCGACCGACTTGCCGCGCTGAACGATGCCTATGGTTTTGGCGCAGCGGATGAAGCCATCGTCGCGGTGGGCGAGCGGCTCGCCGGTTCGCTGCGCGGCACCGACGTGATCGGCCGCACGGCCGGCAACAAATTCGGCGTGCTCGTCGGCAATTGCAGCGAACGTGAAGTCGTCGCCGTGGCGGAGCGCCTGCGCGCGTCCGTGCGCGGCGAGGTGATTGCGACCCGCGGCGGAACGGTATCCGCGACCATCAGCGTCGGTGCCGTGTGCCTGCCCGGGAATGCTTCATCCAGCCAGGAAGCGATGCTGCGGGCCGAGGAGGCGCTGGATCATGCGCGCGCCAAGGGCCGGGACGGCTTTTCCCTGTATGCGAAATCGGCGCAACGGGAGACGGCGCGTCTGCGGCTGATGGCGATCGCCGATGAAGTCGTTGCGGCGCTGCATGAGAAGCGGCTGGTCTTCGCCTATCAGCCGATCATCAGCGCCAAATCGCGCGAGCCCGTCCATCACGAATGCCTGTTGCGCATGATCCGGGCCGACGGTTCGGTGGTGAGTGCGGGGCACTTTATTCCGGCCGCGGAGCAGCTTGGCCTCGTGCGGCTGGTGGACCGCCACGCTCTCGAAATGACGATCGAGAAACTGCAAGCCCATCCCGACGCGAACCTTGCGGTCAACGTCTCGGGCACGACCGCGGGCGATCCTTCCTGGCTGCAGTCGTTCGTCAATTATGTGCGCGCTAACAAGAAAGTGGCGCACCGCATGATCGTGGAGCTCACCGAAACCGCGGCGCTGCACGATTTCGAGGAGAGCGCGAAGTTCATCAGCACGTTGCGCGAGCTCGGCTGCCGCGTCGCTATTGACGATTTCGGCGCGGGCTACACGTCGTTCCGCAATCTGCAGATGCTGCGCGTTGACATGGTGAAGATCGACGGCACATACATCCGCGCGCTGTCCGCCTCGCCGGACAACCAGATCTTCGTGCGCACGCTGATCGACCTCGCCAAGAATTTCAATCTGGAAACGGTCGCCGAATGGGTGGGATCGGACGAAGATGCGGATCTGCTCGAAACTTTCGGCGTGGACTACTTCCAGGGTTTTCATGTCGGCGAGCCGCAGCTCGAGCCGGACTGGATGAAAGCCCGCTAGCTGTTATTTCCGCTGCGCCAGCTCGGCAAGCTGGCGGCGCATGGCCTCCATCTCGCTTTTCAGATCGCTGAGTTCGTCGGGCGCGGGCTTCTTTGGCTGTTCCCCGCCACCATTTGTATTTCGCGGCGCTTGCGGTTCCGCGCCACGCGGCGGCACGAACGGCGTAAACATCTTCATCGCGCGTTCGAACATGGCAAGATTCTGCCGCGCCATGTCCTGAAACACCTGGGTGCTGCCGCCGAACGCTTCTGCCATGCGTTCGCGCACCTGGTCCTGGTTCTTGGCGAAGCTTTCCATCGAAAGATCGAGGTAGCCCGGCACGAAGGCCTGCAGGCTGTTGCCATACATGCGGATGAGCTGGCGCAGGAAGCGGATGGGCAGCAGGTTCTGCCCCTTGCCTTCTTCCTCGAAGATGATCTGCGTGAGAACGGAGCGGGTGATGTCCTCGCCGCTGCGGGCATCGCGCACCTCGAACTCGGTGCCTTCCTTCACCATGTCGCAGAGATCGTCCAGCGTCACATAGGTAGAGGTTTTCGTGTTGTAGAGACGCCGGTTGGCGTACTTCTTGATGACCACCGGGCCGTTGGGATTTGTCTGCTCGTCCGCCACTTTGCGCCTGCGTTCCGCCTGACTTGAGGTCCAAGCACACACCTTCGCCTGGCCGCTGTCCACCATCTTTTTGCAGCGCACACCAGGTGTCGAGACACGCGAACCGGGCTGTTGGCGCTATTTGGCGGCGGGATCGGGCTGATGCAGGCCAAGGATATTGCCGTCGGGATCCTTGATGTAGGCCTGCCAACCGACATTGGGGATGGCCATTTTCGGCAGCGCAACAGTGGCACCGGTACCAAGGGCCTTCGCCAGGGTTTCGTCAAGAGAGGTGACTCCCAGCGAACAGACAAACGCGCTGACCGGCGCATCGGCCGCCGGCGCGGGGCCGCGACGCTTCGCCAAGCCGCCATTGATGCCGGGCCCGTCATTGCCGCCGGTATCGATCAGCCAATACTCACCCGGCATGTAGGGGTTAAGCGTCCAACCGAATACCTGCGAATAGAATTCCACCAGCTTTTCGGGATCGCTGGCGTGAATTTCGAAATGCACTGGCCGATTCATGAGTCACCTCGTCTATGGCGGGCAGTCCACTCCTTATCAGACACTTTCGAGCCTTTCCGCCGTTTGCCTTTCACATTGACGTCAAGCCAATGACCGCCGATCAGCTTGTGGGAGCGATCGTTGCATCGTGGAACATGGTCGGCCGCGGCGCCCGTCCCATCGGCACTTCGATCTCGCCAGGATAGCTGTCGTTGGCGCCGGTGCTTGCGTCCACGATAATGCCTGTCAGGCCCCCCGCGACTGCATTTCCGGCGGTGACGAAATTGAAGTGGGACGCGACGACCGCCTTTGCTTCCTTGAAGCCCCGTTTCGTACAGATCACGGTGAGATCTTCCCGGCTTCGTGGAACTCGAACGGATCCCGGGGTCACGAGGTCGCGATACATGTCCTCGCCGAAGACGACGCAGCGTGCGCCGCGAACCGGCGGCGAACTGACGCTCACGGTCTGTGTTGTGCCCATCAAAACCGTCGCGCAGCCGGACAGAGCGACGCCGAGCACCGCGACCGCCGCCACGGCGGGCATTTTCATGAGAATCCCCCTCGCCCCAAGTGCGAATAAAATACCATCGCAGCATTCGCCGGTCCACAGACGTTTCTTCGCGAAAGCTCTCAGGCGTATCGCCACCCAAGCACCCAGATCACGTACGCCGAAAGGGCAGTGCCCAGAATCGGCAGCGCAATCATGCCGCGCGGAAGAAGGGGCAGCAGGGCCAGCGACAGAAGCAGCCATGAAAGCGACATGAGCAATCCTACGACACGCGCGGCGCCTGACCGCCTCGCCATGCCGCGACCGGCGAAATAGAGAACAGCCGCCCACAACAAAATGGCCGCGAAGGCAATCGCCAGCGCTTTTCCCAGCCATTCGGCGATGCCCCCAAGCCAGTCGAATGCCCTGCCCGCAGCGTGCGCACTGTTCGCGAGCAATCCGGCGATGCCGTATTTTTGCACATCGAGATAGGTGGAATGATCGGGCGGCGTCGAGGGATGCGATAGGGTCGCGATGAGCGCGATCAGAATGACCAGTGCGGGGACGCCCACAACCCAGCCTCCGATGCGAAACCCGCGCGCGACGATCAATCGATGCGTGTCCAGCTGCAGCTCCCCTTACGACCCCCCTGGCTCCTTAGCGTATACTCATTGCACCGTCATTCGTGGAGATATGGCATGCGCAGGACGAAGGCTGTCGAAGACAATGGCGCGGCATCTGCCGCGAGGGCGCGTTGTGCCTGTAGCGCGGTGCAACTGGAGCTCGACTATCCCGCTTTCTGGGCCTGGCACGACCATTCCGAGGCCAGCCGTCGGGCCCACGGCGCGGCTTACGCGACTTATGTCGGCAGCTGGAAGAGCCGCTTTCGGATCGTCAAAGGCGCCAAAAGCATCCGGCGCTATGAAGACAAGCATGCGTGCGGCAGCCGCAGCTTCTGCAACACCTGCGGCACGCCACTTTTCTACGAGCGCGACCGTGCGCCGAAATGGGTAAACATCCCGCGCGCGCTGTTCGACACGCGAACCGGGCGCGAGCCGCGCTATCACCTGCACATCGACGAGGCGCCGGAATGGGCCTATCGCGGCGAGACGCTGGCGCCGCTCAAAGATTATCCTGGCGTGATGTGGGAACGGCCGGGGCGGAAGAAGAAACCGTCAGCCGCAATTCCGTTGTAACAACGCCAACGTGAAGGGCCGTCAGGGCGTCAGCTTCCACACCGTGCCGCAGCCCAGATAGTGCTGATCCGAGCAGGATTTGCCGCCGTCGTAACTCGCGCCATAAAGCGCGCCGTCATGGAAGGCCAACTGACCCACAGGGGCTGCCGGGCCGCCTTTCGGCATCTGCCATAGCACGTTGTATTTGCCCTGCGTATCAACGCTGAAGATCGTGCCGCAACTGCCGCCGACGCCGCCACAAACCGTGCCGGTGCCGCCATTGTACGTCGTGCCGTAGAGTGTGCCGGTCACGGAATCCAGCACCAATGGCGAAAGCGGCGTCTGTCCGTCATGCGGGTGCGTGAAGAACGAAAAGCTGTGCAGCACCTTTGCTTTCGAGTTTGGCAGCTTCTTCCATACCGTGCCGCAGCCTGGACTTTGCGGGCAATCCTCCGGTTTGCCGCCTTCCCATGTCGTTCCGTACAGCGCGCCGCTTGGCGCGAGCACCGGCGGCCCAAGCGGATACAACCCATCAGGCCCGCTGAAGGAGTGCAGGATCTTTCCCGTTCCATCGGGCTTGATGCGGAAGATCGTGCCGGCGAATTCGCCGTCGAAGGCCGTGCCGTAGATGGTGCCGTCGCTGTCCAGCGCCACGCCTTGCGGATGGTAGCCGACATATTCACCGATCGGCACCGCAGGATTGTAGATGACTGTCACGGAGCTATCGCCAAGCAACATGCGATAGATCGTGCCGGATGTGCTGGTTCCGGTGGTGCCGTAGAGATACCCGCTTGGCTCATTGATAACGAGAGAGTTCGGCGCAATTCCGTCGAAGGTTTCGCCGGAAAATTCATGCACCGTCTCTTGCACCCAGTTATGCCCCGAGAATGGCTTCACCATGCGAAAGATCGTGCCGCAGCCACAGTGCGAACTGCCGGTTCGCGTGGTGCCCCACAGGAAATCCCCACCGGAGGAAATGACCAGGCCCGTTTCCGGCGTGGCGCCATCGATGCCGCCCTGAAACGCGTAGATGGTCTCGAACTTCCATTTGTGCTTGCCCGGCTTGGGTGGCGTCAGCGCATACACCGTTCCGAAGCCGAGGCCGCCGTAAGGCGTGGTGCCGTAGACGATGCCGGTATTCGGATCGATCACGACGCCGCCGAGCGGATCGGAGCCATCCGTGCCGGTAAATTCGTGGAGCACGTCGAGCTTTGCCGCGTGGGCGGGCCCGCATAAGGCAGACGATGCCACCAGCACGGCGAACGAGATTGTTGCCACGCGTGCGGTACGCGCTCTGCCCCGATTCTCTACCGCTGCGAAAATCGTACTCATGGGTATGGCTCCCCGCGACGTTGCGGACAGCATTGCGCTTTTGGGGATGCGGGACAATGGACCATCCCGGGCGCGTCCAGCCGGCTACAGCAGACGTTCGTAGAAACCGCCAAACTGCCGCGCACGGTCCACGAGATGGATTTCCAGAATCCAGTGGCGGACGTTGCCGTTTCTGTCAGGATCGCGCATACGCTTGCGGTTGGCAGGCGCGATGCGGTGCTGATCCTTGTCGCCGGGCACGCGCTGGGCATGCGGAAACTCTCCCACGATATGCCCCGCGATGACGCCGCCGAACTCCCAGCCCGATTCCTGCGCCGTTTCCTGCGCGAAACGAAAAAGTTCCGCGCCGGTGACGTCGGGCGTACGTTCATAATGCCCCTTCACGATGTCGAACGCGCGCGATAGGTCGGTAACCAGACGCTGCTTGTCCGGATCGCTGCCCAGCGCGTAGGAGCGGCCGACATCGGCTTCCCATTCTTCGAACACCGGCCCAAGATCAAGGTAGACGATATCGTCGGGCGCGATCGTGCTCACGGGCGGGTGGTCATAGAAGGTGCAGAGTGTGTTCGGCCCGGTGCGCACCACGCGGCGGTGCCAGTGCTTTTCCACCCCGAAATCGCGCTTCGCCAGTTCGTAGATTTCGGCGTCGAGTTGGGCCTCCGTCTTGCCGGGCGCGATCAGTCCTGCCTCCGCGATCGCATCGAACATGGCGGATGCCTTCGCTTCGGCGGCCTCAAGCTGGCCGCGGCGTTCTTTTTCGGGCAGGAGCAGAATGTTCATTGCGCCGATTGTACCGGCGCTTTCGCAGGAGCGAAATATTTCAGTTCGGGTTGGCTGCTCTTTCGTTGAGGTGCGCTCGGGCGCGCACCGTATTGCTGCGTGTTCGTAAAGCCGCGTACGATGAGGCAGCGCCCGGATTTCCCGGGCCAAAAAAGGGGACGACCATGCGGAAGAAAACACTTTTCCTGGCTGCGGCAGCGCTCGCCGCGTCGAGCGGCATTGCCAACGCGACCACCTACAACATTCAGATCACGGAAGCGTGCGATTATCTGACACTTGACGTGAGCAAGGGAATCGTTTCCGGCCATTCGACCGCGACCGATTGCGACGAAGGCAACATGATCGGCTACAAGGCGAAGCTGTCCGACAAAGTCCTGTCTGGAGCGGGCGCGCTGATCGCGTCGAGCGATCTCGGGTCGCCTCCCTATTCCTGGAGCTGGGCGTTCGACCTGAAAACAGGCACGGCACAGCTGACAGGCACGGACGGCACCACGGTGTTTGTCGGCAACTTTACTTTCACCTACACCAAAGGCAGTCCGGGCCGCAGCACTGCCGGAAACGGGTTGGCCAGCGCCGTATCGATGACCAGGAAAATATCGCGTTAGAACCGGCCGGCGTGCGCCCGAGCGATCGGGCGCAGCCTCCTGGAGCTCGCTACGCCTTCCACCGCGAGCAAGGCATAAGAATCACGAACATCAATCGGCACCTCGCGCCGCCGCCGCATTTTGGCTAGGGTCCGCGAAACCGGAACAGGGAGAGAGATATGGCGCGAGTTGCAGTCGTCACAGGGGGAACGCGAGGGATCGGTGAGGCGATATCCGTCAGGCTGAAGAACGCCGGCTACAAGGTTGCCGCGAATTATGCCGGCAACGACGAGCGCGCCAACGCCTTCGCAGAGCGAACCGGGATCGCCGTCTACAAATGGGATGTCGCGGATCACGAGCAGTGTCAGCAGGGTGTCGCGAAGGTGGTGGAGGACCTCGGGCCGGTTGACATCCTGGTCAACAACGCCGGCATCACCCGCGACGGCACCATGAAGAAAATGGCGCGCAAGGGCTGGGACGAGGTGATCGATACTAACCTCGGCGGCTGCTTCAACATGGCGAAGGTGGTATGGGACGGCATGCTCGAGCGCGGCTTCGGCCGGGTGGTGAATATCGGCTCGATCAACGGCCAGGCGGGGCAATACGGGCAAGTGAATTACGCAGCCGCCAAATCCGGCATCCACGGCTTCACCAAGGCGCTGGCGCAGGAAGGTGCCTCCAGGGGCGTCACAGTGAATGCCATCGCGCCGGGTTACATCGACACCGACATGGTCTCGGCGGTGCCTGCCAACGTGCTGGAAAAAATCGTGGCGCGCATTCCGGTGGGGCGCCTCGGCAAGGCGGATGAGATCGCGCGCGGCGTGCTGTTCCTGGTGGCGGACGAGGGCGGCTTCATCACCGGCTCGACGCTTTCCATCAATGGCGGCCAGCATATGTACTGAGGCGTGACGCCGCTGGATTGTGTGGAAGGGAAAGGTCTCGCCTGTGTGCGCGGCGGGCGCACGGTTTTTCGCGATGTCGGTTTTCGCCTGGCACGCGGAGAAGCGTTGGTGGTGGAAGGGCCGAACGGGTCCGGCAAGACCTCGTTGCTGCGCCTGGTTGCCGGATTGCTGCCCGCGGCAAGCGGTACGCTTTGGGTTTCAGGCGGCGACATTGTCATCGAAGAGCGCGAAGAGCGCGGCAAGCTGATCGGCTGGCTCGGTCATCATGACGCCGTCAAGCCGCAGCTGACCGCGGCAGAGTTGCTGCGGTTCTTCGCGCGCCTACAAGGCACAAGGGCACAAAGCGTCACGGCGGCGCTTGAACGCGTGGGCCTGTCGTGTGCTGCCGATCTGCCTTGTCAGTATTTGTCGGCGGGCCAGAAAAAGCGGCTGGCGCTGGCGCGGCTGAAGCTCTGCGGCCGGCCCTTGTGGCTGCTGGATGAGCCGCTTGCCGCGCTCGATGCGGATGGCAAATCACTTCTACTGACAATGATGCGTGAACATCTCGCCACTGGCGGTCTTGCGTTGGTCGCGACACACGATCCGATCGATCTCGAAGCCGCGCGATTGCAGCTCGCATGAGCGCATTTGCAGCCTTGCTGGCCCGCGATATCCGCCTTGCCGCGCGCGCGGGCGGCAGCGCCATGCTGGCGCTCGGATTCTTTGCCGCCGTTGTTACCCTGCTCCCCCTTGGGATCGGCAGCGAAGCAAGATTGCTGGCCAGCATCGCGGCCGGCGTGCTGTGGATTGCAGCGGTGCTTGCGAATCTTCTGACACTCGACCGGCTGTTCCAGGCGGATTACGAGGACGGAAGTCTCGATCTGTTTGCCCTCAGCCCACTCTCGCTGGAAGGTATTGCCGGTGCCAAAATCATGGCGCACTGGCTGACCACCGGCTTGCCGCTGACGATCCTTTCGCCACTGCTGGCGGTGCTGCTGCATCTGCCGGCAGCCGCATATCCCGCGTTGCTCGTTTCGCTTCTGACTGGTACCCCCGCTATCAGCGCGATTGGAGCCGTCGCCACGGCGCTCACCGTTACCGTCCGGCGCGGCGGGCTACTGCTGCCGTTGATCGTGCTGCCCTTGCTCACACCCGTCGTGATCTTTGGTGCCGGCACGGTGCTCGCCAGCATCGATGGACTGCAAAACGGCGGGATCTGGTTTCTGGCGGCTTTCGCCGGTGTGACCCTGCCGCTGTCGCCGTTCGTTGCTGCCGCAGCATTGCGTCTCAACCTGTCGGAATAGGGCAATGCTTGTTCACGTCCTGCACACAAACTAGACCGGGACCAATGTTCGCCTACGCCAATCCCAAACGCTTCATGGAGGTCAGCGCACCGCTCTTGCCGTGGCTGGCTGGCGCGACCGCTGTTGCATTCGCGGCCGGCCTCTATCTCTCCGTTGCCGCGCCTCCGGATTACCAGCAGGGCGATACGGTCCGCATCATGTTTATCCATGTGCCCGCGGCCTGGGTGGCGATGATGGCCTACGGCTTCCTGGCGCTGGCTTCGCTGATCGGCCTCATCAATCGGCATCCGCTTGCCGATGTTGCGGCCAAGCAGGCCGCGCCGCTCGGCGCGTTGTTCACGGCGCTTGCGCTCATCACCGGCTCGTTATGGGGGCGGCCGATGTGGGGCACCTATTGGGAATGGGACGGGCGACTCACGTCGTTCCTGCTGCTCTTCTTTCTCTATCTCGGTTACATCGCCTTGTGGAATGCGATCGAGAACGAGACCCGCGCTGCCAGAGCCGCCGCCATCCTTGCGCTTGTCGGCGTGGTGAATCTGCCGATCATCCAATTCTCGGTGCAATGGTGGACAACACTCCACCAGGGCGAGAGCATCCTGCGGCGGGGCGGGCCGCTGATCGCGGCGGTATATCTTTGGCCACTCTTCATCATGGCCGCGGGATACACGCTGCTGTTCTTCACCCTGCTGATGGTGCGCATGCGAACGGAAATTTTGCAGCGCCGCGCCCGGACGCTCGCAATGGGTGGCCCGAATGCCGGCTGAATACCTTTTCGCCGGGAAGTACGCGGCCTTCGTGCTGCCTGCCTATGGCGTCACGGCGTTGGGGCTGGGTGGCGCAATCATGCTCTCGTGGCACACCTATCGGCGCGCCGGCCGCAAGCTCGCGGAGGTGGAAAAGACGAACACACTGTCGCGAGCGCCGGATGCCTCCGGCGCGGCGGAGGACTAGCGGCCCCGCTCTGCCGAGCGCCGCAGCTTGCGGCGGAAGGCGCCGCTGCCGTTCACCGGCTGCGCGTGCGCGGCGGCCGCGATGGCCGCAAGATATTTGAGAAAACGCGGCCGCTCAGTGGCCGGAAGGGCCTCTAGCAGCGCTTCTTCGGCGCGCTGGGCCGCAGCGCGCGCGGTGCGAAGAGCCCGGCGCCCCCCCGCCGTGATAGCGACGGCATTTGCACGCTGATCATTTTCCGTGCGTTCGCGCGTAAGAAGGCCGCGTTCAAGCATGCGGCGCACCATTTCCGCCAGGGTCGACCGGTCAATACCGGTCATTTCTACGAGCGCCGTTTGGCTCGCACCCTCATTCGGTTCCAGAGCCGCAAGCACAGTCAATTGCGATCGCGTCAGATCGCAATTGGCGGCTTCGCGGGCGTAAAGATCGGCGTAAAGCTGTTCACAACGGCGCATGAGATGCGAAGGCGCTTCGGCAAGCTCGAAGCCGCCGTTCGCCTGACGCTGTGTCTTCGATGGCATGAAGCACCCCTGCAATTTGTTTTCGCCCGGCTCGTCTGATGCGGCGGTTCGCTAAATGCACGCGCGGAAACTATCCCCTTGCCCGCCGGTGCCTTGGCTTCAGCACCGGCGGAATGAGATTAGACGAAACTTTTGCGCCGGGACAACAGTTTTGGAGTCAAATTTTTTTCCGCCATTTCGCCGCACCCGCGAACGCAATCTTGTTTCGCCGGGTTTACCTGCGGTGCTTCAAGCTTCGGGTTTGCCGCTGTTTTCGTGCCGCAGCACAAGCGGTGTTTGCGCGAGCGCGAAAAGCATGATCAGCGGAATGATCCCGAAAACCTTGAACTTCACCCAGGTGGCCGTCGGTTGGCTGCGCCACACAATTTCGTTCACCGCGGCCAGCGTGAGAAAGAAAAAGCCCCAGCGCCAGGTGAGTTTGCGCCAGCCTTCTTCGCTGAGCTCGAAAGCCGCCGCGAACACATATTTGACGAAGAGGCGGCCAAACGCCAGCCCACCAAGCAGCGTCAATCCGAAAAAGGCGTAGAGCACCGTCGGCTTCATTTTGATGAAGGTGTCGTTCTTCAAGTAGAGCGTGAGCCCGCCAAAAATCAGCACGAGCACGGCCGTTACGACCGGCATTGGGGAAACCCGCCGCTCGATGCTGTAGCCGATGGCGAGCGCAACCAGAACCGCGATCATGAACGTTGCCGTGGCGGCGAAAATGCCAGCCCATTGAAATGTCCCAAAAAAGATCAACAGTGGCCCGAGATCGAGGGCCAAGCGCTGCAGCGGCTTGATCTTTCGGATGGGGGGTTCGGAATTCATTTCGCACCTGTGAGAGCGGCCGCGAATTTGGCGGCGTCGAAAACCTGGAGATCGTCGGCCTGTTCGCCGACGCCGATGAAATGAACGGGCACGCGGCATTTGTCGGCGATGGCCACGAGAATGCCGCCTTTGGCCGTGCCATCCAGTTTTGTCATGATCAGCCCCGTGAGAGGCACGATCGCCTTGAAGGCCTCCACCTGGGAGGTGGCGTTCTGTCCGGTCGTGGCATCGAGCACCAGAAGAACAGCGTGCGGCGCGCCTGCGTCCAGTTTTCGCAGCACTCGCACGATCTTCTCCAATTCAGCCATCAAGCCTGCCTTGTTCTGCAGGCGGCCGGCGGTGTCTATGAGCAGGACGTCGGCTTTTTCCGCGCGAGCGCGTTCAAAAGCCTCGAAGGCGAGGCCGGCGGCATCAGCGCCCGCCTCTCGCGCGATAACCTCGGCGCCGGTGCGTTCGCCCCAGATCTGCAACTGCTCGATGGCCGCGGCGCGAAATGTGTCACCGGCGGCAAGCACGGTTTTCAGCCCTTCGCGCGCGAAGCGCAGCGACAGCTTGCCGATGGTGGTTGTCTTTCCCGTGCCATTTACGCCGGCGACCAGGATGACGTAGGGCTTTTTGCTGCGATCAACGGTGAATGGACTCTCCGCCGGCCGCAAGACGCTCAGAAGTTCGTCTGCCAGCACCCGGCGCAACTCCGCTTCGGAGATTAGCCAGTCGAACCGCTCACGCCCGATGTTCTGCGAAATTCGCGCTGCCAGTGCCGCACCCAGATCGGCGCGCACCAGCGCCTCCTCGAGTTCTTCTATGGTTTGCGCATCGAGCTTCTTGCGCGTGAACACGCCGGCCAGGTTGTCGCTCAAGCCTCCGCTCGAGCGCGACATGCCTTCCTTCAACCGCTCCCATACCGTGGGCGGCGGAGGCGCTTCGCCGAATGTCCTCATTGCAGCTCTGCGATCAAATGCGTGGCGCGCGCGCCGACAATCCGCGCGCGCTGGAATGATCCCGGCTGTGCCTCGCCGGTGAATTGCACCGGGGCAAAACACGCGGTGCGGCCGAACCCGGATTTCTCGACGACAATCTGCTGTGTGCTTCCAACCAGCTTGGAAAGCCGCATAGCCAGCGCATGCGCCCCTTTTGCGCGCAGCCGTGCTGCACGCGCCTTCGCCACAGCGCGTGGCAATTGTGGCATGCGCGCTGCCGGCGTTCCCTTTCGCGGACTGAAGGGGAAGACGTGCAGGTAGGAAATGCCGGCATCGTCCACCAGCCGGAGCGTATTTTCAAACATCGCCTCGGTTTCCGTGGGGAAACCGGCGATCAGGTCTGCGCCAAAGGCCGCTTCCGGCCTTAGGCGCCGCACCGCGTCGCAGAACGCAATGGTGTCCTTGCGGCCATGACGCCGCTTCATCCGCTTGAGGATCATGTCGTCGCCGGACTGTGCCGACAGATGAAAATGTGGCGCGAGCCGTTCTTCATCGGCGATCGCGCGCATCAGCGCGTCATCCGCCTCGATGGAATCGATGGAGGACAGCCGCAGACGCTTCAGTCCCGGAACAAGCTTCAGCAGTTTGGCGCAGAGTTGCCCGAGGGTAGGTTGTCCCGGCAGGTCGCTTCCGTAGCTGGTGAGGTCGACCCCGGTGAGCACGATTTCGCCGAACCAATTCTGCACCAGACGGCGCGCTTCCTCGACCACGGCGCCCATCGGCACGCTGCGCGAATTTCCCCGCCCATAGGGAATGATGCAGAAGGTGCAGCGGTGGTCGCAGCCGTTCTGCACCTGCAGGAACGCGCGCGCGCGTCCCTGGAAGGAGTCTACAAATTGCGGCGCGATCTCGCGCACGCCGAAGATGTCATTCACCTGCACCCGTTCGGCATGTCCGGCGCCAAACGCAGAATAGCTTTCGCTGCGCAGCTTTTCGCCGTTGCCGAGAACGAGATCGACTTCCGGCATATCCGCGTAGGTTTGTGGTTCGGTTTGCGCCGCGCAGCCGGTGACGATGATTTTCGCCGCTGTATTGCCGCGCCGCGCCTTGCGAATTGCCTGGCGCGATTGGCGCACCGATTCAGCGGTCACGGCGCAGGTGTTGAAGATAATCGCATTGTCCAGCCCGGCAGCCGCCGCGCGCGCGCGGATAGCCTCGGACTCGTACGCGTTAAGCCGGCAGCCGAAGGTAATGATTTCCGGTGCATTCACGCTGGCGCTCCCAGATCGATTTCGCCACGGTAGCTGAGCGCGCTCGGGCCGGTCATGAAAATGGGGGAGCCTTCTCCCTCCCATTCGATCCGCAACGTGCCGCCGTCTAGTCCAACATCGACCCGGTTACGACAGAGGCCGCGACGATATGCGGCGGCAACAGAGGCACAGGCGCCGGTGCCGCAGGCCAGCGTCATGCCGGCGCCGCGCTCCCAGACCCGCATGCGCATTCGGTCCGGCGAAAGCACCTGGACGAACTCCAAATTCGTCCGCTGCGGAAAGAGCGGATGTGTTTCGATGGTGGGACCGACGGATTGCACAGGCGCGGTTGCCGCATCTTCGACAAACAGAACACAGTGCGGATTGCCTACGTTCACCGCCGCCGCCTGCTTCAAAGCTGGAAGTTCTGTGCCAGGAACGCGGAGCGAGAATGAGATGGTGTCGCGCTCCTCGCGCAAGGGAATGTCACGCCAGCTGAATTTCGGGATACCCATGTCGATGCGAACCTGCCCGTCGACACTCGCGCAGTTCAAAGTGCCGCCGGCACTGTCCAAAGCGACGGCGCGGGCGCCGTTTTCGTCCATCAGCAGTCGGGCCACACAGCGCGCTGCGTTGCCGCAGCTTTCCACCTCGCCGCCGTCCGCGTTGAAGATGCGCATGGATGCATCGGCGCCGTTTGTGCTCCTCTCCATCACGATCACCTGATCGCAGCCGATGCCGTGGCGGCGGTCGGCCAGCGCGCGGGCCTGCGCGCGGTCGAGCGCAACCGGCGATTTCCGGGCATCGAATACGACGAAATCATTGCCCAGACCGTGCATTTTCAGGAAAGGCGTCATCGACCGTGCATATAGGGGGTTGGCCTCCCGTGAGCCAGCCCTGGAAGCGGCCTTGGTCTGGCACGATTTGGCTTCGCCGAATGGATTGGTATGGTCTGCTCAATTCCGGGGACAGGACACATTTATGGCGAAGGCGAAGAAGAAATCGACCCACAGCAGGAAGCCAGCCGCAAAGGCCTCGAACGAAAACGATCCCGCGCCGCGCAAACGGCCGACGCGGCCGGTGTGGCAGGGGAACCTGCGGCTCTCGCTGGTCAGCTGTCCGGTGGCGCTGTTCAACGCCACGTCGCGCTCGAGCGATGTGTCGTTCAACCTGCTGAACCCGGAGACCAACAACCGCATCCGCATGGTGCCGACCGATCCGGATACCGGCCCGGTGGAGCGATCTTCGCTGGTGAAGGGCTACGAGATTTCGAAGAACCACTATGTGATCGTGACCAATGAGGAACTGGACGAGGTAAAACTCGAAACCACGCACACGCTCGAGATCGAGCGCTTCGTGGACGCCAGCACCATCGACCGGCTCTACTGGAATGATCCCTATTTCCTGGTGCCGCAGGGCAACGATGGACTGGACGCTTATGCCGTCATCCGGGAAGCGATGGTGCAGGAAGACCGCATCGCGCTCGGCCGCGTGGTGATGCACACCCGCGAGCGGCTGATGGCGATCGAGCCGCGCGGCAAGGGTTTGCTGGCTTATTCGCTGCGCATGGCAAATGAGGTGGTGAACCCGGCGGAGATGTTCGACGATATTCCCAACGCGAAAGTCGACCCGCGCATGATCGACATCGCGCAGAAGATCATCGAGCAGCAGGAAGGCCCGTTCGAGCCGAAGACCTTCAAGGACCGTTACGAGGAGGCTTTGCGTGAACTGATCCGCCGCAAGGAGAAAGGCGAGGCGCCGGTGGCAGCCGAACCCGCTCCGCCGCCCAGCAATGTCGTCAGCCTGATGGATGCGCTGCAGAAGAGCCTGCAGCGGAAAGGGGCGTCGTCGGCTGCGGTAAAACCATCCGCGAAAGCGCACACTCCAGCCAAGCGCAAACGCGCGCGCTGAGCATCGGTCCTTCGCCTGCGCTGCAGCTCTGCATCGTCCGCGCTGAGCCACGCTTGGCGCCCAAGCCGGCGAGCTCCGCGTCGTAGAATGTCTTGGCCCGTTCGAGCCGCTCTATCCCACCGGAGCGTAGCCGATCATGCCGCGTCCTCCACTTCCGGTTCCTTTTTTCCCGCCTTGACCGCCGCCACATTGGCGGCCTTCTTTTCGCGCGCCTTGCGCCGATGTTCCTTCTCCGCGCGATCCGGCTCGGCAAAGCGCCGCAAGGCAAATTCCACGAAATCGCGCCGCGGTGGATCCATCTGGCTCACTTCCGGCAGGCTCTTCGCGAGCCGGAGAAGCTTGCGGCAGCCGGGTTCGTCCTTCTTCAGGTACGCCTCATAGGCGCAGGCCAGGATGAACTCGAAATTGTCGCTCTTGGGCATTTTGCGTTCGCCGATTTGCCGCCGCTGCAGTTGCGGGGGAGCGGCCTTTCGCTTTTCGACCAGTTCGCGCCCGAACGCATACAGTTCGATATCCTGTTCGTTGGCGCGGGTGAGACCCTCGAGAAGATCGGGATGATCCGCAAGCGCCGCTCTTGCGGCAGACCAATTGGCCTCGCCAGGCGCCGCCGTGTTCCGCCACGGCAGATCGAGTTCGAGCCAGCCGTCTTTCGCCAATCCCTTAATGTCGGTGGCAAGATCGTTCATCAGGAACAGATGGTCGAACTGGGCAAGACGCTGCTTTCCCACCGCCAGCCGTTTCGGCGATTGGCTGCGATCCTGGTAGGTCAGCGTGTTGAGCAAATAGTTGCGCCGCCAGTTGATCCCCGTTTCGTTGCGCAGGAAGTGCGCGAATTTGCGGCCGCGTTCCTCCAGAGGCACGTCTTTCCCGGGCTTCTCGATGGCGAACTGCCAGGCCGAAAACAGCCGGTCGAGGGGCTCGCGCAGAATGACGATGTAGCGCACGCCCTCAAAAAACTCATGCTCGTGCCCCAGCTGGTTCTCGTTGGCCACCAGCTGCCAGGTCCCCGCGGTGAGGAAGTAATGCTGCTCCTCGGGAGTCCACTTCCAGTACTTCAGGCGCTCTCCGGTCACATGGTTGATCGGGTTGCCGTTGGCGTTGGGCAGGAACATCGAGACGTTCTTGCGCGCGAGCGCGATGAAGGAGGAGCCGGCGCTCTTGCTGACATGGAGGAAGTAGAACATGGGCCGATTGCTGGCCCATGGGCCGGGACGGTGTCAACAGGCCGTCTAATTCCCCGGCGGCAGCGCGATGCCGCTGTCCGTCAGCACGGCGCTGGAAACCCAGCCCTGCTTCTGACCGGCGCCTTCGCCGATTCGCACGAACACCCAGTTGCCCCGCCGCTCCATTGGAACCACGTCCATGTTGCGCGCGAGCCTGGTCACCACGGCCGCAGTCTTCGACGGCTGCTCCCGCAGATTCGCGATGCGGACGCGCACGGTGGCGTGCGGTTCCGCCGAAGCAACGGCGGTGGTTGAAACGGGCGCCGCGCTGGAGAGCCCCGCCATGTGCAGCAGGGGCTGGAAGTTGTTGCCCAGCGACAGACTCCGCGGCCACGATTCCGCCACCACGGGCTGCACGCGCGGAAACAGCATGAAGGCCAGCGCGAACAGGCAAGCGACGATGGAGCCGTCGCGGATCAGCCGTCGGCGGAATTGCGCCTTGCGCTCTTCGGCGTCCAGCTGCCAGGCCGGCGTGTGGTCCTGGATGCCGACCGGAACCTGCTTCAGGCGGTCGCGCTCCTGCTCCAGCATGGCCTGGGCTTCGGCCAGCTCGATCTCGCGATGGTTGAGGCTGGCATGCGCGGCGGCAAGCTCGTACCGCAGCGCCTCCGAACAGGCCTTCTCGTCCGTGATTTTTCCGGTCGCCTGCTGCAGCCGGTCCTCGAGATTTTGCAGGCGGGCCGCCATCTGCTCCTGCAACTTCGCTTCCGCGGCGGCCAGACGCGGTGCCTCGTCGGCGTGCCATTGCTTCTCGGCCTTGGCGAGGGCTGCGTCCGCATCCCTCTTCCAGGATAGCCGCGCCTTTTCGAGTTCCGCCGCAACGCTCTGCAAAGCCTGATCGGCGGTGATGCGAGCCCGCTCGGCCGCCGTGCGGGCATCACTGAGTTCGTTTTCGCGGCTCACGAGCGTCATTTCGAGCGCCGCGAGTTCATCGCGCACGCGGCGCAGTTCGTCACCGGCCCCCGAGGCCTGAACCTGCAGCTCCGCCTGCGCCTGGGCCAGCGCGCTCTCTGCTTCCTGAAGCCTGGCGGTGGTTTCGGCAAGCGCCGGAGCGAACTGCGCCTTCCACTGCGCTTCCGCTGCCGCGAAACGTGCCGCTTCGCCGGCCTTGAAGCCTTCCTGCGCATCGGCGATGGCCGCCGCCATTTCTTCCTGCCAGCGTTGACGCGCCTGATCGGCTTCCTTCGATGATCGCGCGCGCGCCTGACCGGCGGCGGATCGGGCCTTGACCAGATCGGCATCGCGCGCGGTGACGGCTGCCTGCAGCGCATTGATCTGATGCTGGCGCGCTTCGGCCTGGGCGCGCGCTTCGGCAAGCGCGGTTTCAGCGGCTTCGAGTCGCGTGTTCACTTCCGCGAGCGCTTTCGCGGACTGTGCCTTCCACCGCGCTTCAGCGGTCGCCAGTCGCGCGGCCTCGGCTGCCTTCCAGCTCTGTTCCGCAGCCTCGTTGTTGTCGCTTGTCTGCCTGGCCTGACTCTGCGCGTGTTCGACTGCGGCATGCGCTTCGGCGAGCTCCGCATTGCGTGCGGCAAGTGTTGCCTTGGTGCTGACCAGTTGTTCCCGCAGGCGGCGTGCCTCGGTATCGCTGTCAGCGCTGCTCTGCTTGGCTTCATTTCGCGCGTGTTCGGCGGCGTCGCGCGCTTCGGCAAGCTCCGCACCGCGGGCAGCGAGCGTGGCCTGAACGGCGGCCAGCTGTTCTCGCAAGCGCTTGAGCTCGGCATCGCTCTCGACGTTGCCCTGCTGCGCCTGGCTTCGTGCCAGTTCTGCCGTGGCGCGTGTTTCGGCAAGCTCGGCAACGCGCGCGGAAAGCGTCGCCTGCACGCTGACAAGCTGTTCGCGCAGGCGGCGCAGCTCGGCGTCGTTGTTCTTGGCGGGAGCAGCATTTGCGCTGGCGCTCGATTGTGCCTGGGCCAGCGCGTTCTCCGCCTGCTGGGTGCGGGCGCGCAATTCAGCGGCGGATTTTTCCGCTTGCGCGCGCCAACTCGCTTCGGCTGCCGAAAGGCGCGCGACTTCCGCGACCTTCCATTCGGCCTGCGCCTTGGCGAGTGCTGCCTGGGCTTCCAGCTGCCAGCGCTTGCGCGCGTCATCGAGAGTCTTCTGCGCGCTGGTGCTGGACCTGGATGTGCGCGACGATTGCTCGGCCTCCCACGCCGTGCGCGCGCGTTCGAGTGCGGCCTCCGCTTCCGCCGCCGCTTCCGCCAGTTGCTCGCGCAGCCCGCGGTCCCATGCTTCCTCGGCGGCACTGAATTCCGCCTTCAGCGACTGGCGTGAGCGCTCCGCGTCTTCCGCCTGCCGGCGCACCGTCGCAAGATCGGTCTCGCGCGCGGCGAGCGAGGATTTAACCTTGACGAGTTCATCGCGCAGGCGCTGCACCTCGCCGCTGAGCGCGCCGGAAGCCGTGGTGGAACCGGCATCCTCCGGTCCGCAGGCACGACCTGCGATCGGCAGATCGATGACGGTGAGGGTTTCTCCGTCGCCGCCTTCGAGTGTGATGATCCTGACGGCAAGCGTATGCGCCTCATAGAATTCGTGGGCGGGAAGATATTCGAGTCCGTCGAGCTCGTCTGGAGAGAGCGACCACGAACGGTCGCCATTGTTGCGCCCTTCCGAAAGGCGCGCGCCATGCATCAGGCGCTCCACCCGGACCGAGAGTCCGCGATAGCGGCGATACGGCGCCACCAGTGAAACGAGATCCAGCGGAATGGGCTCGCCCGTTGGCTCGGTGGCGGATCGCGCACGCTCCTGGGCCCGCGTTCCGCTTGCGGGTCGTCTGGCAAATCCACTGGCACGCTGGGCCATGCGCACGGCCTCCATATGGTTGCTTTTGTACCCGCCACAGCGGCGAAAAGCGGCTCAATTCTGGTAAATGGGTAAAGCAATAGTGTGCACGTCGCAGTGCAAACAGTTTCTTAACGTGCAGCCAATTGCTTGCGTGGTATTGTCTCGCGGACAGGCGAAAGAAGAAGATGGTGCGCAAGGTTTGGATCGTGGCTGTCTGCGCCGCAGCGCTGCCGCTGCAGGCAGGCCACGCGGCCGTTAATATTGTTGGACAGGCGGTCCAGAAGCTTCACCTTTCGCCACAGCAATTGCTGTCCCTGCGCGATTTCCTTGGGGCGTTTAGTCGCGGCGTGCAAGTCGAGGGTTCCGGCAACAATCTGTTCATCATGCGGGATGCCGCCAGCATGCGGTATGCGGGCGCGTTCGCACTGACGGTGCTGAGCGACGGCAGCCTGCAGATCGACCGGGTCAGCGGTCCCGCAACGCTGGTGCGCGAGCGGAGCGTGCTGGTGCCGCTGCGCCTCAATCCCAAATCGCGGGCGCAGGTCGTGGCGGCGCTCACCGGATCGCAGTTGCTTGGCGGAGTCCCGGCATCCTCGGAAGATGTGGCCGTTGCGCCGCCGCCGCCCGCGCTGCCGCAGGAACAGCTCGCGGGGCTCGCCCCCACGGAAACGGCGGCGAGCGGATCCCTTAACGAAAGCCGGGCGGTGTTTTTCCGCGATGGCTCGGGGTGGTCGCGAACCTTGCGCGTGACGCTGGCACAGAATACGGCGCCGGCCGACGCCCTGCGGATCGCGGATCGCTATTATCCGGCGATGCAGAGCGACGGCACACAAGTGTGGCGCGACAGCGCCATCGAGATCGACAGCGATCTGCCGATGGCCTTTGGCGAGCTCCAGGCCCGGTACGCCTGCGTTTCGCGCTCCGCCTGCACCGCGCAGCGCGCCGTCGCACCGTCCGCCTTTCATTTCGTCCGCTGGGGAAGGCAGCCGGTGGCCGCGGTGCCGCCTTCGCTGCTGGCGCAACTGGTGCCAGCCGCCACCCCCGTGCAGCCGGAAATCGGCACGCCGGAACCGGTTCCGGAGCCCGCGCCGCCGCCTTCGCCGCCCAACAATTAGCCCGAGGGGCTGCTTAACTTCGGCTTAAGCCGGTCGCCTTAATCTGCGGCATAGAAGCAGGGCAGAAAGCGCCATGGCGAAAGCGCAGTTTCACAAGAATCAACGCGTGTATGTGAAGCCGGTCGGCACCTGGGCGCTGGTCGAGCGGCTGGTGCCGCATTGGGCGAAGGGGCTAGATGAGCCCATCCGCATTTTCTACGATGTGGGTTTGGGGCGCGAGTTCGCGGCCGACGAGCTGCAGGCCGATCAGCCGCTGAACAACGGCCGGGTCAACAACCGCGAGCACTGGCGGATCGTCCGTGCCCGGAACAAGTGGCAGCCAGTGGAGGATTGCGCGCGCCATCCGCTTCCCGGCACCTATCCGGTGGTGGTGACAGGCGATGCGGAATGGGGCGGCTGGCGGGTGCCGGGCGCCGAATACGATCTCTCGCCGGAGAAGGTCGAGCAGCAGGCGCGGCTGATCGCCAATGCGCCGCGCCTGGTCAGCATGGCAAGCGAGCTGATCGAATGGGCCCGCAGTTCCGCCGAGGACATGCCGGCCGAGCTGGTGCAGCTTGCGCACGATGCGCAGGACCTGCTCGCCAGCGTCGACGAAAACGCCTGACGGCCCGACACGCGACTACGTCAAAACCGGTAGCGCAGGCCGGCGCCCACCATCGTGCCCTGATCCACATTGCGCGCGTACAATCCCCAGGCGCCGGAGCGGTGAAACATCCGCAGCACCGCGTCCACGTTTTCCGTATGCGGTACCCGGATGGCGAATTCCGCGCTGACGTAATTGAGCAGCGGATGCTGCTTGCCGTTGAGCGGCGGCGGATCGAAGGCGTAGGACGGCCCGACGTAAACCGCGAGAGTCGTCGGCGCGCGCCACGGAAAGTCGTTATAGCTCACGCCAAGCCCGAGCGAGATTGTCTGGTAGGAATCGTGGGTGAAGTACTGCGTCCCCTGTCCCTCGACGGCCAGCGAAAAGCCGTGTCCCAAATCGGCTAGCTTGCGGTTCACGGCAATGCCCGCCATGCCGCCGATGATGTGCAGGTGTCCGCTGGCGATCTGCGTGGTGATGGTGTCGGTGGTGGGGCCGCCATAGAGCGAGACAGACCACAAATCCCGCGCCATGCCATCCGCTGGCGCGAGCGCCAGCCCGCTGGCGCACGCAAGCATCGCGGCACGGAGAAGGCTTGGGGGCATGCAGGTTCCTCAAAATAAACTGCCGTCCTCCACGGAACACAAAACACGGCCTTACGTTCACCGCAGAGCACGGAAGGCGGAAGATCATGACAGAGAAGACCGGAGAAACGGCGCGCGAGAACGCCGACTATCGCTGCGAGCGCTGCGAAAGCCTGATGAAACTTCGCGCCGGCGATCTTATTCCGGTCTGCCCCAAATGCGGGTTCGAGACGTTCGATATCCACAATCCGCGCGTGCCGCAGCCGGAACTCAATCCCGATCAGGCCCGCGATGCGGCCGACGGCCAGTTCGATCCCGGCAAGGCTGGCCGGCATTGACGGCGTGAAGCGGCTCCCGTAAGGCCGCGCGGACTCCATTCAGCCGGTGATTTTTCGCATGTTGAAGCCGCGCAGCGACTTGCAACCCAACACCTATGACTTCGAGACCATGCCGCTGGTCTCGGCCAACGGCTTTCGCGAATACGATGCGCGCTGGCTGTTCCCAAACGAGATCAATCTGCTGGGTGTCCAGGCATTGGGGCTGGGCCTCGGCACGCTCTTCTATGAACTTGGGATCAAGCCTCGCGTTGCGACGGGTCACGACTACCGTTCCTATTCGCTCCCGGTGCAGCAGGCGTTAATTTTGGGATTGCTGAACGCCGGTTGCGAAGTGGTGGATGTGGGGCTTGCCACCACGCCGGTATGCTACTTCGCGCAATTCGCGCTCGATTGTCCGGCCGTGGCGATGGTGACGGCCAGCCACAACGAAAACGGCTGGACCGGCGTGAAGATGGGCGCCAACAAGCCGCTCACCTTCGGGCCGGATGAGATGACGCGGCTGAAAGCGATCGTGCTCGGCGGCGCGGGCAAGACGCGCTCCGGCGGCAGCTACAGGCGCGTGGAGAATTTCCGCGAGCAATATCTGGAAGCGGCGACAGCCGGGCACAAGCTTTCGCGGCCGATCAAGGTTATCGCGGCGTGCGGCAACGGCACGGCCGGCATCGTGGCGCCCGACGCGCTGAAGCGCATTGGTGCCGATGTCATTCCGATGGATGTGGAGCTGGATTACACCTTCCCCAAATACAATCCCAATCCCGAAGACCTGCACATGCTGCACGCCATGGCCGATGCGGTGCGCGAGCATGGGGCGGATGTCTGCCTCGGCTTCGACGGCGACGGAGACCGCTGCGGCGTGGTGGACGATACCGGCGCGGAAATTTTCGCCGACAAGATCGGCGTGCTGCTGGCGCGCGATTTGTCGGCGCGGCAACACGGCGCGAAATTCGTCGTGGATGTGAAATCCACCGGGTTGTTCGAAACCGATCCGGTGTTGAGGGCGAACGGCGTTTCCGTGGATTACTGGAAGACAGGTCACTCTTACATCAAGCGGCGCACGGCGGAGCTGGGCGCGCTCGCGGGGTTCGAGAAGAGCGGTCACTATTTCTTCAATCCGCCACTCGGCCGCGGCTATGACGACGGCGTGGTGGCGGCGATAGCGGTGATGGAGATGCTGGATCGCGCCGGCGGCAAGAAGATGTCGGAGCTGGTGGCGAGTCTGCCTAAAACCTGGGGCACGCCGACCATGGCGCCCCATTGTCCCGACGACAAAAAATACGCCGTGGTCGACGCGCTGACGCGGGAATACGCCGATGCGCAGAAACGCGGAGAAAAAATCCTCGGCCAGACCATCGTGCACCTCATCACGGTGAACGGCGTGCGCGTGGTGCTGGAGGATGGCACCTGGGGTTTGGTGCGCGCCTCCTCCAACAAGCCATCGCTGGTGGTGGTGGTGGAAAGCCCGGCCTCGGAAGCCAACATGCGCGCCATGTTCGCCGACCTGGATTCGCGACTCTCCAAATACCCCGAAGTCGGCGAATACGACCAGAAGATTTAGCGGTGGGCTACTTCGTCAGCTGGAAGACATCGGAGTAGTATGTCGTGCCGTACAGCGTCTTGCTGTCCGCAATCGTGACCGGGCCGTTCGGGTAATAGCCTTGCGGGCCGGAGAGCAGGAAACTCCAGAGGATGCTTTCCTCGCCCGTTTTCGTGATCTGAAACACGCTGCCGTAATTGTTCGCGCCGCCGCTGGTTGTTGTCCCGTACAGCGTGCCGTCATCCGCAAGCGTCAATTCGGCAAACGGTTGATAACCGTCGGGCTGGCCGGCGAAACTGTGTAGGATTTTCAGCTTCCATTTTCCGCCGTGCTTTGGCGGCGTCAGCGAGTAAACCGTGCCGAGGCTGGAATCACCGCCGCCCAGCGTCGTGCCGTAAAGCACGCCGGCGTCGTCAAAGATCACGCCCGCGTACGGAAAGGCGCCGTCGCTGCCGCCGACAAAGTCATGAAGGGAGTGAGGATTCCAAGTGCCACTATCCAATTGGAACACGCGGCCGTTGGTGCATCCGGCGCCGCCTTCCGTGCCGTAGACATTTCCCGTCGCGTCCAGGTTGACGGGTCCAGGTATTGGCGAAGTGCTGTTGTAAATGACGGCATGTTTCCACTTCCCGTTCTTCTTCTTCGGCGGCGTGAGCGTGAAGACGGTGGCGCCACCGTGGCCGCAATAACCGCCGGTGGTGCCGAAAAGTGTGCCGTTCTTGCCGGAGCGCAGAATGGCGTTGGGGTAGAATCCGTCGTCACCACCTTTGAACTTGTACAGAATTTCAATCTTTCCCGTGCCGTGAGACAATGTGAGCCTGTAGATCGTGCCGCAGGTGGGGAGGTCGATGCCGGTGCAATTTTCGAGGCCGCCACCATAGGTGGAGCCGTAGAACGCTCCAGCGTCGTCGCGAATCAAAGCGCCGTAAGGCCTGCAACCATCGTCGGCTCCTCCGGCGAATTGATGAAGGACGGTGAGTGCCCATTTTGCTCCCTGATCGGCCAGCTGAACCACGCCGCCGCATCCATGCGTCCCTCCTTCGGCCACGGCGCTGAAGAGACTGCCGTTCGAGAGCAGCACGGCGTCTGGGACGCCGAAGCCGTAGTCGTCGCCCTGGACATGATAAACGGTTTTCGCCTTCCACGCCTGTGCCGGGGCGACTGCCGCCGCGACGGCAAGAGCTGTAAGTGTACTGGCTCGAAGGAGATGGCGAAACGTCATGACGGGCTCCCCGGAAAAAAGCTGACGTCAGGATAACGCTGTTAGAAGCGGCTGCAAAACGGAATGTGCGGCTAGCTTAATGCGCCGGTGGTCCAGGCCAACCATCGCCGGGTTCATCGATCTGCGCATCGATAGCCTGTATTGCGGCCTTCAGAGCGGGCAAGTGCCGCTGGACAACATTCCATACGACAATATCCGAGATTCGGTGGTACTCGTGACGCAGGATATTGCCGATCCCCATGATCTGTGACCAGGGCACGTCAGGATACGCAGTCTGAATGTCGGAGGGAATGCGGCGAGCAGCTTCGGAGACGATCTCGATTCCGCGCTGCACGCCATGGCGAAGCAACCAGTCTCGATTGAAGTCGTCGAGCGTTTTTCCCGCTGTAGCGGCTTCCATACCTTGAATGGAGTCTAGGATGGCGCGCAAAGCTGGCCTAACCAGCCGATCAGTCATCAGAAGATGCGTTCAGCGGACGCTTCGATCCGCTCGCTTAGCAGCGGGTCCAAACTGTCCTTGGTCGTCACATCTACTGGGACGCCGAGATGCCTCTCGAGCAATTGTTTGATCCCTGCAAGTTCGACAAGCGAAAAATGCCCTCTACGGTCGTAGTCCACGAAAAGGTCTATATCGCTCGTTTTCGCCGCAGTTTCACGCACTGTCGAACCGAAGAGATACAATTCTGTTGCGCCGAGTGCCTTCACGGCTGAGGCTTGCTCTCTGAGGACCGCGATGGCTTCCGCTTTTTCCATAATCGCTATTTAGCAGGTTCGCTCTAAATCGGCCACAATTAACCGAGCGCATCCCACAGCATGCGGGCGGCCGTGATGGCGATGAACAGTGCGAAGACAATCCGCAACCGGTTCTGATCGGTCATGTGCGCCAGATGAGCGCCTGCCGGCGCGGCGAGGAACGATCCCGGCGCGATGAGCAACACCCCCAGCAGGTTCACATAGCCGAGTGAGTAGGGCGGCAGGCCTTGCGCATACCATCCCGCAATAATGGCGCCGATGGTGCCCGGCACCGCGATGATCGTGCCGAAGGCGCTGGCCGTGCCGACGGCGCGATGAATAGGAATACCGCACAAGGTCATCGCCGGCACGCCGACGGTGCCGCCGCCGATCCCCATCATGGTGGAAACGCCACCAATGCCAAACGGCAGAACCGCACCACCAATGCCGCTCGGCAAATGATCCGCGATGCGCTTCCTCTCACCCCACAAGGCGAAATGCAGGGCCACCGGCAATGCCACGCCTGCGAAGACTAGCGAGAGCGTTTGTCCCCGCACATAAGCAGCCAGCGCGCTGCCGGCGATCACGCCGAGCAGCATCGGCAGCCACCACCGCCGCAGCAGCTCCCAATCCACCGCGCACTTCTTGTTGTGCGCCCGCATCGACGAGATCGATGTCGGGATGATGGTCGCAAGCGAGGTGCCGACCGCCACATGCATGCGCACGGTTTCGTCTACGCCCAATGCGGCCAGCACGTGATAAAGGATCGGCACCACCACGATGCCGCCTCCCACGCCCAGCATGCCGGCAACCAGTCCGCCGACGACGCCGGCAATCACCAGCCCGAGCGCCAGCGTGCCGACTTCCGTGTTTCCCGCGAAAAAATCCATCACGCGGCGGCGCGTTCGCTGGGACAATCGATGTGCCGCAATGCCTCGCGCAGCACTTCAATACCCGCGCCGCGGCTGGTGGCGTGTTCGGCGAGATGGCGGCGGAAGAGCCGCGCGCCCGGCCGACCGTTGAACAGGCCGAGCATCGGTTTCGTCAATGCATGCAGAGTCGCGCGGCGGCCAAGCTGCGCCTCCACATAGTTCATGTAGGTCTCTACGGCGCTTTCCAGCGCGACGGGTTCATCGCCGAAGAAGCGCGCGTCCACGTCCGCCAGCATCGCAGGCGAATGATAGGCGGCGCGGCCCATCATCGCGCCATCGACATGGGCGAGATGCGCTTGCGCCGCGTCGAGGGTCTCGATGCCGCCATTGAGCACGATGGTGAGCTTGGGGTGCTCGCGCTTCACGCGATAGACGAGATCGTAGTCCAGCGGCGGGACTTCGCGGTTTTCCTTCGGCGACAATCCCCGCAGCCACGCCTTGCGGGCATGCACGGCAAACACCTTAACGCCGGCGCGCGCGCACAGTCCGATGGTGTCGCGCAAAGCGGCCTCGGCATCCTGATCGTCCACGCCGATGCGGCACTTCACCGTCACCGGAATGGAAACGATGCTGCGCATCGCGGCCACGCATTCGGCCACCAGCTCCGGCTCCTTCATCAGGCAGGCGCCGAAGCGCCCGGACTGCACGCGATCCGACGGACAGCCGACATTCAGGTTGATTTCGCCATAGCCGAAGTCTTCGCCGATCTTCGCCGCTTGCGCCAGGCGTTCGGGATCGGAACCGCCCAGTTGCAGCGCCACAGGCTTCTCGAACGGATCGAAGCCGAGCAGCCGCTCGCGGTCGCCGCGGATCACCGCTTCGGCCGTCACCATCTCGGTGTAAAGCATCGCGCGCGCGCTCAAGGCACGATGGAGATACCGGCAATGCCGGTCCGTCCAGTCCATCATCGGCGCGACGCAAATGCGGTGCTGTATCGGGATGCTCGAATTTCGCATGCGGCGTCTGTATCGCATTTGCCAGCAGCAAACTCCAAGCAAGTTGACGCCGGTTCCATAATGTGTAGATTTGTGTGTGAAGGAGGGTGCTCATGGCCACCAATCTCGCCTTGGACCCCAAATTGATCGATCAAGCTCTTGCGGTCAGCGGGGAGCGGACGAAAAAGGCGGCGGTCACACGCGCGCTTCAGGAATTCATTGCGCGCAGAAATCAAAAGCGCCTGCTCGAGCTGATGAATACGCTCGAGTGGGACAGGGAATTTGACTACAAGAAGCAACGTTCCCGCCGTTGAACCTTTTCGTCGATACCAGTGTTTGGTCGCTTGCTTTCCGAAGGGATGCGCCCGCAATTGCGCCCGAGGTCGGCAGGCTTGCGCGCGCACTCGACTCCGGCGAACTCGTCTTTACCACGGGGATTGTGCTGCAGGAGTTGTTGCAGGGCTTTGCAGGGCCAAAAGCGCGCGATGAGATTTTGTCGCGGTTTACATCGTTTCCCCTGCTGCAGCCTACGCGCGAGGATCACATTGGGGCGGCAGACTTGCGCAACCTCTGTCGGCGTGCCGGTGTTCAGGTTGGCACCATAGATGCGCTACTTGCGCAGTTATGTATTCGCCACGGATTGATGATACTGAGTACAGACAAGGATTTTGAGACGATGGCATCATACACGCCACTGAAACTTTGGCTGCCGTGAAATAGATGGCCACAGAACAGCCTTCCGTTCTCGAAACGCGCCGCGAGCAGGTGTTTCCCACGCTTCCGGCGGAGGACATCGAGCGCCTGCGGAGGTTCGGTGAGCAACGCCACTATCCGGCCGGCACGCAAGTTACGAAGGCGGGCAGCATCTCGCCTGGCATGGTGGTGGTCGTCTCCGGCGCGCTGGACGTGACGCAGAACGATGCGCTTGGTCATCGCGAGCACATCGTAACCCATGGGCCCGGCTCCTTCAGCGCGGAACTGTCGCTGCTGTCCGGCACGCCGTCCTTGGTGAGCAGTGTCGCGAAAACGGACGTCGAGGCGATCGTCATCCCGCCTGATCGCTTGCGCAAGCTGCTGGTCGAAGAGGCCGAGCTCGGCGAGCGCATCATGCGCGCGATGATCCTCCGCCGCGTCGGTTTGCTCGAAACCGGCCATTCAGGGCCGATTATTCTCGGCGAACCGGGGGATAGCGATGTGTTGCGCCTGGGCAGTTTTCTCGACCGCAACGGCCATCCGCATCAAATTCTCGATCCGGCAACGGATGAAGACGCCAGGACGCTAGTTCAACAACTGGATATTTCGGAGTCCGATCTGCCGGTGGTGATCTGCCCGAACGGCCGGTGGGCGCGCAATCCGACCGAGAACGAACTTGCCACCTGCCTCGGGCTGGTGAGGCCGATCGATCCCAACAAATGCTACGACGTGGCGATTGTCGGCGCGGGTCCAGCAGGCCTTGCGGCAGCAGTGTATGCAGCGTCCGAAGGATTGGAGGTCATCGTCCTGGAATGCCGCGCGTTTGGCGGGCAGGCGGGTGCGTCCGCGCGCATCGAGAATTATCTCGGCTTCCCCACCGGCATCACCGGTCTGGCGCTGATGGCGCGGGCCTACAATCAGGCGCAGAAATTCGGCGCGCAGTTTTCCATTCCGGATGAGGCGGTGCGCCTGCACGACGCAGACGGCGCATTCGTGATCGAGACCGCCGACGGCGATCGCGCGCGCACCCGCAGCGTGGTGATCGCCACCGGCGCGCTCTACCGCCGCCTGACACTCGCCCATACGGAGCAGTATGAAGGTTCGCATGTGCATTACTGGGCTTCGGCGCTCGAAGCTAAGCTTTGCGCCGGCGAGGAAGTGGCATTGGTCGGTGCCGGCAATTCGGCGGGCCAGGCGGCCGTGTTTCTGTCGCGGCGTGCGGCCAAGGTGTGGCTCCTGATGCGCGGCAAGGATTTGCGCCGGACAATGTCGGAATATCTGGTGGAGCGGATTTCGGCGCAGCCCAATATCGAGGTGCTGGCGGAAACGGAAATGAGCGAGTTTGTCGGCACTGACGGCAATCTTGAACGCGTGCGGTGGAAGCACAAACCGTCTGGCACCGAAACGGAGCGGCCGATCCGGCATGTGTTTCTGTTTTGCGGCGCCGATCCCAATACCGAGTGGCTGAAGCCGTCGGGTATCGTTGTCGACGGCAGGGGGTTTATCAAAACCGGGATGGACCTCGGCAAGGATCATCCGCCGCTGCACACCAGCAAGAAGGGTGTGTTCGCCATTGGCGATGTGCGCGCGGGCTCGGTAAAGCGCGTGGCCGCGGGCGTGGGCGAAGGCGCGCAGGTCGTTGCCGCCTTGCATGCCTACCTGGGCGAGATGCAGACTTCCGCATGAATCCGGGGAAGCGGAACTTGTTGAACGGTTTGGCGAAGGTCACCCTTGCCGGGATCCTGTTGATGGCCAGCGGCTGCGCCCAAGCCGCCACGCCATTGTCCCGGGCCTATGCGTTCCTCTACCGGCAAATGGACAAATACCAGCAGGGCGACTCGCTGCGGCTGGTGCGGAGCTACGTCCCGACCGACACCTTCTCCAACGCCGATGTCAGTTACACCTATGATGACGACGTCATGCTGCTCGCGCTGCTGCGCCGCGGACAGGGGGAGGATGTCGCTCGCGCGCGCGTGCTGGGGGATGCGCTCGTCTATGCGCAGGCGCATGATCCGTACAATGACGGCCGCGTGCGCGGCGCCTATCACGCCAGGCGATTTACGGGGCATGACGGCGCGCCGCGCATCGCGGGTGCCGCCAGCGACACCGGCAATCTGGCGTGGACGGGAATTGCGTTCGCCCAATTGTACAACGCCACGGGAAAGCAGGATTATCTTTCGGCCGCGCTGGCGCTGGGAGGCTTCATCCAGCGCAACACCTACGACACGCGCGGGGCCGGCGGCTATACCGGCGGCATCAACGCCGACCAACAGAAGATCGAATACAAATCAACGGAGCACAACATCGATCTGTACGCGCTGTTCGGCATGCTGGCGCAGCTGACCGGCGAACAGAGCTGGAGCGGCGATGCCACGCACGCACTCACATTCGTGCAGGCGATGTGGAACGCAAAGCGTGGCTATTTCTACATCGGAACCGGAAACGACGGCGCCACGATCAACAAGGGCGACCCGACGCCCGAAGACGTGCAGACCTGGAGCTTCCTTTCCACGGGCCTTGCGCAATATCAGTCGTCGATGGATTGGGCACTCGCCAATCTCTCCGCCATTAAGGGCCGTTTCGACGGGTTGAGCTTCGAAGCCAAAGACCGCTCAGGCGTCTGGTTTGAAGGCACGGCGCACGCCGCCATGGCGTTCGCCGCGCGCGGCATGGGCGACGATGCGCAAACGGTGGCGCAGCTTCTCGCGGATGTGGAGATCGGCCAGGCGAACGCGCCGAACGCGGATGGAAAGGGTGTTGTTGCCGCCTCCAAGGATGGTTTGGAAACCGGCGATGGCGCCGATAAGTATTACGCCTCGCTCCATATCGGCGCGACGGCCTGGTATTGCCTGGCCAAGCAGGCCGCCAATCCATTCCGGCTGTTTGCGTCCCGACATTAGACAGCCGGCTTGTATCCTTTCGTATTGAGTTCGCCGCCCCGTGGGCCGTCGCTGGGCATGTCCGGCTTCCGGATGGAGCCGCTGCCATTGTCGTTTTCAGGATTCTTGTTGAGTTCGCGCTCGATTGTCTCGCGCGAGCCTTCCGCTGGTTCTTGCCCAGGGACGTTATTGGTGTCGGGCATGGGAATTCTCCTTTTCCCATACAACAGGGACTGCGTGTACTTCGTTCCCCAGGTTGCACCGGCGGTTTGAACGGGTGAAAGTGGCCGCGATGGCGGTCACCGATCCCGAATTGCAGCGGCTGCGCGATTCCATCGACAATATCGATGCAGCGCTGGTGCATCTTCTCGCCGAGCGGTTCAAATTCACCAAGGCGGTCGGCGAGTTGAAGGCGGCGCGCGGATTACCGGCGGCCGATGCGGCACGGGAAGCCGAGCAGGTCGCGCGGCTGCGATCACTCGCGGCTTCAGCGAAGCTCGATCCCGATTTCGCGGAGAAATTCCTGTCGTTCATCGTGCAGGAAGTCATTCGCCATCACGAAACGATCCCGCGCTGAGAAGCACAGACTGGGACGTAATCGATGCTTGAATCCGTCGGTCACAAAATGATATATACCACTGGTAGATATCAACATTTTGAAAGCATGACGACCGCCAAACTCTTCAAAACTGGCCGCAGCCAGGCCGTACGCTTACCCAAGGAATTTCGCTTCGAGGGCAAGGAGGTGCGTATCCGGCGCGAGGGCAACGGCGTCCTGCTGGAACCGATGAAAAAGCCCACACGTGATTGGCAGGCATTCTGGCGTGAGATCGACCGCCTAGTTGACGGCAAGTTTATGGAGCAGGGACGGCAACAACCGCCCATGCCGCCAGACGAAGATATGTTCGATTGATCTTTCTTCTGGACACCAATGTCGTCATCGCTCTTCTCAACGGCAAGCCGCGAGAGGTGCGTAGCGCCTTGCTTGTTGCCAAGGCTGCCGGCCACGGCGTGGCGATCACCTCCATCGTCTTGCACGAGCTCTGGTTCGGCATTTCCAAGAGCAGTCGCCGCGCCGAAAATGCGGAGGCGTTGCAGAAACTCCTTGCTGAGGGATTCGAGTCTATCGCTTTCGATGACAGTGATGCCGAAGTCGCGGGCCAGTTGCGCGCGGAACTAGCCAACGCTGGCACGCCGGTCGGACCGTACGATCTGCTGATCGCAGCGCAGGCATTGCGTCGCGAGGCGACGCTCGTCACCGCCAACGAGCGCGAATTCGCGCGCGTCCAAGGGTTGCGGTGGACAAACTGGGCAGCCTGAGCCAGAGCCGCCGAATCGTTTTGCTGAACGTTCATTCATGCAAATGATTGGAACATTTGACAGTTTGCGCCGTTTCCACTCCCGAGACGCGAACCAGGGAGTGCGTGATGGATAACGATCGCATTAAGGGAGCCGCCGATCAGGCCAAAGGCGCCGTGAAGGACGCCGTCGGCAAGGTCACCGGCGATTCCAAGCTGCAGGCCGAAGGCAAGATGGACAAGGCAAAGGGCAAGGTCGAGAACGCCGTTGGCGGCGTGAAAGACGCCCTGCGCGACGACGATTAAATCGCTAGCCAGCTTCAGGTTAAAACGCGGAGTGTCTGTCAGGCGCTCCGCGTTCTTTATTCGTCTTCGTCGGATTTGGGTTGGTTGAAGGTCACCGGAAAACCAAGCGTCAATATTCCCGGCGTTAGGTCCTTCGCTTTCACAGTAAACGTGAACCTCCGTTCGGTACCGCTTGTGCTGCTCGGTAGCTGTTCCGTGATGTCGACATGTTTGAGTAACGCTGCGTTATCTGCATCTGACGATCCATCGCGCGAAATCTGGAAGCTCGCGCTGGAGATAACTGCGCCGTCTTTCGCTTGCAGCGTGCAAGTTGTGTCCTTGCCGGGCGCTACCGTGACACGATCCGGAGCCGGCGGCATGTTGACCCCAAACCTGATTTTCGCGGAAATGAACCCTTCGGGCCCATCGCTGATGAAATGGCCCTCCGCATCGCCGCAGCGCAGAAGGATGGGATAGATCGGCGGCGGCGGAGGTTCGGGAGCATCATTCCAGGTCGTGGGGTCGGCAGCGGTGAGATGAAGCAGGTTTTCTTTTGTCGCGAGGTACAGCCGAAGGTGGCGAAGCTCCGCGAGCCCTAGATGGAGTTGTGAGGCTCCCCAGCACATTCCCATCATGCCGTGGAAAACGCGCGGCGTGCCATCGCATCGGCCGCCGGAATCGCCCGGCACGAGATCGATAACCGGATGCGCAATTTTGAGACCACCTGCGGAAAGCGATTTGAATGGATAGCGGTAAACCCTTGCCCCACCCGGAGGTGCCGGAAGCTCCACAATTTTGGGCGACGTCTTGTCGAACCCGAACAGTTTGGTCGCCGTGTTCATGCCCATTTCCGCTTGTGGCTGAATCGTCGCAAGGTCGGCGGTGACGTCTTCGCCATCCAGGGTCATCCGCACAAACAGATGTCCGACTTTGTCCGTTTCAATCGGCAATGATGCGGAGTATTTGGCCCAGTAAGCACCGGCGTTCTCGCAATGGTCCGGCGAGAACAGGTTGAGCTTCGCGTCGCGCAGATTCAGCTCGATATCGAATCCCGACAGCAGGTCCGTGCCGAGGACGCCGGCAGGCGTATTTTCTACCAGAGGCTTATCCGGAAGCCGGAATACCCAGATATCCTTGCCGCGGACCGGACCGATTTGAACATCGGGCAGACGGACCTGAAGCGAGATTTCATTGCCCAAATAGCCCACATGCACCTTTTCCGGAAGGAGTTTGCCATCCAGTTTTGCAGTGTCGGCATAAGTGCCGGTTACTGCCGAATGCGGGCTGCTGAGATCGAGCCGCATCAGCTGATCCGAACCGGAAAGCTTGACGGGCACGGCGACGGTGCCGTCGGGCAGTGTCCTGATCGGCAGCGATGCCACTTGCGTGAGTTTGCATTGCTCCGCGGCATGGCTCTGGCCGGCGGCAACAAGCAACGCTCCGAATAGTGCCGATTTTCTCATGAAGCTTTCCCCCCGGACGACAAGACTTGAGAAAAGAGGAAGACTGTCGCCAGTGCAAGGCAGTTGCGAAACGCGAATTAGGAGGACGGCGTCGCGCCGCGCAACTAAAGTGTCCAGCAATGCCGCACAAGCCACAACTCTCCCCGAACTCGGGGATCGACTGGTCCACAGCACGGGGCGAGATCGAGCGTCTCGGCTGTGCCGTGCTCAGCGCCGTACTTTTGCCGGCGCAATGTAAGGAACTGATTGCGCTGTATGCGGATGAGCAGCGCTTTCGCAAGCGGGTGGTGATGGCGCAGCATGGCTTCGGCCGCGGCGAATACAAATATTTCGCCTATCCTCTGCCGCCGCTGGTGGCGAAGCTGCGCGACAGCCTTTATCCGCCGCTGGCCGAGGTCGCGAACGGCTGGAATGCGGCGCTGAAGAACGACAGCCGCTTTCCGCCTACGCATGCGGAGTATCTGGAACGCTGTCGTGATGCCGGGCAGACGAAGCCGACGCCGCTGCTTCTGCGCTATGGCGAAGGCGACTACAATTGCCTGCATCAGGATCTGTACGGCGCGCTGGTCTTTCCGCTGCAGGTGGCGATCCTGCTGTCGCGGCCGGGTGAGGATTTCGCCGGCGGCGAGTTCGTGCTCACCGAGCAGCGGCCGCGCATGCAGTCGCGGGCGGACGTGGTGCCGCTTTCGCAGGGCGATGCGGTTGTCTTCGCCGTCAACGAGCGGCCGGTGCGTGGCACCAAGGGATATTATCGCGTGAAGATGCGCCACGGCGTGAGCCGCTTGCGCTCAGGCTTGCGCTTCACCCTCGGTGTCATCTTCCACGACGCGCAGTGATGGATACACTGTGCTGCACAAAGAAAAACGGAGCGCTCGAAAACGAGCGCTCCGCCTTGCGACTTTCCGATTTTCCAAAACGTTAGCGTTTGCGATTGGCGCTCCCGCCGGCGCGGCTCAGCTCGTAGATGGTGTTGTCACCATGCTGCTGGGTGAAGAAGCCTCGCGCGCCGATGAGATTTTCCGGCTTGCCGTAACCGTTCCCTCTGCCGTGTCCGCCGTTGGAGACGTAGATGCCGGTCGGCTCGTTATCCTCTTCGCCGCCATCGGAGGCGCTCGCATCGCGGCCCTGCGCCACGACACGCAACGGCGATGCAGGATTGGCCAGCGGGTAAGCCCAGATGGAATCGAGGGCGTTCAGCTGGTCGTGCAGTGTGTCGCCGCGGTCTTCGGTGGCCAAGATTGTGCCGCTGTCTCCCATGGTGAGATTGTCGAAGGAATTATGTGCCGAATCGCCAAGCGCGATCATCCTCACCGTGCCAAGGTTCTGCTTGTTGTCCAGGTCGAGCTCGAAGATGCCGCCCCAGGCGCCGCGCTGCGCCAGCTCAGGCACGGATCCCGAAAGGTTGTTGGTATCGCCGGTGGTGGCAAAGAAGAACGTCTTGAAGGAGCCATCCGGCTTGAACACGCCATTCTCCGGCCGCTTGAACGGCGTGGCGCCGGCGTTGCGCGCGGCAAGGTTGCAATCGAAGTCCACCGTGTTGGTGGTTGTGTCGTGCACGGTGACCCAATCGGTGGGGAACGAGGCGCCGCTATGCAGCTCGACCTGCTTCGGCGACCATACATCGTCGAACGCCTGCTGGGCGCTGGTGCCGCCGAACACCAAAGGCGTGCCGTCGACATAGACGCGGAGCGCCTGAAGCTGGCCCCCGCCGTTTAAATCGCTTTTGTCGTACGGGACAAAGCGGAACACATAGGAGTTGGCTGCTTGGCAACCTTGTTCGGGCCGTTGATGTCGTTCTTGTCATTGCTCACGCCCTGGCCGCCGGTGTCTTCGACGAGATATATGCGGCCCTTGTTGTCGATCTTCACACCTTCAAGGCCGCAGCGTCCTATCGCGCCGTAGCGCGTGGTCAGCGTTGATGGCCACCTGATGGCGATTTCGTAGAGGCCGCCATCCGTCCCGCTCCCTTCCTGGGTGAACAGCATCGACTTGGTGAACGGATTGTAGGTCGAGCCGTCGGTGCGGTTCAGATGCGTCAGCCCGTCGCCCCCAACGGGCGTGAGAAGCGTGATCCGGTGAGCTGGATCGGAAACATCCAGATTGATGCGGGTTACGTACGATAGATTGCCCGCGCCTTCATGACCCTGGATCAGGAAATGCGTGCCGTAATTGTATTTCGGCGTCGGCCCCTTCAGGCCATTTTCGAAATTGAGGTAAGTGTTCTCGTCCGGCTCGGTGTTGGCGCCGGATGAGAGTTGTCCGAATGTCGTGATGACGCCGGACGGATTCTCCAGCGCGTCGGTCCCGGTGGCAACCGGGCTCGCGGTGAAATCGGAACTGTAAACATTGGGCGGCGACCCCACGGCCGGCTGGGCGGATGGCACGCCGCTGGTAAACGGGCCTATGCCGTCCGCCGCCCAGGCACTGGCGGGCACCGCGCACAGCAGCAGCGCTGCCACCAGTTTCTGCGTTGTCGATCGTTGCATCGATGTCTCTCCCTGAAGGTGTGCACGAGCGAGTCCGGCGACGTTCTCGGCGTCGGTATGGAGATCTGCCCGGCCTGTTGTCTGGATGCATCCAGATTCGATCGCGCTCTTAGGGAACGGCGATGACAACGCGGCAACAGAACCGCGACCGGCGCGTAACAGTGGAATAGCGATGCACGGTTTGCCGCCCATAGGCGGCACCGCTTTACGAAACCTTCATGAAAATTCGTGTGCCGGCGTTCAGCGATCGTTTACAGCCGCGTTCTAACATGCGCGCATGACTGAATTCCTTCCCTGGTACGAACTTGCCGGCCTGCTGATCGGCGGGGCGCTGGCCTTCTATTATGCCAAGGTCAACCCGGAGAACCGGGCGCGCAACGCGCTGATCTCGCTCGTGCTGGTGTCGCTGGCGGTCTACCGCTTCACGTCGCTGCAGTAGCGGCTGCCGGCGAGACTTCGGTGCAGGCGCTTTCCGGCGCCCTGTGAATGCGTCATGCTGCGCACGAAGTCCGGCATAGGATGCGGCAATGAATCTGTTTTCGGTGACAACGGCGGCGCTGCTCGGCCTGTTCGCGGCCCCTGCCGTCCAAGCGAAGCCCATGGCGCGCTGCCCGCTCGTGCGCGCGCCCGTGTGCGCGCTGCTGCCGGACGGCTCGCGCGCGAAGTTCGTCAATGCCTGCGCCGCCGAGTGGAAAAAGGGAAAGGTGCTGCACGATGGCGACTGTCTGGCGCCGGGCAAGGAGCCGATGATGTGCTCGATGATCTACAAGCCGGTTTGCGCTGTCGACCCCGCGACGAAAGCAGACAGGACCTATCCCAATCTGTGTTCGGCCGAGACCGCCAACGCCAAGGTCGTGCGCGACGGCAAATGCGGACCGGCAACCCCCGGCCAGTGATCTACGGCGACAGCTCGAAGATTGTGCCGCCGTTGTGTGCGCCGCCCTGGATGGTCACGCCGTAGATGTGGCCGTCCGGCACCAAGGTGAGCGCGTCCGGATATTTGCCGTCGGCGCAATTCGCGGCGCCGCAGAAATCGTGGATCACTTTGTAATTTGTTCCATCAGGCCGCACGCGGAAGATCACGCCGGCCTGATGCGCGCCTCCGTCCTGCGTCGTTCCGATGAGCATTCCGGAGGCGTCCATGATCACGCCGGCCGCTGGCCGGGCGCCATCGAGACAGGTTTCATCGGCACAAAATTCATGGACGGACGCGTACTGCCACGTGTCTCCTTCCAGGCTCAGCCGGAACACATTGCCGCCGCATCGCGCGCCTTTCCTGTGGCAATGCTGACCTCCGTAATTGTTCGTGCCGAAGAGCGTGCCGGAGGCATCGCGCCACAGCGGGCCGAAAGGATCGCGCGGTGTCTTTGGTGCCGTGCCCATGCTCGCAAGCAGTGTTTCGTTCCAGCCGCTTTCCGTCGGGGACAGCGTGAATGCCGTTCCCTGGCCGGCTTTGCCACCCAGCCCGGTCGTGCCGAGCAGATTCCCGGCCGGATCCATTGTGAGGCTGGAGGTGGGCCATGCCCCGTCTTCGGGCCCACCGCCAAAACCGTGAATCTCCGTCAGCTTCCAGTGGCCGCCGGTCTGCGAAAGTTCGTACGCGGCGCCTAAATTGCTCGTGCCACCATTGAAGGTGAGGCCGAACAACGGAGATGTTCCGTCGTAGAGCGCGCCGGCAGCAGCGCCGGCATAGGTTAGCGTTCCGGATGGTTCTGCAGCGGGTTCGCCGGAATAGGGGAACGCATAAAGCGTGTTGAGGGCCCAGCCCTTCGCCTGCGGCGACAGTTCAAAGGCAGTGCCTCCGCCATTGGGTCCATTCAGGCCTGTGGTCCCGTAGAGGTTACCTGCCGTATCGACAATAACGCCCATCGGTTGATAGCCGTCGGAGCATAGGGGCGGATCGGCGCAGAACCGGTACAGGGTGGAGAGTTTCCACTTGTTCTTTTTTACGGGAGAGAGTTCGAAGACGACGCCACCGGGCTCATATGCGGCAGCATAGCCGCCATAACCGGTGACGCCGAACAGATTTCCCGCCGCATCGCGCACCAGTGGACCAGCCGGGAATTGTCCGTCGCTGCAATGCGTCTTGGCGCAGAACGAATAGAGCGTCTTGAGCTTCCATGCCTGCGCCGGGTGCGGCGCGAGCGCGGCTGCAACGAGCGCGGCCATCATGATCGTCAGCACACGGATGGCGGAGGTTATGGCGCTTCCCGTGCGCTGAGACTGTGACTCGCTAAACATCTTTCACTCCTTGAACGCGCCGCTCACGGCGACAGCTCGAACACCGTGCCGCCGTTGTGTGCGCCGCCGCCCACGGTCTCGCCGAACAAATTGCCGGACGCGTCCATTACCAAAGGACCTTGAGGAGAGGCGCCATCGGTGCAGTTCGACAGCGAGCAGAATTTGTACAGCGTCGTAAGTGTGCCGCCGGTGAACTCGAAGGCCGTTCCATAGCCTAGTTGCCTGATCGCAGTGTTGCCGCCCGCCTGTGTGAGTCCGAAGAGACTGCCCGCTGCATTGACCGTCAGCGCGCCGTCCGGGAACGCCCCGTCCGCGCAAAATTTCTCGCTGCAGAAATTGTAGAGCTGAGTCCGCGTGCCGTCCGGTGCCAATTGATAGAGCGTGCCGCAGCCATCGCGACAGCGAGACCTCTTTATCTTCGTGCCGCCTTCATAGGTGCTTCCGAAGAGATTGTCCGCCGCATCCCGCGCGATCCCGATCGGATGAGCGCCATCCCTGCAGAGATTTCGGTGGCAGAAGCGGTAGAGCGCCGTGGCGCCGCGTTCGCGTTTGCCGCCAATCGCCGGCAGCGCGAGGATAGCGCCGCCGTCCAGCGTTCCGCCGCGTTCGGCCGCCACGATCAGGTCGCCGTTCTCTTCGGCGAGCAATCCTTCCGGACTGCTGCCGTTCTTGCAGCCCGAATCTCTGCAGAAGGTGTAAAGGAGGTCGAAGCTCCATTTGTGCGCGATCGGGGTAAGCGAGAACACTGTGCCGGCATGCCCTTTGCCGCCAAAGCCGGTCGTTCCAAAAAGCGGTGAGACGCCGTCGTATAGCTCGCCGGAATCCTGTCCGGCATAGGTCAGCGCGCCGTCCGGGTTCTTGCCGTCGGGGCAGCTGCTGTCATGCGTGCAGAAATCGTAGAGCCTGGTGAGAGACCATCGCTTGCCGCTCCCGTTCGGGCTCAGGCGGAAGACGGTGCCGTCCCCGCGGGTGCCGCCGCCCGGCGTGGTGCCGTAGAGATTGCCTGCCATATCCAGCACCAGCCTGCCTCTCGGGCCGCCGCCCTCGTCGCATTCGGCGCAGAAATTGTAGAGCACCTTCTCGCCCCAGACGCCTTTTTCGCTGTCGTAAGTCAGTTCGAAAATCGTCCCGGCTTCTTCAACACCGCCTAGGAGTGTTGCTCCGTAAAGGTTGCCCGCGGGATCGGCGATCAGTCCGCCGGCCGGCAACTTGCCGTCGTAGCAGCTGTCCGAGCAGAAATCGTGGACCAGCTTGTATGTCCACGCATGTGCGGGATGTGGCGCGAGCGCTGCGGAGAGCAGCGCCAGCGCGATGATCATCTGTAGGCGGATGAAAGTGGCGCGGCGCTTTCGCGACATGAATCCCCCCGTGAAATTTGAAGGTAATTCGAACCGGCAGCGGGAGCGGTGTCCAGTACCGCCCCCTGTTTGTGACAGCATTGTAAGAGGAATAAGACCCTTGACAGCGGCCAGAAATCCTCTAAATCAAGTAAGAACGAAAGAGGTACATAGGAGAAAGCTATGGATTGGGAAGAAAGGCAAATTCTGGAGCGGGAAAGGGAGAAAATGGTGGAATTGGACGACAACGAAGAAGAAGACGACGAAGAAGATGACGACGAAGACGAATCGGAGGATTCTTCCGGTGAATCGTCCGAGGAGCTCCGTGAACCGTCGCCGACGTCCCGTGTCATAGGAGAGCTGCGGCAGCGGATCGAGGCCCAAAAGGCCCGTATTGCCGAGCCGCCGGCTGTCCCGCAGCGTATCGCTTCCCAATCGGCCAAACCCGCAGTGGCGCTTCTGCGCGGCGTGGCCTTCGATCCCGCCGTCCCCAGCCGCATGAACAAGTACGATTCCGGGGTACCGCAGCTTGAGCTAGCGCCGCTGCCGGACCAACTGCCGCCGGACGGCGCCCAAACCGAGGCGCTGCTCAACGCCATCATCGGCGAGTGCCACTTCATGATGCGGGAGGTGGCGTTCCGCTCCATGTGTCAGGCGGATGTGCTGGAAGACCGCCGCATCTGGGCCAATACCGCCATGGATTTCGCCAGAACCGGCGCCAAAGTCGCCAACAGCGTGGCGGGCCTGCGGCACGGCGTCGGCGTCAAGGAGACCCGGCACACCACCATCATCCAGAATCAGGTGGCGGCCCAGGTGGTCGGGGGAGGGGGTCCGAGCGCTCGGTGAAAACGACCACACAACTACTAGCGGTCGGAAGGTCGTATAACCCTAAAGGTGGTGGAAGGCCCGGAAACCGGAACGCTCTCAAGTCCGGCCGGCACACCGGCGCGAAGCGGGAGCTTCGCCGGCAGGTCGTCACCTTCATCGCCCGGGCAAAACAGCTTGCGGCGATGGTCGAGGCACGGGTCAGGGAGCGGAATGGGCAGGGAAATGGCCGATGATCCGGCTCTCTCCGGGTCTCCGTCGATTCGCCCTGTTGCAGGGCTGCCGCAGGCTGTGGGATTCTGTCAACAAAAGGCCAAAAAGCTGTTCCGTTTCAGAGGCTTTCCCTTGACCGGCGAAGAGGCCAGTCCCACTCTTGTTCATGTTCCAGAAGGCGAAAAGGCGCGCCTTTTGGGGGAGTTCGGCAGGGGGAATCCCTCGGGGAAGGGAATGATAAAGTCTCAATTGGTGGCGCGGCTGGTTCAGCGCTATCCACATCTCTACCATCGCGATGTGGAGCGGATCGTATCGACAGTGCTGGATGAAGTCTGCAAGGCGCTGGCGGAAGGCAATCGGGTGGAGTTGCGTGGCTTCGGCGCGTTTTCGGTGAAGAGCCGTCCGGCGCGGGTCGGCCGTAATCCGCGCACAGGGGCGGCGGTCAGCGTGCAGCAGAAGAAGGCGCCGTTTTTCCGCACCGGCAAGGAGCTTCGCGAGCGGCTGAACGCGACAAGTTCGGCTCCCTCATCGTCGCCGGCGGCGAGCTCGCGCGAACCTGTGGACAGTCACGCCGGCCATTAGTGCGGGGGGTTGCCCCCGGTCCCGGGTCTGGCGGAACCTGCCCAGCCAGTCCGGGCACATAAAGGGCAGAGCGGATAATGGTGTTGCGGACAGCCAATCCTGTTTTCGTCGCCCTCGATACGCCTGATCTGGCGCGGGCGCTCTCACTTGCCAAGGCGCTGCGGCCGCATGTCGGCGGCCTTAAGCTTGGCCTGGAATTCATTTCGGCCCTCGGTCCTTCGGCGGTGCGCGAAATGGCGGCCCTCGGGATGCCGGTTTTCGCCGATGTGAAGTTCCACGACATCCCCAACACAGTGGCCGGCGCGGCACGCGAGATCGCCAGGCTCGGTGCCGCCATGTTCAACGTCCATGCTTCCGGTGGCGAAGCGATGATGAAGGCGGCCAAGGAGGCGGCAACCTCCATTGATCCCAAGATAAAGGTGATAGCGGTAACGGTGCTCACCAGCGTGGCGGATGAGGATCTTCCCGCCATCGGGCAGGGGGACTCCGTGGCGCTGCAGGTGGCGCGGCTCGCGCGGCTGGCCAAGGATTCCGGACTCGATGGGGTGGTGTGTAGCCCGCGGGAGATCGAGGTCGTCCGCCGGGCCTGCGGTGGGAATTTCCTGATCGTGGCGCCGGGGGTTCGTCCGGCCGGCTCCGCGCTCGGCGATCAGCGCCGGGTGATGACGCCGCTGGAAGCCATCCGCGCGGGCGCCGATATTCTGGTCGTGGGCCGCCCTATCACCGCGGCGGCCGATCCGGTTCGGGCGGCGGCCCTTATCGCCGAAGAGGTCGCGCCCGCCCGCGCCGCCTGATATTCTCCCCCATGGTTCAGGTGAAGATCTGCGGGATCAACAGTCCGGCGGCGGCAGATGCCGTGGCTTCGGCCGGCGCGGACTATGCCGGCTTCGTGTTCTTCCCCCCCTCTCCCCGCCACGTGGGCTACGGCCAGGCGAGTTCCCTGTCGACCAGGCTACGAGGCCGGTGCCGGGTGGTTGCCGTTGTTGTCGACGCGACCGATCCGGAAATCGAGGCGGCGGTGAATGCGGCCCGTCCGGGTTTTCTCCAGCTGCACGGGAAGGAGTCGCCGGAACGTGTTGTTGCCATCCGCCAACGGTTTGCCGTGCCGGTGATCAAGGCGATTTCCATAGCCGACAAGGAAGATCTGCAGCATGCACCGGCGTTCGAGGCTGTCGCCGACCTGTTGCTGTTCGATGCGAAGGCGCCGAACAACACACCCCGGCCTGGTGGACATGGCGCCGCATTCGACTGGCGGCTCCTGAACGGCCGCCGATTATCGCGTCCTTGGCTGCTCGGCGGAGGACTTAACCCGGAGAATGTCGTCCGCGCCATCCGCGCGTGCGACGCGCCGGGTGTGGACTGTTCTTCGGGCGTCGAAACCGCGCCGGGTTTGAAAGATCCGAATCTCATTCGGGAATTCATCGCCGCCGCGCGCGCCACGCAATTCGCAGGAGCGGAATCGTGACGGCGCTGACGCCGAATTCCTACCGTTCCGGCCCAGACGAGCGCGGACATTTCGGCGAGTATGGCGGGCGTTTTGTCGCCGAGACTTTGATGCCGCTCGTGCTGGAACTCGAGCGCGCATACAGCGAAGCAAAGCACGATACGGCATTTCAGGCTGAGCTGAATGGCCTGCTCAAACATTATGTCGGCCGTCCGAGCGCGCTCTATTTTGCCGAGCGGCTCACGCAACATCTCGGCGGTGCGAAGATTTATCTGAAGCGCGAGGATCTCAATCACACCGGCGCGCACAAGATCAACAATTGCCTCGGACAGATTCTACTTGCGCGCCGCATGGGAAAGACGCGGATCATCGCGGAGACAGGCGCTGGCCAGCATGGCGTTGCGACCGCGACGGTCGCCGCGCGTTTCGGTTTGCCGTGCGTCATTTATATGGGCGAAGTCGATATCGAGCGGCAGAAGCCGAACGTCTTCCGCATGCATTTGCTGGGCGCGGAAGTGCGCAGCGTCACCTCGGGCTCGCGCACGCTCAAGGATGCGATGAACGAAGCATTGCGCGATTGGGTCGCGAATGTGCACGACACGTTCTACATCATCGGCTCCGCGGCCGGTCCACATCCCTATCCGGAAATGGTGCGGGATTTTCAGTGTGTGATTGGCAACGAAGCGCGCGCGCAAATGATCAAAGCAGAAGGGCGCCTGCCTGACCTGGTAGTGGCGTGTGTGGGCGGCGGCTCGAACGCGATCGGGATGTTCCATCCATTCCTCGACGATCGCGACGTTGCGATTCACGGCGTGGAAGCGGCCGGAGAAGGCACGGCGACAGAACGTCATGCGGCCACGCTTTCGAAAGGAGCGCCAGGAGTCCTGCACGGCGCGCGCAGTTATCTGCTGCAAAACGGCGACGGCCAGGTGCTGGAGGCCCATTCGATTTCCGCAGGTCTCGACTATCCCGGTGTCGGCCCTGAACATTCCTGGCTGAAAGACAATGGCCGCGTGAGCTATTATTCGGCGACCGACACGGAAGCACTGGAAGCCTTCGGGCTCCTTTGCAAACTGGAGGGAATCATCCCGGCGCTTGAACCTTCGCACGCCATTGCCCACGTCATGCGCGCGGCCCCGAAGATGGCAAAGGACGAGATTATCGTGGTGACGCTCTCCGGACGGGGCGACAAGGATGTATTCACCGTCGCGAACGCGCTTGGTGCCTCGTTATGAGTCGCATTGCCGGGCGGTTTATGGAACTCGGAGAGCGGGGGCGCGCAGCCTTCATTCCCTTCGTCACAGCCGGAGATCCGGATTTCGAAACCTGCGCTTCAATTATCGAAAAGCTGCCTGAGATGGGTGCCGACCTGATCGAAATCGGCGTGCCGTTTTCCGATCCGATGGCGGACGGTCCGTCCATTCAGGCAGCCAGCCTGCGTGCCCTGAATGCAGGCATGAGTGTCCCGGGCGTGTTTGAGCTTGTTCGGCGCTTTCGCCGAGCGGACGATGCGACACCGATCGTGCTCATGGGCTATTTCAATCCGATTCACGCCTACGGCATCGATCGGTTCGTCACGGATGCGTCCGCTGCCGGCGTTGATGGCCTGATAACAGTCGATCTTCCTCCGGAAGAAGACGCCGTGCTTCGCGTCCCGGCGTCGGTGAAGGGGATCGATGTGGTCAGGCTCGCCACGCCAACCAGCGATGAGATGAGGCTTAGGCGCATCGCGAAAGAAGCGAGCGGGTTTCTCTATTATGTGTCGGTCGCGGGCGTAACCGGCACGAAAAGCTTTGCCGAGGCCGACTTGCAGAACTCGTTGCGAAGTCTGAAACGCATTACGCAACTTCCCTGCGCGGTGGGTTTCGGCATTCGAACGGCCGAACAGGCGAAGAATGTGGCGAGGTTTGCCGACGCTGTGGTGATTGGCTCGGCTATCGTCCAGCGAATCGCCGCAGCCGTGACGTCAGAAATGCCTTCAGCATCTGTGATCGCGGAGACGATCGGTTTCTGCAAAATGCTGGCAGATTCGGTGCATGCCGCGCGTCAGATTTCCGTGGTAGGTTGAGGCCATGAACTGGATCGCCAATTTTGTCCGCCCCAGGATCAAGAGCCTTATCGGAGGCCGCAACGCAACCCCGGACAATCTCTGGAAGAAATGTCCGGGCTGCGGTGACATGATTTTTCATCGCGATCTTCAGGCCGCCCAGGACGTTTGCCCGAAATGCGATCACCACTTGCGCATTGGCCCGGCGCAACGCTTCGCCTCCATCTTCGATGGGGGGATTTTCGAGGAATTGCCTCAGCCGCGCGTGACGCAGGATCCCCTGCGCTTTCGGGACGAGCGTCGATATTCCGATCGGCTGAAGGATGCCCGCAGCAAAACCGGCCGGCGGGAGGCATTTGCAGCAGCGAGCGGAACGCTTGACGGGATACCAGTGATTGTAGCCGTGCAGCCGTTCGATTTCCTGGGTGGTTCTCTCGGCATGGCGGTGGGTGAAGGCCTGGTCCAGGCCATGCAGAACGCCGTGCAGGAACGGCGTGCCTTCGTTCTCTTTGTGGCATCCGGCGGAGCCCGCATGCAGGAGGGGATTCTTTCGCTCATGCAGATGCCACGCGCAACAATCACGGTCGACATGCTGCATGAAGCAGGGCTGCCCTACCTCGTGGTCCTCACCGATCCAACGACCGGCGGTGTCAGTGCATCCTACGCGATGTTGGGAGATATCCATATCGCGGAGCCGGGGGCCCTGATTGGCTTTACGGGTCAGCGCGTCATCGAACAGACGATTCGCGAACGCCTGCCGGAAGGTTTTCAGCGCGCAGAATATCTTCGGGAACATGGCATGGTCGATATGGTCGTGCACCGTCACCAGATGCGCGAGACGCTTTCCCGTTTGCTGCTTATGCTGATGAAAAAGGCAGATCGCAAAACAAGGCGAGGGCACCTACCAAGCGCGGCTGAGACCACGCCGGGCGCCCCCAATCCGGCGGCTACGACGTGAGCACTGTCACACAGAGCAACATCATTCTCGAGAGATTGCTGGCGCTACATCCCAAACGAATTGATCTTGTGCTGGACCGCATCGAGCGGCTTCTGGCACAGCTTGGGCATCCCGAGTTCAGATTGCCGCCGGTCATTCATGTTGCGGGCACGAACGGCAAGGGCTCAACCTGCGCCTTCGCGCGCGCTATTCTTGAAGCCCAGGGCCTGCGCGCGCACGTTTATACATCGCCCCATCTTGTCCGCTTTCACGAACGAATTCGCCTCGCTGGCAAGCTGATCTCGGAAGAAGAACTGAGTGACACTCTGCAGGAATGCGAAATAGCCAATGCCGGCGCGCCCATCACCTTTTTCGAAATAACCACTGCGGCCGCGCTGCTCGCGTCTTCTCGTCACCCTGCCGATGTTCTGATCCTGGAGGTCGGTCTGGGGGGAAGGCTTGATGCAACCAATGTCATCCGCCGCCCGGCTGTAACGGTCATTACGCCGGTCGGTCTCGATCATCAGGAGTTCCTCGGCCCCGATCTTGTCAATATTGCTGCCGAGAAAGCGGGTATTATCAAACCCGGCGTGCCGCTCGTGGTTGGATCTCAGGATGACCGCGCCCGCGATGTCATCGAGCGCACCGCGGATTCTCTCTCGGCGCCGGTTTATTTCTACGGGCAGGACTTTTTTGCGCATGTGGAGCGCGGCCGCATGATCTATCAGGACGAAAATGGGCTGCTCGACCTTCCGCTCCCTAAGCTGTCTGGCGCGCACCAAATCGACAATGCCGGCACTGCAATCGCGGCTTTGCGGCACTCAAAACGCGGTTGGGCCGATGAAAGCGGAATCGAGTCGGGCTTGCGGCAAGTGGAATGGCCGGCCCGCCTCCAGCGGCTGACACGTGGACCGATTGTCGCCCTTGCACCGGAGGGCGCGGAAGTCTGGCTCGATGGCGGACACAATCCGCACGCAGCGCACGCCCTCGCTCAAGCGCTCGCGGATTTCGAAGAACGTTCGGAGAAGCCTCTCTATCTCATCTGCGGCATGCTTAAGACAAAAGACGCGGAAGGCTTTTTGACTCCATTCAGGGGGCTTGCCCGGCATGTGACCACACTCACCATTCCTGGCGAGACGGCCAGTCGCGGCGCCGGCGAACTCTACGATGCCGCGCGCAAGACGGGACTCGATGCAAGCCCGGCCGACGATCTGGAGGATGCCATGGCGCAGGTGGCTGGCTGGGCATGCGGGCGACCGGGAGAAGGAGCCCCGCGCGTTCTCATTTGCGGCTCGCTACACCTGGCCGGCATCGTGCTGGCAGAGAATGGCTGACACTATAACGCAATACCCTTGCTTCGGCCGCGTTGCTGTTCACGTTACCGCGCTTGCAGCGGCCGAATTTGCCGCGATCGAACTTTCGATCCACTCCTTGATCTTGGATTTCGGCAAAGCACCCACCTTCGTCGCCGTAACCTGACCGCCACTGAAGATCATCAGGGTGGGCACGCCGCGCACGCCATATTTCGTAGGCACATTCGGGTTCTGGTCGATGTCGAGTTTGGCGATGGTGATCTTGTCCTGCAATTCTCCGGCAAGTTCCTCAAGAGCTGGCGCTATCATGCGGCAGGGGCCGCACCATTCCGCCCAGAAATCGACCACCACGGGCTTCTGCGAATTCAGGACGTCGTTTTGAAAGGAAGCATCGGAAACCTTGATCGGGGTGGACATGAACAGCCTTTCGGAATGCGATGGTGGAGGTCAGGAATGTAGGTGCCGATACGGCCCGGTCAAGCGGGAGCGAGACGCGCCATTTCCTGGTCCAGGATGTCTGTTGGAAGCAGCATCAGCGTTGGGCCCTCGGTCCAGACCAACGCGCAATTCACCTGCTTCCGCGGAAAGAGCTTGGCAAGGGCGAGGCGGTAAAGCGCCATCTGGCGAATGTAGATGGCGGGTACGCCCTCAAGCCGATCCGGCGGAGGACGGTTGGTCTTGAAGTCGAGGGCCAGAACTTCGGCGTCGGTCACCGCGAGCCGGTCAATGCGGCCGCTCACGCGTGCGCCGGCGCCCAGTTCCGGCAGATCCGCCACGATGGCGATCTCCCCTTTCGATCCCGGTGTAAACGCCGGTGCAAATTGCGGGTCGTTCAGGACGCGCAAAGTGGAATCGGTTAGAGCCGCCGCTTCAACGGCGGCTTCACCTTGCGCCGCGAGAAAGGCCAGTGCGATGGTGCGCCGGTCCTCGGGAGCAATTTCCGGCAGCCGCGCCAGCAAGCTGTGGATCAAAAGGCCGCGACGGAAGCGTTGGGCGTGCTTTAGTCCAACAGGCGAAACCGTTGCCGGTTCATCGTCGGCTATATCATCCGAGGGTCGGATCAGCCGCGGACGCCCGCGCTCGGCCGGGGGATCGGCCCGCAGCCAGTGCGGCAAAGGCGCCGATGTTTCTACCGCTCCTCGCCTGACATCGATCTCATCTATCTCCTTCCCCAAGGCATAGATGTCGCCATCGGATTGCGTGACCTTTTGCCCAATTTTCATCATGGCGGCCTCGGCAAGGCGATACCATGACTCATCCCGGATGCCGTTCTTGTTCTCGAAGCCGCAGACATAGAGCCGGTCCCGCGCGCGCGTCAGGGCGACGTAGAAAAGGCGCCTATGTTCCTTCAATGCTTCCCGTCTGGCGAATTCTTTTGCCTCGCTCACGGCTTCACACGCATCCGCGTTGCGGATGGGGAAGATCACGCCATCGTCCTGGTACAGTAGCTCGCCGCGACGGCCTGGAGGGTCGGGCAGGGTGGTTGTGTCGGGGAGGAATACGATGTCGGCTTCCAACCCTTTTGCCCCATGGACCGTCATGACGCGTACCTGATCGCGGCCACGTTCCATGTCGCGCTTCACTTCCGCATCGGCGCGCTCGATCCAGTGGAGAAAGCCTTGCAATGACGCTGTATTGGCCGCCTCGTATTCGAGCGCCAGCGAGAGGAATTCGTCGATCGCGTCACTTGCTTCGGGCCCAAGCCGGGCCAACATTCGCGCGCGCCTGTCGGCGGCGTTCAAAGACTGCGCGAAGAATTCGTAGGCCGGCGCATAGTCCGCTCGCGACAAGAGGTCGGACAGAAAGGCATGGGCGGCTGTGAATGATAGCAGCTCGTCGCGGCGGTCAATGAGTTCGCGCCAGAGGCTTCGCCCTCCACGCGGGTTGGCAAGCGTGAACAGTTCTTCTTCGCTCAAGCCGATAAACGGCGAGCGCAACAGGGCAGCGAGATTGAGATCGTCCTCTGGCAGAAGCGCAAAATGGCCGAGGGCCATCAAATCCATCACCGCGATTTCGTTCCGGAGGCGAATGCGATCGGCGCCCGCGACAGGCACGCGAGCCTGCGTGAGCTTGCGGATGATTTCGGTGGCGAAAGGCTCGCGCCGCGGCATCAGGATCATGATGTCGCCCGCACGAATAGGCCGGTCATGCCCCGGCATTCGCACGCCGTCATCCAGCCATTTCCTGATCTTGGCGGCGATCTTTTCGGCGAGCTGGACAACGGGGCTGGTTTCCGATGCCACATCGACCGGCCGCCAGTAATCGGGTTCGGGCGTTTTCGCGGGTTTAATGGCGGGCCAGAATTCAACGCGTCCCTTCGCGTCCATTCGAAAGGGGTGGTGCTCTATCGTATCCGCCGAAGATGTAAGCCCCTCGCGCGCTGCCGGTTCACCGAAGACGGCGTCCACAAATTCCAGAATTTCGGGAGCGGAACGCCGCGACGTCTGCAAACGCACATCGGTGAAATCGGCTTGCGCGAGTTGGGAAAAGCGCCTGCGGCTCACTTCGAATTCGCTGGGATCGGCACCCTGGAAACTGAAGATCGATTGTTTCTGGTCGCCGACGGCAAAAATCGTGCGCGGCTTTGCAAACAGATCTCGTGTTGCCATGCCGGTGAAAAATTCATCCGTCAGCCTTCCGACAATGCGCCATTGCTCCGGACTGGTGTCCTGCGCCTCATCGATAAGCACGTGATCGAGCCCGCCATCGAGTTTATAGAGCACCCATGCGGCGGCATCGCTGCGCTCCAGCAACCCCAGCGTTTCGGAAATCAAGTCATTGTAGTCCAGCGCGCTCCGCGCGCGTTTTTCCGCTGAATAGATCTCCCGCACCGCATCCGCGAGGGTGAGCGCAGCGTCGGCAAGCAGCGCAGCCCTGACGGCCCTGCAGCGCTCCTCAGCCGCGACATACCGCTCCGCCAGCTCCGCCATGTAGGCCGCCAGTGACGGACTGGCGTCACACAGTCCCTTGCTGGCGAGCTTCGTCCTGGCTGTACCGTCTGTCGTGCAGAACGCCTCGCGCAAGCTACGGAATGCATCTGTGCTGAATCCCCGCGTCGAGAAAGCGGAAAGCTGTGACCCAAGTTTCCGGTCGGTTTTGCCGCCGGTCGCCAGCCAAGCCACCACAGATGTGAGGTTTTCTGCCTCTGCTTTGGCTTGTGCGCAAAACTCTTCAGCGATGCGCTCGACCGTATCGCCTTGGCTGACGCGATGAGCACGCTCCGCCAGTTCACGAAGCGCACAATCCCCCTTTGGCAGCCCCGAAAAAAAGCGCTCCATTTTGCGGCGGTTATTTCCCAGCGCCGCATCCAGAATTTGATGAAGCCTGCTTTCGCTCGTTTCTGTGACGATGTGTGCAACAGCGGCCGCGAGCTTGCTGGCGCCGGAGCCCGCTTGCCCAAGCACCTGTTCACGCGCGTCGGCGATCATGTCCCGCGCGGTCTGCTCATCCAGGACACGGAATGAGGGTGGAATCTTAGCCTCGATTGGGAAGCGGCTCAGCAGGCGTTCGCAAAAGGAATGGATGGTTTGAATTTTCAAACCGCCCGGCGTTTCCAGCGCAAGCGCGAACAACCGTCGCGCCTGCTTCAGACCGTCCCTGTCCCTAACGGGTGCGCCGATATCGGCGATTGCCGCGCCGAGCCTCGCATCGTCGAACATGGCCCATTCGCCCAGCCTTGCGAACAGACGCGCCTGCATCTCGGCCGCCGCCGACTTTGTATAAGTGAGGCACAGAATGCGTTCGGGCTTGGTGCCATCCAGCAGCAGGCGAGACACGCGATTGGCAAGCGTGTGCGTCTTGCCGGCCCCCGCGTTTGCCGAGACCCAGGCAGAACGGCGCGGATCGGCCGCGGCGAGCGCATCTGTGTGTGATATCGTCATTCCTCGGGTTCTTCCCAGCCGGCCAGCGCCCATTCGCCGACCCGCGAAAGGTGGTCGTAGTCACCAGGCCGGTCCGACCGGAAGGGCATGACGCGCGGCAGGTACGGCATGTCGGGATCGCAATAGTCCGCGAGGCGAACACGTAGTTTAGCATCGGCTTCCGCGATCAATTCAGTCGCATCCGCAATGACGCGGATTTCACCCGGCTCCGCACCTCCCCCGAACCGGATATAGATGAGTTGCGAAGCCGCAAGCGCGCCGACGGCGCCGAAGCCGCCGCCGGCTAGAATGGCTCCCTCCAACGGCAACTGAGGCGAAAGAAGCAGCTTTACCTGTTTTGGTGACGGAAGCTGTCCTGTCTTGTAGTCGACTACCGCAGCGGAACCGTCCTTAAGAACGTCGATGCGATCCGCGCGACAGCGCAATGTGAATTCTCCCGCCAGAGTGGAGAACACGCGAGCTCCTTCGATCTCCAGATAGTATCTGGTGATTTCTACGCGCCGGACGCGTTCTTCCTCAGCGAACCAGCGCGCCGCGTTGATGAATCGCGGCTTCCACAATGCGATCGCCGCGGCCGGAAGGCTTGCCTCCGCGAACACCATATCAGCTATGGCGATGAGTCTCGCGTTGGCGTCAGCGGGAAGGGTTTGGGGAAACGCGCGGATAAATCTCTCCAGTGCATCGTGAACGGCGCTGCCCCGTTCCAGCGGTCCGACTTCCGAGTCCAACGGATCTATGGGCTTCAAACGAAGCACGTGCCTGGCGTAGATGGCGTAAGGATCGCGGAGCCACGTTTCAATTTCCGTTACCGAAAGGGACTTCGGACGACATTCGACGGGGGGGCACGGGCGCGGACGCGCCATCCGCTGCGGTGGCCCGACGGGCTGATCGCGTTGAATAGCGAGTGAGGCGTAGGATGTTTTCGGCTGGAGACTTTCCTCCAGATCGAGCCCTTTCGTGAACTGCTGCAACCGCTGCAGCCAGCGCGATGCCACCGTGGGAGCGCCGTCCGCCTTCAGCGCACGGGTCAGCAACACATTCTGGGCACAGGCGAGAGTCGCGAAATCGTGAGCGGCCAGTCCGATGCGCCGCTCCGGCGATTCCAATCCCAATTGCGCCCGCATGGGCCGCGACAACCATGGGTCCGAACTTGCCGTTCCCGGCCAGGTGCCTTCGTTCAGCCCGCCGAGGATGACGAGATCGAAGGTTTGCAATCTTGCTTCCAGAGGGCCCAGAATTGCGAGCCGCGGATGTTTCCCATGAAGTGGACGCACGGCTTCCTGTTCCGCGAAGGAGCGAAACATCACCGGATATGAGCTGCTTTCGATCTCGGGCAAATCAGCAGCAGCTTCCGGGAGCTCACTCACCAAACGCGCGGCTATCTCTCCCGCCTGCTCGCGCCACAAACGCGATGCGCCGCCTTGCGTATCGCTCGCCGCCAGGGCTTCCGCACAAGCCAGATGGGCACCGAGTACCCGCGGTAGTTCGACAGTACTCTGTGACAATGCGTCTTCGAGCGGCTGTAAGATCGTCCGAAGCGACTTGAACCAAGAGGCGAGCTCCGCACTGCGCCGAATCCCGGTTTCATTTTCGCGTTCGCGCGCTCGGTTGAGCGCCGCGGCAATCGCCCGTTCTATGCCGCCAAGACCAGCGTTTGGCCGCGGCCCTCGCAAGCAGTCGCGATCGAGCTGGCGCGCCCGGCGCCGGAAATCGGCCGGAACTTGTCCGCCTGCCGCCAGGGGATGCTTCAGCAGCGCGAGCAATGGCACGGGTGCAAACTTCTCGGCTGCGGCTTCCGCCATGAGGCTCAGAAATGTTCCGGGCGGGGTGTTGGCCAGCGGACAACCCGCGGAATCGTCGATCTCGATATTCCAACGGCGCATTTCGGCCGCTACGCGGCGAGCAAGGCTGCGATCAGGCGTGACAAGTGCCGCGGTGCGGCCCGGCGTCTCCAGAGCGTGGCGCAACATCAGCGAAATGGCCGCAGCTTCCTCGCCTGAATGCGCCGCCTCGACCAGCGACAGGCCCTGAAGCCCGTCCCTGATTTCGCCGGTGCCGCGCTCGGCGATCGCGCGCCATGCATCGGTGGTCGGCGCCGGCCGAAGTATCTCGCGTATGAGACTCTCGCGGGCATCCGATCGCGGCGATGAATCGAAATCGGACACGTCGCTTCGCTGCAAACCAATCCGCTGCAGCAATTGCTTCAGCCCAAACTGTGGATGGCCGGGATCGAGGGCGTTCCAACTTTCCTCATCGAGGCCCTTGTCCAGACCTGGCAAAACAACAAAGCCATTGGGCAGGGCGGCGATTGCTTTCAGCAATTCCGCTGTCGCTGGAATGCTGCCGGTCGAGCCCGCAGCAACGACAAGGCCCTGAGTCGGGTCCTCACTCAGCCGCCTGGCGAGAGAGCGCAGCGCCAAATCCCGCCGCGCCGCAGGGTTCATCTTGGCTTCCGCGGCCAGAAGGCGCGGCCATTGATCGCGCAGGATTTGCAGGAAATCTTTTACGTCCGACCAATGTTGGCTGAAGGCCTCCGGCACGAGCATGTCGAGGCCAGTGAGATCGCAGCCTTGGGTTTCCACTTCGTCCACGAAGCGAGCCAGCGCGCGAGACATCGACACAGCCTGCGCGAAAGGCAGATGCTCGCCCTGTTGTTTGCGGCGCCACCTTTGAACGAGAGCCGCCAGCAGTAAGACGCGACGGAGTGGCGAAATGGCGGGAGGCAGGGTAAGGGCGGCCGCGCCCACATCGAATAGAAAATCCTCTTCCTCGACGTCTCCCAATGGACGCGAATTCGGCAGCAAGGCGCTGCCTCCGAGAAGGCGCGCGAACGTTTCATTGAGCGTGCGCGCGGCCCGCCGGGTGGGCAGGTATAGCGTGACGTCTGCCAGCGCAAGCGGATCGCGCTCGGCGCCGGTTCGCGCGATCAGGCTCCGTGCAAGCGTTGTTGTGAAGGAAGCGCTGGCCGGGATTGTGTAGACGCTGGCCATCGCCTCAGGCCGGCGCAAGGTCCGCCAGAAAGGTCTCTGCCTCTTTTACGGCATCCGGCGTGCCCACATGCATCCACACGCCATCCAACCGCACACCGAACAGCCGTTTCTGCTCGATTGCCCTCTCCCAGAGTTGCAACAAGGGAAAGGCGCCACGCGGCGCATCGTCGAACAGGCGCGGGTGAATGATCGCGGCGCCGGGGTAGGCAAACGGCGATAGCAGCCCTTCTGGTACCGAGCTCAAATGTCCTTCCGCGTCCATCAGGAAGTCGCCGCGGCCTTCGTAGCCCATCGCGGTAACAAGCGGAGCCATCAGCAGCAGTGAGTCCATCGTGTCAGAATTCCACCGCGCCTTCAGGCGCTCCAGCGCCCGCCCATAGCCTTCGGCCCAAATGGAATCGGAGTTGTGCAGAAAGAACGGCTCGCCTTCGAAATTCGGCAGCGCGCGCACGATCCCGCCGCCGGTGCCGAGAATGGCATCGGTTTCATCCGAAATGCGTATTTCGACATTGTCGCGCTTCGCAAGATGATCCCGCAGTTTGTCGGCGAAATAGTGGACGTTGACCACGATCGTCTTTACGCCTGCGTCCACAAGGCGGTCGATCGCATGGTCAATCAGTGCGCGGCCGGCGACCTTGACCAGGGGCTTGGGCGTATCATGGGTGAGGGGCCGCATGCGGGTGCCAAGGCCCGCCGCCAGTATCATCGCACGTGTTGGCCCGTTCATGCAGCCTCTCCAAGTGCCTGACGGCGTAGCTCCGCTGGAATCTTGCGGTCGTACCATTTCTTTAGCGCTGCGAGGGTTGGGTGCGCGAGATCGCGTTCGAGATATCCCCATACGCGTGGCAGGTAGGCGAGGTAACGCGGCTTGCAATCGCGCTTGGCGAGTCGCGCGAAAATGCCGGCTATCTTGGCATTGCGCTGCGCTGCCATGATCGCGGCCTGGGCGAAATAAGAGTCCCGATCGAAAGGCCCGCTCCAGCCCATCGTTTCGGCGTAGCGCTCAAGCATAGCTTCCGCCAGCTCATGGGGCACATCCCGCCGCGCATCCTCGAGCAGTGAGATGACGTCATAACTGGCAGCGCCGGCCACCGCGTCCTGGAAATCGATCAGGCCGACGCGTGCGGCTCCTTCGCGCTGCGGAAGCCAGAACAGATTTTGCGCGTGATAGTCGCGATGCACGAACACGCGAGATCCGGTCAGCACAGGCCGCAATGCGTCGCGCCACAACGCCCTGTGTTCCTGCCGCTCCTCTTCGCTGGCAGCTTGCCCAAGCGCGAACGGAACGAACCATTCGGTCATGAGGTCGGTTTCGGCGAGCAAAGCCGTTTCGTCGTAGGCGTAGAGGGTCTTGCCCTCAGTCAATTCCCCGGGTGCAAATTCCCTGTGCAACGTCGCGAGAGCATCTATGGCGGCAGAGTAGAGCGCCTGCTCCTCGGACGCATATCCGTTTGACAAAACGCTGCCGTATAAATCATCGCCAAGATCTTCGATCAGAACGAAGCCGTTTTGGATGTCCGCCGCATACACTTCCGGCGCGCTCAGTCCGCGGCTGCGCAAGAAGCCGGCAGTCGCCACGAAACGTCCGCAGTCGGCGCCGGCCAGGCGTGCCACGGCATTGTAGCCAAGTTGCCGGCGTTCTTCCGGCGTTGCATCCGGCGGGCATTGCGCTGTTTCCGCATTTTGCGGTTGGTCCATCAGCATGGCCGATGTCGCGGCGCGACGAAGCCGAACGTAACGCCGGGTAGACGCATCGCCCGGCAGGGGGGACATTGTGGCATCGCCCCAACCCGCGCTCCGCAGGAACGAATTCATCGTCTCAAGCCGCTCAGACATGATCGGCACTTTCGAACAAGCGCAGGCCCCAATCCGCTGGGCCGCTGAGAGCGGCAAAGCGAGCGTGTGGTCCGGCCGGTCCCAGTTCGACGTGCAGATGATCGCATGGCAAGCGCGAGCCCGCCCGCTCGGGCCATTCAATCAGGGCTGCGCCATGCGCCAATGCATCGTCCAGCCCGAGCTGCTCAACCTCGGACTCCGCCTCAATACGGTACAGATCGAAGTGATCAACGGTCAGATCGGGCGTCGCGTAATGCTGCACAAGCGTAAATGTCGGGCTTGGCACGTCTTCCTTTATCCCCAGAGCCCGCAGGATGGCCCGTGCGAGAGTCGTTTTTCCGGAACCGAGATCTCCGGCAAGCGCGACAGCATCCCCCGGCCTGAGTGCAGCCGCGATGCGCGCGCCGAGTGCAACCGTCGCGGCCTCGTCCGCAAGCCTGAGTTCCCGCACAAAACCCTCGGATTTGCCCTTCATCGACAGGCTCTTAGCCCGCCATATTCGCTGCCGCAACGCAAGATGGCCGGGCGTTGATTCCACGTCATTGCTGCGACTAAGTGATTGTACCGCAAATGCCTGGAATTAGAATGGAGCGAATTGTCATCATCGGCGCTGGACAGGCGGGCGCGCAGGCTGTTGCCACGCTCAGGGCAGAAGGTTGGGACGGCTCCCTCGCGCTGGTCGGGGACGAACCGTTTGCGCCCTATCAGCGGCCGCCGCTTTCCAAGGCGTATTTATCCGGCGCAATGGAGAGGGAGCGGCTGTTTTTGAAGGCGCGAGAGTTCTACCGGGAAGCCCGCTGCGAACTTTTGCTTGGCCACCCCGCGACCGCAATCGATCGCATCGCGAAGCGTGTGCATCTGAAGGACAAAGGCGAACTGCCTTATGACAAGCTGCTGCTGGCGACGGGGACACGCGTGCGCCGCTGCTTGATCCCGGGAAGCGAACTTCCCGGCATTTTTTATCTGCGGGGCATTGCCGACGTCGATGCCATGCGGCCGCATTTCGCCACCGGTGCGCGACTGGCAGTGGTGGGCGGAGGATATATCGGGCTGGAAGTTGCCGCCGTGGCGCGCAAGCTGGGGCTTGAAGTGACGGTGTTTGAAGCGATGGACCGCGTCATGGCGCGCGCGGTCTCGCATCCGGTTTCGGATTTCTTTGCGCGCATTCACCAAGCGGGAGGTGTGCGGCTCCATCTGAAAATGCCGGTGCAGGCGTTCGAGGGCAAAGGCCGCCTGGAAGCCCTTCGCGCCGGCGGCGAGCGCCATGAGTTCGATCTCACCCTTATCGGCATCGGAGTCGAACCGAATGTGGAACTTGCGAAGGACGCCGGGCTTCCCTGTGACGATGGAATTGTTGTCGACGATCATTGCAGGTGCGCTGGCGATCTCTCGGTGTTTGCCGCTGGAGATTGCACGCAACATACCACCCGAGACGGTCGTTCGGTGCGCCTTGAATGCGTTCAGAACGCCATCGATCAGGCGAAACACGCTGCATTTGCGATGCTCGGCAAGCCGATTTCGTATCGCGAGGTGCCCTGGTTTTGGTCGGATCAGTACGATCTCAAACTGCAGATCGCGGGACTTGCGTGGCCGGGTGATCGGCTGGTGATGCGCGGCGATCCGGACTCACGGAAGTTCGCCGTGTTCCATCTTCGAAATGGGGTGATCGGGGCAGTCGAAGCAGTGAATGCGGCGCCGGAATATCTGATGGGACGCAAGCTGATTTCGGATGGAACAGTAGTTTCCCCCGAGCGGCTTGCGGATACCTCTGTTCCCATGAAAAACATCGCGTGAATGCCGGAACACGCATGCCGAAGATAAAATACATCGAACACAGCGGCAGAGAGCATGAGGCCGATGTGCCGGTCGGCTGGTCTGTGATGGAAGGCGCGGTCAAAAACCTGATTCCCGGCATCGACGCAGATTGTGGGGGCGCCTGCGCCTGTGCCACCTGCCAGGTCTATGTCGACCCGGCATGGTTATCGAAATTGCCACCGAAATCCGACATGGAGGAAACCATGCTCGATTTCGCGCAGGAACTGCGACCAAACTCGCGTCTCTCCTGCCAGATCAAGGTGACGCCTGAGCTCGCTGGGCTCATCGTGCAAATGCCCAAATCCCAGCACTAACTCAAGTTTGGAAAAGCCTCGACGAGCGCGGCCTTCAGCGGATCAAGGAGGGGGAAATAGTCTGTTTCCGACCAGGTAATGTCGTCCAGATTGCCGGAGGCCGGGATTGGAAAAGGTTGAAACTCGCTGCGACCGACGGAAAGAAAGTAATCCGTGAACTTCCAGCTGAAACTGCGGCGCTGCTCCCGTCCCGAAATCCAAATGTTAGGAATTTTAAGAGCGTCCGCTACAATAAGACCATGCAGACTTGTGGAAGCGATTCTATCGCATGCTGCGATTTTCAGTACTGTCGTTAAGCAGTCTGGGTGCCTGACATCGATCAAGGCACTGCGAGGGGTATGCGCGAGCACACGCTGAACAAAGCCCTCTTCAACCTGAGAGTGGTGCGGTATCAATCCCCAGGCATATTCCTTGGAAGAGGCCCGCTCGACCAATCGGTCGGCTAATAGACCAGGATCGCCAAGCGCAAGGTTTGTGGGAAGACGAAGCACATTGCGGGTGAGGGGCCCGCGTACCGCGCTGACCCTGAGGCATGGCAGGTCTGGAAAACTTATCGGAGTAATGATCCCTGTACCCCAGACGTGCAGAGCATCTCGCCGGTTGGCGAGCTGCGGCGATCTTGCGGCAGCTTGCAATATGCTTCCGATGCCTAACATGTCGGCGTGCGGAATCGGCGCCCGCTCCACGGGCCGGCCGGATACCGCTCGAACAATCACCGGGGAAAGTTCGTCGCCAAAGTTGCTACCCTCGGGCCCGCGCCACCAGTGCATTTTTATCGGCGACATAGTCCCTTTTGGGCTTCTTTTCTTTACTGCGGTAGGGTCGCGCGGCTTTGCGGCGTGGCCTAGCAAGGATGCCATAGACGCCTGTACAGAGCGCAATTTCAGCATCTCGCGACGGGCCCGTATGGTGTTTTTCTGCTTGTCATTCGGCTCTGGTGTGTTCGATACGTTGGGCAGTTCGCGCTGCGTTGCAAGCTAGGACGGAGTTCGCGCATATCTGGCGCACCCAACAGCCGACTTCTTATACCAGGCAGACTGGTGCAGCAAAAAATGGGATGAAAGCAATGACCGGCCCGTTCCCTATTTCTGATTCTGTACCACTCAAGGTGAGGTTTGTTCGCGATGCAGGTTGGCTCCGCGAAAATTTGACAGATCTATGGGTGCCGGACTTGCCGGTTCACAAAACCATCGAAAAAATCGCTGATGAAACCAACCGCGTCGGCTCTCGGCCGCTTTGGGAGGGCTACCAAAAGATCGCAGGCTATCCGCGTTCAACGACAAAGGCCCGGCAGCCGGATCAGGTAAGGGTCAACCAGGAGGTGGGCCGCTTCTTCAGCTGGCTTGCGGGGAATCGCGCCGCCCCACAAATTGTGGAGATTGGGACGGCGTTTGGTATTTCTGGCATGTATTGGCTGGCGGGCATCGGACAGGGGCACCTTTTCACATTCGATCCCAATCCGGATTGGACCGCGCTCGCACGGGACAACCTGAACTCAATATCGGACCGGTTCACCCTGACCGTCGACACCTTTGAGAATGCGGCACCAAGCCTGGTCCCCCACCGTGCCATCGACATCGCGTTCATAGACGGAATTCACATGCCCGACGTAGTTCACCGGCAACTGGAACTTATCAGGCCCATGATGAAACCGCACGGGCTTATTCTCTTCGACGACATCGGTTTTTCCGATGCGATGAAGGGATTTTGGAATGAAATTGCCTGCTCGTCCGACGCGGTAGCGTCTGCAACGATCGGGCGGCGCATCGGAATTATCGAACTGGCGTAGATTGCGCGATTTCACAGTGCGTGGGAGGGTTCGCCAAGCAGCGCTTTCAGCCAGCTGGAAAGTTTGTGCCGCTTCGTCTTCCGGTCAACGTCCGCCTGGCTCCGCACCCAGGCCACTTGAACGACCCTTCGCTCTCCCACGAAAGGGGTATGACCATGCCAGGAATGATCGGTGCGTCTGAAGGCCACGAACGATCCCATCTCAGGACTCACTTCGACAGCGTAATCTTCAAAGTCACTACTGCTGCGCAGCACGCGGAAACGTCCTTCCGGCGATAGCCAGCCCTCGTTCATGTAGATGAGAAGCGTGGCAATCTTGCTCTCGGAGTCGCAGTGAATGTTGCCTTCGTGCGCAGCGGAGATTTTGCGGATGGTGATGAGTTTGGGATAAGGCGAAAGGTCCACGCCCAAAGCCTCTGAAACAGCCACCGAAAATTCCGGCCCTTCGATTTCCTCGATCAGCTTCGCGAAAGCGCCTTCAATCGACATCTGCGAAAGGGGGTGGAAGCCTGTAACTTTGATCTCCGGAAAGCTTTCGCGGACTGCGCGAACCCAGGTCTCGCGCACGGCTCCCTTGCCCACCATGTAATCATAAGGGACGTGGTTCAGGTTGGCGGCCCGGATGGCGGCGTAATCGATGATGGTGCCGGTGGGGGCGGGGTCATTCTCGGACATGCGAGAGATTATAGCCGCGCTGGAGTGCATGCTCAATTCAGGCCGCGTGCGTGTCCTCGCGCCCGAGCGCAGGTTCTGCGGAGATTCGGCGTGGCAAATGGCAGCGCACCAGGGTCCCATGCCCTTCAGCGGTTTCGATTTCAACCCAGCCGTCGTGCATCGTCACAAATCTGTTGACGAGCGCCAGGCCCAGTCCGGCACCGCGGCGTTGACCGGAACGGCCCTTGGCTTCGAACTGTCCAAAGACTCTCGGCTGAACATCCGGGGCGATTCCCGGGCCGCTGTCGCGAACATGAATCTGGACATCCTCACCCACGATGCGCGCGCCAAGCTCGACGGCGCCGCCGCGCGGGGTGAACTTCAGCGCGTTCGAAAGCAGATTGAATATCACCTGCCGGATGCGGCGCCGGTCCAGTACCGCAGTGCCGACATCGCGTGGCACCGCGAACGTGAATCGGATGTCCCGGCTCGTGGCATGCTCCCTCAGCGGCTCGCTGGCTCGCGCGAGCAACTCGTGAAGATCGACCTGCGCAAGCTCGAGCCGCATGCTGCCGGAATCGATCAACGCAAGGTCGAGAATGTCGCTGGTCGTTTCGGCAAGCGATCGGGACGCGGTGAGGATGTTGTCCACATAGTCCTTTTGCTTTGGATTGAGCGGGCCGGCATGCCCGACAGCCAGCAGTTCGGCAAAGCCCTGCGCCGCATTGAGCGGATTGCGAAACAGAAATGAGGCGTGCTGTACGAATTCCGATTTGAGCTCGTCGGCGGCCAGCAGGGCCTGGTTGCGGTCTCGCAGGGCGGCCTCGGCCCGAAACCGGTCGGTAACGTCTGTAAATGTCACCAGCATCGCCCCGTCGGGAAGTGGAGCAAGCGCCACTGACAAGACGACGCGATCTGACCGCTCAAACTCGCCCCAGTCGCGCCGGCGTCCCTCGCCTGAGGAAATGCTCGACTGCAACTTCTGCCAGAACGGGTTTTCGCCGAAGCGTTGAACGCAGATCTTCGCGATTTCCTGAAGATGCGGCTCGGACATCAGTTCGTCCGGTCCAAATTGCCACAACCGCAGGAACGCGATGTTGTGAAGCTTGAGCCTGCCATCCAGGCCGAAAACAGCCACCCCTTCCCCCAGCGTATCGAGAGTCGCGCGCTGAACGCCGATCAGCGTGTTGTACGAGCTTTCCAGGGCGATCCTCTCCGTGATGTCTTCGTAGAGGTAGGTAAGACCGCCGACGGGCCCCGGCTGCGCGACAACGCGCAGGGTCTCGCCGCCCGGCAAGTGCCACAACTCTTCCGGGACGAAGGCTTCGGTGCGCGCGTAAGCGCTGATACGGTCCCTTTTCCAAGCCTGGAAATCGCGTTGTTCGGGCAGTTTGCGCATCTCGCGCAAGCGATCGAGGATGTCGCTGTCGGTGGGATTGGACTTCAGCCACTCTTCCGGGATGCCCCAGAGTCGCAGGAATGCGCGATTGTAGAACGTCAGGCGCTGGTCGGAATCAAAAATCGCCACAGCGGTCGTCAGCTTGTCCAGCGTGTCCGTGTGCGCATCAATATGCTGTTGCAGGCGCGTTTGGGCACTGCTGGCTTCGGTAACGTCCAGTGCCATGCCCAGGATGCCGCCGTCCTTGAGCGGCGCATTGGTTATCGACAGTACGCGCCGCTCGCCCTGGATGACGACATAGCGTTTTGCCTCGACGGCCTTTTCATCCCGTTTCGCAGACAGCGCCAAATCGCGCTCGGATTTGTCCAGAGCCTTTTGTTCGGTGATGACGCTCGCTGCGTCCGGCATGCCGGCAGCCACGCTGTAGGCGCGGTTTACCCACGCGAGCGCGAGCGAGGAGTCGCGCAGCCATATGGGCATGGGGAGCGCATCGAGCAGCGCGTAGATATCGGCGCCGGTCGAAGCGGGAGAGGTTTTGGTTTCCGCTTCCTCCTCCATCCACAGCGTCACATCGCCGCCGACGGCCCGACCGCGGAGACGAACCGCCCCGTCGTGAGCGCGTGCGGTAAATGCGAATGGCGCGCCGGTGTCGGCCAGATCGTCGAGCGCCTGCGAAAGGATCAGCGCATCGGGCCCCGCAAGGCAGGCGTTCAGAAGGTGCTCACTGCCGCCGAAGGCGTTTGTGGCGCCGCCGCCATTGCGCTGCCAGACCAGAACCTTCTCCCGCCCGGCTTCGATAATCGCCTCTCGCGCCGCGACCGCGGATCTGGCGCGGGCATTGACCGCAGCGATCGAGCGCCGAAGTCGCGCGGCGGCATTGTTGGCGGCAATTGCGCAAAGCGAGGTCGCCACCGCGAGCGCAACCGCGCCGATCGTGATGACGAGCGGAACGGTAGTTCCGTCGCCGGCAAAGGCGGGTTGCGGCAGAAGCAGCAGGCCGGGCAGCAACGACTCGCGGAAGGCGCGGCGCCTTCTTTCGGGATGCGTCCGGCCGTTCGCTTTGGCCGGTATGAAACGCATGCTCAAACCGCCCCCTGATACCGCGTTTCCGCGGCGAATCACTCGCGGAATCAAAATGATAAGCGCGAAGGGGAAAAGCGCATAGGATTGCGGTTAATAAATCGTAAACGGCCTCAGGTAGCCCCCCTTGCTCTAATACCGGTAGGTATCCGGCTTGAAGGGGCCTGACTGCGGCACGCTGATGTAATCGGCCTGCTGCTTCGAAAGCTTGGTCAGCTTCACGCCGATCTTGTCGAGATGCAGCCGTGCCACCTTCTCGTCCAGCGTCTTCGGCAGGGTGTAAACCTTCTTCTCGTACTTGCCGGGATTGCCGAACAGCTCCATCTGCGCCAGCGTCTGGTTGGTGAAGGACGATGACATCACGAAGCTCGGATGCCCCATGGCATTGCCGAGATTCACCAGCCGACCTTCCGACAACAGTATAATGCGCTTGCCGTCCGGGAATTCGATCTCGTCCACCTGCGGCTTCACGTTGCGCCACTTGTAGTTCTTCAGCGCGGAGACCTGAATTTCGGAATCGAAATGGCCGATATTCGCCACGATGGCGCGATGCTTCATGCTGCGCATGTGATCGATGGTGATGACGTCCACATTGCCGGTGGCGGTGACGAAGATATCGGCGCGCGGCGCGGCGTCTTCCATCGTCACCACCTCGTAGCCTTCCATCGCCGCCTGCAGCGCGCAGATGGGATCCACTTCACTCACCATCACGCGGCAGCCGGCCTGGCGCAGCGACGCCGCCGATCCTTTGCCGACATCGCCGAAACCCGCGACCATCGCCACCTTGCCGGCCATCATCACGTCGGTGCCGCGGCGGATGCCGTCCACCAATGACTCGCGGCAGCCATAGAGATTGTCGAACTTCGATTTGGTGACGCTGTCGTTCACGTTGATGGCGGGGAAGAGCAGCGTGCCCTCTTTCTCCATCTGATAAAGGCGATGCACGCCGGTGGTGGTTTCCTCCGTCACGCCGCGGATGTTCTTCGCCAGATTGCCGTACCAGCCGGGCTTGCTCTTCAGCCGCTTCTTGATGGCGCCGAAGAAGGCTTCTTCCTCCTCGTTGCCGGGCTCATCGAGAAATTTGGTGTCGCCGTTCTCCGCGCGCAGCCCGTAATGCACGAGCAGCGTAGCATCGCCGCCATCGTCGAGGATCATGTTCGGCGTGCCGCCGTCCGCCCATTCGAAGATGCGGTGGGTGTAATCCCAGTAATCGTCCAGGCTCTCGCCCTTGATGGCGAACACCGGCGTGCCGCTGGCCGCGATTGCCGCGGCTGCGTGGTCCTGCGTCGAGTAGATGTTGCAGGAGGCCCAGCGGATGTCGGCGCCGAGCGCTTTCAGGGTCTCGATCAGAACGGCGGTCTGGATGGTCATGTGCAGGGAGCCGGCGATGCGCGCGCCTTTCAGCGGCTGCTTGGAGCCGAACTCCTCGCGGGTGGCCATCAGCCCTGGCATCTCGGTCTCGGCGATGTCGATTTCCTTGCGGCCCCACTCGGCCAGGCTGATGTCCTTGATGGCGTAGTCGTGGCTCACGGGGCAGGGCTCCTGGATGGCGTGGGGTCTATAGCAACAGAGAGTCAGGCGGGCAACGGATATAAAGAAATGTGTATGTCTTTAATCGATATCGTCCTCCGCCACACAACATCTTGTGTCCGGCAGGGTCACTCAGCATTTGAAATCACCACTTGGCGCATTTTGTGGCGCGTGGCCGGGCCGAACCGAACACCGTTCACACAATTGGACACTCTCATGGTGGACCGACAAATCCATCGTAATTCCTGCTTATTTTCTTCATAAGAATATAAACAGCATAATGTAGGAGAACAAGCTGGAAGATGAAATTTAATCTGTAGCCTTTGGATGGTCCCATTGGAGAACGGCGGCTCCCGTCATACTGTTGCGCTTGGGAGAGGGACCGCGGCGATGAGGTTCTGGCATATCGTGCTCGCGTTCGTGCTGGGGCTGGCGGTGCTGCCGCTCGGGGCTGGCATGGCGGCTCTGGGCGGCTGGTTTCAGATCGATGCGCGGACCGAGCCGCCGGCGTTCGAAAAGGCGATCGCGCATCGCGCGCTGCATGCCTCGCTCGAGACCCGCGCCAAAGGCCTGCGCAATCCGGTGGCGGCGAACGACAGCGCCGCGCTGCTGACCGGCGCGAAACTGTTCCGTGCCAACTGCGCCGGCTGCCACGGCGGCGCGCAGGCCGACAGCAACTGGGGCGCGCGCAATTTCTATCCGCGCGTGCCGCAATTCTGGCGCGAAGAGCATGAGCACATGCTGACGCCGGAAGAGGCCTTCGTCGTCATCCGCGACGGCATCCGCTACTCCGGCATGGGCGGATGGAACGGCATGCTGAAGGAAGATCAGATGTGGCAGCTGGCGAACTTCGTCAGCCGTATGCACGACTTGCCCCCGGATGTGCAGCAGGCGTGGCAGGCGAAGTAATGCTGCGAGAGGCATCGGCCGCTTGCGGAAAACGCGGGAAGGTATGGCGAGAGCTGATGAGGTTGGCGAGGTAAAGCCGTCAAAGCATGGGAAACTGGGATAGCGGCAAGGGGGCAATCCCGCCGTGCAGCCTGAAAGCAATATAGCGGTCCATGATAATCCATGCGCGCCGCATCGTCTCCTGCGTTATTTCGGCGGAGACAAAGACCCGTTTGCCGTGCCGATTTTCTGCAGAATAGTCCGTAAGAATTTTCACGTACTCAACGGTTAGGTTTAGCTTGTCGCGAAATTGCTCCCATCGCTTAGTGTTGTTTAGGTTTTCATCTGCGACGAGGTGTTTCAGGGTTTCAATCGCTCGGGCACAGTGGACTGTCTTCGTATTCGTTTCGCGTATTGCTCTGGCCAAATCCTCGAACGCCCATCCCAAGCTAGGCTGTTTGTGAAGCATTTGCAGGACCGCACTAAAGCGGGACTTATCTATGCCATACGATGTGCATAGGCCTTGAACATATTCAGTGCGGTGGCGGATCGTCTTTTCGTTTCCGTCCGGATCAACAAACTTGTCGAGTATGACCGTCAGGCCCCATCCCGTAGCGAATGCGATCAGGTTCACTACGTTGCTTACGATGTCCAATGCCAATGGGAAGATGTCTTGAAAGTCAGCAAGTATGAATTCGTCCATCTGGCAAGAGACGTCGATTTTACAGTCTCTAATTTCCGGCCGAATGTCGTATAGCTTGCCGCTGAATGGATTCGTCACATCGACGTGCAAAGGCAGCTTGAAACCGATCTGAAGATTGGTTGGCGAGACGTAACCTAACAGATGAACGACAGGCATAGTCTGAAACCTCAGGACAAGCTTACCGGTCGGGAGATAGCGCAACGGTTCGAACCTGCACCAAACGCGATGCCGAGTTGACCAGTTGGGTAATTTGTCTTACTTTCTTACCATGAATGCGCCGATCTCGAAACTGACGTCGAAGGCTCAGACCGTGATCCCCAAAGCGGTGCGGGAGAAACTTGGGCTCAAGCCGGGCGATCTCCTGCGCTATGTCTTCGAAGGAAAGCGCGTCGTCATCCAGCGCGCGCCGAGCGAGGTCGAGGACGATCCCTTTGCCACCTTCACCGAATGGGCGAGCGAGGCCGACGAAGAAGCCTATCGTTCGCTCTGACATGCCGCTTCGTCCTTTCGATATCGTTATCGTGCCGTTTCCCTATGCCGACCGGCTGGCCGAGAAAAGACGTCCTGCCGTGGTCATCAGCAAGCCTCCCGTCGGCGACCGATACAAGCTCGTCTGGCTCGCCATGATCACCAGCGCGGCGAATCCGAAGTGGGAATGCGATATCGAGATTTCCGATCTGAAATCGACCGCGTTGCCGGCACCGTCCCGCATTCGCCCCGTAAAGATCGCGACGGCAGATGAAGCGCGCGTGGTCCGCCGCATCGGCAAGCTTGGTGCCAAGGATGCAAAGGCGCTTGCCATTCGACTTGCATCGTTCATGGCGATCTAGCTTTGCAACGGCTTTCTGACGCGTATGCCAACCCTGTGTCTGCGAGGTGCGCCGAAAACCGCTCCGGTTATCGCTCCATCGGTACATTTTTGGGATACAGAATCTTCGCGATGGCGCGGACGATGGCCCGCGACACATCCGGCTTGCCTTTCACCTTGACGTTGCTGACATCCATCGCGCTCTCGGTCCGCTAGGCATTATAGGCGGCCTCCAGCCGCAGCCATACGCGACAAGCTTGACACGCGATACAATGGTATTACTTTCTCCGGAAAGTAAGGAGGCCCGCGGATCGTGGAAGCCAAAATTACCAGCAAGGGCCAGATCACCTTGCCTAAGGAAGCGCGGCAGCATCTGAAGGTCGGCGCCGGAGACAGGGTGAGGTTTTTCATCCATCCCGATGGCAGCGTTGCCCTGCTGCCGGTGATTCCGGTCTCCGCGCTTCGGGGTATTCTCAAGTCGCGCCGGGCCAAGCCGCCCACACTCAAAGAAATGGACGATGCGATTCGAATTGCAGCCGTGAGCCGATACCGTCGCGCCAAAGGCCAATGATCGGACTGGATACTAATATCATCGTCCGATACCTGACTCAGGACGATTCGATTCTCTCGCCAAAAGCGACCAGGCTGATCGAAACGCGCCTTTCGCCGGACGTGCCAGGCTATGTGGGACTCGTCACGATGGCGGAAACAGTGTGGGTTCTCGATCGGGTATATGCTTTTTCCGGAGTGGAGATTGCAGGCGCGATAGAAAGCATTCTGAGCGCGAATTTCCTGGTCGTCGAACACAAGCAGCAGGTTTATTCTGCGACGGTGATGTTGCGCGAAAGCGGCGCGGACTTTGCCGATGGCCTCATTGGCGTGCTTGCCTTGCATGCCGGGTGCTCGCACGTTTTGACGTTCGATAAGCGGGCTTGCAGATTGCCGGGGTTCAGATTGCTGACCTGACGTTTGGATTCGCCGAGCTTGCCCGCGGAGGTACCCATGAGCGAAACGACATTTCCCGACCGGCTCTGCGTCAATCCCAAGAGCCCGTACTACGACGAAGCGGTGCTCAGCCGCGGCGTCGGCATCCGCTTCAACGGCGCCGAGAAGACCAACGTGGAGGAGTATTGCATCAGCGAAGGCTGGATCCGCGTGACAGTCGGCAAGACTGTCGACCGCCACGGCGATCCGATGACGGTGAAGCTCAAAGGCACTGTGGAACCGTACCATCAGCCTGCCTTCGGCAAGTCCGGCACGCAGTCGTAAACCCTCCGCAACAGAACATGGCTCGGCGCGTTCCCTCCTGACGAACGGAGGACCCGCATGGAAAATCCCAACGACAAATATCCACGGCCGCCGTTCGAGAAGCAGAAACAGCCCTGGCCGGGGCTCGCGAGCGAAATGAAGCCGCGGCCCGATCACGGCGAGCAAAGCTATCGTGGCTCCGGAAGGCTTGAAGGCCGCAAGGCGCTGATCACCGGCGGCGATTCCGGCATGGGCCGCGCGGCCGCGATTGCGTATGCGCGCGAAGGCGCCGATGTCGCCATCAACTATTTCCCCAGCGAAGAGCCGGATGCGCGCGAGGTGATCGCGCTCATCAAGGACGCGGGCCGCAAGGGCATCGCCATTCCGGGCGATTTACGCGACGAAAATTTCTGCAAAGAGCTGGTGGAGCGTGCGGTGAAGGATCTGGGTGGCCTCGACATTGTGGTCTGCAACGCGGCGCGGCAGCAGGTGTGCGAGTCGATCCTAGATATCGCCAGCGACGATTTCGACGCGACCATGAAAACCAACATCTACGCGCCATTCTGGATAATCAAAGCGGCGCTGCCGCACTTGAAGCCCGGCGCGGTCATCATCGGCACGACGTCGGAGCAGGCTTACGATCCGTCTCCCGATCTCTACGACTACGCGCAAACCAAGGCGGCGACGATGAACTACGTGAAATCCCTGGCGAAGCAGCTGGGGCCGAAAGGCATTCGCGTCAACGGCGTCGCGCCTGGGCCGATCTGGACTCCGCTGCAGGTGAGCGGCGGCGCCACGATGGAAAAGCTCGAGAAGTTCGGCGGGCATACGCCCCTCGGCCGCCCCGGGCAGCCGGCGGAGCTCGCCTCCATCTATGTGCAGCTCGCCGCAGCGGACGCGAGTTACGCGACCGGCCAGGTTTACGGCGCAGCGGGTGGCGCCGGACAGCCGTAGGCATTTCGCCGCGCGCTCACGCTGGGTGCTGCCATCGAGGCTGCGCTGCAGCTGGCCAAAGCGCATATCCGCCTTCGTGCAGAAGAAACGGCACGAGTTTGCCCGACAGAGCGAGAGGCGAGCGCGCGCTCGTGCCGCCTAGGCATCGCGGCATCTCACAGCAACTAAGGAGTCACCGCAAAAACGGTGCCGCCGTTGCCGTTGCTTCCGGCTTCGTTGGTCATGCCGAACAATCGGCCTTCCGCGTCGCGCGCCAAGCCACCGAGCGGACTCTTTCCATCGGGACAATCGGCCTCTTCGCAGAACTGGTGCAGTACCGTCAGCGCGCCGTCGCTGAAGCGGTAGACGACGCCGCTCGCTTTCTCGCCGTCCCCGTATTGGGCGGTGCCGTAGATGTCGCCGTTGGTGTCGCGCAGCAGCCCGCCATAGGGATAGCCGCCGTCCGCACACTCGTCCGCGCTGCAGAAATTGTAGATCAGCGAATGCTGCGAATGCAGGCCCTTCGGGACCAGTTTGTAGAGCGTGCCGTCGCCATTGGCGCCGCCATAGGCTGTCGCGCCGATAAGATTTCCACCTCCGTCAATGATCACGGGCGCAGCCGGATAGCTGCCATCGGTGCATTGCTGCTGGCTGCAGAAGGAATACAGCACCGTCTGCTTCCAGCCGGATTTCGCTGGCGAGAGTTCATACAGCAGGCCTGTATTGGCCGGACCGCCGTAGGTGGTGATGCCGTAGATGTTGCCGGCGCTGTCGAGCGTCAACCCGGCATGCGGCACGTAGCCGTCCAGGCAATTCTCCTGCGCGCAGAAACTGTAAATCGTGTCCAGCTTCCACGGCGCCTTCTTGCGCGGCAGCAGGCGGAAGATCGTGCCGCCGTTGTGGACCCCGGCCCATTTCGTAGCGCCGTATAGGGGTGATTTGCCGTCATAGGGCAGGCTCTTTTCCAAACCGGCATAAGTAAGGCCGAACTCTCCTGGAGTCTGTCCGTCGGCGCACCCGTCCGCGCCGGACGGGCAGAAGTCATAGAGGTTCTTGAGACTCCAGCCGCCGCCCTTTTGTTTCTCCAGCTTGAATACGTGTCCGGAACGAACCGGTTCGCCGGTTGCGGTCGTGCCGTAGAGATCGCCGGCCTGGTCGATCACCAGCTTCCCCACAGGAAAGCGGCCATCGCTGCAGTCCGCGGTGCAGAAGCTGTAGAGTGTTTCAAAGCGATATCGCGTGCGGTCTTTGTTGGAGTGGAGCTCGAAAATCGAGCCCCATCCGGCAGCGCCGCCATAGCCGGTAATGCCATACACGTTGCCGGCGGCGTCGATGGTGAGCCGGTTGGCATAGGGCCAGTTGCCGTCAGTACAGTTTTGTTCGGAGCAAAAGGCGTGCAGCACCTTGAACTGCGGCGCGGCCGCAGCAGCGGCGCCTGCCAGCGACGCTGCGGCCACCAACAATATTTTGCGTAGCATGTGCTTGCTCCACGCCCACATTACGGCACGTATTCGAAAATCACGCCGTGATACAGATCGTCGCCGCCGGCCGCGGTGACGCCGAACAGATGGCCCGCGCTGTCGATCGTTACGGACGCCTGCGGATATTCGCCGTCCGTGCAATCTTCTTCCGCGCAGAAATGGTGCAGGATGCGGTGTTTGCCGTCACTCAGCGCGAACAGCGTTCCGCCGCCTTCGCCGAAGGCATCGGTGCGATGCTTGCCGCCGGCATAAGTCGTGCCGAACAACGTGCCGTTTGAATCGAGCGCCAGGCTCGGGATCGGCATTTCACCGTCGGCGCACTGCGCCTTCAGGCAGAAATCCTGCAGCACCGCGTAGCTTCCAGTTTTGCCGGGAGCAAGCGTGTAGGCGACGCCGCTGTTGCTGCCGCCGCCATTTCGTGTTGTGCCATAAAGCACACCGGATGAATCCAGAATCGGCGCCGAAGTCGGACTGGCGCCGTCTGCGCATCCCTCTTCCAAGCAGAAACTGTGCAGCACAGTCTGCTTCCAGTCCTTTCCGTGCGACGACAATTGGAACACCGTGCCATTGCCGGTTGCACCGCCGGCGAGCGTGGTGCCGTAGAAATCGCCGGCCGCGCCCGGGACAAGGGCGGAGTAGGGCGTCTGACCATCGGCGCAACTGCCCTTGACGCAGAAACTGTAGAGCACGTTCTCAGACCAGCCAGCCTTGCCGTGCGTCAGCGCGTACACGACGCCCTTGTCTTGCGCGCCGCCGAACGGTGTGGTCCCGAAAAGCGGCGCCTTGCCGTCGTAAGGCGCGCCGCTCGTATCGCCGGCATAAATGAGGCCGGAAACCGGCGACAGGGCGCCGCAAGAGCCTTCGCAGAATTTCCGGAGGATTTTGTAGGTCCATTGGCTTTTGTCTTTGTTCGGCAGCAGCTCATAGGCAAGGCCGTTGCCGACCGCGTAGCCGCCGAACGCGGTTACGCCATACAGATTGCCGTGGCTGTCGAGGACAAGCTTCCCGCCCGGCTCCTCGCCATCGGAGCAATCCTGTTCGGCGCAGAAGCTGTGCAGCGAGTGTAATGTCCAGGGCGTCCGCCG
>JAFAWQ010000030.1 GCA_019241645.1 Alphaproteobacteria bacterium
CGTTTGCGCGATCTGGTCCGCGACCCGGGACAGGCCCTGATGCAGCGCCTTCACCGCATCCTTCATGCCATCCTGCTGGGCATGGCGTTCGAGCCTAACCAACCGTTCGCCAAGAGACGAGACGTTGGCCGTCATTTGCTCGAAGGCCTGCGCCTGCTCGCGCGCGGCGATGTTGATCTGCGTCGCTGCCTGGGTCATCGCGCGGTTGTTTTCCGTTTGGTTGCGCTCGGCGGTTTCGAGCCGCCGCGCCACAGTCTTCAGTTGCTGATCGATCGCCTTGTAGGCGTTCTGCGATTCGGCTTCGCTGCGGGAGACTCGCTCCAGCATGTCCTGCGTGTCCTGCGCTGAACTGACGGGCTCCGATGGCAGCGGGAGCGGCGAATCAACCAGACTGGGCCGCCAGGGCGTCCGCTCGCCCTCTTGCGAAGTCGCGTCTGGAAATCCACGAAGGATTCGCCGCGTCATCCATTCTCCGACAGACAGGCCCTCGCGGCGGGCCGCGGCGCGGGCCGCTTCTCTCGCTTCGGCAGGGATGCCCGCCACATTCCAGGGAAGTTCAGACTGCATCTCGTTCTCACAATCGGCCGAACCTCAAAATAAGGTATCGGCGCCCAGACGTTGTGTAAACAAACACCCTCTTCCCAAAGGTGGCCCCTCTTCGTCTGGCGCACCTTCGGTTCCGGTATAGTTGACGAAGACGGTTAAATTGCCGTTAGCGCGGTTCCACGCCCGCCTTGGCGAGCTCGCCTCCCAACCGTCCCGTCAGCCAGACCCACGTCATCCGGAAGTCGGAATAGAGCGACCAAAGCGGGTACCAGAACGTGAGCGGGCGGTTGTGCTCGACAAAGGTATGCGCGACCCAGGCTGGACCGTAGCCGGCAAAGACGGCGAGAAGGAAAAACCAGCCATTTCCTGACAAGATGCCGACGAGGATAGCAGCGATGGCAAGTCCGGTTCCGATGAAATGAATGGTCCGGGTGCCGGGCTGGGCATGCTCCTGCAGATAGAAGGGCCAGAACTCCCGATAGGTCGCAATGCGCTCAGCCATGGGACGCATTTTCCACAGTATCTTTCCGCCGGACGCCATTTAACGAAACGTCACGGGCGCGGTGGAAGTTTGAACGGATCGGGTTACTGCTGTCGAGAGCCTAACCACGGCATCAGGGCACGCAAGCGGCGGCCGACGTCTTCGATGGGATGGGCGGCGGCGCGTTCGCGCATGCGCCCGAATTCCGTCAGGCCGCACGCGTTCTCGTTCATCCACTCGTGCGCGAACTTGCCGGACTGGATATCCGCCAAGGCCTCTTTCATCTGCTCGCGCGCATGCGCATCGACAATGCGTGGACCGGAACGGTAGGCGCCATACTCAGCCGTGTTCGAGATGGCCTGATACATGCCGGCAGGTCCGCGCGCGTGCATGAGATCGACAAGTAGCTTCAGCTGGTGCAGGCACTCGAAATAGGCAAGGTCCGGCGCATAACCGGCATTGACCAGCGTGTCGAAGGCGGCGCGCACCAGTTCCGCCGAGCCGCCGCACAGGACAATCTGCTCGCCGAAGAGGTCGGTTTCGGTTTCTTCCCGGAAGGTTGTTTCGATCATTCCGGCGCCAAGGCCAATGGCCGCACCGTACGAGAGTGCCAGCGCCTTTGCGCCGCCGCTGGCATCGCGGTGAACGGCGATGAGGCCGATATAGCCCTCACCGTTCAGATAGTTCGCGCGCAATGCGGTGCCGGGGCCGGCCGGGGCCACAAGGATAACATCCAGATCGTCGCGCTGCTCGATAAAGCCGAAATGCAGCGCGAATCCGTGAATGAACAGCAGCGCCGCGCCGCGTTTCATGTTCGGTGCGAGGTCGTTGGCGTAAATCTCTGGCAACTTCTCGTCCGGCGCACCCAGTACAACGACGTCGGCCTCGCGCACGGCATCCGCGTTCGAGAGGACCGTAAATCCCGCCGCCCTTGCTTTCTCGCCGGTCGTGCTTTCCTCGCGCGCGCCAATCGCAACAGTGGTGACACCGCTGTCGCGCAGGTTCAGCGCGTGCGCCTCGCCCTGATTGCCATAGCCGATGATGGCAACGCGCTTGGCGCGAACAATCGCCAGATCAGCATCGGCAGCGGTGTAGGTGGTCATTTTCTATCAGCCAGTACTAGTAGGCAGCATGGCAGCTATCTCCAGCCCATCCACCATTTCAAGCCTCGTCCAGTCTGCCATGCGGTTGCGGAACCAGGTGAGCTGGCGCTTGGCGTAGTTGCGCGTCGCCTGCTTGGCCGCGGTCTTTGCGTCTTCCACGGACATCGTGCCGGCATGGACAGCCAGCAGTTCACGCCGCCCCAGAATTTTCGCGGCTGGCAGGGCCGCGTCGATGTTCGCCAGCGCGGCGACTTCCGCCAGCGCTCCCCGTTCGATCATGCGTTCGAAGCGGGCGTCGATGCGCGCGTAAAGGTCTGCGCGCGGAGGGACGAGCAGCAGCCGCCAGAGATTCAGCCCGGCCAGCAACGGCCGGCCCATTTCCTTTTGCCACTGCGATAAAGGCCTGCCTGTCGCTTCATAGACTTCATAGGCGCGCAGCACCCGTTGCGTATCGGAGGCTCGCAGATGGGCCGCGCTTTGCGGGTCGCGCCCGGCCAGTTCAATGTGAAAAGCGTCCGCGCCAATCTCCTTTCGCCGCGCCATGACGCGGGAACGCAAATCCGTTGGCACCTGCGGAGTGTTGGCGATGCCTTCGGTTAGCACGCTAAAATACATTCCCGTGCCGCCGACGAAGATAGGAACCCGCTTGCTCTGGCGCGCCTGTTCAAGCGCATTCGCGGCATCGGCCTGATATCGTCCCACCGAATACGGTTCGCGCGCACTGACGTGTCCATACAGCAAATGCGGCATGCGGCGCATGTCTTCATTCGACGGCCGTGCGGTTAGAATGCGCGGCTCGCGATAGACCTGCATGGAATCGGCGTTGATGATCGTTCCGCCGATGCGCTCTGCCAGCGCGAGTGCCGCCGCCGACTTGCCGCTCGCGGTCGGCCCTGCGATCAGCACGGCATCGACAGCAGACGTGGTCAACCGAGCCGCAGCGCCACGAACGCGAGATTGCCGCCGCGGTTGAGCAGCATCACTTCCACTTTTTTTCCGGCCTTGGCATCCGCCTCCACCCGCTTGGACACATCATCGGGCGAACGCACCGCCTGGTTCTGCACCTCGACGATCACATCGCCGGGACGGATGCTCTTTTCGGCGGCGGGACCGCGGGGGTCGACCGCCGTCACCACCACCCCCTGCACATCCTTGCCGATACGATACTTGGCACGGGCTTCCCCATCGATCGACGCGAGCGAAAGGCCCAGCGAGGCGTGATGCTGCGAACCCTTGAGTGACGCAGACGGCTTCTTCGGCGGCGGCGCATTACCGGCACCCGGCAGTTTTCCCACGATCACCTGCGCGGACATCTTTCGGCCCGCACGCAAATATTCGATGCTTACTTTTTTGCCGACCGGCGCATCCGCAACGAGCCGGGGCAGCGCGCGGTTGTCCGCCACCGGCTTGCCGTCGAAGCGCACGATCAGGTCGCCCTTGTGCAGCCCGGAATGCGCGGCGGGGCCATTGCCCGAAACCTCCGCTACCAATGCGCCCGAGCGGCTCGAAAGCCCGAACCCTTCCGCCAGATCGTCGTTCACGGCCTGCACCCGCACCCCAAGCCAGCCCCGGCGCACGGTGCCGAATTTGTGCAGCTGGTCCATCACCTGATGCGCGAGGTTCGAGGGGATGGAAAAGCCAATGCCGACCGAACCGCCGGACGGCGAGAAGATCGCGGAGTTCACGCCAACCACATTGCCGTCCATGTCGAACAGCGGGCCGCCCGAGTTGCCTCGGTTGATCGGCGCATCCGTCTGGATGAAGTCGTCGTAGGGCCCCGCGGAAATATCGCGATTGCGGGCCGAAACAATACCGGCGGTCACGGTGGAGCCGAGTCCGAACGGATTGCCGATGGCGATCACCCAGTCGCCGATGCGCGCGGTATCCGAGTTGCCCCAATGCGTGGCGGGCAGCGGTTTCTTTGGCTGCACCTTCAGCAGCGCGAGATCGGTCTTGTCGTCGCGGCCGATAAGCTTCGCCGGCAGGCTCGTGCCATCGTTCAAGTTGACCGTGATCTGGTCCGCATTTTCGATCACATGGTTGTTGGTGACGATAAGACCGGCGGGATCGATGATGAACCCGGAACCCAGCGACGTGACATGCCGGGGCACGTTCTGCGGGCCCAGGAAATCCTTGAACAAATCCTGCAGTGGCGAATCGGGCGGCACTTCCAGCCCGACCTGGGGACCGGATTTCAACGTTTGACTGGTGGCGATGTTCACGACTGTCGGCAACAGCCGGTTGGCGAGATCGGCAAAAGAGTCCGGCGCCGGCCGCGCAATAGTGGCCTGAGGGACAAGTGCCGTTACGGCTGCCAGGATAAAGGCAACACGACTTGCGCGTGTCAGGCGGCTCGATACGAACGACATGCAGGCCTCGGAATCACCGGAAAGGACCAGAGGAGATATAACAGGAAACTGGAAGAGCAAGGACGGGCGCCTTCACGTTCGTAGGCGCTGGGAGGGTTTTGCTCGCGCTCAGAACAGCCTACCATCGTAAAAAGTCTTTGAAGGACAACCGCATGCAGCTGCTGCTTCGTTTTCTGATGAAACTGTTCTTTCAATGGCGCAGGGAGCAGAGCCGCGAGGAGCGCCGCGGCCAACGCGGCCGCTGAATCTTGCTACCAAGCTCCACAGACTCACACACCCTCCAAAAATAATCTATGGTTACGGGATAGACGGGGGACTCGTGATGGACTGGATCATCGTTGGCGCTTTACGGCGCGGCACTCTGGTTCTCGTGTTATCGACAGCTTTGATCTGCAGCCTCACCGCTGCTCGAGCGGTCGTTACGATTTCAAACAGATCTACCAAGAATATGACCTGCGGCGCCGGCGTCTGCACGCCGACAGCGCCGAAGGCGAACCTGCGAGTCACCGAACTCGCCGACATGCTGGCATCGGGCGACATCAAAATTGTCGCCGACAGCAAGGCTGAAGACATCCGCTTCGCCGCGCCGCTCTCCTGGACCAGCACCAGCCGCCTGACGCTGGACGCCTACGAGTCGATCACAATCGAACAGGCCCTGACAGTCGCGGGAAAAGGCGCACTCACGATCAAGACGGAGGACGGCGGCTCGTCCGGCGATTTCTGGTTCCCCGGTGTCGGCCATGTAGAATTTTGGGATACGAAAAGCGCGCTCTCGATCAACGGCAAGAAATACAAACTGGTGAACACCCTTGGGCAGCTCGCGAAGGCTGTGCTGAAAAACGAATCAGGCGCGTTCGCACTCGCGAAGAGCTATGACGCGAGCAAGGACGGCGTTTACGCGCATTCGCCGGTTCACGCGACCATGTCCGGCGACTTCGAGGGATTAGGAAATGCCATTTCGAACGTTACCATCGACGATGCAGAGAGCAGCTCGCGTATCGGCCTGTTCGATTACGCTTTTGGCGTCCATAATCTTTACGTCACCAACATCAACATCACCGCCCACGGCACGAGCAATACAATCGGAGGAATTGCCGGTAGCGGGGGCGGTATCGATCACACTGGCGTTAGTGGTTCGATCATCGGGAGCGGCACGATTGGCGGTCTGGCCGGCACCGGATCGGGATTTAGCTCCAGCTTTTCGAACGTTAACGTGACGGTTATCTCGGGCTTTGCCGGAGGCTTGGTAGGGCATCCTTATGCGGAGGATGCTCCGGTAATCAGTGGCTCCTTTGCCACGGGTTCGGTCACTGGTGGAGACGACGCGGTAGTCGGCGGATTGGTCGGAGTTCAGGAGCGCGGGTGGATCGTCTCTTCGTACGCCACGGGTCCGGTTACGGGAGGCGCGCGCTCCTGCATCGGAGGTCTGATAGGCTTCAGCTTCGATTATGTCTTGGGAACTTACTCAACTGGAGCTGTTGCCGGCGGCTCGGACAGTCAAGTCGGCGGGCTTCTGTGCGGTGCCACCGGCGGGGGATTCTACGGCAGTGACTATTGGGATACGGAAACAAGTGGGACAAACCAGGGTACCGGAAACGGCAACTATGCCGGTGTGACTGGCCTCACTACAAAACAGTTCAAATCCGGCCTGCCGGAGGGCCTTGAACCACCGATCTGGGCCGAGAAAAAAACCATCAACAACGGATATCCATATCTGCTCGGAAATCCTCCGCGCTGAGGTGTAGCACATGGTGCGCGGTGGCTGTTACAGCGCAAAGTCCGTGGCCGCTAGCGTGATGGCCTGCGGCAATTCAATTTCCATATCCGCGACGGAATCTCCATTCACGTCACCGGCCACGATTGTGTTGCCGCTCCCACCTGAAAACTGAATGAGTTCACCGGCAGTCCCGGTGAAGGCGCTCCCACCCAGTTGGAACGCCTGATTGCCCTTCTTCGTGGTATCGGCATCGATCGCGTGCAGATCAATCTTGTCACCCTGCTGCTGACTGAAGTCAGCAATGATGTCGCGATATCCGGATCCCGGGAGTGCGTCGCCAAGTGCTTGGAGGATGAACGTGTCGGTACCGCTCCCACCGGTGAGCATGTCCGCCCCAAGCCCGCCGATCAGGCTGTCATTGCCGGCGCCGCCGTTGAGTGAATCCTTTCCGTTGCCACTGCTGCGGATTTTGAAGCCCGACATGCCGATATGCGCGGAGTCGGTAAATCTCTTGCCGTAAATAGCGTCGCCGTACAGCGAGTCATTTCCGTCGTTGCCATTCAGTAGATCGTCTCCGCCTCCACCGAAAATCCGGTTGGCTGCACTGTTGCCCGACAGGGTATCGTTGAACATGTCTGCTCCAACCAAGTCCACGAACTTGGTGGCGTTGACTGTGCCGCCTTGTCCAGTTGCCTGCGCTGTGCCCTGCAGCGCCAGGGAAAATGTCGCTCCAGAACCGTACGAAACTTCGAAGCTCAGGGTATTGTTTCCCGACCCCCCATCAACCGTCATCGCGGTGTAATCGTCATCAATCCAAATCAGATCGTTTCCGCCGTTCCCTTGAATGTTATCGTCGCCACCATTGCTGTCGATGAAGTTGTCGTTGTCGTCACCGATCAGCGTATCGGTGTTGAATGATCCCTTCAGGCCTTGAAAATGATCTAGTGTCAGTATGTGTCCGTTTCCGATGTCCTGCGGGGTACCCTGCAGGTACAGCGAAACGTTTAGCGAAGTTCCCGCTGCGTAGAGATTGATCACGTTCCAGCCTCCACCGCCGTCAACAACGTCGTTTATGACGCGTCCAGAACCAACGTAGTCATTGCCGCCGCCCATAACGATGTGGTCCGTCGCGGCAGCGAGATCTTGGACATAGATGTCGCCATTTGTTTCCCTTGTTGCGTCCAAGTCCAGGAAATCGTTCTCCCGCAGCTGATCCCAGAGGTAAACATATAGGAACTTTCCCGACGCAACCGTCGCATCGTCCAAGGTCAATTTGTAATTCTGCCCCCCGTCGGCAAAAGAGCCGTAGAGATCGATTTCCTCGACGTTCACGAGTGTCTTTGGACCGAAAGTTACGCCAGAAGAATAATCGCCGTAGAGGTCCAGAACATCGCGAAAGGTCTGGCTGCCGCCATCGATATGATCCCGTCCCGTGAAAGCCCCGCCAAAATGGAAATAGTCGTTTTCCGCCCGTCCTTTTACCGTGTCGTTGCCGCCTTGACTCATCTCAAAGTCATCAGAGAAGAACGTGCCGACGAATTTGTCGTTTCCAGGTGTGCCGATATACGAACCGGGCGGCGCCGCTGCCCTATGAAAATGGGCTTTGCATGCCTCCGCGCTCATGTGCATTTCTCGCATTTCGCGCGCCAGCAGACGGCATATAGAACCGGGATCCGGTTTCGCCCAGCCTGAAGAAGGCCAAAGCGCGATCGCGCTGCCCACAATTCCGAAACTTCGCAACATCATGAGAATCCCCCTACCAATCAATCTAGCAGCACCCCGCCATCCCAGAAGGCTACCGCACGAATCTCAACCAGAGATTGTACTATGCCGGCTGTTATCGATGCGAAAAGCAGCCTATTTTCCTCCGCCGGCGCCGGGATGCGAGAAGTAGCGGAAGAAGTCGCTGTTGGGCGACGTGATGAGCGTCGTGTTCTCGCCAGGAAGCGCCTGCTCGTACGCCTGCATCGAACGATAGAAGGCGAAGAAGTCCGGATCCTGGCCAAACGCCTCGGCCAGCGTCTTGGTTTTCTCCGCATCGCCCTGCCCGCGCAAAATGGAGCTTTCGCGCGTGCCTTCTGCTACCAGCACGGTCACCTCGCGTTCGGCGCGCGCGCGGATTCGCTGTGAGATTTCCGAGCCCTCGGCGCGGTATTCGTTGGCCTCGCGCTTTCGCTCCTGCATCATGCGATTGTAGATGGCCTGGCTGTTCTCCGCCGGCAGATCGGCATGGCGGATGCGCACATCCACCACCTTGATGCCGAAATTCTTCGCCTCCTGATTCATGTTGTCGCGAATCTCGCGCATCAGTTCCTCGCGTCGGGCGGAAAGAACGGCGGCAAAATTCTGCGAGCCCAGCACCCGGCGCACGTTCGAGCTCAAGATAGAGGTTAGACGGATTTGCGCTGTATCGGTGTCGTAGAGCGACTGGTAGAATCGCAACGGATCGAGGATGCGCCAGCGCGCGAAGGCATCCACCACCAGCCGTTTCTTGTCCTGCGCGATGACTTCCTCCGACGGCGCTTCGAGGTTCAGCAGCCGCTTGTCGATGAAGACGACGCTCTGGATCCACGGAATCTTGGTGTGCAAGCCGGGCTCGGTGACAATCTGGCGCGGCGCGTTGAACTGCAGGAGGAGGGCCTGCTCCGTCTGCCGCACCTCATAGAAGCAGGAGAGCACAATCAGCAGTGCGACAAAGGCCGCCGCCCCGCCGATAAGAGTCCAGACACGGTTCATTCGCCGCCTCCATCCGTGGCCGAAACCGATGGCGCTACCTGCGAAGGGGGCGTGACCGTCACGGTTTCCTGTCCACCTCGTCCGAAGGCCTGCGGCGGCAAATACGGGATGATATTCTTGGCCGCGTTTTCATCCACGATCACCTTGTTCATCGGCGCGAACAGGCGCGACATCGTCTCCAGATACATGCGCTTGCGGGTAACTTCCGGCGCCTTGCGGTATTCGCCGTAGACGCTTGTGAACTGCTTGGCCGCGCCGCTGGCCTCGGCGATGGCCTTCTGCTTGTAGCCCTGCGCCTCCTGCACGATGCGGGCCGCCTGGCCGCGCGCTTCCGGGATGATCTTGTTGGCGTAGGCCTCCGCCTCGTTGCGCATGCGATCCTGATCGGTGCGCGCGGCCTGAACGTCGCGATAGGCGGAAATCACTTCGAGCGGCGGATCGACCTTCTGCATCTGCACGCGGGTGATGGTGACGCCGGCGCCATACTGATCCAGTGTCTTCTGCATCACCTCACGCACCTGCACCTGCACGGGTTCGCGGTCCTGCGTGAGAATGCGCTCGATCTGGTTCTGTCCCACCACCTGGCGCATGGCGCTCTCGGCCACCGCCTTGATGGCCTGATCGGGATTGTCGGTGTTGAAGAGATAGGCGCCGGCATCCTTGATGACCCAGAACACGGTGAAATTGACATCGATGATGTTTTCATCGCCGGTGAGCATCAGGCTTTCTTCGGGAATGTCCTGGGTGCTGACCTGCCCATTGGCATCGGCCACCTGGCCATAGCCGATATTGATCTGGTTTTCCTTGGTGACTTCCGGCGTCTCCACCGTCTCGATCGGCCACGGGAGATGATAATTGGGGCCAGGTGCGGTGCGCGCGACAAACTGCCCAAACCGCAGCACGACGCCTTGCTCCCGTGCACCGACAAAGTAGATGCCGGACAGCAGCCAAACCACAATAACGCCAAGCAGGATGATGGTCAGGCTTCCGGCCGTGAAACCGCGGCCGCCGCCGGGCAGCAGGTTGCGCAGCTGCTCCTGGATGCGGCGGAGCCATTCCTCCAGATCTGGCGGCCTGCGGCCGCCGCCGCCACCACTGGATTGTGGCCCGCGGCCCCACGGCCCACGATTGTCGTTGTCACCGCCTGACGAATTGGTCCAGGGCATCGGGTTCACGGGTTCGGAATGGCTGCGCCCCAGCGATTCCTTGGTTGGAACAGTGTGCGGGTTATATAGGCTCTCTTCACGGAGGCGCAAACGAAGTCCATGGCCGCAACGAAGGACGATGTCGTCACGGCACTCGGCAGGGTGATCGATCCCGCAAGCGGCAGGAGCGTCGTCGATTCCGGCATGGTGCAGGGGCTCGTGCTGCGCGACGGCAATGTGGGCTTTTCCATCGAGGTGCCACCAGAGCGCGGACGCACTGCCGAGCCCTTGCGCAGGGCTTGCGAAGCGGCGGTTGCGCGTGTGCCGGGCGTGTTATCCGTCACCGCCGTGTTGACCGCGCATCAAACGCCGCGACAACAATCGCCAGCGCCACATCCTCAACACGCCGCGCATCGGATTGGGATCCCCGGTGTGAAATCGGTGATCGCTGTGGCCAGCGGCAAAGGCGGCGTTGGCAAATCGACGGTCGCCGTGAATCTCGCTCTGGCGCTATCGCAGCTAGGCATGAAAGTGGGTTTGCTGGATGCCGATATTTACGGCCCCTCGGTGCCGCGCTTGTTGGGCATCAACCGCAAGCCGGTGAGCGATGGCGAAAAGCTTCAGCCCATCGAGAAGTTTGGACTGAAAGCGATGTCGATCGGCTTTCTGGTCGGCGAGGAGTCGCCACTGGTCTGGCGCGGACCGATGGTGCAAAGCGCGCTGACGCAGATGATGAACGACGTGGTGTGGGCCCCGCTCGACGTGCTGGTGCTCGACATGCCACCCGGCACCGGAGATGCACAGCTCACCATCGCGCAGCGCGTGCCATTGAAGGGCGCGGTCATCGTTTCCACGCCGCAGGACATCGCGCTGATCGACGCGCGAAAGGGCTTGCAGATGTTTCGCAAGACGGAAGTGCCCGTGCTCGGCATCGTCGAGAACATGAGCGTGTTCATCTGTCCTCATTGCGGCGAGGGATCGCACATCTTCGGACATGGCGGCGCGCGCGAAACAGCTGAGGAGTTGAGCGCGCCGTTCCTCGGTGAGATCCCCTTGGTGCCGGCGATCCGCCAAACCTCGGATGCCGGCACACCGATTGTGGCACTCGAGCCCGAGAGCGGAGAAGCCCGGGCGTTTATGGCCATCGCCATACAGGTCGCCGAAAAGATCGCCGCGCCTCAGCGAGCGGCGCCGCGCATCGTAATCGACTGACTTGTCGAAGGGTAACCCATCCTAAGCCGTAGTCATCGACCCGCACCACATCAGGCGCACGAGTTCCGCCTGGCGGTGAACCCCGACCTTCTCGAAAACAGAACGCAATTGATTCCGAACGGTGTGGCATGACACGCCGAATGCCTGGGCGGCCCCTGAAAGCCGTCCGCCGTACGCCAGGAACTGAGCCAAGCGCTGTTCAGCTGGCGTGAGCCCGAACTTGGTCATTGTGTCGGGCAAACGGGCTCCCGGCGGTGACCCGTCCGCTTCTACGGGCGCGGCCAAATAACGCTGGGCTCCGCGTTCAACAAGCACTGCGGTGCGGCCATAACTAAGCATCGGACTGCTCCTCCAATTCGAACAACCCAAATGGAGAGCTGCCTTGAGGTTTTGTCCTTCCCGGAATTCCGGTATTTTTCTGGAAAATTCGCTACCGCCGCTTGGAGCGCGCCTAAGCCTATGACGGATCAGGACGATCTGGCCTATTGGTTTTCGGACTTCGAGCTGCAGCCGGCCGAAAGGCGGCTCATTCACGCCGGAATATCCATCCCGCTCACCCCCAAAGTGTTCGAGATTCTAGAACTGCTGGTCAAACATGCCGGTCGTGTCGTCACCAAAGACGACATCATGGCGGCGATATGGCCCGGCCGGTTCGTCGCCGATTCGAATCTGACCAAACACATCTGGACGTTGCGTCGAGCGCTCGGCGAAAGCGATGAAGGCGGCCGCTTCATCGAAACCGTATCGAAGACCGGTTACCGGTTCGCGGCGCCGGTGAGGCGCACGGCCCCGACCGGAATTTTGCCGTCCCCCCCGATGCCCGAAACGGCCGGTGCAGGGGGCCTCACCACCGCAGGCGCCCTTCTTTTTTTCACTTAATGTCTTGATCGCCGCTGCGGTGTTCGCCTGCGCAGCGCTGGGAGCATGGTGGCTGTGGAATGGCAGGGAGCCTGCCTTTCCATGGTCGAGCCGCAAACCTGGCAGTGCGGTGGCGGTTTTCGATTTCCACAATCTCTCCCACCGCAAGGGCTCTGACTGGATCGGCCCGGCCTTCACGGAAATGCTTGGCACGGAAATGGCGCAGGGCGGCGAACTTCATCTGCTGCCCGGCGAGTTGGTGCGCTCCACGCAGGAGAATACCGCGCCAGACGCGGGCGGGTTCAGTCCGGCCTCGCTCGCCAGGCTAAAGCGCCAGTTGGCCGTCGATTACGTCATCACAGGCAGCTACCTCGCGTCCCAAGAAGCAGCCAAGGCTCAAATCCGGCTTGACATGGCGCTCCAGGACGCACGCAGCGGCGCGACTGTGGCAACCTTCACCCGCTCGGGAACGCCCGACCAGCTTCCGTTCCTGGTCAGCGCTGCAAGCGCCGATCTGCGCAAGAATTTGCACATACCGGCGCTCGATCAGGAGCAATTACGCCTCGCCGCCAACGCACGCCCGCCGACGCCTGAGGTCACGCGGCGCATTGGTGCCGCGCTCGACGCGCTGCACCGTTACGATCCAGCCCGCGCCCGCGACGAGCTGCTACAGGCTGTGGCGGCCGCGCCTGACTACGCACCGACCTATGTCTGGCTTGCGGAAGCATGGTCTGCATTAGGGTACAAACCGAAGGCGCTCGCTGCCGCCAAACAGGCCGCCGCCCATGCAGCCGGATTGCCTGATGCCATGCGGCTGAAGATCGAAGCGCAAAGCTTCGAAGCACAGTTCCGCTGGCCGCAGGCGATCGCGGCCTTGCAAAAGCTTGCAGCGTTGCAACACGACGATCCTGAAACGCAGCTCGACCTCGTAAATGCTTTGCTGTCTGCCGGAAAGCCGGGTGACGCGCAAAACGCGCTGGATGCGCTACGCAACAGGGGAGAGCCCATCGCCAGCGATCCGCGTCTGGAGCTTCTCGCCGCGCGCATCGCGGCTGCCCGGGACGATCAACGCCGCCAAAGAGACTATGCCGCTAGAGCGCTTCAGATGGCGCAGGCCCGCGATATTCCGGGTCAGCAGGCCGACGCCGCGCTGGTGCTTGGATCTGCATTGACGAACACAGATCCCAAGATGGCCAAAGCGATGTTGGACACGGCGCTGGCGATCTACCGCCGCGTGGGCAACCCGCATGGCGAGATCGCGGCGCGGCGCAATCTCGGAAACCTGCTCTCTTACTCGCAGCCAAAGCAGGCCATTGCCGAATACAGGAAATCCCTCGCGCTTTCGCAAACGATCGGCGACCGCAACGGTGAAGCCGCAGCCTATCAGAATCTTGCGACCGTGCTTTGGGATGCGGGCGATCGGGACAGCGCGCTAACAGCCGTACGCGACGCTTTGCAAATCCGCCGCGAGACCGGTGACGTCGCCGGACAAGCCTGGTCGCTGGCCGCTCTGGCGATCGGAGAAAGTGATCGCGGTCCGGCGGACGATGCGATTGCCGGCCTAGAAGAAGCTGCAGCGTTGGATCTCGGCATCGGTGCCCATTCCCATCGCGCATTTAGCCTATTTTCCCTGAGCGACCTGCTGCGACTGCGGGGAGATCTGGCAAAGGCGGCGGAGGTTTGCGCGCAGGCGCAACTGGAATATCGAAACGTTCAGAGCATCGCATCCATTGTCAGCGCCGATTTCGAATGCGCGCTCATCAAGCTAGATCGCGGCGACGTAAAAGGTGCAGCATCCGAGCTGCAGCGTCTTCGTCCCCTGGCGCAGAAATCAGGAGACCTCATAACCCGCGGCGGCGCCGACTTCGTGCGCGGCCGAATTCTTATGGGACAACGTAATTGGGCGGCCGCTGCTCCGCTGCTTGCCGACGCCGCGACGTCTTTTGGAAAAGGGGAACTTGCCACAGGCCAGGCCAACGCTCTCGGCGCATTGGCGGTAAGCGAGGCAAAGCTCGGGAAGACTCGCGAACGCGATGCGGCGGAAAAGCAGGCGCGTGATCTGCGAGCCCGCATCAACGCCGAACTGGAAGTATTTCCAGCAGATGTCAGCCTCGCGGAGTTGCGCGGCCTGAAAGGTGAAATTGCGCCGTCGCTCCTTCAACTGGAAGCGCTGGCAAAAACGTCCGTGTCCCGACAGTGTCCCGGCCTGGCGCTCGAAGCCCAATTGTCTGAACTTCATGTCCTTCAATCGGCCAATCGGACGCGGCAGGCCCAGGCACTACGCGCAACAATCCTTGCGAACGCGAAAAAATACGGTTTCGACTGGGTTGTGCAGCGCGCCGGCCGGTGAGCACAGCGGCAGTTCGAGCCAACCCATCAATCTGTTTCCGCTTCCGCTTCCTCAGGACGAAGACGCGTGTCATCGACACTGTCGATCCGTTTGGTGGAAGGATGAGCGCGCGACATGAACCGCAAGATTGCCGTGCCAAACACGCCCGCCACGACGGCGCAGCAAATGAACCAGATGAACCCGAACGTATCGGCGACGTTCGTGCCGACCCAGATCGAGCCTGCTACAGCAACAACCATCCACAGCATCCACGCGATAGAAAAAGTTGCCCACCCAATGAGGCGTCTTATTGCGAAAGCATGGCGGCAGCGGAAACTTTCAGGCGTAGATTGGTGTCCGCTACCGCACTCTTTAAAGGCACGATCGCCAGGCGCGTTCGTGTTGGTCATCTGACGCTCGGTTCGTCTTCAGAGTCTGTGCTGTGCTCAAGACTCCGCCCCCTCGAAAGTCTGCGGTGATGTTATGCGCGAACCGGCGGGCAGTGACCGCATTACCGGCCACCGCGCACCGGCTGTGTCATGCTATTTCTTGCTGCAATACACGTCGTAACCGATTTGCGAACCCGCGGCGGCGCCCGAGTCCCAACTCGTCAACCAGCCCCATTCGCCGTTGCCGCGGTTGTAGTTACCGAGCAGGCGCATGCCCGTGGAGGCAGGGGAGTTAGGATTGATACCGCCGCTCACAGGCGTCAATCCAGCCGGGCAAGGATAGTGAAAAAACAGCGCAGTTGTGCCGGTCGGCACGTTGTAGGTGAAAAATCCCTGCCAGCCTTTGCCACCAGCTTGCGGCACGTTCAGGGTGGCTGCGACCGCACCGTTCGCGTCGGGACCGCTGGTCAATACGATTGCCTTGGCATTCGCCTGCGACCCTATTGCAATACCGGCCGCGGCCGTTAGCAGAATTCCGGCGATGCGCGCGATCTGTTCGTTTTTCATTTGCAGTTCCTCTCTCTGTTGCATGCTTCGGCATGAAGCATCGCCGTGAGATTGGCTGCGGAGTCGCCTCCGCACATGACGCAAATGAACTATGCGTGCAAAAAAAAGACGTCGCCTCTATCGCTAAGTGACTCGACTAAGCACAGTAGTTCAGGCGCAGTCCTGGCGTTGGCCAGTCCATCGCGATAAGCTTTCCGGTGCCGGACATCGTTACGTAAGCGGTTTTCATGTCCTTCCCGCCCCAGCAGATGTTGGTGACAAACGGATCAGGCAGCGGCAGATGCTCGACACTTCTCGCGCCAAACTCAAATGTTGTAATGCCGCCCGCCGTGATGGTGGCTACGCACACGGCACCGTCCTCCTGTACCCCCAGGGAATCGAAATACGCGAGACCTGGATAGGCACCAACGAAATCGGCCCTCCCCTTCGCTGCATCGCCTGGTTTCGCGAGCGGCAGGGCCCAGAGTCTCGCGGTTATCGTTTCGGCAAAATAGACTGTGTTGCCATCCGGCGAGAGACCAACGCCGTTTGGCGTTACCAGCTCGCGCAAAACGCGGACGATCCGAGAGCCATCCGCCTTCGCATAGCACAGCGCGCCGTGCGTTCGGCCGGTTTTCGTGCTGAGGCCGTAATCGGTGAACCAGAGACCGCCATGTGTATCGAACACCAGATCGTTCGGCGCTGTGAGACGCTTGCCGTCGCAGGAATCGTACACGATTTCTGTCTTGCCGGTCGTCAGATTCACCCGCTCGATGCGGCCGCCGGCGTGATCGTCCGGTGCATGTCCTGGAATGGTTATCCCGCTGCGCTCTGAGAAAGTGAAGCTGCTGCCGTTGTTGCAGACGTACAAGGCACCGTCTGGTCCAAGCGCCAAGCCGTTCGGGCCGCCGCCGACCGTCGCCACCGTTTGTGTGGTACCGTTTGGCTTCACGCGTGTAATTTTCCCCGCCGCCATCTCGCAGACGATGACGGAGCCGTCCGCCATCGCCACCGGGCCTTCCGGAAACCTCAATCCGGAGGCGATTTCGCGAAACGTCATCGCCGCTCCAAAGTCACGAAACTAAACGCGGGATTATCCGGGCCGTGAGCCGGATGGTCTTCACGCCAGCTTTCCCGCCAATCAATTTCTTTCAGTACGGGCATGATGGCGTCGCCTTCGAATGTCGCATGGACTTCCGTCAGATGAATACGGCAGGCAAGCGGCAGTGCCTCGCGAAAAATTGCGGCTCCTCCGATCACCGCGATTTCCTCAGCGAATTCCGCGCGCGCCAGCGTAAGCGCGTCATTGAAAGAATGAACAATCGTGGCCCCGTTAGCTCCAAAATCTTTATCGCGCGTCACGACGATATTCGTCCGGCCGGGCAGCGGCTTTTTCGGCAGGCTCTCCCAGGTTTTTCGGCCCATGATGCAGGGATTGCCCATCGTCACGGCCCTAAAGTGCTTCAAGTCCTCGGGAATGCGCCACGGAAGGCGCCCCCGATTCCCGATCACGCCGTTCTCAGCCCGCGCTACCACCAGCGAAATGATCGGGCTCATGAGGCAAGTGTCCGGAGCGCCTGACCATCCAGGCGGTAGCGTGTCCAGCCTGAGACAGGCTTCGCGCCCAACGCTTCGTAGAATTTGATGGAGGGCTCGTTCCAGTCGAGCACGGACCACTCAAATCGGGCGCAGCCCTCCTCTACGGCCCGCTTTGCGAGATGTTTGAGCAGCATTCTTCCGATCCCGGCGCCGCGAAAGGGTGGACGGACATACAAATCTTCCAGATATATCCCAGGCCTCGCGTGAAAGGTGGAGTAGCTGTAAAACCACAAGGCAAAACCGGCCGGCTCGCCGTTCCGTTCGGCAATATCGCAGAACGCGTGCGGTTTCGTATTAAACAGCGTAGCCTCAATGCCCGAGGGCGTTGCCGCGCACTCGCCTGCCAGCCTCTCATACTCGGCGAGTTCGTGGATAAATTGGCAGACCAGCGCGGCGTCGGCAGGTTCTGCCTGACGGATCGATGTGCTTTCGCTCAAGTCGTCCACCGGTTTCTTCCAGTCAACCTTAATCCGGTCGCGGCTTTGGCATAAGAGGCTATGGAACTATGCTGCCATACTCGGGTTGATCGCCGGGAAGGAGAATTCCATGCGAGGTTTGCTGGTCGCCATCGGCTTTGTGCTGGCTGCAATGCCCGCTTCGGCGGCGGACCGCCACGCGCATAGGAGCCCGACCGCACATGCACATGTCAGTCACCATTCCAGCCACCGGCAGGCCGTTCGTCGATCGCACGCCGTTCGTCGGCATGTGACGCATCGGGCGCACTCCATGCGACACGCTGTGCGGCACCACACGCATCGCCACGCCAGTCGCCATTCCTTGCATACTCGCAGTCATCATCATGCGAGGCATCATATCGTCCGCCATGGATCGCATCGTGTTGCGTACAGTCACCGGCACCGGACGGTGCATCACGCCAAGCGGCATCCGGCGCACCACGCTCGCGCGGCACATCGGCCACAACGATTCGCGACCGTTCGGCGCGCAGTTTACGCCAGCCGTCGCTTTCATGCCGGTGCGTACCGCCATCCCGCAGGATGGGCCCACCGCCGCTGGCTCATTGGCCAGCGTGTGCCGAGGACGTGGTTTGTTCGCGACTATTGGATCACGGACTGGGCGATTTACGGACTTTGGGCGCCGATCGATGGTCTGATCTGGGTTCGCATCGGTCCCGACGCGGTGCTCATCGAGCCCGACACGGGTGAGGTTGTGGGTATCGAATACGGCCTGTTCTGGTGATCACATATCCGTGATCTCGATCGAGGACCTGACAGGCGCGCTCCCGGCCTTGCGGCGCAGGCCGAGGCCACCGTGTTGCAACGTTCTGGACGCCACGGCCATTGTCTATCCTACGAATTGCTCGGGAGAAGCCAGATGAGAACGGCACTAATTTTTGGAATTGCTCTGGGACTTGTGGCCACCGCGGCCCCGGCAAGCGCAAGTTCAGGCCAGGGCGGCGCGATCCGTCTTGCTGCCAACGATGTGGATAAGCGGGTGGTGGTCAAAGAAAGGAATAACGGAACGGAAATGCGCCGGACAGTCACGGAGCGGCCGAATGGCACCGATGTTCGCCGCACCGTGACCGAACGGCCGAACGGCACCACCATCCGCCGCACAGTTACCGACCGGCCAAATGGCGTGAACGTTCGGGTGACCCGGAAGGTCTATCGCGCCCCCCGCCGGTTTCATGCCGCCCGGCCGTGGATAGCGCCTCGTGGGTTTGTTTATAGGCGCTTTGTGCTTGGCCAGCGCGTTCCAGCCGTATTGCTGGCCGCCAACTTTTTCCTGATGGACTTTGCACTTTATGGGCTTGAGCCCCCGCCTCCGGGCTATGTCTGGGTGCGCGAGGGCGGCGATGCCGTGCTGGTGAATCGCTACACCGGCGAAGTGGTGCAGGTGGCGTACGACATCTTTTACTGATCGCGTCGCAGACCCTCGATCGAAGCCCCGGCGTCATGTGGCGCCGGGGCTTTTTTCACACCGCGACTTCCGCCTTGATATGCGGATGCGCCTGATAATTCTCCAGCCGGAAATCCTCATAGCTGAAGGAAAAGATGTCCTTCACCTCCGGATTGATGTGCATCGTGGGTAACGGATAGGGCCGGCGCGCCAGCTGCTCACGAGCCTGCTCCAGATGATTGAGATACAGATGCGCGTCGCCGAAAGTGTGAATGAATTCGCCCGGTTCGAGGCCCGTGACCTGCGCCACCATCATGGTGAGCAACGCATACGAGGCGATGTTGAACGGAACGCCGAGGAAAATGTCCGCCGACCGCTGGTAGAGCTGGCAGCTCAGGCGGCCGTTGGCGACATAGAACTGGAAGAGGCAGTGGCACGGCGGCAACGCCATCTTCGGCACGTCGGCCGGATTCCAGGCCGTGACGATCAGCCGGCGCGAATCCGGGTTACGCTTGATATCAGCGATCAGGTTCGAGATCTGGTCGGTGGTGCCGCCGTCGGGATTTGGCCAGGAGCGCCACTGATGCCCGTATACCGGTCCCAACTCGCCACTTGAGTCGGCCCACTCATCCCAAATTTTGACGCCGCGTTCCTGCAGCCAATGCACGTTGGTGTCGCCGCGCAGGAACCACAGCAGTTCGTGGATGATGGCCTTAGTAAACAGCTTCTTGGTGGTGAGCAGCGGAAAGCCTTCGGCCAGATCGAACCGCATCTGATGGCCGAAGATCGATAGCGTGCCGGTGCCGGTCCGGTCGCGTTTTTCTACGCCCGTCTGGAGCGTACGTCCCATCAGATCGAGATACTGGCGCATTCGCTCGAATTTCTCGCGATTCCGGCCGGGCCGTCGAATCCTATCGGCAGGCTTCAATTATTTACCCCCACCCCCTATATAGGGAGGGTCCGGGTTCGCCCGGACTATGACGATAAACGGCTGCGTAATAAGCGGACTGGACCCGGGGGCGGTACCCGGCGGCTCCACCAGCGCCCGCATAGCGGGCGCGGAAGCCGGAAAACGGAAGCTAGAAATCGGATTTCCCGATTTCAGATTCCGGGTTCTGACTTCCGATAGGGGGCCGAAACAGGATCGACAGACGTGTAAAGGCTGACCTTTCGTCCGGTATGGTATCCGCCGTTATCGGGCTAATCGTACAGGTGCCAACGATAACGAAATGGCCCTCGCTGCCTAACCTAGGTTAGACAAGCGCGGTTTCGGAGAGGGCACCGGGCAACAGAAGCCCTCTCCACTTCTCCATTCAATTCGAGACTTCACTAATATCCTTGCAGCAAAGAGGGCGGCTTTGAGGATCGAACCGGGCGCTTACGATTTCCTTTCGAATTTCAGCACGGTCGGCGCTATCGCGCTCGGCTCGATATTGGCCACGGCCGGCGCGCTGACGGCCACGCAGATCGAATGGCGGGTCGAGCGCAAGCGACGCGAGCAGCACGCCGCCTTGTTCTTCGGCGAAGTGCTTTCCGCCATGCTGGCGCTGCTGAAACTCGCCAAAAGGGTAAAGGGGATCGGCGATCCCTATGGCCCGGTAACCATGCGCATCATGCGGCAGGCGCTGCAGGAGATCGGCATCTACGATCGCAACCGGGAAAACCTCTACAACCTGCCGGATGCCGCATTGCGGGCGCGCATCCACAAGCTGGTGCTGCGCATTTCGTCGCCGCTCAATGGCCTTTTTGACATGACGGAAGAGATTCGCGTGGGGCTGCAGCGGCTGCGCACACTCGATTTGCATCCGCAGGAGCGCGAAGAGGTCGAAGCCCGCATTCGCCATCTGACCGAAATGCGCGAGAGCGCGTTCGACTTCATGGAAAGAACGGCGGAAGAAGTCGAAGTTTTGATTAGGGATCTCGAGCCTGTGGCAGGGCACGCCTTCGTCGAATACGCCGACCCGGCTCGCGGCTAGGCTGGCGGCCCCAAGGCCAAGCTGATACCGACCGCGGTCAATGATACTCGAAGACGACGACTTTGCGCGCGCCATGGACGCCGTGCGGCCCGATGTGGGGCTGAATCACCCGCGCCTGCGTGAAGCTGCCTCGCTGCTCGATCAAGGAAGGTTTGTCCCTGCTGAAAGGATCGCCTGCGACTTTCTGAAGACCAATCCGCAGGATGTGAGCGCGCTTCGGCTTCTGGCGGAAATTCTCATTCGCCTGGAAAGGAGAAGTGAAGCAGAAAATCTGCTCGTGCAGTGCTTGCAGCTGGCGCCCCAATCTGCAGCAGCACGCTTTGCCTATGCCAATGTCCTGTTGTCGATGAACAAGGCCGAGGCGGCACTCATCGAGACAGAAACGCTGCTGAAACAGCAGTCCCGCAATCCGCTCTTTCGATCGCTGAAACCGCTTGTGCTTGAGGCAATCGGGAAATATTCCGACGCGGCAACCCTGTGGCGCGAATTGACGCAAGACTATCCGGCCCGCGTGGAATGCTGGTTGCGTCTTGGGTATGCGCTCAGGGCCGTCGGCGACCGCGACGACTGCGTCGCTGCTTTCCGCATGGCGATCCATCTCAATCCAACTCTTGGGGAAGCGTATTGGGCTTTGGGCAATCTCAAGACCCTGCGCTTCACCGAAAGCGATATTTCGGAAATGGAAACACAGCTGGCGTCCGCAGCGTTAGAGTCGACCGACCGGGTCGCGTTGCTGTTCTCCCTGGGCAAGGCCTATGCCGACCAAGCGCTGCACCCCAAGTCGTTCAGCTATTATGCGAAAGCGAATGCGCTTCAGCGGCTAACCCTTCAGTATGATCCGGACGTGTTGACCGATCATGTGCGCCTCTGCAAGGAGGTTTTCACGCCGCAGTTTTTTCGCGGGCGGGCCGGCATGGGCTGCCCGGACGCCTCACCCATTTTCATCGTGGGGATGCTGCGGTCGGGTTCGACGCTGGTCGAACAGATTCTTGCCAGTCACTCGCAGGTCGAGGGTACGGCCGAGCTGACCAGTCTCGACGAGGTACAGAAGCAAATTCAAAGAATTCTACTGGAAAGCGGTCGGCCAAATCAGCCCTCCGGCCTCGCAACTTTGAGCGCGGAGGAGTTGCGCGAATTCGGCGAACGATATATGCGCGGCGTACAGCCCCACCGAAAACTGCAACGGCCCCGCTTCACCGATAAGATGGGCGCCAACTTCGTCCATGCCGGTCTCCTGCAGTTGATCCTTCCAAACGCAAAAATCGTGGACGTGCGACGGCATCCCCTCGCCTGCGGCTGGTCCAATTTCACCCAACTTTTTCCGGCTGGACAGAATTTCACCTATAGGCTGGCTGATATGGGCCGACTCTACCGCGATTACGTCGAACTCATGGCACACTTCGACGGCGTGTTGCCCGGGAAGGTCCATCGCATTTTTTACGAGCGCCTGGTGGCGGATCCGAGGACAGAAGTCGTTAGCCTTCTCGACTATCTCGGTCTTCCGTTCGAAGAAGGCTGCCTCAGCTTCCACGAGACTGAGCGAGCCCTGACAACCGTAAGTTCCGAGCAGGTGCGAAAGCCGATCTACCAGGGGGCCAACGACGAATGGCACAATTTCGAGCCGTGGCTTGGGCCGCTAAAGTCTGCTCTTGGGCCAGTGGCTGAACGCTATCCCTATGTCCCGGACTTCGACTGACGGGGCCCATGGGTCAAATCGAGAGCGAAATTCCCTGCGCAAGGCCTTCCGGGCGCTCCACAAGTTGCTCGACCTCGCGCTGTTCCGCGATACGGCGTTCCTCCGACAGTCCCGCCAGCCAATCCATGAAAGCGAACATCACGCCGGAAAACAGAAATGTTACGTGCAAGATCACCAGCCACAACAGCTTTTGTTCGCTTAGCGCGGTGTCCGGTTCGGTGAGGCTGACGAATGCCCTGAGCAGCGAAATTGCCGAAATCGCCACCATTGAACCGATGAGGCGCATCTTGAGCCCGGAAAAATCCAGCGTTCCCATCCAGGAAGGCCGGTCTTCGCTGGCGCCCGTATCGATCTTGGAGACAAAATTTTCGTAGCCGGAAAAGATGACGATCAGCACCAGATTACCGGCGAGCGAAAGATCGATCAGCGTCAGTACCGACAGGATCATCTGTTCGGCATCGAGCGCCATGATCCTTGGGACGGCCTCGGCCACCTCCCGAACAAACACAATCAGCAGCATGGCCAGGGCGATCACCAGCCCCACATAAAACGGCGCCAGCAGCCACCGGGAGCGGAACAGCCCGATTTCCAGATATCGTTCGATCCGGGACTCCTTGGGAACTCTCGCCATTTCTCTCCTCGCCGCGAAGCGTGGCCTTCTAAAGTAGGCTGACGCCGACGGCAACAAATTCAGCCGTTTAGGTCACGCCTGCCATTGACGCTAACCGCCCCGCACGAGAACGTTGCTCGTCTTGTGAATCAAAATCAGTATAGTGGCGAGGCTCTGTGGGCGAAGCCGCGAACATGACCACCATCGCGCTGGTTGACGACGATCAAAATATTCTCAGCTCCGTCAGCATGCTGCTGGAGCAGGAAGGCTTTCAGGTCCGCACTTACCCTGATGGTGCGTCCGCCTTCACGGCGCTTTCGGCCTCGGCGCCCAACCTCGCCATATTCGACATCAAAATGCCTCGGATGGATGGCCTGGAGCTGCTGCGGCGGTTGCGTCAAAGCAGCGAATTTCCGGTGATCTTCCTTACCTCCAAGGACGAGGAAATCGATGAGCTCATGGGGTTGAACGCGGGCGCCGACGACTACATCCGAAAGCCTTTCTCGCACCGGCTGCTGCTGGAACGGGTGCGGGCCGTCCTGCGGCGGCGGGAGCCGCGCAAGGAACCATCCGAGGCCGGAGAGCAAAAGCGCGATACGCTCGTTCGGGGCAGCCTGGTTCTGGATCCGCAGCGGCACGAATGCACCTGGCAGGGAAAGCCTGTGCGCCTGACCGTCACCGAATTCCTTATTCTGCAATCCCTCGCGCAACGTCCGGGTTTTGTGAAGAGCCGCGACAACCTGATGGATGCCGCCTACGACGACCAAGTGTATGTCGATGACAGAACTATAGACAGTCATATCAAGCGGTTACGGAAGAAATTTAAGGAAGTTGATGAGAATTTCGAGGCCATCGAAACACTGTACGGCGTGGGCTACCGGTATCGTGAGAATCAGGCGGACTAGGTGTCCACTGCGTTGAGTGGACCCGCTTCTGCTCGCCGCAGATGGTCTTTTGCTTTCTGGCGCCGCGCTATCAGTTTGCCGCCGGCGCGGCGACATTCGGCGATTACCCGGCGAATCATCTTTTTCAACGCATTTGCGCTGGTGTTCCTTATCGGTGGGGTTCTCACGGTCGAATCACACCGGGTCGGACTTGTGGACGAACGGCTTGCCAGTATCGCCCAGCAGGCCCGGATCGTCGCCTCCGCGCTCGCCGAGTACACAGCCGACGAAGAGCGGCACGGCATCAATCTGGAGGAGGCCGAACCGCTGCTGCGGCAGTTGCTTTCGCCGACCCAACTGCGGGCCCGCCTCTACGGCATGGATGGCAAACTCCAGATCGATACGCGCTACCTGCTGGCGCGCAACGTCGTCGAAGTCGCCGAACTTCCCCCACTTGGCTTTTGGAGCCGCGCCAGACGGACCTGGCGCCGGATTTACGACGGCGTGATGGGTGTACGGCCCTTCACCAAGCTCCCGCCCTATTTCGAGGCAGGCGGGGATGGCCGCGTCTACAACGAGGTGCATGCGGCGCTGAACGGAGAAACCGCCACCGGTGAACGCGTCGACGAGCACAATCGCCTGGTGCTCTCGGTGGCCCTTCCGGTGCAGAGGTTCAAGGCCATTTACGGCGTGCTGATGGTCTCCACCGAAGGCGGCGATATCGATGCCATATTGCGCGCCGAGCGCGCCACCCTGATCGAGGTCTTCCTCGTTGCGCTGATGGTGATGCTGATTTCCTCGCTCTACCTCTCAGGCATGATCGCAGAGCCGGTTCGCAAATTGGCGGCGGCTGCCGATCGCATCCGGCGCGGCCGTATGGGACGCGAGACGATTGCGCCCATGCCGGAACGGGACGATGAAATAGGCGATCTGGCGGCCAGCCTCTCCGAGATGACAACTGCGCTCTACAGCCGCATCGATGCCATCGAGAGCTTCGCTGCCGATGTCGCGCATGAACTGAAGAATCCGTTGACCTCGCTGAAAAGCGCCGTGGAGATGCTGGGCCGTGCGAAAGACGAGGCGGGCCGCCAACGGATGATGCAGGTCATCCGAAACGATGTCCGCCGTATTGACCGGCTCATCACGGATATTTCCGATGCCTCCCGGCTGGACGCCGAGCTCAGCCGGGAAACGGCCGAGCGTGTGGATGTGCGGCATTTGTTGACCACGATCCTCGACATCTATCGGATGCTGGAACTTCCCCGGGGCATTTCGCTCAACGTCAACCTGCCCGAGGATGCCGAGATGATTGTGATCGGACGGGACGAACGCCTGGGCCAGGTTATCCGCAATCTGATTGACAACGCCGTGTCGTTCAGCCCGGAAGAAGGCACCGTCGCGCTCAGCGCGCGCAAATTCGGAGACAAGATACGCATGAGTGTCGAAGATGACGGCCCGGGCATTCCTCCGGATAATCTGGACATGATCTTCACACGTTTTTACACGGAACGGCCGACCGAGCACGGTTTCGGAAAAAACTCGGGCCTTGGGCTTTCCATCGCGCGTCAGATTGTCCACGGAATGGGCGGGAAGATCTGGGCCGAGAATCGTGATGGCGGTGGCGCCAGATTCGTGGTGGAGCTGCCAGTTGCATCGGTGCGCTGACAAAAGCGTGAACATTCATGCCACCTGCGTGAAGTTGGGGAACGCGGGTGCGTGGCTGAATGCTTCGCCCGACGCCGGCGTGCTGCTTCTTGGCCCCAGCGGCGTCGGCAAGTCCGATCTTGCGGTTCGCCTAATTGGGGATGGCGCATTGCTCGTTTCAGATGACCGGACAGAACTGTTCGTGAAGGACGGCGCGTTGATGGCGCAGGCTCCGCCGGTTCTTCGGGGATTGCTTGAGATTCGCGGTGTCGGAATCATCGAGCTGCCTTGTGCGGAGCCCTCGAACGTGACGATTGCCGTTATGCTTGCGCAGGCTGCCAAGCCCGACCGATTGCCCGAGATCGAGCGCTTCCAGCCGCCCGCGGGACTGGAGGTTTCTGCAGAGAAATGGCCGCCCCTGCTCCATCTTGATCCCCGGGAGGCATCTGCTGCGGCAAAGATCGCGGCGACGGTTGCAGGATTTGAACACGGCCTATTCCTCGAATCCTGCCGGCCTCGACAGGCTTCCATGTCGGGTCCGGATCGGTAAGGTTCGCCACTCTCCAGGTAGCAAAATGATCGGCATCGTTCTCGTCACCCACGGCCGGCTCGCGCAGGAATTCATCGCCGCGATGGAGCATATGATCGGCCCGCAGCAACAACTGCGGGCGGTCTGCATTGGACCGGAAGACGACGTCGAGCGCCGTCAGCGTGAGATTGCCGCGGCGGCAAAGTCCGTCGACAGCGGAAGCGGCACCGTCCTGGTGACCGATATGTATGGTGGCACGCCGTGCAATCTTGCGCTTACGCTTCTGCAGCGGGGAAAGATCGAGGTCCTCGCCGGAGCGAGCCTTCCGAGCCTCATCAAGCTGGTGGATGTCCGCGGCAGGCTGCCACTGGAGGAGGCTGTGCGCGAATCCATCGAAGCCGGGCGCAAATATATGCGATCCGGCTCCGCCGACCTTTCCGGGGCCCACCCGTGAGCAACCAGCTCACGGCACATGTTTTGATCGTCAACAAGCTCGGACTGCATGCCCGGGCTGCCGCCAAACTGGTGGAGGCCGCCGCCCGCTTTCAATCCACCATCCACATAACGAAAGACGGTGAATGCGTCGATGCACGCTCGATTCTCGGTCTTATGATGCTGAACGCGCGGGTCGGCAGTCACATCGAGGTGACGGTCGAAGGACCGGATGCGCGCGAAGCACTGGCGGCCGTGCTGGCCCTTATCGAAGCGAAATTCGGCGAAGACTAGGCGTTGCTTCCGGCGGAGAAGAAAGCAACTCTCATCGCCTCACGGGGATTGATCCATGGAACGCAAACTGCCGCTTTGGGGTGCCGCCGCAATCGTGGCTTTTGTGCTGCTGCTGGCCTGGGCAATCATACCGGCACTGCATCCCATGCCAAAGGATGAGGCTGTCGCCGATCAATTCCCCAATGATCAATTTCCCTCGACCTACAAGCCGCTTCCCTCCAGACCGGTGGTCATTCGTGGCGCGACAATTCTGACGGGCACCGACAAGGAACTCGCCAAGGCTTCCATTCTGCTACAGGACGGCAAGATCGCGGCGATCGGTGCGAAGGTTCCCGAACCACCGGGAACCGTTGTCATCAACGGCAGGGGCAAGTTCGTCACTCCTGGCATTATCGACATCCATTCGCATCTGGGCGTCTATCCCTCGCCGTCCAACGAAGCGACGCAGGACGGCAACGAGGCTGTCCGTCCCGTGACGGCAGAAGTGCGCAGCGAGAATTCGGTCTGGCCGCAGGATCCTGGTTTCACGCGTGCGCTGGCAGGCGGCGTGACGGCTATGCAGATCCTTCCAGGGTCAGCCAATCTGATCGGCGGCCGATCCGTGGTGCTGAAGAACGTACCCTCGCGCACGACCCAGGGAATGAAATTCCCCGATGCGCCGTACGATCTGAAGATGGCGTGCGGTGAAAATCCGAAGCGCGTCTATGGCGAGAAAGGCGGACCGCAAACCCAAATGGGCGATGTCGCTGGTTACCGCGCCGCCTTCGAAAAGGCTCTCGAATATCGCGACAAGTGGCGCAGGTACTGGAAGTCTAAATCCGGAGACAAACCGGACCGTGACATCGGCCTCGAGACCCTGGCGCTGGTGCTCGACAAGAAAATCCCGGTCCAGATGCACTGCTATCGCGCCGACCAGATGGCCACGATGATCGACGTGGCGAAGGAATTCGGTTTCCGCATTGCCGCGTTCCACCATGCCGTCGAAGCCTACAAGGTCGCCGATCTTCTGAGACGCAACGGCGTTTGCGGCGTGATGTGGGCGGATTGGTGGGGCTTCAAGATGGAAGCCTATGACGGAATTCCGGAAAACATCGCCATGGTGGATCATGCCGGGGCCTGCGCCATGATTCACTCGGACGATCCTATCGGCATTCAGCGCCTGAATCAGGAGGTCGCCAAGGCGATGGCGGCGGGGCGGCGCATGGGTTATCGCATCACGCGCGCGCATGCCGTGGCCTGGATGACCCGCAATCCGGCCTATGCACTGGGCATTCTGAAGCAGACGGGGACCTTGGAAAAAGGAAAAATGGCGGACGTCGTGATGTGGGATACCGATCCGCTGTCGGTCTACGCGCATGCTGAAAAGGTCTTCATCGATGGCGCGCTGATTTATGACCGGGACAATTCTCGCCTCAGCCCGCGAACGGATTTTGAAGCCGGTCAAGAAGGCAATGGCGGCTCGGGAGGCGCGGGACAATGAGAGTCATGCTGGCGGCATGTTCTGCGCTAATAGGCTTCGCGACTCTGGCAGCGGCACAGCCGTCCGGAGCGCCCCGATCCTTGCAGACCCCACCGCGGCCCGCGGCCGTACCGAAGCCGGTCGCCGTCGGGGCGTTGCCTGCGGGATCTGCAGCGACACTGATCCAGCACGGCCACCTCCACACGGTCGGTGGGCTCGGCACACTGAACGACGGCGACGTTCTGATCGAAGGATCACGGATTACCCAGGTGGGGGCCCATCTCACGGCACCCGACGGCGCCAAAACCATCAATGCGGAGGGACGCCCTGTAACCCCCGGCCTCATGTCATCGTGGACGCAGCTTGGCATCGACGAAGTCGATTTGGTCGCCGAGACCAATGACACGACACCGAACCAAGCTATCGACAGTGCTGCCTTCGATATCGCCGACGCAATTAATCCGGATTCTGTCGCCATTCCGGTGGCGCGAATTGCGGGCGTAACCCGTTCGCTGACAGCGCCGCCCGCCTGCAGCGAAGTCTTCTGCGGAACCGGCGCTGTCATTCATCTCGGAAACGGTCCTGACTTGCTGATCAAGCGTCAGGCCGGCGTGGTGGTCGATCTGGAACCGGCAGGGGGAGCCAAGCAGTCTAAATCGCGGCCGGACATCTGGGCCAAGTTCAGGGAAACCCTACAGGACGCGCGGGAATATTGGAGCCAGCGGGAAGGCTACCACCGGCCGGGCGGCGCGCGCGATCAGCGCAGCACGCGAATCGATCTCGATGCGCTCGGTCCTGTCATCCGGGGAGAGGAACCGCTGATCGTGCGCGCGGAACGCGCCTCGACCATACGGCAGATTGTGCAATTCGCTGGAGCAAATCGGCTCAAGCTTATCCTTGTCGGTGGAGGCGAAGCGTGGCGCGTGGCGCGGGACCTCGCGCAAGCGCAAGTACCGGTCGTGATCGATCCCAACCTGAATCTGCCGTCCAGCTTTTCCGATCTCGGCGCCACGCTTCAGAACGCTGCCCGTCTCGATGCAGCCGGAGTCACGGTGGTGCTTCAGCCCCGAAGCAACAATCCAGCACACGATGCGGGCACCATTGCCCAGATGGCGGGCAATGCCGTGGCGAATGGCATGCGGTGGGACCACGCTCTTGCGGCGATTACCCGCAACGCCGCGCAAGCCTGGGGCATTGCGGACACCTACGGAACATTGGAGCCCGGCAAGGACGCAGACGTGGTGATCTGGAATGGCGATCCGCTGAATGTGACGAGCGCGCCAACTGCCGTTTTCGTTCGCGGCGAGCGCATGCCGCTGGTTTCCCGGCAGACGAAGCTGCGGGAACGGTATCGCGATTTGAAGCGGAAGACACCACCCTTCGGATATCGATGAGCTTCCGGCTTCGTAGACATCTGCACACCGCGCGGGCTTGCGTGCTAACCCTGTGCGCGGCCACCCTCGTGGCGGCGGGCGCAGCTGTGGCAGAGGCACCGGAAGTCACCACATCGCTGCGCGCCAATCCGGCATTGTGGACGGTGCATGGGTCCAAAGGCACGGTCTACCTTTTGGGCTCCATTCACGTCCTGCCACCGGAAACCCAGTGGCGCACCCCCAAGGTCGATGCGGCGTTGAACGCTGCCGACGTTTTCGTTTTCGAAATCCCGATGGATGAGCTTCAGAAGACGAAGATACGGGAGTTCATCAAAGCGAACGGGATGCTTCCGCCGGGTGTTTCGCTGTCGACACTGCTGACCGACGAAGTCCGCAAGGATTATGCCGCAGCACTGAAGCTGACGCATATCTCGCCGGATCTCCTCAGCCCAATGAGACCGTGGCTCGCCTTGCTGATGCTCGAATCGGGCATCGCCACCCAGCAGCATCTGTCGGCCGAGAATGGGCTTGACCGTCAGGTGTATGCGTTTGCCCGTGACAGGCCGCGCGTACGTTTTCGCGCCCTGGAAACACCGGAACAGCAGTTGCGGCTCCTCATGCCCGAAGACCGCTCGCTGGAAATCCAGCAGTTCGACGCCGGTCTCAAGGAAATTTTGAACGAAACGCTCTCGGTGAACGATCTCGTGAATGCCTGGGCGCGGGGCGATGTGAACAAGATCAACGATTTGATGAACAGCGGCTTCAAGGACAATCCGCGCGCCGAAAAAACACTGTTCGATGATCGCAACCGGGCCTGGACCGTGGCTCTGGAGAACATGCTGAAGGAACGGCACACGTACTTCGTCACGGTCGGCGCAGGCCATCTTGCCGGCCCTCGTGGCGTGCCCAATCTTCTGCGCCGGGACGGCTATCGCGTGGACGGCCCCTGACCTTCGCCCATTGGACAACGACGTGACGGAACTATACCAGACGAATGCTCCAGATTTTCAAGAACGCGTGGGACTATTTCCGTCGCCATGGCTGGGCGACAGCGCTAGAGATCGCGGTCAACTTCGTCCTGCCTTACACCATCTACTCCCTGAGCCAGACACAGCTGGGCGATGTTAAGGCCCTGGCGGCCTCGACGGCGCCGCCGATCGTCTGGAGCATCGTAGAGTTCCTTCGCCATCGGCGTGTGGACGCGCTTTCTATCCTCGTGCTGCTCGGCATCGCGCTTTCGTTGCTTGCGTTGATTGGGGGTGGCTCCGTTCGAATCCTGCAACTGCGGGAAAAGCTCGTGACGGTTATCATAGGGGCCGTGTTTCTGGGATCGGCTGCAATAGGAAAGCCCCTTGTCTACGGGCTGGCGCGGGCGAGCATGATCCGCAAGAAATCGAGTGAGCTTAAGGCCTTCGAAGCACGGCGTTCCAGCGAGCGATTTCGCCGGGTCATGACACTGATTACTCTGGTGTGGGGATTCGGTTTGTTAGCCGACGCCGCGGTGTCTGTTGCCCTGATCTACAACCTTTCCATTCGCAATTATTTGATCGCAGGACCGGTGATCGGCTACGGCACGCTGGGTGCGCTTGGGCTATGGACAGCCTGGTATGCCAGGCTTCAAAAGCGAAAAGGCGAAGCCCGGCGTGCTGAAGTCAGCACCCAGGCTGAAGAATTGGAATTGAGGAACAACTGATGCGCGGAGTTTGGAAAGTGCTTGCCCTGATCGTTTCGGTCGCTCCCGCAGCGGCAGCCGTGGAAAAACCGGATTCGGCGGTGCCGGCACCGGCTTCGGGCGCATCGGCTTCCTCGCCGGCCGCCGCCACTGGCGGACCGTATGGCCAACCCAGTCTGAACAGGTGCGCGGCCGCCATGGAGGGCATCGCCTGGAACAATTGCGACAGCGATGCGGACGCCTATGTGTACGAAGAGGGAGGGAACGCAAAGCCACGTGTTTATTCGATGGCACGCGGTAAGCAGCGGCACGATATCCCTGCCGGCATGCACCGTATCGTGATCTTCTGCCCGGCAGGCTGGCATCCGGTCGATCCCAAGACTGGCGCCGTATTGGAGAAGCCGGGCCTGCGCTTTCGTTGCGCCGGCAGTCCAAAACCTTGACTGGCCGCTAACTCAGCCACCGCATCAACAGATCCGGATGGAACGTTGAGCCGGAAAAGGCCACCGTAGCCATAGTCAAACCAAACGCGCCGAAACCCCACGCGACGCACAGCAGCCAGAAGAAATCGGTGAGTGCGGCCACTGCCGCTAGCGAAATACCGATCGAATTCAACGCTTCCGCGATGTCTAGTTGCTCATGATGCAGATCGAGCGCCTCATAGTGCGCGTCCTCTGCCTTGGCTTTCGCCATCAGGTCTTTCGACCCGGCCTCATATTTCGCAATCTTGGCTTTCAGGCGGGCGGTTTCGGCGCGTGCGGCTTCGCTCGGCGCGGAGAAGGTGATCGTGCCGAGCGCATCCTCATCGGTATGCAGTTTGATGCGGGCGGCCTGATACTCGTTCCAGATGTCGACCGAGTTGCCTTTCGTGAAAGCCATCTGCTGGGCGATATTGCTGTTCTTGATATTGCCGATGGCGGTAATCACGGAAAGCATGGCCACCGTGACCGCCACGTAGGCGTTGAGACGTGCGTTTTCAGCCTTGAGTTCGAGTTCCATGGCATTTGTCCAGCGAGCTTGTGGTCAGTCTGTTCCAGCGCGTCCGATACCCAGATCGTGCTCAGCAGCAATGATGGAAATCGTATAGCCGCCGACCACATCGATCATGCACATCGCCAGGATGAGGAAAAATGTGCTGGTCGCAAATCCGCGCAATGTGATGAATTCGATCAGCGCCACGACAAAAGTCAACATTGAGAGGCCGTGATTGAGGATTTGCCGGGAGCTCGTGCGGGTTGCCTTCACGATTTCGATGAAGAGCAGCACCAAGCCTATCGTTACCAGGAAGTCACCGATGCTGTAGTGCCACTCGTCGCCCGAAAACATGTGAATGGTGGCGGCTGAGTTGAGCGTGCCGTAAACATCGTTGTGAGTCGCGCCGGTCCCGAAGGCAACGATGTTGTAAAGGATCACGGCAATCAGCAGCAGCGGAAAGGAGCGCATGGTTTCTCCACCGGTTGGAATCTCCGAGCGTATTTAGCACATTCAGGCATCGGGATGCTCGGCAACGGCGCATAGCGCGGCCCGCTCACGGAAAATGAGATAGAGATTGCGGGAATAGACAATCAGGCCGGATGCCTGCCCCACGATGAAGACCGCGTCCCCGACATACAGGGCGTAGGCGAGAAGAATCGTGCCGCCGCCGATGCTGCAATACCAAAAGGCCAAGGGGATCACGCTGCGGCCTTCGCGCTCGCTCTGGAACCATTGCACGATGAAGCGCGCGGCGAACAACGCCTGACCGGAGAAGCCGATCACCTTCCAGATGTGGGGTACAGAGGAAAACCACATCACGACGTGGCCAAGCATTCACATCTCCTCAGGCTCGACCTGGCCGCGGAACCGCGTCTGCAGCCAGCGCACGCCGAAGGTATCCACGATGCCTACCAGCGCGCGATGCAGATTGCTGTATTTGGAGGTGCCGTGGATGCGCGGCCGGTGGTTCACGGCAACCTCTTCCACTTCATAGCCTTCCCGCAGCGTCAGCGCGATGAGAAAGCGGTGCATGTGATCGAAATAGGGCAGCGCGAGATAGGCATCGCGCCGAAACGCCTTCAGTCCACATCCCGAATCGCTGGCGCCGTCGTTCAGCATGCAGCGGCGGAAGGCATTGGCGAAATTTGAGGCGAACCGACGGTTTGAGGCATCCTGCCGCTCGACCCGCACGCCGCCGACCAGTCCCAACCTTCCCGTGTTGTCGGCTCGGAGGAGCGAGAGCAGCTTCGGAATGTCCGCCGGGTCGTTTTGTCCATCACCGTCCAAGGTCACGATAAGATCGGCGCGCGTGGCCTGCACGCCAGTTCGCACGGCCCGGCTCTGACCGAAATTGCCGTTGTGGCGAATAATTCGCAGGTTTGGGATTTCGTCCTTCAAGGCCAGCAATCTGGCGGCGGTTTCGTCGGTCGAACCGTCATCGACAAAGATGATTTCGGCGCGCTCGGCAGCCATAGCCGCGGCAATTTCGCGGGCCAGGGCCGCGACATTGTCCGCCTCGTCCTTTACGGGAACCACGACGGAAAGCGTCACCTGTTCAGGAAGCAATTGGCGGCGCCGATCTGCATGCAACTCGCGGCTTATACGGGCTACCGGGGGCGAGCAACAGCCAGCCTCGCATTCCGTTCGGCGCGGCAACGCTGCTAAGACTGGTCGCGGTGAGCGACTCAACCCCCGCCACTCAACCGCGCTATCTGGACCGGCTCGCCCGCCATCCGGTACCGGTGCTTGTGCTGCTCTGTTTGCTCGCCTGGCTTCCTGGCCTTGTCGCGCTGCCGCCGCTCGATCGCGACGAGAGCCGCTTCGCCCAGGCCTCGAAGCAGATGATCGAAAGCGGCAATTACGTCGACATCCGCTTCAGCACGGTTCCGCGCTACAATAAGCCGGTAGGCATCTACTGGGCTCAGGCCGCCGCGACGCGCACTTTTGGGCATCCGCCCTTCAACCAGATATGGACCTACCGCCTGCCGTCACTGCTCGGCGGCATCCTGGCTGTGCTGCTGACCTACTGGAGTGCACGTGCCTTTGCCTCGCGCGAAACCGCGCTGCTCGCGGGAGCTTTGCTCGCGCTTACCGTTGCGTTGTCGGCTGAAGCCCAGATGGCAACAACAGATGCGCTGCTGCTGGCGACCATCGTCGCGGCACAGGGATTTCTCCTGCGCACGTATCTTTTTGCGCGTGGCCGCCTTCCCTCTGGGCCGACGTTGGCGACGGCGTTGGCCTGTTGGGCCACCATCGGCGCGGGAGTCCTGATGAAAGGGCCGGTCCTCCTCGTCGTTGTCGCGCTTACCGCTCTGGCGATCTGTCTTTGGGATCGCGATTGGCGCTGGCTGCTAAGGCTTCGCTTCGCGTGGGGTATTCCCGTCGCGCTGGCCGTCGTGTTGCCGTGGGCAATTGCGATTGCTTTCGCGAGTCACGGTGCCTTCTACCAGCGTTCGCTCGGTCACGATTTCGCGGCCAAAATTCTCACCGGACAGGAAAGCCACGGCGCGCCGCCGGGCTACTATCTGGCCCTGTTCAGTGTCACTTTCTGGCCGTCCACGCTTTTCGCGCTTCCGGCGATCGGCGCGGCGGTCGTGCAGCGTGCACAGCCCCCGTTTTGCTTCCTCCTCGCCTGGATCGTGCCGAACTGGCTGCTGTTCGAGTTCGTGCCGACCAAGCTGCCGCACTACATCCTGCCGGTTTATCCGGCGCTGGCGATGATCGTCGCCTGCTGGATTGCCGGGGCGTCCGCCATATTCCGCTGGGAACGCACGCTGCGCGGCATTGGAGCCGCGCAATTCATGGTGGTCGCACTGGCAGCTGTAGCCGGCATCGCGATTCTTCCGATAGAACTTGGCAGTTCAATCAACACCGTTCCGACTGTCATTGCGACAGCAATATTTGCGTTGGCCGGGGCCACGATCGTCCTTACCGTCCGCTGCCGAAATCCGACTGCGGCGGGATGCGCTCTTGTCGCGGCTCTGCTTCTCTATCCCCTGCTTTCAGCGGTCGTCGCGCCGGCCCTCGACCCGATCTGGATGAGCCGCACCATTGCCGCGCATGCCCGAGCCGACAGTCAACGTTCCGATCCTCCCATCATCCTTGCCGGATATGTGGAGCCGAGCCTTGTGTTCCTTCTCGGCACCGATACGCGGCTGGAAACGGGCAAGGTCGCGGGCGTTACCGCGGCGCGACAGGGCGGCATCGCCATTGTGGAAGATCGAGACCGCAAAGGCTTCTTGCAGTCGCTGCGCGCCGCCGGCGGCAAGGAGCGACCAATAGATCAGGTTACCGGCATCGACTATTCGCGGGGGAAACGCGAGCACGTAACCTTTTTTCGCATCGCTCCGGCGCCGGGCGATATTTCACCTCCGCCGGAGTGACGGATGCGCCCCTCCAACGATCAGAGGTCGTTTCTTCGTTTGGCGCTGTCCATCGTGGGCGCGATCACGCTCGCGCGACTCTGCATCCTGTTTATCACCCCGCTGCAACTTTATCCTGACGAGGCACAATACTGGTGGTGGGCGCAGTCACCGGACTGGGGCTACTTCTCGAAGCCCCCGCTGATCGCGTGGATCGTGTGGACCACCACGCGTCTGTCGGACGCGGAATGGGCGATCCGTCTCGCCTCGCCGTTGCTGCATGCCGCCACCGCTCCCGCGCTCTTCGGCATCGGCAGGCTTGCCTATGATGCCCGCGTGGGCTTCTGGAGTGCGCTCGCTTACATCACGCTGCCCGGTATTTCCTATTCCTCCGGCCTGATTTCGACGGATGTGCCGCTTCTCTTATGCTGGGCGGTCGCCCTCTATGCCTTTCTGCGCGCGCGCACCGAGAATGGGTGGCAATGGCCAATCATCTGCGGCCTCGGCCTAGGCATCGGCCTGCTCGCCAAATACGCCATGCTCTATTTCCTGTTGGGTGGAGCGATCGCCGCGCTCTTTGATCCAGCGACACGGCGGCTCGCGCTTTCCTTTCGGGGCCTTGCGATCGTCGCACTCGGGCTACTGATCGTGCTGCCGAACCTGATCTGGAACGCCCAGCATGGCTTTCCCACGCTGAAGCACACCGAAGCCAACGCCGATTGGAACCATGCCCGATACAGCCTCGGTCACGCGGCAGCTTTTGGGCTGGGGCAGTTCGGCGTCTTCGGTCCGCTGATGATGGCAGGCTGGATAGGTGGGTTGCTCGGATGGCGCCGTGGTGGCGATGCAGGGCTTGTCCTTGCCGCGTTCAGCGTGCCGCTTTTGATTCTAATTGTGTTTCAGTCCTTCATCTCCGAGGCGAATGCCAACTGGGCGGCTGCTGCCTATGTCGCAGCGGTGCCGCTCGCGGTCGCAACCCTGCTTCGGTGGTGGAATGCCCGTCTGCTGTGGATATCGCTTGGCCTCGGGTCGGCGGCGATGCTTGCTCTATGGACGGCACAAGTTAGTCCCGCGCTGGCGGATCGCGCAGGATTTGGCAACGCCCTGAAGCGCCAGCAAGGATGGCGCGAACTTGGCGCGGCCGTCGTAAATGAAGCCGGGCGCGTCTCCTATGATGCCATCTCCGCCGCCAACCGCAGTGTGCTGGCAGAACTCCTGTACTACGCGCAGCCGCGCGCCGCTCCCATCCGGGCATGGGATCGCGGCTCAGCGCCAAACGATCATTTTCAGATGACGATGCCGCTCCGAGCTGGCGCGCGCAATGTTCTCCTGGTGGCGCAGCCGGATGAATCTTCGGCAATGCTCGCAAGTTTCGATTCGGCGCAACTCATGCGGCGGCTGACAATTCCGCTCGGACGTCATCACAGCCGCGTGCTCGTCCTGTACAATGCACATTTCTATCGTGGCCCACCCCCAACAATCTCAATCGCGCCGGATTAGTCCTCACGATGTGCTTGTAAAAGGTGAACTGCTTCGGGCCGCGAACGAACGCGCTTCCGCAAAAGGTTTTTGAATTTTCAGCGGGAGCCATGCGCTTTCACTTTGCCGCGCGATGAAATCGCAAAACACAACGGAATCGCGCTGCCGACTCGACTGCGGCGATTACTTGTACAGATTTCAGTAATCCATCCCTTCTATTGGCAACGAATATTGGTGAAATTTCCCTGAATTCCAGTATTCGCGACTGGAACACTTGACAAGGGAGCCGAGGGCCCAAATATCGGCGGCCAAGTTGCAGCCGTACCGGAACGCACTGGGGCTGTCCGGCATTTATCGGCCAAAGCGATGAGAGGACAATGAGTCTGCAGTTGTTGCGGGGGCGCGAGTTGAAGCCTCCGTTGCGCCGTATTCCTGAACCGGACTCGCGGCCCAGCCTTTCTCGACAAGAAGCGAAGCAGATTTCACGCATCGGACGGGCGCCGCGCAAGATAGCGCTTCGCTTCCCTGTGAATCCCGACACTAAGGTGTTTTACCGCCGCTTCTATCCGGGCACCTCCGTGACCGAATGGAACGACTGGCACTGGCAATTCCAAAACCGCATCCGTGGCCTGGATGAACTCTCCCGAATTTTCCGGCTTTCGGAAGATGAAAGGCTGGCAGTGGCGGAGCATGCCGGCCCCCTGCCCGTCGGCATCACGCCCTATTACGCAAGCCTGATGAGCCGCGACGATCCCGGCGAGCCGTTGCGGCGCACGCACATCATGACGCGGGCGGAAGGCATTCGCGTACCAGGGGAATCCGACGACCCACTGGCGGAGGACCACGACACGGCAGCGCCGGGCATCGTTCATCGCTACCCGGACCGCGTGCTGTTCCTCACGACCGGCACCTGCGCAACCTATTGTCGCTACTGCACGCGCGCGCGTGCCGTGGGCAATCCCGGAGGCGAATACCAGTTCTCGCCCAAGCAATGGGAAAAGGCGCTGGCCTATCTGGAGGCTCATACCGAGGTGCGCGATGTGCTGCTTTCGGGCGGCGATCCGCTTTCCATCGGCGATGAACGGCTGGACTGGCTGCTCGAGCGCCTGCGCGCCATGAAACACATTGAGTTCCTGCGCATCGGCTCCAAGATACCGATGGTTCTGCCGCAGCGCATCACCAAGGCCCTGGTGAAGGTGCTGAAGAAGTACCACCCGCTGTTCATGAGCCTCCATATTACGCATCCACGCGAGTTCACCGATGAATCGCGGGAAGCGCTGGCGCGCTTGGCCGACGCCGGCATTCCACTCGGCAGCCAAACCGTGGTGATGAAGGGCATCAACGACGATATCGCGGTGATCAAGCCGCTCATGCATCTGATGCTTCGGAACCGGGTGAAGCCGTACTACCTCTACCAGACCGATCCGATCCGCGGCTCCAGCCACTTCCGCGCCAACGTGGAAAAGGGACTGGAGATCATTGAGGGTCTCCGCGGCCACACCACGGGCTATGCCACACCGATATTCGCCGTGGATGCTCCGGGCGGAGGCGGCAAGATCCAGCTGGCGCCCGACAACGTCGTGGGCCGCGACGGCGACGATTTGCTGCTGCGCAATTTCGAGGGCGGCGTGTACCGCTATCCCGATCCCGGCGGCACACTCGGCGCGGGAAAATAGCCATGCGCATCGGCGTCACCTACGACCTGCGCTCCGACTATCTCGCCATGGGCTATGGCGAGGAGGACACCGCCGAGTTCGACAGCGAAATCACCATCGATGCGATCTGCAATGCCTTGACGTCCCTCGGCTGGCAGGTGACGCGCATCGGCAACATCAAGGCGCTGGCCGAAGCGCTGGTGGCGGGCGAACGCTGGGACGCCGTGTTCAATTTCTGCGAAGGACTAAAGGGTTTCGCGCGGGAAGCGCAGGTGCCCGCGTTGCTGGATGCCTACGACATTCCTTACGTCTTTTCGGATGCGCTGACGCTTGCCGTGACACTCGACAAATCCATGGCAAAGCGCGTGGTGCGCAATTGCGGCATCCCGACGCCGGATTTTGCTGTGATCGAAAGCACGGCCGACATTCGAAGAGTGAACCTGCCCTACCCTCTTTTCCTCAAACCGGTTGCCGAAGGCTCGGGCAAAGGCGTCAACGCGAAGTCAAAGGTCGATAGCCCCGCAGCCCTCAAACGAGTGGCTACGGAACTTCTCTCGCGCTTCAACGAACCCGTATTGGTCGAAACCTTCCTGCCGGGCCGCGAGTTCACTGTCGCTGTTCTTGGGACGGGTGATGGGGCGCACGTGCTGGGTGTGAGCGAGATCGTGCCAAAGAAAGCCTGGGTCGGCGACGGATACGGTTTCGAAAACAAGGACGGAAACTGGCAGGAAAAGGTGAATATCATTGCCGCCGATCCGGCGAGCGCGAAGGCAGCCGGCAAGGTGGCGCTGGCCGCCTGGCGCGCGTTGCGCTGCCGCGATGGCGGCCGAGTCGACCTCCGCAATGACGCCAACGGCAAACCCAATTTCATCGAAGTGAACCCGGTGGCGGGTTTGCGTCCCGAGCATTCCGACATGTGCCTGATCGCCGCTCGCGAAGGGCTCAGCTACCGCGATCTTATTGGCCGCATTATGGAGTCGTTCCTCGAACGCAATCCCGGGCTCGGCGCGAAGCTGCGCGTCGCGGCGTAACCAACCATGCGCGTTCTCGTGCTGCATTCGGACGTGGCGCCGGATGCACCTCCTGACGAGCAGGATACACTGGTCGCCGCCGACGCTGTTGCCGACGCACTGGCCTCGCGCGGCCATCGCGCATCGCTCTCACCGTTCGTGTTTGACCTTGAGACCCTGCGCTCTGTCATCGCGGAGTACCGGCCCGATGTGGTGTTCAACATGGTCGAGGCGATCTTCCGCCACTGCGAACTCGCCGCGATCGTTCCCACGCTGCTGGAAAAGCTGAACGTGCCGTACACGGGCTGCCCATCCGCGCCAATGGCGATGGCAGGTGACAAGCCCCTGGCCAAGAAGTTCCTGCGCCTCGCCGGCCTGCCGACTCCGGACTGGGATGAAGTGCCATACAATAACACCGCGCACGATGTTCGCTACGTTGTGAAGTCCGCAACCGAAGATGCCTCTCTTGGGCTGGACGGCGGCGCCGTGGTGACGGGACGCGACGCGGTGCTGCAGCGTGCGGGATCCTCCCACCGCAAGCATGGCGGCCGGTGGTTTGTGGAGGCCTATATCGAAGGACGCGAGTTCAACATTTCCGTCCTGGAAGAAAACGGCGAGCCGCGCGTGCTGCCGATTCCCGAAATGGTGTTCCACAACTGGGATGCAAATCGCCCGCGCATTGTGGGCTACGATGCCAAATGGAGCGAAGCCTCGCCGGAGTACAATCAGACGATCCGCCAGTTCCGCAGCGAAGCGGAAGAACCAGCGCTCTACCGAAAGCTGACCGAGCTCTCGACCGTGGCGTGGCGTCTATTTCGCCTGAAGGGTTTTGCCCGCGTCGATTTCCGGGTCAGCGAGGCGGGCGAGCCGTTTATCCTGGAGATCAATCCCAATCCCTGCCTGGAGCCGGGTTCGGGCTTTGCCGCTGCCGCGGAAGCCGCCGGCATGGACTACGCCGAGGCGATCGAACGGATCCTTGCGGCAGCGCTCGCTACTCGCTGACCTGAATAGCCATCTCGGCGGCATCGGCGCTCGCCAGATGCCGCCGCCGCTCGCGCCAGATGATGAAGAGCCCTGCCGCAATCACGACCGCCGCTCCCAGCATCACCAGCGGCTGCGGAACCTCGCCGAGCACGAAGTACCCCAGCGCTGCGGCCCACACCATCGCCACATAGTCGAACGGCGCGAGCAGCGAAGGCGCCGCGTGACGATAGCTGAAGGTCATGCAGAGCTGCCCGATGCCGCCCAGAATTCCGGCCAGCACCAGCCATCCCGCGGCGGACCACGTAGGCGTCGTCCAATGCCAGAACAGGGTGGCGCCGCTTACCACCGCGCAGGTGAGCATGAAATAGAACACGATGGCTTCGCTGCGCTCGGTCGCGCTCATCTGGCGGATGAAGACGACGACAAAGGCGGACAGCAGCGCGCCCATCAGTGCCAGCCCCGCGCCGCTGGTGAAACCGGCGCGCATCAAGTGCAGCACCCCACCATGCGGCTGCAGCATCAGCAGCACACCTGAGAAGCCCGCCGTAACGGCGATCCAGCGCTCCACGCTGGCGCGCTCGTGCAGCATGATGGTGGCGAGCACCACGGCGAAGATCGGCGCCACGAAGCTGAAGCCGGTGATGTCGGCGAGCGGCAGGCGCGCCAGCGCGGCGAAATTCAGAAACATGCCGGCCAGACCGGCCATCGAACGCAACACGTGAAACAAAGGCCGCTGCGTGATGATACCCTCGCGCACGCCGCCGCTCCACACCGCGAAGGCCAGCACGGGAATGAGCGCGAAGGCGGAGCGGAAGAAGATCACCTCACCCACGGGGAATGTGCCCGCGAGCTTGATCGCGGCGTACATCAGCGCGAAGGCAAGCGTGTTGGAGAGCTTGAGCGCAATGCCGGTGGAGGTCGGACTCATCACCTTGATGTTTAGCGCCAGCGCCAACAATCAGACGTGACGAATACGCAAGTCAGCCAACCGCCCGGAATCACCGGGGCGCCAGCACCATCATCATCTGGCGGCCTTCCATTTTCGGATACTGCTCCAGCTTGGCGTAGGTTTCCGTATCCGACTGGATGCGCCGCAAAAGCTCCATGCCGAGATGCTGGTGCGCCATCTCGCGGCCGCGAAAGCGCAACGTCACCTTCACCTTGTCCCCTTCGCCGAAGAAGCGCTGCATCGCCTTCATCTTCACCTCGTAATCGTGATCGTCGATGGTGGGGCGCATCTTGATCTCTTTGAGCTCGATGACCTTCTGCTTCTTGCGCGCCTCGGCCTGCTTCTTCTGCTGCTCGTATTTGTATTTGCCATAGTCCATCAACTTGACGACGGGCGGCTTCGCTTCGGGTGAGACTTCGACCAGATCGAAGCCCTTCTCCTCCGCGATGGCGCGGCCCTCGTCGATGCCGATCTCGCCGTATTTGTGACCGTCGTCGCCGATCAGGAGAATGGTGCGGACGCGGATATCTTCGTTGACGCGGGGACCGTCCTTGGCGGGTGCCGGGGCGGGCATTGGGGGACGTCTTGGCGGTATGA
>JAFAWQ010000021.1 GCA_019241645.1 Alphaproteobacteria bacterium
GATCCGATCTCTGCCGCCGCTGCAGCGCAATTTCTTCGAACGGGATTTCACCTCCAAGACCTTTGCCCAGACCAAGGAGCAGATTCGCTACCGCTTGCAGGCCATCATCGAGAACCCGACCTTGGCACGGCTTTTCACGTCGGCTGAAACCAAGATCGACCTCTTTGCTGAGCTCAACAAAGGCTCAATTATCCTGGTCGATACGGCGCGCGACTTCCTCAAGGGCGCCTCTTCGCATTTCGGGCGCATCTTCATCTCGCTCGTGCTTCAGGCGGTGCTGGAGCGGGCCGCCATTCCCGAAGAGGAGCGCATGCCCGCCTTCCTGATCGTCGACGAAGCCGCCTCCTATTTCGACAGCAACATCGATGACCTCCTCACCGAAGCCCGCAAGTACCGGCTGGGCTGCGTCTTTGCCCATCAATATCTCGACCAGGCGACCTCGTCGCTGAGAGCCTCGCTTGCCGCCAACACCGGCATCAAGTTCGCGGCAGGACTATCGATGGCCGACGCGCGCCACATGGCACCCGACATGCGCACCACGCCAGATTTCATCCTGTCGCAACCGCGGCTCCATTTTGCGGCACACATCCGAAATGTGACGCCGCAGGCAGTCTCCATTCCCGTTGAGCTTGGCACTCTTGAAGCGCAGCCGAGACTGTCAGCGGAAGAATATGATCGTTTGCTGCGAAACAATCGCCTGCGGGTCTCTCTGGAGAGACGTTTGGAAGGCCGCTCGGCGGCAGCAAAAGAAATGTCTGCGAACGCTCCCGTACTCGGCCATGAGACGGAGCCTCAGTCAAAGCCAGATCAGGACACATCACCCTCCGAAGAGTGGTAATACACACAATAGTCGGGGTGATCTTAGTCAGCAACGGCGTTGTAAGTCTCTGGCGGCCGAAGCGAAATTCCAGTGCACCAGGGGATCCATCGGGGGAAACTGTATCCCCAAACGTTTCCCCAACCGTATGCGGCCGATGCGGATTGAAATGTTAGCAAACCTCAACACAAAAATTGTCGCGCGTTGGCATGTGGCATCCGCGCTGGCGAGACACCAACATCAAAATTGTGGTAGGGTTTTGACCGTCGAACGATTGGCAAGGAGAAGAAAATGCGTGATCGAGGCATCGGAAAATTGTGGGCGGTTGCTTTGTCCCTGAACTTGGCCGGGCTCAGTATCGCGCCCGCCTGGGCCGCCACCTGCACTGTCGGGCTTCCCAGCGCGCAGTTCACGCCGCTCACCGACTTTCAGGCTGGAGAGCTGTACCTCGGTCTCTATCCCGGCAAGCTTTACAGCAACGGGACCAACACAGCGCCGGACGATCATATCGCCGACGGGCTGAGCTTCGCCGCGAACATCGTGCCCCGATTGCCGGGCGGGCAGCCGAACGAGGTCAACGGCAAGATCGTCTTTCTCTCTCTGGGCTTCTCCAACAACACAATAGAGTTCTGCGGCGGCAACGCGTTTTTCGCGAACGACCCGGACGATCCAATGCCCACGACTTGCCCTCCTCCGAAGCCGTTGCGGCAACGCCCCGCCTGCACTTCGGCTAATAGCTTTTGTCCCTACAATCAGCCCGAATCCTTCATGGGACAGGCGTTCAGCGAAAATCACAGCCCGCCGCATGACGGCAAGATCTGGCCGGTGGACGGCGCGAAGGCAAACCGCACTCTCGAAACGTGGGATCCGTCCATCGGCGGTTACACGGAGTACGACCGCGTTCGCGACGAAATCCTGACTCCCGCCGGACTCTCGGAGGCGCAGGTGCAGAGCATCTGGTTCAAAAGCGCGGACAGCATGAAGCGGGACCCGAACATTTCGCTTCCCGACCCGAACGCCGACGCATTCACTGCCGAAACCCGCCTCGGCAACATTATGCGCGCCATCCGTCTGCGCTATCCCAATGCACGGCAGGTGTTCATCAGCCCAAGGACGTATGGCGGCTACGCGACTGTCGCCCACAATCCCCTGAACCCCGAGCCCTACGCTTATGAACTAGGCTTTGCCATCAAGTGGCTGGTCGACGCGCAAATCCAGGAAATGCGTCCTCCGCACACCATCGACCCGGTTGCCGGAGACCTGCGATACGGCGGAACCGGCAGCAGCCCGCTTTCAACCTGGATCGACTGGGGCCCATATCTCTGGGCGGACGGCCATAACTGTCCTGCGGGTTTTGCCTGCCTCAACAGCGACTTTCGCGGTCCGAGCAACAATGGCGTGCAGAACGAATGCACTCATCCAAGCACTGACGGCGAGGAGAAGGTCGGCAAGCAGTTGCTCGACTTCATAAACGCCTCTGCCTACACGAATTGGTTTCGCACGCACTAGCGCTCAGCCGTTGTGCTTCGCGAAGCCGGAGGCATTTATCGATTGTTGATTTTGAAAAAAAGGGACCGGCTTTTCAGCCGGTCCCCGGAAGAGTGCCCCTTAGGAGGAGGTGTTTGGGTTTGCGGACGCGTCGCGGTGAGCGATGCGTGTATTGATCCACTCCTCGATCTCCGCAAGTAGCCACGCGACGCGATTCTGGCCGAGTCGGATCCGCTTGGGGAACCGCCCTGCCGCCTCGAGCCGCGCGATGTGCTGCGGGGAATAAGGAATGCCACATACCGTTTTCAGCTCCTTCTTTGATACGACCTGTTTTTCGTACCGAGCCATCGAACAACTCCCTGTCAGGGAGCGTCGACGCTCCGGTTGCGACAAGCCGCACCGGTGGGCGTAACCATATTAGCCTCATGACCGCAGCTGTCGAGCGGGTCCCCCATCGGCGCTTGGAGGACTAGCATCTCCATTCCGAAGGACGCTGAAGGGCTAGGTGCCCTGCAGGGGTTTCACCTGACACGCCTGGGGCGTCTGGCTCACGCACCGGCCAACCAGCATTGGCCGCGCCGCCATCGCGCGGCCCTGTCGCCCAAAATCGCTGCAGCCCGTTGTCAGGCCCGGCGCTTGCTCTTCGTGGCCGGCGAAGAACGGCCAAGGCCAATTTTCTTCGCGAACTCCGATCGCTGTGCCGCATAGTTCGGTGCGACCATGGGGTAATCCGCCGGCAAACCCCACTTCGCGCGATATTCTTCGGGCGATATCTTGTAGTTTGACCGCAGATAGCGCTTCAGCATCTTCAACTTTTTT